>ONCQ01000005.1 GCA_900316355.1 uncultured Prevotellaceae bacterium | reverse complement strand
TGCTTTTGCCGAAGCTGCGTTTACAGCCAAGCAAGTGCCTGTGAACCGTGGTGGTGAGGACGGCGGCACCGTCACCCTCCGTTTCTACGATGACCTGCCGTCGGTGGCCTACATCTCCGTGGCTGACTTCCAGGCGTTGATGCTTCCTGGCAGCCAGATGACCATCACCAAGACCGGCGACGGTCAATATACTCTCGAGAACCAGTATGCGAAGGCGATGGTAAATACCACCACCGAGCAGTTCTCGTCCGATGACTACATGGCCTTCACCAACCTGATGAGCCTGATACAGAAGGAGGGCATGGACAATGTCTATCTTGACGGCGCCCCCTTCATCCGCTACCGCACTCAAGAGGTGACGCCCGCAGCGGTCACCACCACCTTCGACTTCCAAAAATACGGCATCGACCTGCGTGGCGATGACGGCGCGGTGTACTTTCCCTTTGCCACCATTGCCGACCTGTACAGCGACCTGTACTACCACATCGCCGGCTATAACGGCGAGAAGGTTGTCCTGGTGACCGAAAACGCGAACTCCGATATCTGCAAGTTCGAACCCGAAAGGGCGATGGCCATCCTTGAGCAGCAGACGCGCGCTGCCGACCTGGCCGACTTCACCTACAAGGAGTTGTGCTTCGTCATCGACCACTTCTACGGCATGCCCGGACGTTCGCCTTACGAAAATGCCATCAAGGAGAACGGCTTGAACAAGGCCCTCAGCGACAACATCATTGACAACGGCACCACCATCAAGCAGCTTTTGACGAGCACCAACATGAAGGATTACGTTATCGGCATGCTTGGCATGCAGGCAGTGCTCGACGACGGAGGGCATACTGGCATGTATGTCGATCTCAAGGTCTTCAGTGCCCTAAAAATAAAGGATGGTGTCATCAAGTGGCTCTCAAGTACTAAATACATTGAGAAGACCTATCCTGCTCTGTACCAGATGATCAGCGACAGATCCCTTATCCCCATGATCAGCAGACCCCGGGACAGGGCCATTGACAAGGCCCGCAGTGACAAGGGGATAACCGACTATTACTATAAGGGCGGCGACACGGCATATCTGATATATCCCCAGTTCATGAACAACTTTGCTGCGTGGAGGGAGTATTATGCCGGCGGTTGCACGGGCAATACGCCAGCCGTCGATACGGACTTCCCGGGCGATCTGAGCGTGGTGCTCGATGCCATGAAGCAGGCCAACGATGACCCGGAGGTGAAAAACCTCATCATTGACGTAGCCAACAACGGAGGCGGCTCGCTCGACATCGTGATGGCCATGACGGCACTCATCGCCGGACAGAGCCACTACTATAGCGAGAACACCCTGACCAAGCAGCGCATGCTGGTTAGCTATGACGTTGACTGCAACTTCGACGGCGTGTTCGACGAGCAGGACAAGGAAGTGTGGAAAAACTACAATCTGAACTACGGCGTGCTGACCTCTGGCGTCTCATTCTCATGCGCCAACCTCTTCCCCTCACTCATGAAAGACATGGGATTCCCCATCATCGGCGAGAAGAGTGGCGGCGGCGCCTGTGCCGTGCAGAACTTTGTCACCCCCGAAGGCCTCCAGTTCCAGATTTCTTCCTATCGCGGACGTCTGACCGACAAGAACTGGAACGAGATTGACAGCGGTGTCACCCCCAACTATCCCATTGCCGTTGCTTCCGGCGACCCAGTCGCCTACGACTACTCCGCCTTCTACGACGTGTCCGCTATCAGCACCATCATGAACACCGCCCTTTCCCTTGCCTCGCTACCCACGGATGCAAAGACGGCCGACGATGCGTGGTACACCCTCGACGGTCGCCGTCTCATCGGCAGGCCAACGCAGCGTGGCGTTTATGTCAACAACCATAAGAAAGTCGTGATAAAGGTGGGTAGCCTCTCGACCTTACGGGGTAAGGGGAAGGTGTCTGCATACAAGTCATGTCAAGAGCTTCTAAGCCCAAAATCAGACAGAATCGGCGCAAGCAAGGGCGAAATCTGACACTCGAAAAATTTCTGCGGATTTTAGGTTGGAAGTGACAACTTGTCAAATTGTCGCTTTGGCTAGATAAACTGAAAGGAACAGCGCTCAGTTTATGGCTTAGGCATAAAAAACAAAGAAAAATTTGGATATATCCGAATTTCTTCTTTCCTTTGCAGCGCAAAAGATGTCAACATGGATTTTGAAATAACAGAAATGGAAGGTCTCTCCGGCGAGATGGCGAAGGTCTATTCCGTCACAATGGAAGGCGACGAACAGACGCTCATCGAGCAATTCTTCAACGAGAACACTGCTCACATGGATGACTTGATTCTCGTCAGAGACCGCATCCAAACGATGGCCAATTACACGGGTTGCCGCAAGGCCTTTTTCAAAGAGGGCGAAGGAGCATTGGCCGATGGCGTTGTCGCACTCAAGGGAACGGGCCAGCTACGCCTCTATGGCATCTATTTCAACCACACGGTAGTCCTCTTTGGCTCAGGAGGCTACAAGCCCGCCAACATCAGGGCATACGAAGAAGAGCCTCAGCTCAATGCCAAGGCCCAGCAGATGCGCGAGATTGCCAAAGAAATCAACAAACGCATCAACAACAGAGAATTACGAATCGAAGACGATGGTCAAATCACAGAACTATAAGACTATGAAGGTGACGAAGAAACAGGCAACAGGCGTTCTGGGAACCCTGCTTGCAAATATCGACGAGAAGCAGCAGGCGCGCACACGCACCAAGATGATTGTTGCCGCCCGCATCGAGGACGCGCTGGCAGAGCGTAAGATGAATCAGAAGGAGTTCGCCCGTCAAATGGGACGCAGCGAATCAGAGATTTCCAGTTGGCTGTCGGGCGAACGCAACTTCACCCTTGACACCCTCACGGACATCAGCATCGTCCTGCGCACAAACCTCCTTCCCTTCGCCATGGATAAAGTGGAGAACGATGGTGAAGTGCTGTTCAAGCCTCGAAAGACCATTCGCAGATCCTCGCGGGAACTGGTCGAAGACTAGGCCAACAGCCTCTCTAACAGAGACACAATGGCCTTGAAGCCCTCGGACATTGTGGCCGTCTGCTTTCTGTCAGAACCTCAACGACGTCCATCACACAGAAATACAAAAAGCGACTGAAATTCGTCAGCCACTGGGAAAGTTTGGATACAGAATACAGAATACAGAATACAGTTTTTTAGGCGGCACATACATACAGAGTGGTGCTACATGGCAAAAATATGGTTAAGAAATTATATTATATATATTATAATTATAATATATATAATATAATTTCTTACGCTTGACGGCTCCACATTTATACCAGCTCACTAGAAAACTGTATTCTGTATTCTGTATCCAAGTGTGAAGGCTTTCAGGGGGGCGTGCTTTTTTGCGTGTCTTTTTGCCCTCTCACTCTTGCAGGACTCGTAAAAAAGCAGTACCTTTGCACTGTGAAAAACAACGCACCGCGGTGCATCGCCTTGTACAGTGCACTGCAAACGCAAATGCACCACGGTGTGGCCCCACCCCCGACCCCTCCCCCTGTTAGGGAGGGGAGCCTGCCCGGGACGCAACGCAACAATGTCTGGCGCCGACATTCGAGCGAAGCGAGGCTTCTCCCCGACCTCACCCCCAGCCCCTCTCCAAAGGGCGAGGGTAGCTTTGGGGGAGCGGGAAAAGGGGCTCTCTAACCTCTAACCTTTAACCTTAACCCTAACCTTAACCAATTTATTAACCCTAAAATTTAAATCCCCCAATGGTAGAGTATCTACTCCCCTCCTTTATAGGGAGGGGTCGGGGGTGAGTCCTATGAAAAACACACTTAAGTATTCTCTGTCCATGCAGAAGAACCCCGCTCATCCTGAAGAGCCCGAGAAGGCGTACGCTCGCCATGTCCAACCACAACAGCATCTACTCCAAGGGCACCATCGTAGGCGTCATCACCGACATGTGCCACTGCATCAAGGAGGCCATCACCGAAGGCAACGCCGTCGTGCTCGGCGAGCTCGGCCGCTTCGCCCCCAGCATCAGCAGCGAGGGCACCCTGCCCGGCGTGGATGCCGAAGGCAACCCCAAGACCGCCATGGAGATGTTCACCGAGGCCAACATCAAGCAGGTCAACGTGAACTACGAGCTCGGCGCCGGCCTCGACTTCAAGCGCGAGGACTTCGAGTTCGAGTACGTCACCAGCCGCAAGGCACAGGCCGCCGCCAAGAAGGCCCAGAAGAAGGGTCAGTCCAGCGCCGACTGGAGCGACGACGACGAGGAAGACGAACCTTAATCCCCGCTAGGTGAGTGGCGCGCAAGCGCCCTCACCGCTTTTCAAGAACCACAGAAAACATGTTTTTGACCACGGATTGAACGGATGAAACGGATTTTTTCTTGAACAACGAACTTTTGGAGCAGCGAGAGCAATCAAGCTTGCTTGAATTGCCGAGTCGTGACAAAAGTCAACAAAGTTAATTGCACGAATCTCACGAATTCTTGGAGCAGCGAGAGCCATCAAGCTTGCTTGAACCGACGCCAAACCGAGAGCCAACAAACTTGTTTGATTGGCTGAGGTGCGAAGGAGGAAGGCTTTGCCAATTGCCGAGTCGTGACAAGAATGGACAAAGTCAATATCAAGGCGGCACGCTACGCAGGTGCCGAGTGAGATCTGATTGGGAACATAAATCTTACTGAAATCTTAACTTAAATCTCTTTCATTGAACATAAATAACCATAATGGATCATAATGGAACAAACGCACTCGGAGCATGGGATTGGCTCACAGCTTAGACTGTGTGCCGTAGGAGATTTCGAAGGCTGCCACTCTGAAAACTAGTTTTCAAGATGGTCTGCCTTGAAAACTCCAAGCTCCAAGGACAAGTCCTTTGAGCGTCATCCCTTGCACCGCCCACGCAGATTTAAGTTCTGATTTAAGCATGATTTAAGTTCAGTTCTTTATCCGTAAGATCCGAGTCATCCGTGGTCATAGATGTTGAAAGCATTATGGTAATTACGGCTATTCGTGTCAAAAAGAGAAAAAGATTTAGGTCTTGATTTAAGCCTGATTTAAGTTCAGAGATAAACCTGATTTAAGTTCTGGCTTAGAGTGAAATCCGAATAATCCGTGGTTCAAAAGAAAACTGATTGTTTAACGTTTCGACAAAATCCCTGCATAGGGTAAGAAGAATGAAAGAAAGTACCAAGAAAACCCTGAAGCGCATCGGTGAGATTGTCATCACCATCATCACCGCCCTGCTCACCACCATCGGAGCACACGCCAGCGGCGTTGTGATGTAACACAAGCCGAATGGAAGGCTTTAGAATCCATACCATCCTCTTCACCCTTCTCCTGGCTTGCAGGCTGGGAGAGGGGATTTATTTAGAACCCATAGAAGACAACCTATACAATGAAGGATTTTACCTCACGCTATTTCACCCTACAAGAACTCACACGCTCGCAGATCGCACGCCAGCGCGGGCTCGACACCGCCTACAGCATCGCGTTCCCCAAGAGTACACCAATAAATGTGAGTAAGAAGGCCCCCGAGCCCCCTAAAGGGGAGCGCGGGGAGTGAAAAGTTAAAAATGAAAAGTTAAAATTGGAAATTGAAAATGACAAAGTTAACAGAGCATTTCACACTCGCGGAGATGACAAAGACGAGTGTGAATTTGAAGAATGTGCCGAATGAGGCACAAATAGAGAACCTGAAGCGGGTGTGCCGGTGGCTGGAACAGTTGAGAAGCCGATACAACGAGCGCTATAGACCCACCCCCGACCCCTCCCGTCAGGGAGGGGAGAGGCTGGCGCAGAGAAATGTGAGCATCGCTAGCGAGGGGAGTGAATACATGGAGGCTCCGATAGTGATTAATAGCGGTTATAGGTCCGAGGCGGTGAATAAAGCCGTTGGCGGTGCCGCTACCTCCAATCACCTCACCGGCTGCGCCGCCGACATTCGCGTCAGCGGCATGGAGCAAGCCTTGCGCTACGCCGTCATCCTGCTGGACATCAGCGATGAAAGCGGCGAGGACTTTGACGAGCTCCTCATCGAGCGCAACGCCCGCGGCGCCATCTGGCTCCACTTCGCCGTCCGCCCAACCCGCAACCGCCGGAAGCTACGTTTCATCAGCTGAATGCGCATACCACCTGACCGAGCCCTCTTAACACACCGATTGCCACAAGGCGCCTCACAGCAACCCTTGTGGCAATCGGTTTATAGTATTAGTTTACCACCTTGTGTGCAGTATCTCCGCATGGGTGGAACTATCTTCCAAAAGGATATCGACGGTATAGCGCTTCTCGGTATTAGCATATTGGAAGGTTAGGCTGTCCGACATCGTGTACCAGCCTGCGGCATTGCTCAAAAGATGATACAAGCTATCTGGTGTGACATCCTGAAACGCTACCACAAGCGTGTCTATCGCATCACCAGTTATCATCGTTTCGCCCATCTTATATTCAAGAACCTCAAAGTCTGGCAGCCGCAGGCCCGACAGCTTTTCAATCTTATCAGGCGTATCAAATAACGCACGCCGCTTCTCTGGGTTGGATTCAAACTCTGCTCTCTCGTTAAAAGTAAGGAAAATGAATCCTACTAGTCCAACCCCTAATAGAATACATGCTACGAGGCAACCTAAGCCCCATTTCGTTCCTGATGTCATTACTGTTATTGTTTTATTGTTTCGTTTCTCTTACGAACTTCCTATAGAAGTCCTCGTAGTTTGGATCTGCTACCAGTTCAGCACCGCGATGGGTGGCCATGCGGTGTGGCAAGGGCCTGTTCCAGACCCTAAGTAAATCCATGCGGTCTGCATCGAAACAGATGTCGATGGTCAGATCGCCAGTCCTATGGGCTATGGTGTGTAGCTCGCAGGCCTTCTTCAGCTTAGCAATCTGCTCATCGGTCATATTCTGCAGTTTCGTGTGACGAATCGTGTCAATCAGCCTTGATGCGCGTTTGCCATGATTGATATCGCGACCGTTATTCATCCGTTCTGAGTCATGGAGGTAGGCAAAGGCGAGGATGACATCCAAGTCAGCCCCCTCTTGATACAGCAGCTGCCCGAACCTGGCCACTCGGTCCCAATGCTCTACGCCGTGCGTCCGACCCATCTCTTCAGGCCAACGGCTGTCGCTGAAACGCCGCAGCGCCTCCACGTCTACATTGGAATGCCTGCTCCTAAGAATGTCCCTACCGCATAATTTAACTTGTCCTTATTCCTTAGGTTACGGGGACAAAGATAGATGTTTATTTCCAAATGGAGGAAGAATTCATGTTTATTCAACTAATGATAGTTGATTTTTAGTCGTCTATTCCATTTTATGCCAAAATTGACCGGGATTATCAGGACTTCCAAAAACAAATTCTGTCTCGTGACGCGGTATTATGAATTGGGGATAATTACTTACTACCAGGCAATCATCAGACCCTCCATAGAAAAGTACGTTCATATACATCTCTTTACCCAAGAATTGTGCAAAAATGAAACCATCATTGTCACCCTCTTTATATGCTTTCATGGCGAGCGGTGTCATAAAAACATTGGTCGCAAAGATTTCTCCCATGGTGATGTTTACCAGTGCCCAGTCACCATATTTTTCACTATGATTCTTTTTCATGAGATCAATCTTATCCTTTCTTTCTAGTGCGTGAATAAAACTCAAATCTCCCAGAAAGGGTACAAAGCAATCATTTTTATAACCATTGTATAAGCAAATATCATCGCCATAATTAAAATACGTGAAGCGACAGCCAAAAACGAAATCATGTTTTTGGGTATTATAATACACATCAATGGTTCCTTTAATATCATGATTGCGTGCTTCTCGGAATATAATGGTTTTATATTCAGCATCGAATTCTGGCAAAGTCTTTTCAAGCCATTCTTCGTTCTTCTCTTTTTTGTTATCACACGATATGCAGAATAACGCACAAAAAGAAACAAATGCAAAGAATCTTATCATTTTCATTGTAATCTAATAATTAAGTGTTCAACAAGTGGCATAATTATAACTCAACAAGGCCAAATCCTTCTTCAATATTCAGTGCCTTCAAATCGTCATCTTGTTTTATTTCTTCTAATAATTGAAAGGGTACACATTCTTTATCCTGTGGAATGGAGATAAGTTCGCTCAATTGTTCTACAAACTTTTGAATGCAAGCTATCTTTTTATTAGTATTATCTGTTATTGAATATGACATATAGCCTTTCATGTCCCTATTGTCATCTTGATAATAACCTTTGCTTATATAATAATCAGGGGAAAGTGATATAATTCCATCTGGAAGGGCATCATAATTATCATGGTCATACAAAGGTTCACCTTTTATTTTTCCATAAGATGGAACATAAGGACCATAAAAATAGTTCTTGATAGTGCTGACTTTGCAGCCGTTGTATATAAACAGGTATTTCTGATTGACTCTTAATCGATTCAGTAACTCGAAATCATACAATAGTTTGCCAAATTTCTTTGCATCAATATTTGTTTTAACCTCTATAACCGCATATACAGCGCTGCTTGGAACTATTTCGATGTCACCATAAGAGAAAAGAGGAGCATACTGAATTTTGTTATAAATGATGATGTCACATTGATGGGATAGTGTGCCATTCCATTCAATAAACCCTTGGCTAACCTTTGCTGTTCCTGGCAAAATTGAACATAAGAATTCACGAAGGACACACTCAGCTATCAATCCACGGGAAAGATTATGTTCTTTAATAAAAGCATGGGCCTGCTCTAAAGAATAGGCCAGTTCTTTTGCCTTCAATCTATAGAATTCGTTCCTTTGTATCTGTTTACTCATGATATGGCATATACAAATATTGAAGTGCTAACAATCATCAATGCTAAAGCAAAAAGACAACCATTCCCGGCTCCCCTGCTATTTCTTGAGCCCCTATTGATCATTGAGTCTTCAATGTTTATGCCTCCATCTATTGGGCTTAGTTCTAACAGTTCTTCTGTTAATTTAGTTGACTTTTTTATTTCGTTAACATCCCAACACAAGTCAGAGCAGAAAATTCTAAAAGTCTTTAGTGCATCAGCTCTTTTACTTTGTAATACTGGAGCATAAGTGTTTGTAATTATCCAATCTCTTACCTTGGTATCAGAAATTGGTTTTAGGTGGGACACTACTTGAGTGTAATCAGGCATCGGAAAACGCTCCATGTCTTCTTTAGTTAGCCCTAAAGTTTCAAGATTCCATTTTCCAAAATATTCGGTCAGTGCATCAATCTTTTTAAAACCTTCAAAGATCATTATAGCAGACATGATGTAGCATCTAGTTTCTTTGCTCTGATTTTTTAAAATTTCAGTCATATCCATATACAAGATTCTTTTGTGCTCTCCAGTAACCACAAGGGCATTTTAAAGTTAGAAGCGTGGCACTGATGCCACTTCTTCTGATAGAGGTCGTGAGAATTACCTTGGAATGAGAGGTTGCAATCAGTCCACGCTATACGCGCGAACCGTTAACACCGTCCTTGCATTCCTTAGAAGTTTCTCACGTTTCTATCAGCAAGTCGAGCATAACGCTTCGTTGTTTCAATAAGATTGATCAGGCCCGTTCTCTGAGGTTGAATCGGCTTCGAAAAGCCTTCTTCGTGGCCCTTTCGGTGGCAAAGATAGGGATTTGTTTTGAATCCGCACACAAAAATATCTGTATTTTTCGAGATGGGGTACAAAAAAGCCTTCCCACGGATAGGAAGGCGATGGGGAGATGGGAATGATATGACATAATTAGAGGGCTAGCGTGTAGAAAAAGTTCGCAAAATTTGCGAATATTGAAAAAAGGCAGTACCTTTGCCGCGAGATTTGCATTGAATATGGAAATATCGTTTGAAAAGGACTATCTGCGTGAACTGTTCTACGACGGCGTGACGAGTGATAAACAGCATCGCTATCAGCCAGATATCGTAAAGAGGTATGTGCGCGTGGTGAATATCCTTGACTCGGTTGATCAACCTATAGATCTTTTCCGCTATCGTTCGCTACACTACGAAAAACTTGTAGGCGACAAAGCGGGGCTAGAGTCTGTACGGGTGAACAGTCAATACCGCATAGAGTTCAAGACATCAGCGGAGGGAGATATTACCATTTGCAGTATCACGGATCTTTCGAACCATTATAAATAGAAGACGTATATGGGAAATTTAGGTTATGGCGCATTCGCCACACATCCGGGCGAAGTGCTGAAGGACGAAATAGAGGAGCGCGGCATCAGTCAGCGACAGCTGGCCGAGAGCATGGGGCTTACTTATTCGGTTGTTAACGAAATCCTTAACGCCCATCGCCCTCTTACGGCCAAGACTGCCTTGATGTTTGAGGCAGCTCTTGATGTGCCTGCCGACTCACTGATGTACTTGCAGACGAAGTACAATATGCAGACAGCCCGCAAGGATTCTGTCCTGACGGGCATGCTGAAGGATATCAGGAAAGTAGCGGCATTATTCTAATTTCCCACATTTGTTAGCGAAAAGCGCATGGAACAGAAAATTACAGGCAGTGAGGCGCTGATGCTGGCGCTGAAGGGGGAAGGGGTGAAGACCATCTTCGGCTACCCGGGCGGCAGCATCATGCCCGTCTATGATGCCCTCTATGACTACACGCGAGGCGAGAAGAAGGCGTTCGACCATATCCTCGTGCGCCACGAACAGGGTGCCACACACGCCGCCGAGGGCTTCGCACGCGTCAGCGGCGAGGTGGGCGTGGCTATCGTCACCAGCGGCCCTGGTGCCACGAACACGCTCACGGGCGTGGCCGACGCGATGATCGACTCCACACCCATCGTGGTCATCGCGGGACAGGTGCCCATCACGGCACTGGGCACGGATGCGTTCCAGGAGGTGGACCTCGTGGGCGTGGCGCAGCCGATCTCGAAATGGAGCTATCAGATACGTCATGCCGAGGACATCGCATGGGCCGTGAGCCGTGCGTTCTTCATCGCCCGCAGCGGGCGCCCCGGCCCCGTGGTGCTGGATTTCACGAAGAACGCGCAGACGGAGCTCGTGGCGTTCAAGGCGGAGAAGGTGGATTTCGTGCGCTCCTATGTGCCTTACCCCAAGCTGAAGATGAACCATGTGCAGGAGGCTGCCGACCTGATCAACCAGGCGGAGAGGCCGCTGGCGCTGGTGGGGCAGGGCGTGGAGCTCGGCAATGCACAGGACGAGCTCATCGCCTTCCTGGAGAAAGCCGACATCCCCGCAGGCCGCACGATGTTGGGTCTGTGCGCGCTACCCAGCGACCACCCGCTGAACGTGGGTATGTTGGGCATGCACGGCAACTACGCCGTGAACCTGAAGGAGCAGGAGTGCGACGTGCTCATCGCCATCGGTATGCGCTTCAGCGACCGCGTCACGGGCAGCCTGAAGACCTACGCCAAGCAGGCGAAGGTGATCCACCTGGACATCGACAAGAGCGAGATGAACAAGAACGTGAAGGTCACGGTGCCTGTCGTGGGCGACTGCAAGGAGTCGCTGCCGGCCCTCACCGCCCTCATCCATAAGGGCGACCACAGCGCGTGGCGCGCCTCCTTCAAAGCGCTCGATGAGAAAGAGCGCACGAGGGTCATCGAGCCCGCCATCCATCCCACTGAGGGCCCGCTGCTGATGGGCGAGGTGGTGAACGCAGTGGCAGAGGCCACCAAGGGCGACGCGGTGCTGGTGACGGACGTGGGTCAGAACCAGCTCTTTGCCACCCGCTACTTCAAATATCCCAAGCGCCGCAGCCTCTGCACCAGCGGCGGTCTGGGCACCATGGGCTACGGCATGCCCGCCGCCATCGGTGCCACCTTCGGCGCTCCCGACCGCACCGTGTGCTGCTTCATGGGCGACGGCGGCTTCCAGATGTGCATCGAGGAGCTCGGCACGATTATGGAACAGCAGGCTCCCGTGAAGATGATTCTCATGAACAACAACTACCTGGGCAATGTGCGCCAGTGGCAAGATATGTTCTGGAACCGCCGCAAGTCGTTCACACGCATGATGAACCCCTGCTACGAGCTGATAGCCAAGGGCTACGGCATCCCCTACGAGGCCGTCACCGACCGCAAGGACCTGGCCGCCGCCGTGGCGAAGATGCTGGCCACCGCAGGGCCCTATATTCTGGAATGTGGCATCAAGGAGGACGACGACGTGCTGCCCATGACTCCTCCGGGCAAGAGCGTGGAGGAGATGCAGCTGAAGTAGACCCTCCACGGACCCTCCCCCCCCCGCCCCTCCCTTGTAGGGAGGGGAGTAATTACCTGCCAAGAAAGGAAAAAAGAGTTTTCATTTGAAGAAAAATGCATATCTATGAATAAGATACCAAGTAGTCAAGCACATTCTACTCCCCTCCCTACAAGGGAGGGGCAGGGGGGAGGGTCTGCCCTATACACCATCCTCGTCTTCTCTGAGAACCTCGCCGGTATCCTGAACCAGGTGACGGCCGTCTTCACGCGCCGACAGGTGAACATCGAGAGCCTGAATGTATGCGCCAGCTCCACGCCTGGCGTGCATAAATACACCATCACGTGCTACTGCACCGAGGAGATGGCGAAGGTGCTGAAGGCGCAAATCGAGAAGCGCATCGATGTGCTGCAGGCGCGCTACTACACCGACGACGAGATATTCCTGCAGGAGACGTCGCTGCTGAAGATCTCGACGCCCGCCGCGATGGAGAACCCCGAGGTGTGCCGCATCGTGCGTCACCACGGCGCCCGCATCGTGGAGGTGAACCCCACCTACATGGCAGTCGAGAAGACGGGCACGACAGAGGACATCCTCTCCCTCTTCAATGCCCTCAACAGCCTCGATGTCGTTCGTCAGTTCGCCCGCTCCGGCCGCATCTGTATCACCAGAGGCACACGTGAGGAGCTGGATGAGTATTTGGAGGAGAGGGAGAAGGAGAAGACCCTCCCCCCTGCCCCTCCCTTGTAGGGAGGGGAGTAATTACCTCTAAAGGATGAGAAATTTTTCGGCTTCATATAAGACTTCGGCTCCCGACCGTTATGCGATGTTACGTGACTATGCCCGTGAGAATCGGATAGAAGACTATTTTAATGAATAATACCAATACTCAAATACATTCTACTCCCCTCCCTACAAGGGAGGAGCAGGGGGGAGGGTCTTCGAGAGTCTCCACATATCTCTTTACCGTTGAACCCTTCCACGTGGATTTTACGGGTCACCTGTTCCTTGGCGTACTGGGCAACCACCTGTTGAACGCCGCAGGCAGGCACTCGCATGACAGAGGATGGGGCATTGACCAGCTGAACGAACGGCACTACACATGGGTGCTGTCGCGCATGAGCATAGAGTTGTCGGAGATGCCGGCACAGTATGAGCATGTGGAGGTGGAGACATGGGTGGAGAGCGTCATGAAGCTCTTCACCGAGCGTAACTTCCTCATCCGCAATGCCGATGACGGCCGCATCTATGGCTACGCCCGCAGCATCTGGGCGATGATAGATGTGGAGACGCGCCAGCCCTCGAACCTCCTGGCACTCAAGGGCGGCGACATCCTCAACTATGTCATCCCTGCCGAGGAGAAGCCGTGCCCGATAGACAAGTTCGCAGCCCGCGTACGCTTTGCCGGAGAGGGCACCACGAGCGATGTCGCCACTCACTATTCCGACGTGGACATCAACGGGCACATCAACAGCATCAAATATATCGAGCACATCCTCGACATCTTCCCCCGTGAGCAGTTTGAACAGCACCGCATCCGCCGCTTCGACATAGGCTACAAGGTCGAGAGCTATCTGGGCGATGTGCTGCAGATCAAGCATGAGAGGTTAGCCGCTAATAATGAGGGGAGTACATCGGTAGATGACGCCGCGACGGCGCGCGATGAGGACCTCATAGAGATTCGCAAACATGTGGGCAGCGCCGATAAGCCTGCGGGCGAAGTGGTGGTGCAAGCCAAACTGATATGGGAATAAACGCCTTTTGGCACGTTCTTTGCTGTTCTTATGTCAGACAATAAATAGCTGAAATTATGGCAGAAGAACTGAAAGACAAAGAAGAAATCCTGGACGCCGAAGAGCGCGCCGAGGAGTGCGAGAATACAGAGGATACGGAGAAGGCAGAGGGCGCAGCAGACGCTGCTGAGACCGAGGAGGAGAAGACGCCTGAACAGCTGCTGGCAGAGGCACGCGCCGAGATAGAGGCGCTGAAGACGCAGGCGCTGTACAAGCAGGCGGAGTTCGAGAACTACCGTAAACGTACGATCAAGGAGAAGGCAGAGCTGATACTGAATGGCTCTAAGTCGGCCGTCACGGCGCTGCTGCCTATCGTTGACGACCTGGAGCGTGCGCTGCCTTCCATGCAGAAGGCCGAGGATGTGGCGGCCGTCGCTGAGGGCGTGGAGCTCATCTATCAAAAGTTCCTGAAGGCGCTGGCAGGACTGGGCGTGAAGCCCATCGAGACCGAAGGCAAAGACTTCGATGTGGACCTCCATGAGGCCATCGCACAGGTGCCGGGCGTGCCCGACGAGCAGAAAGGCCGCGTCATCGACTGCGTCGAGAAGGGCTACACACTGAACGATCATGTCATTCGTCATGCCAAAGTGGCAGTAGGAATGTAAAGAAAGGAGGAAAACATGGCAGAACAGAAAAGAGACTACTATGAGGTCCTTGGTGTCGCCAAGACTGCTACGGAGCAGGAAATCAAGGCGGCATACAAGAAGATGGCCATCAAATACCACCCTGACCGTCAGGGCAATAAGTCGGACGCCGAGAAGAAGGAGGCTGAAGCCAAGTTCAAGGAAGCGGCTGAGGCCTATGATGTGCTGCACGACCCGCAGAAGCGCCAGCGCTATGACCAGTTCGGCTTCGCCGGCGTGGGCGGCGCGGCAGGCGGCGGCTACCAGAACATGTCGATGGACGACATCTTCTCGCAGTTCGGCGACATCTTCGGCGACCTCTTCGGTGGTGGCGGTGGCGGCTTCGGCGGCTTCAACCCGTTCGGCGGCGGCTTCGGTGGCGGCGGACATCGTGCCCAACAACATCGTGGCGGAGACCTGCGGCTGAAGGTGCGCCTGACGCTGAAGGAGTGCGCCACGGGCGTGACCAAGAAGTTCAAGGTGCGCAAGAAGGTGACCTGCTCACACTGCCACGGCAGCGGTGCCGAGAATGGTTCGGGCGACAAGCAGACATGTTCCACATGTCACGGCTCGGGCTATGTCCTGCGCCAGCAGCGCTCCATGTTCGGCATGATGCAGACGCAGAGCGTGTGCCCCGACTGCGGCGGCGAAGGCACCATCATCAAGAACAAGTGCCACCAGTGCGGAGGCACGGGCGTGCAGACAGGTGACGAGGTCATCGAGGTGCACATCCCGGCAGGCGTGGCTGACGGCGTGGTCGTCAACGTGCCCGGCAAGGGTGACGCTGCCATCCACGGCGGCATACCCGGTGACATTCAGGTCTTCGTGGAGGTGGAACCCGACAAGGACTTCGTGCGTCAGGACAAAGACATCATCTATAACCTGCTCATCGACATGCCCACGGCAGCCCTCGGCGGAGAGGTGGAAGTGCCCACGCTCAGCGGCAAGGTGAAGCTGAAGATCGACCCCGGCACACAGCCCGGTAAGGTGCTACGCCTGCGCGGAAAGGGTCTGCCGGCACTCCAGGGCTACGGCTACGGCACGGGCGACGAGATTGTGAACATCTCCGTGTATATCCCCGAGACGCTGTCGCGCGAGGAGAAGGAGGCGCTGGAGCGCATGCGACAGAGCGATAACTTCCGCCCCAACCAAAGCGCGAAGTCGAAGTTCTTCAATCGCTTCAAGCAGATGTTTGAGTGAAGACTCACCCCCGGCCCCTCCCTAGGCAGGGAGGGGAGTAGATAGTGCAGATTTATGGCTTCTTACGCTGAGACGATAGAATATTTGTATAATGCAGCCCCGATGTTTTCGAGCATTGGGGCTGGAGCGTATAAGGAGGGGCTCTCAACCACACGCGCGCTGGACGAGCACTTCGGGCATCCGCATAGGCGTTATCGCACGATTCATGTGGCGGGCACCAATGGCAAGGGCTCCGTGTCGTCGTCGCTGGCCGCTATCCTGCAGTCGGCAGGGCTGAAGGTGGGGCTCTACACCTCGCCGCATCTGGTGGACTTCCGCGAGCGCATCCGCGTGAACGGGGAGATGATTCCCGAGCAGCGCGTGATCGATTTCGTGGAGCAGGAGCGCGCCTTCTTCGAGCCGCTCTATCCCTCCTTCTTCGAGCTGACCACAGCGCTGGCCTTCCTCTATTTCGCTGAACAGGAGGTGGATGTGGCGGTCGTGGAGGTAGGACTCGGAGGTCGCCTCGACTGCACCAACATCATCACCCCCGACCTCAGCATCATCACCAATATCTCCTTCGACCACCAGCAGTTCCTCGGCAACACGCTGCTCGAGATAGCCGCTGAGAAGGCTGGCATCATGAAGGCTGGAGTGCCGGTGGTGGTGGGCGAGACGAATGGTCATGCGGATGTGCGGGAGGTGTTTGCGCACACGGCAGAAAGCGTGGGCGCCGCGTGTCTGCGCTTTGCCGACGAGGAGGCGTTTCCGATGGTGGAATGTGAGCTGAAGGGCGACTGCCAGCGCGCCAATCTGCGCACGGTGCAATGTGCAGTGGATGCACTGCATAAGCAACCATTTTATGCTCATCTGCTCACCGAGGGAGCCGTCTGCGAGGGCCTGACACACGTGTGCGAGCTGACGGGCCTGCGTGGCCGTTGGCAGCAGGTGGGCGAGCGTCCTGCGATGTACTGCGATGTGGGGCATAATGCCGCCGGCATCGCTTACGTCGTGGAGCAGCTGAGCCGCCAGCAGGCACCGGTGCTGCGCGTCATCTTCGGGATGGTGGATGACAAGGATTTCGAGCAGGCTGTGACGCTGTATGAGCGCGTGCGCGACCGTGCTGTGTTCTATATCACACAACCCTCCACGAAGCGCGCCCTCCCGGCAGAAGTGCTGACAGAGGCTGCCCGCAGCCACGGCTTGCGCGTGCGCGTTTGCGCGCCTACCATCAAAGAAGCCGTCGAGGCGGCTTTGAAGAATGCCAGCCCCGACGACTTCGTACTTGTCAGCGGCTCGTGTTATCTGGTCGCCGACTATTTCAGCATGAGTGTTTAAGGATTATTTTGACAGCTTGTAGCGATTGCCCGTTGCCTTGACAATCGCGCGTCTGTAGCGTTCGGGATAGCCCGGACGGATGACGGGCACATGCTCGCCGCCCGCTGTGTGCTTGTACTGTCCGTCCTCTTCGGGCTTCACAACCATGTCGTTGTACTTGACAATCAGCCGCTCGAAGAGTCCGTGCCAGCGGTCCATCATCGCGCCGGCCGCACGACAACCGTAAGCCGTGAGATGCTTGACGGCCTCGTCGGTCGTCATCGCCTGAGCCTCCTTGTCCGTCTTGTCGAGCAGTCCCTCGAAGTCGCGATCCAGTTCGTCGCGCACGGCCTGCAGCTCCGGGAAGAGCTGGCAGTAGCGCGGATAGATGAAATTCGACACGGCGTTGCACAACCAGTAGGCGCTACGAGGCGTGAATGTGAAGGCATTGGCTACCCCCTCCGTGTAGCACTCCGGCAGCTGTGTGGCGCAGCAGTAAAGCGGGGTGTAGGCCACCATGTTGGCATCGTCAAGGCCCACCCACAGCACACCGCCGATATGGTTGGGAAGCCATGAGCGCATCTGCGAGATGTATGTGACTGCCGTCTGCTGCGTGGAGATGGGACGTTCGTTGTAGTATTTCACGCTGTCCACCTCGAAGTAGAGTGGAGTGGGGCGGTAGGGCATCTCATAGGGACCTGCGCCGAGGTCGTCGGTCATCGCCAGCGGCGTGCCCTCGTAGTGGTCGCGCATGGCTTGTTTCAGGGCATTCAGCGTCACGGGCTGGTCGGGCTTCACGCACCACGGCAGCTCCTCGGTGCCCTCTTCAAGGCCTTGGATATAAGGGATGTAACGCTCCATTCCCTTGCAGCAGCGGTTGAAGAAACTCCACACGCGGGCATCGCAGATGCGGCGACCGCCGAAGTCGTTGGGCGCATAGGCCTCGCGAAACGAGAAGTCTGCATCCTTGCCTGTGAACCAGCCTTTGGCGCGTGCAAACTTAATCACATCCTTGGCGTAGAGGCAGTTCGCCTTGTCTTTCAGCGGGAAGGTGGTGATGCGTGCCTGGTTGGCGTGGCCTGTGATGCAGTCGTCGGGCAGACGGCGTGCCACCCACAGGATGCCCTTTACGCCAGGGCCGCGGCCTATCATATCCATCACCCATACCTCGTTGGGGTCGGCAAAGGTGATGCTCTCGCCCTCGCTCTCGTAGCCGTAGGTGTCAGCCAGAGAGACCCACACATCGATGGCCTCGCGCGCTGTCTTGGCACGCTGCAGCGTCAGGTACATCAGCGAACCGTAGTCCAACAAACCGGTGCTATCCACCAGCTCCTCGCGGCCGCCGAATGTCGTTTCCATGATGGTCAGCTGCTGGTCGTTCATCTGCCCCACGACGCCGTAGGTGTAGGGCGCCTCGGGAATCTCGCCCAGATAGTTGTTCGTCTCGTAGTGGTACAGCGCCCGCATCTCGCCTGCGGCATGATGTCCGGCGGGGTAGAAATGCAGGTAGCCGTAGGAGCCGTAGTCGTCGGCGTTGTAGGTCACCATCACAGAGCCATCGGCCGAAGCTCCCTTACCAACAATCAGATTCGTGCACGCCATTCCTCTCATTATCAAGGTGCAGGCGGCGATAATCATTCCAATTCGTTTCATTGTATGTTTGTAGTTTCTTTTTTTAGTGTTATTCAGATTTCTCTCTTACCACCAGGATGCGGGCATCGACAGCAATGATGTCGTCGCCGTCGGCGAGGAGCGGGTTGATGTCCATCTCCTTGATTTCGGTGGCGAAGCGGAGAAGGGTGGAGAGGCGGACGAGGATGTCAGCGAACTTACGTTGGTTAATGCCCTGCTGGCCGCGCGTGCCCTTGAGGATTTTGTAGGCGCGCAGGCTGTGTATCATACTCTCGGCTTCCTCGTAGGAAAGGGGCGCGAGGCCGCTGGAGACGTCGCGAAGGACCTCGACAAAGATGCCGCCGAGGCCGCAGAGAACGACATGCCCGAAGCGCTGCTCATACTTGGCGCCGATGAAGAGTTCCGTGCCTTTGAGCATCTTCTGCACCATGACAGCGGTGACTCCCTCCAGCTGCATCATGCGGTCGAACTCGGCGGTGAGGACTTCGCGGCTGCGGATGTTAAGGGCCACGCCGCCAATGTCGCTCTTGTGCACAGGACCTACCACCTTGGCCACCACGGGGTAGCCGACGTTGTCAGCAAAGGCGAGCAACGCCTCTCTGTCAGCGCTCACGAACTCCGGAACGGTGGGGATGCCGGCGGCCGAGAGCAGGTCGTGGACGAGGGTGGGAGGGAGGAAGGAACCACTTCCCTCAAGGCTGTCAATGATACGGCGGATGCGGGGCACATCAACACCCATGATGACAACGTTCTGATCGGCGGGTGCTGGGGTCTTCATCACTTGTGTCAGCGCTGTGGCCAGCGTCACCTCGTCGGCGAAGTTGACGTGTCCTTTCTTCAGAAACTCATGCACCTCGGGACCTGCGGTGTTCACGCTCGGGAGGATGGGGAAGATGGGCTTGCGGCATTCCTGTATCTTGGCGTGGAGCACGTCGTAGGTCTCGTAGAGCTGCACCAGACCGGGGGTGCCGAAGATAACCATGATGGCATCAATGTCGGGAAGCTTATGCTCGCAGAAATCAATGGCTGCGGCCAGATGCTGCGGTGTGCCGGTGGCAAGAATATCGATGGGGTTGGCCACGGAGGAACCGGGAAGCAGCTGCGCTTTCAGTTCGTCGGCTTGGGAACCTTCGATGGGAGGTACATTCATGCCCCCCTTGGACAGAGCATCGGTGAGCATCACGCCAGGACCTCCGGCGTGGGTGACGATGGCGATGTTCAGGGGTGTGGCGCGATGGAAGAAGTTACTGTCCTTGACGGCCTGGAAGATGCAGCCGACAGTGGTCAGTTCCTCACGCGAGAAGCAGCGCACGATGCCCGCCTTGCGGAAGAGTGCCTCGACGGCAGAGTCGCTGCTGGCGATGGCCCCTGTATGGCTGCTGGCGGCACGGCTGCCGCTCTCGCTGCTGCCAGCCTTGATGGCTGCGATGCGGCAGCCCTTACGGATGAGCGAGGTGGCGTGGTAGAGCATCTTGTCAGGATTGGCGATATTCTCAATATAAAGCAGCTTGATGAGGGAGTCGCGCGAGGCATCGAAGTGCTCGTCCATGTACTCCAATACATCCTCGATGCCTATCTGATGTCCGTTTCCTACTGACCATACAGAGTTAAAAGGCAGGCCTTTAGATACTGCGCTTTCAAGTACATATACAGCGGTGGCGCCAGAGCCACTGATGAAATCTACGCCCTCTGCTGTGAGGCGAGGAATGGGTTTTGTGAACACGGAGTGATGCCAGCGCGTGAGCAGTCCGATGCAGTTGGGGCCGATGAGCGCACAGCCGTACTGCTGGCAGGTGTCGAGGATGCGCTGCTCCAGCCTGGCGCCCTCTGTCGTCTCCTCGCTGAAGCCGGCGGAGATGATGATGAAGGCGCGCACCTGTTTCTCGCGGGCCAGAAAATCGACATAGTCGGGGCAGTAGCGGGCGGCGACTACGAGGATGGCAAGGTCGGTGGGCGGCAGCTCGCTGACATCGTGGAAGGCGCGCACGCCCTGCACCTCATCCTCCTTGGGATTGACGATGCGTAGCGTGCCGGAATAGTTGCCGCCAAGGATATTGCGTACGACGGCGCCGCCGGGTTTATGTACATTGTTGGAGCCGCCGATGACGACGATGCTCTCGGGCTGTAGGAGTTGCTGGTTAATCATTGTGCTGTGTGTGCGGAATGATGATTAAGTGGTGCAAATGTATAAAAAGTAGTGGCACGATGGCATGAAAAAGGTGCAATATCGGAGAAAAGAAGATGTAAAGAAGAAAAAGTGGTGGATTTCTTGCGGCTGTTTGAAAATAATGTCGTAAATTTGCGCCCGAATTGTGAAATTATATAGAAAACGCATATACGCACATGATTAAAATTACTCTTCCCGATGGCTCGGTGCTCGAACGTGAGGCCGGTGTGACGGGCTATGAAATTGCAGAGAGCATCTCACCTCGGCTGGCGGCAGACGTGTTGGCCTGCGGCGTGAACGGTGAGACCGTGGAGTTGAACCGCCCTATCACCGAGGATGCAGAGCTGGTGCTGTACAAATGGGACGACGAAGAGGGCAAACATGCCTTCTGGCATACCAGTGCTCACCTGATGGCCGAAGCGCTGCAAGAGTTGTACCCTGGCACGCAGTTCGGTATAGGTCCTGCCATTGAGCGCGGCTTCTACTACGATGTGATGCCGCCCGAGGGCACTGTCATCCGCGAAGCTGACTTCGAGGCTATCGAGAAGAAGATGATGGAGCTCGTGCAGCGCAAGGAAGCGCTGGTGCGTAAGGATATAGCCAAGGCCGATGCGCTGAAGTTCTTCGGCGACAAGGGACAGACATACAAGAACGAGCTCATTGCTGACCTCGAGGACGGTCACATCACCACTTACACGCAGGGCGCCTTCACAGACCTCTGTCGTGGTCCCCACCTCGTGAATACAGCACCTATCAAGGCTGTGAAGATTACGGCTGTGAGTTCCGCCTACTGGCGCGGCGACGAGAAACGTCCGCAGATGACACGTATCTACGGCATCACCTTCCCCAAGAAGAAGCTGCTCGATGAGTATATCACCCTCATGGAGGAAGCTAAAAAGCGCGACCACCGCAAGATCGGCAAGGAGATGGAGCTGTTCATGTTCTCCGACCGTGTGGGTAAGGGTCTTCCCATCTGGCTCCCGAAGGGCACGGCACTGCGCCTGCGCCTGGAGGATATGCTGAAGAAGATTCAGAAGCGCTACGGCTACCAGCAGGTCATCACCCCGCATATCGGCGGTAAGAACCTCTATGTCACCTCCGGACATTGGGATCACTACGGCAAGGATAGCTTCCAGCCCATCCACACTCCCGAAGAGGGCGAGGAATACTTGCTGAAGCCCATGAACTGCCCTCACCACTGCGAGATCTTCGCTTCGAAGCCTCGCAGCTATAAGGACCTTCCCTTGCGCCTGGCTGAGTTCGGCACCGTCTATCGTTATGAGCAGAGTGGCGAGCTCCACGGCCTCACGCGCGTGCGTTCCTTTACTCAAGACGATGCACACCTCTACTGCCGTCCGGATCAGGTAAAGGAGGAATTCATCCGCGTGATGGAGATTATCCAGATTATCTTCGGCGCTCTCGACTTCAATAATTTCGAGGCTCAGATCTCCCTGCGTGATCCTAATAACAAAGAGAAATACATCGGTTCCGACGAGGTGTGGGAAGCAGCTGAGAGAGCCATCATTGAGGCTTGCGAGGAGAAGGGACTGAAGACCCGTACCGAACTCGGCGAAGCTGCTTTCTATGGACCCAAGCTCGACTTCATGGTCAAGGATGCACTGGGTCGCCGTTGGCAGCTGGGAACCATTCAGGTCGATTACAACCTGCCCGAACGCTTCCAGCTGGAATATACCGGCGAGGACAATCTGAAGCACCGTCCGGTGATGATTCACCGTGCGCCCTTCGGCAGCATGGAGCGCTTCGTGGCTGTGCTCATCGAGCACACCGCCGGCCATTTCCCCTTGTGGCTCACGCCCGACCAGGTGGCTATCCTGCCCATCTCGGAGAAGTACAACGACTACGCACAGCATGTCCAGGAAGTGCTGGAACAGAGCGATGTGCGCACCGTTCTCGACGACCGCGCCGAGAAGATTGGTCGTAAAATACGCGACAACGAAATGAAACATATCCCCTATCTGCTCATCGTGGGTGAAAAAGAAGAGGCTGAGGGCACTGTCAGCGTACGCCGACAGGGTCAGGGCGATCAGGGAAGCATGAAAATCGAGGATTTTGCAAAGAAAATCAACGATGAAGTGCGCAGTATGACAGAAAAGTACTAATTTTGCGCCCGCAAATCACATCAACTTAAATATTTCGCTGCAAAGGCGACTTGAATGAAGAAAGACAACCTCAAAAGCCAGTATCGCGTGAACGAGCAAATCCGTGCTCGTGAAGTGCGTATTGTCGGCGATGACATCGAATCTCAGGTGTTGAGCACCCGTGATGCCCTGCATATCGCAGAGCAGAAAGGCGTTGATCTCGTGGAGATTTCGCCTAATGCCGATCCTCCCGTATGCCGACTCATTGACTATTCCAAGTTCATCTATCAGCAGAAGAAACGTCAGAAGGAGATGAAGGCCAAGCAGGTGAAGATTGACGTGAAGGAGATCCGCTTCGGACCGCAGACGGATGACCACGACTACAATTTCAAGCTCAAGCACGCTATGGGCTTCCTCGCTGACGGCGACAAGGTGAAGGCTTATGTCTTCTTCCGTGGCCGCAGCATCCTGTTCAAGGAACAGGGCGAGGTGTTGCTTCTCCGCTTCGCACAAGACTTGGAGGAGTACGGCAAAGTGGAGTCTATGCCTGTTCTGGAGGGTAAGCGCATGATTATGTTCATCGCCCCCAAGAAGGTGACACCCAAGAAGCCGGCTGTGGAAGGCCCGCTGGAGGATGAGGACTTCGAGGACGAGGAAGAACGTCCGATAGTTGAGGAACCCGTACGCAAGAAGCCGCAGCAGAAGGCACCCAAGGAATACACGGGACCGAAGGTGGAAGGCGAGAACTGGGACGACTGATGATAAACCTCACGGAGAGCCGTGAGGAACAGTAACGAGAAAAAGGTAGTGCGCTGCGCCCGGTATATGCGTTGCCACGCCGTTAATAATAACAATTTAAACAAAACAAAAAATGCCAAAAGTGAAGACTAATTCCGGCGCTAAGAAGCGTTTCACGCTCACCGGAACGGGTAAGATTAAGCGTCACCACGCTTATCACAGCCACATCCTGACGAAGAAAACCAAGAAGCAGAAGCGCAACCTGCAGCACAGCGACCTGGTCGTGACGGCCAATCGCAAGCAAGTTCGCGAACTCCTCCTTCTTCGCTAATCTACATTAGGATAGAGAGTTAAACAAGTATTTCTGAAAGGAAATCACCCAAAGTCAAACCGAACGATTGGCTCCATAAGTCCAACTTTAACCATTAAACTTCAAACTAAAGCTGGCGCCATCGTTCAAAAACAAACAAAATTATGCCAAGATCAGTTAATCACGTTGCTTCACGTGCTAAGAGAAAGAGAATCCTGAAGCTTACCCGCGGCTACTATGGTGCCCGCAAGAACGTCTGGACCGTTGCCAAGAACACTTGGGAGAAGGGTCTGACCTATGCTTATCGCGACCGTAAGAACAAGAAGCGCAGCTTCCGTGCTCTCTGGATTCAGCGTATCAACGCTGCTGCCCGCATGGAGGGCATGAGCTACAGCCAGCTGATGGGTGCTCTACACAAGGCAGGCGTCGAGATCAACCGTAAGGTGCTCGCCGACCTGGCTATGAACCACTTCGAGGCTTTCCAGGCAATCGTTGCCAAGGTCAAGTAAGTGTTTCATCCTAACTGACCACACAGAGGGATGCCCGTTTAGGGCTTCCCTCTTGTTGTTTTAATGGTGTTTAATAATCTTAATCTTTCTGAAAGACTTGTTCCTTTAGGAACAAAGTTGTATCTTTGCACCCGTAAACGCAATACACCATGGGATTTTTCAATTTTTTCTCCAAGAATAAGGAACAACAGAAGGAAACACTCGACAAGGGTCTCGAGAAGACCAAGGAGAGTTTCTTCGGCAAACTGACGCGCGCCGTGGCCGGCAAAAGCAAGGTGGATGACGATGTGCTCGATGACCTTGAGGAAGTCCTCGTGACCTCTGATGTGGGCGTCGATACAACGCTGAACATCATCAAACGCATTGAAGAGCGTGTGGCACGCGATAAGTATGTCAGCACCAGCGAACTCAACGGCATCCTTCGCGATGAGATTGCTGCTCTGCTGACAGAAAACAACACCACCGACACCGAAGGCTACCAGATACCCGAGGGCAAGAAGCCCTATGTGGTGATGGTTGTCGGCGTGAATGGCGTTGGCAAAACTACGACCATCGGAAAGCTCGCCTGGCAGTTTAAGCAGGCAGGCCTGAAGGTGATGTTGGGCGCTGCTGACACGTTCCGTGCTGCTGCCGTGGAGCAGATAGCCATCTGGGGCGAGCGCGTCGGTGTCCCCGTGGTGAAGCAGCAGATGGGCAGTGATCCTGCCAGCGTAGCCTTCGACACGCTGTCAAGCGCAGTTGCCAATGATATCGATGTCGTGCTGATTGACACCGCTGGTCGTCTGCACAACAAGAAAGGTCTGATGGACGAGCTCTCGAAGATTAAGCGTGTGATGCAGAAGGTGGTGCCCGATGCGCCGCACGATGTGATGCTCGTGCTCGACGGCTCCACCGGCCAGAACGCCTTCGAGCAGGCTAAGCAGTTCACCGCTGCCACCGATGTCACCTCGATGGCCATCACCAAGCTCGACGGCACGGCAAAGGGTGGGGTAGTGCTCGGTATCTCCGACCAGTTCAAGATTCCCGTCCGCTATATCGGTCTCGGCGAGGGTATGGAAGACCTGCAGCCATTCAACAGAAAAGAGTTTGTGAACTCTCTGTTTGGAGAGTAAGGACCCACCCCAGCGGACCCACCCCCAACCCCTCCCTTGTAAGGAGGGGAGTAATTACCTTCAGAAATAGAAGGCAAACGAAATCAGTAATAGATTATATTATCACACTTAATATGATGCAAAAGAGCACTCGTTCTCAAATACATACTACTCCTCTCCCTACAAGGGAGGGGCAGGGGGGTGGGTCTCTAGACATCATCTCCCTTGGCTGCTCCAAGAACCTCGTGGACAGTGAGCGCCTGATGGCACAGCTGCGCCAGGCAGGTTACACCGTAGCCCATGATCCCGAGGTACCTGCAGGCGACATCTGTGTCGTCAACACCTGTGGCTTCATAGGTGATGCCAAGGAGGAGAGCATCAATGTCATTCTGGAACAGGGCCAGCGCAAGGCAGAGGGCACACTGAAAAAGCTCTTTGTGATGGGATGCCTCTCGCAGCGCTATCTTGCGGAACTCCAGGCGGAGATTCCCGAGGTGGATGGCTGGTATGGAAAGTTCGACTGGCCCCGCCTCCTTGAAGACCTTGGTAAGGCTTGGGACGATTGCTTGAAGCCCAGCCGCATCATCACCACCCCTTCGCATTACGCCTACATCAAGATTTCTGAGGGTTGCAACCGCCACTGCTCCTATTGCGCCATCCCGATTATCACGGGCGCTCATGTCAGCCGTCCGATGGAAGAGATTCTGGAGGAAGTGCGGCAATTGGTGGCACTGGGCGTCAAGGAGTTTAATGTCATCGCTCAGGAACTCACGTTCTACGGCCTCGACCTCTATCATCGTCGTGCCATCGCTGAACTTATTGACCAGATGGCTGACATTGAGGGCGTTGAGTGGATTCGTCTGCACTACGCCTATCCTACGGATTTCCCTTGGGAACTGCTGCCTGTCATCAATCGTCATCCCAATATCTGTCGCTACTTAGACATTGCGCTGCAGCACATCAGCACGCCCGTGCTCGAGGCCATGCGCCGCCATATCACCAAGGAAGAGACCTATTCCTTTGTGGAACGTATTCGTCGCGAAGTGCCTGGTATTCATCTGCGTACGACCTTGATGGTGGGCCATCCCGGTGAAACAGATGAGGCTTTCGATGAGCTGTTGGAGTTCGTGCGCTGGGCTCGCTTTGAGCGGATGGGCGCCTTTGCCTACAGCGAGGAAGAAGGGACCTATAGCGCAGAGCACTACGCTGACGATATTCCTGAGGATGTCAAGCAGACGCGCCTCTCCAAGCTCATGCGCCTGCAGCAGCGCATCTCCGGCGAGATTCAGGAGGCGAAGGTGGGCACTGTGCAGCGTGTCATCATCGACCGCATCGAAGGCGACTATTATGTCGGCCGCACACAGTTTGATTCGCCAGAAGTAGATCCTGAGGTACTCATTCCTGTGAATGATAAGTCCTTGGAAATCGGCGCTTTCTATGATGTCCGCATCACGGCGGCCGATGATTTTGACCTTTATGCAGAACAAACAGAATCAATTACATATATCTCACATGAATAACAAGGAATTTATTGCTGCGCTCTCGCAGAAAGAGAGTCTCTTGCAGCGCGACACGCAGAAACTGGTCAACCTGTTGGTTGCCGAGCTCACGTCGCAATTTGAGAATGGCAGCACGCTGACCGTTCAGAATTTCGGGCAGTTCGAGGTGAAGAAAAAGCTTGAGCGTGTAGTGGTTAACCCCTCCAGCGGCCAACGCATGCTTGTGCCGCCAAAATTGGTGCTGAACTTTAAGTCGTATCCTGCGCTAAAGGAGCGTACGCAGAAAGGAGGTGAGTCATGAACGACCAGAGATTGACCCCTGCTGATTTAGCCAGCGCCCTGGCTCGTCGTGGCAGCCTTCCTCGTCGTTATAGTGAGGATTTCGTACGTTCTTTCTTTGAGGTTATCGAAGAAGGACTTGTACATGATAACTTAGTGAAGATTAAAGGCTTCGGAACATTTAAAGTTGTAGATATCGATGCGCGTGAGAGCGTGAATGTGAGCACGGGAGAGCGTTTTGAGATCGCTTCTCACACCAAAGTGAGCTTCACTCCCGATGCTACGTTGCGCGATGCTGTCAACAAGCCCTTTGTCGCCTTCGAGACGGTGATGGTGAACGATGGGACAGACATCACGCAGTTGGAAAGAATCTGGGATTTCCCCACAGAGGATTCATCCGTTGCGAGTGAACCGGCACCAGCGGCAGAGCCTGTGGTGGAGCAGAAGCCTGCACCTGCTGCAGAGCCCAAGCCCACACCCGCAGCAGAACCCACACCCGCAGCAGAACCCACCCCTGCAGCAGAACCTACACCCGTTGCAGAGCCTACGCCCGTAGCAGAGCCTGTCAAGGTGGCTCCCGTGAAGGCTTCAGTTCCTGCTGAAACAGAGCAGAAAGTGGAGACTCCCAAGGATGAGGCTACGAAGGAAGCTGCTCCCGAGACTGCTGCAGCAGGGACTGAGGCTTGCGAGAAGTCGCACAGCTGCTGCCGCTGCCATTGTCTGTGGGGCATCCTGTTGGCGTGTCTCTTTACTATATTTGGCTATTGCTTAGGCTATTACTGGCATCCCGTGGCGCTTCCTGAATGGAAGTTCGAGTGGAAGAAGGCAGAGCCCAAGGTTGACGAGCAGGCCGAGGCAGTCGCTAAGGAAGCAGCCGCCAAGGAAGCAGCCGCTAAGGAAGCTGCAGCTAAGAAAGCTGCCGAGGAAGAGAGCAAGGTGCCTGCTGCTACGCGCAACTATCCTCAGATGGATGGCGGCGAGTACTGGATTGTAGGCGAGCTGGGCATGGAAACCATGTCGCCTGGCAAGACGCTCTTGAACATGGCGCTCAAGTACTATAAGGACAAGGATCTCTTCAAGTATATCTGCACGATGAACGAGATAGACAATCCTGACATCGTTCCCTTGAACAAGGAGCTGAAGATTCCCGAACTCCGTCATAAGGAGAGTGGCATGACTCCTCAGGAAGTGGCTGAAGCCAAGAAGGCTGCCAGCAAGAAGGCGGCTGCTGTGAATGCTCCCGCTTCACAAGCTCCCGCAGCACAAGCTCCCGCTGCTCAGCCATCCGCCGGACAGACTGTTACAGAATAATAATCCTTTATAATAACTTTGTTTCCAAGATATTAGAAATATTAAAACAGATTATGGCAGAATCAATTGACATTCGCGCTTTGAATGAGCTCATTGAGCGCCAGAGCGCTTTCGTCACCAATCTGATGACGGGAATGGACCAGACGATTGTCGGTCAGCGTCATCTTGTAGAATCTCTTCTCATCGGCTTGCTCTCTGATGGCCACGTCCTTCTCGAAGGCGTCCCCGGTCTTGCTAAGACCCTTGCCATCAAGACCTTGGCACAGCTCATCGATGCCAAGTTCAGCCGCATTCAGTTTACCCCCGACCTGTTGCCCGCCGATGTGACAGGCACGATGATCTACTCCCAGAAGGACGAGAAGTTCATGGTGGAGCAGGGCCCTGTGTTTGCAAACTTCGTCCTTGCCGACGAGATCAACCGTGCGCCGGCCAAGGTACAGAGCGCCTTGCTCGAAGCCATGCAGGAGCGCGAGGTGACCATCGGCAAGCAGACCTTCCAGCTGCCTTCGCCCTTCCTGGTGCTGGCCACGCAGAACCCCATCGAGCAGGAAGGCACCTACCCGCTGCCCGAGGCACAGGTGGACCGTTTCATGCTGAAGGTGGTCATTGACTATCCGAAGCTCGACGAGGAGAAGAAGATTATCCGCCAGAACATCGGTGGCGAGCGTCAGGCTGTCAAAGCGATTCTCACTACTAAGGATATCATTGATGCGCGCGACGTTGTGCGTCAGGTGTATCTCGATGAGAAGATAGAGCAGTATATCACGGACATTGTCTTTGCTACGCGCTATCCGGAGAAGTATAACCTCAAGGAAATCAAGGATTACATTGAGTTTGGCGGCTCGCCCCGTGCCAGCATCAATCTCGCCTTGGCAGCCCGTGCGTATGCCTTCATCAAGCGTCGCGGCTATGTTATCCCCGAGGATGTGCGCGCCGTGGCCCACGATGTGCTGCGCCATCGCATCGGTCTGACGTATGAGGCAGAGGCCAACAATGTCACAGCCGAGGAAATCATCAGCAAGATTCTCAACAAGGTCGAAGTTCCTTAATTGGACAATTTGACGATTTAACAATTTGACAATTGGAAACTTCTGAGATATTAAAGCGTGTCCGTCAGATAGAGATCAAGACGCGCGGGCTCTCGAACAACATCTTCGCCGGCGAGTACCACTCAGCCTTCAAGGGGCGTGGTATGGCGTTCAGTGAGGTTCGCGAGTACCAGTATGGCGACGACATCCGCGATATCGAGTGGAACGTGACCGCGCGCTTCAACAAGCCTTATATCAAGGTTTTCGAGGAGGAGCGCGAGCTCACGGTGATGCTCTTGGTGGATGTCAGCGGCAGTCTTGATTTCGGCACTTCTGTGCAGACGAAGCGCGAGATGCAGACCGAGATAGCTGCCACGCTGGCCTTCAGTGCTATCCAGAACAACGACAAGATAGGCGTCATCTTCTTCTCCGACCGCATTGAGAAGTTCATCCCGCCTAAGAAAGGTCGCAAGCACATCCTGTATATCATCCGCGAGCTGCTGGACTTCCATCCCGACAGCCAGCGCACTGATATCCAGCAGGCTGTGGAGTATCTGACGCAGGTCATCAAGCGTCGTTGCACATGCTTCCTGCTCAGCGATTTCATCGACGAGCGTGACTTCCGTCAGTCCCTCACCATTGCCAACCGCAAGCATGACGTGGTGGCGATTCAGGTCTATGACCGTCGTATCGCCGAGCTACCGAATGTGGGTCTGATGCGCGTGAAGGATGCTGAGACAGGGCACTTGGAGTGGGTTGACACGTCCAGCAAGCGTGTGCGCAATGCGCAGGCGGCATGGTGGCGCGAGAGTCAGAACCGTCTCACGGACATCTTCAGTCGCTCTGGCGTGGATCACGTGAGTGTGCGCACCGACCAGGACTATGTCGTGGCGCTGAGGAGCCTGTTCGCACAGAGAACATAAATGAAGACTCACTCCCAACCCAAAACTCACCCCCTAGCCCCCTCTCCAAGGGGCGAGGGGGAAGCCTACGGCGGGTGTAGTTCCATTCAAAATAATTAGATCATAGATTTTTCTTCAGAAATAAATGAAGCGATTGAAACATCTACTGCAGAAGTATTTACTCCCCTCCCTCGCAGGGAGGGGCAGGGGTGTGGGTCTTCTGCTTTTTCTCCCTCTCTCCGCTTTCTCTCAGGTAGTCTTCGAGGCGCGCATCGACACGCTGGTGTTGCTCATCGGCGAGCAGCGCGAACTGACGCTGGATGTCACCTGCGGCTCGAAGCAGAAGCTGAAGATGCCCGACCTGCGCCCGCAGCAACCGCTGGCCCCCGAGGTGGAGGTTGTTGAGCTGTTGGGCACAGACACCACCTACCTCGATGATGGCAAAAGGATGCAGGTGCAGCAGCGCTACACGCTCACGGCATGGGACTCCACCCTTGTGCTCCTGCCGCCTTTCACTGTTGAAGTAGATGGTAAGCCGTACAAGTCTAAGGAGCTGGCACTGAAAGTGCTAACAGTTCCCATCGACACGCTCACGGTGGACTACACTCAGTACTTTCCCAACAAGCCTATTCAGAATAATCCCTTCTCATGGGATGACTGGAAGCCTGTGTTGTGGTTGCTGTTCTTCCATCAGCTGTTGGCGCTGGCGCTGCTGTGGCTCTACAGCCGCTGGCATGAGAACAAGCCGCTGATACGCATCATCCGCCGCAAGCGCAAGTTGCCCGCCCATCAGGTGGCGATGAATGAGATTGAGCGCATCAAGGGCGAGCGCCACTGGACGGAGGATGACAGCAAGGAGTACTACACACAGCTCACCGACACGCTGCGCAACTACATCCATGAGCGCTTTGGCTTCAATGCGATGGAGATGACCTCGGCGGAAATCATCGAGCGCCTCTTGCAGGAGCAGGATGAGACAGCCCTCAACGAGCTGCGCCAGCTGTTCCAGACCGCCGACCTCGTGAAGTTCGCCAAGTGGAAGACGCTCACGGGCGAGAATGACGCCAATCTGGTCAGTGCCATTGACTTCATCAACCAGACGAAGCAGGAAGTCGATCCCAACCAGCCGGAGGAGGAAGTCATCATCCCCGAGGAGGTGAAGCAGATCAAGGCACGCTCGCTGACGATGAAGATTATCATGGGCGTGAGTGCTGTTGTGGCCTGTGTGCTGGCTGTCTATGCGCTGTATCTTGTTATTGACCTTATCAGATAGTTCCTATGCAATTTGCACATCCATATCTTTTGTTGCTGCTCCTGCTGTTGATACCTTATATATTATGGTATATCCTGCGGAGCCATGAGAGTGAGCCTTCGCTGCAGGTGTCTTCGACAGGTGCCTTCCGCCATGCTCCTCACACCTACAAGCATCTGCTCATTCATGCCCCTTTCCTGTTGCGCTGCCTGTCCTTCGTGATGATAGTCCTGGTGCTGTGCCGCCCTCAGACGAGCAACTCCTGGAGCGACCGCACGATTGAGGGCATCGACATCATGCTGTGCATGGACATTTCCACTTCGATGCTTGCCGAGGACCTGCGCCCCAACCGCATCGAGGCAGCCAAGAAGGTGGCGTCGGAGTTCATCGCCGGTCGCCCCAACGACAACATCGGCCTCACCATCTTCTCCGGCGAGTCGTTCACGCAGTGTCCCATGACCACGGATCACGCTGTGCTGCTGAACCTCTTCAACAGCGTCAGCTGCGACATGGTGCAGCGCGGTTTGATGAGCGACGGCACCGCCATCGGCATGGGTCTCGCCAATGCCATCTCGCGCTTGAAGGATTCCAAGGCGAAGAGCAAGGTCATCATCCTGCTGACCGACGGCTCCAACAACGCCGGCGACATCTCGCCGCTGACCGCCGCCGAGATTGCCAAGAGCTTCGGCATCCGCGTCTATACCATCGGCGTGGGCACCAATGGCACCGCGCGCTATCCCTATCCTGTCGGCGGGCGCATCGAATACATCAACATCCCCGTGGAGATCGACTCCAAGACGCTGGCGTCCATCGCCGGCACCACGAACGGCGAGTTCTATCGTGCGACGAACAACAACAAGCTGCGCGAGGTCTATCAGGAGATTGACAAGCTGGAGAAGACGAAGATGAATGTGAAGGAGTACAGCAAGCGCTACGAGGCCTTTGCGCCCTTCGCCCTCTTCGCCGGCCTCTTCCTGCTGCTGGAGCTGCTGCTGCGCGAAACCATATTAAAGAAAATTCCGTAAATGAGGCCCCCTCCCTGCCTCCCCGAGGGGAGGGGCTAAAGATAGTAAGAAATGATCCTACAATAGCAAAACGTCTCCTCCCCCTCGGGGAGGTTGGGAGGGGGCCTTTATAGTCTTATGTTCAGATTCGCTAATCCTTTATATCTCTATCTGCTGGCAGTCATCCCGCTGCTGGCCTTGCTCCACTACGGCACAGAGCTGCTGCGCCGCCGCCGTGTGAAGCAGTATGGCGACCCGTCGCTGCTGAAGGCGCTGATGCCCGATGTCTCGCGCTGGCGTCGCGAGCTGAAGTTCTGGCTCCTGAATGCGGCGCTGGCCATGCTGGTGTTGTGCCTGGCACGTCCGCAGTACGGCACTCGCATCGACACGCGCACGCGCCGCGGCATCGAAGCCATCATCGCCTTGGACGTCAGTAACTCCATGATGGCCGAGGATGTCACGCCCAGCCGTCTGTCGAAGTCCAAGATGCTCATCAGCAACCTCGTAGATAACATGGTTGATGACAAAGTAGGCCTCATTGTCTATGCCGGCGATGCCTACACGCAGCTGCCCATCACCAGCGACTACGTCTCTGCCAAGATGTTCCTCGACAACATCTCGCCCGCCATGATTTCCGTGCAGGGCACCGACATCGCCCGCGCCATTGAGCTGGCCACGCACAGCTTCACGCAGCAGGAGGGAGTGGGTCGTGCCATCTTCGTCATCACCGACGGTGAGGACAACGAGGGTGGGGCAGTGGCCGCGGCACAGGCTGCCGCCAAGAAAGGGATGCACGTCTATGTCCTTGGCGTAGGCTCTCCCGAGGGCGCTCCCATCCCCATCCCCGGCAGCAACCGCTACATCACCGACAATGCCGGCAACACCGTCATCTCGAAGCTCAACGAGGACATGTGCCGCGAGATAGCCAGTGCCGGAGAGGGCGCTTACATCTATGTCGATAACAGCTCTTCGGCGCAGTCGGCGCTGCAGAAATATGTCGATAAGCTGGGCAAGGCCGAGATGGAGAGCGTGCTCTACAGCGAGTTCGACGAGCATTTCCGCGACTTCGCGTGGGCAGCCCTCGTGCTGCTCCTCCTTGAAGTGCTCTTCCTGGAACGCAAGAACCATGTGCTCAGCCGCTTCACGCTCTTCAAGGCCACGTCGCGCGCGGCCGTGGCGATAGCCCTGCTGCTCATGGCTGTGCCCGCAGTGGCCCAGCAGCAGAACGACCGCTACTTCGTGCGCCACGGCAACCGCTTCTATCGCGACAGCCTCTTTGCCAAGGCGCAGGTCGATTACCAGAAGGCGCTGGAGAAGGACAACACCAACCCTGTGGCCCACTACAACCTCGGCAATGCCCTGCTCGTGCAGGGGCAGCCCAAGGAGGCGATGAAGAGCTTCGAGACGGCTGTACGCATGCAGCGCGACCCCAAGCGGCTGGCGCAGGCCTACCACAATATGGGCGTCATCCTGCAGAGTCAGAAGCAGTTCGCCGAGGCCATCGAGTGCTACAAGAACGCGCTGCGCAAGAATCCTGCCGACGATGAGACGCGCTACAATCTGGCCCTCTGCCGCCTGCAGCTGCAGAACCAACAGCAGGAGCAGAATCAAGACCAGCAACAGCAGCAACAGCAACAACAGCAGCAACAACAGCAACAGCAGGAACAGAAGGAGGACCAGCAGCAACAGCAACAGCAGCAGCCTAAGATGTCCCGCGAGAATGCCGAGCAGCTGCTGAAGGCTGCCCAGCAGGAGGAGAAGCAGACGCAGGACAAAGTGCAGAAAGCACAGCAGCAACCGCAGCGCCGGCAGCTGGAGAAGCAGTGGTAAGGAGCGCAAAACGAATGTTTTAGAAATGACTGAATGTCATTTCGGCGCGACTGGCCGGAGCAGAACTCCTCTGCGGAGGGCGGACAACAGCGGAACGCTGTAAAAAAATGGTTCACGCTAAAAGATAAATTGAGAAAAGATAGATATAAAAGATGAAAAAGAACAGATTTGTTATTCTCTTTTCATTATTGATGATTATGAGTTCACTGATGGCGCAGGTCACCATCCGCGTCCAGGCTCCCTCCGAGGTGATACAGGGCGACCGCTTCCGCATCGCCTACATCGTGAACACCTCCGATGTGGATGATTTCCGCATCGACGCCTTCGAGGGCCTCGTGGAGCTGTATGGCCCCAGCCGCAGCCAGTCGTCGAGCTACTCCATCATCAACGGCAAGGCCACGAGCAGCAGCTCTGTGACCTTCACCTACACCGTCACCACCGACAAGGCCGGCACGTTCCGTGTGCCTGCCGCCACCGTCACCAGCGGCGGCAAGACCGTGAAGTCCGCTTCGCCGCAGATCACCGTGCTGCCCGGCGGCTCTGCCGGTTCCGGCGGCTCGGGGCAAGGTGGCGCAGGACAAGGCGGGCAGGCTCACTCGCAGCAGGCCGACCGCATGCGCACGCAGAGCGTGGGCGACCGCATTGGCAGCAAGGACCTCTTCATCGCCGTGACAGCCTCCAAGAAGCGCGTCTTCGAGCAGGAGGCCGTGCTGCTGACCTATAAGCTCTACACGCTGGTCAACGTCAGCGAACTCATGGGTAAGATGCCTGAGCTGGATGGCTTCCATGTGCAGGAAATCAACCGCCAGAAGCAGCCGGAGCTGAAGATGGAGCACTACAACGGCAAGAACTACGGCACCGTCGTATGGAGCCAGTATGTCGTCTTCCCGCAGCAGACGGGCGAGCTGAAGATTCCTGAAATCAAGTACGAGGCCACCGTCATCCAGCAGAACCGCTCTGCCGACCCCTTCGACATCTTCTTCGGCGGCGGCTCGATGATGCAGGAGGTGAAGAAGACGGTGATGGCGCCGGCTGTGACGCTGCACGTAGATGCCCTGCCGACGCCTAAGCCCTCGAATTTCTCGGGCGCTGTGGGTAAGTTCTCCCTCTCCTCGTCGCTCACGCCTCAGGCACTCAAGTCCAACGATGCCACCACGCTGCGCCTGCGTGTCAGCGGCACGGGCAACATGAAGCTCATGAACGCCCCCGAGGTGGCATGGCCCAAGGATTTCGAGCGCTACGACCCCAAGACCGAGGAGAAGACAAAAATCGGCCCTAACGGTTCCACGGGAGAGGTGCTCTTCGACTATATCGCCGTGCCGCGCCACCAGGGCAAGTATGAGCTCCCGCCCGTGGAGTTCTGCTATTTCGACCCCGATGCCCGCGCCTATAAGACGCTGACCTCCGAGGGCTACACCATCGATGTTGCCAAGGGCAAGGGCGGCAGCGCTTCCAGCGGCAGCAACCTGTCGAAGGAGGAAATCGAGATGCTCAACAGCGACATCCGCTTCATCAAGACCGGCACGCCCACCTATCAGACGGGCGACAGCGCCTTCTTCGGCTCGCGCCGCTACTGGGCCTACTACATCGGCTCGCTGCTCGCGTTCATCGTCCTCGCCGTGGCCTTCCGCCGCTATATGGTTGCCAATGCCGACCTCGTAGGCCGCCGAGGCCGCAAGGCCAGCAAGGCCGCCACGAAGCGCCTGAAGGTGGCCCGCAAGCTGATGCAGCAGAACGATGCCACCGCCTTCTACGAGGAGACCATGAAAGCCCTCTGGGGCTACGTCAGCGACAAGCTGAACATCCCCGTCAGCGAGCTCTCCAAGGACAACGTCCGCGACAAGCTCACCGACCGCAACATCTCCGAGACGCTCATCACACAGTTCCTCACCACCCTCGACGACTGCGAGTTCGCCCGCTTCGCCCCCGGCGACCCTGCCGCCACCATGGACAAGATCTACGCCTCTGCCGAGGAGGTCATCAATAAGATGGAGGGGGAACTCAAGAGGAAATAAGGAGTTAAAGGAATTAAGGAGTTAAAGAAGTTAAGGAGTTAAGACGAATGTCCAGCTTCGAGACTTCATGCCCGCAAGGCAGGCGAGCTGGTGACGCTGAAGTACTACGATGCCATCAGTGGACTGCTGTTTACCATCCCCGACGCTGTGAAACTGTAATAGCGCACAAGCCAGTGTGGGTTCGACTCCCACACTGGCTACAACGAAACAAAAGGAAAAAATAACAAATAACACGATAACATGATGAGACACAAGATTGTATTAATGCTTTCCCTGCTCTGCGCGATCGCGCAGGGAACGTGGGCGCAAACCAGTTGGGAGGAGGTCTATCAAAAGACGGGGACCACCTCGGACAAATGGACGGCCATTAATGTGGGCTCCACGACGGGGCAGACGCTGGGCAGTGCAGGTAGCACGACGTACTGTTACGCCGGTGGCGACCTCCGTTTCACCAACAGCAATGCTGGCGGTAGCGGCCTGACCATCCAGGGCACGGTGTATCTCTACGTGCCTCAGGGCGTGACCCTCACCTGCATCGGTGCCAATGCCAACGGACAGACGGGCGCAGGTGCCGGCATCGAGTTGGCAGCGGGCAACACCCTCTACCTCTTCGGCGGTGGCACGGTGAATGCCATGGGCGGCAATGCTGCCAACGGCGGCAATGGCGGCAACGGGAATGATGCATTTCTTGATGGTGACAAAACGATCCTTGGCGGCTCAGGTGGTAACGGAGGCCATGGCGGCGGCGGTGCCGGTGCAGGCATCGGCACGCGCGGCGGTACTGGCGGCAGCGGTGGCGGCGGCGGTCAACGCACGGGCTCTTCTGGAGATGAAAAAACACAATATGGCGTGGATGGAAGTGCCGGCAGTACCGGTGGTACCGCTGACAATATGGGATCGTTCTATGAGATTCTGTCCTCTGTCACGCTGGTTGCCACTGGTGGCTCAGCGGGCTCAAACGGTACTGGTGGTAGTCACGGTAAAACCGCAGCCGAACACCCGAGCTCAAATGTTTATTTGGCGTCTGGTGGCGGCGGCGGCGGTGCCGGAGGCTTCGGCGGCGCTGCCTCTGCCATCGGCACTGGCGGCCCCGGCGGTGGCGGCGGTGGCGGCGGTGCCGCTGGTAACGTTGCCTGGGTGCTCTACTCTGGAACAGCAAATGGCTACTATCATGCAGGAGCGAAAGGCGGTAAAGGCGGTACCAACGGTGATAGCACATCGGCTCCCGAGGGCACTTCTATTGAGCTGACCAATCCTTGTTATGCGGATTACCAATATAAGCTCAGATCTTCTGCCAGCGACTATACGGATGACGCTGGTTGGGAGAAAGGCAACGCTTGGCATGACGGCGGCAGCGGCGGCGCAGCGGGCAATGAAAGCGTGGCGTTACTGCCTATACATGGCGCAGGCAGCCAGGGCGACCCCTACATCATTGACGATGCATCCCAGCTCGCCCAGATTGCCAGCAAGGTGAACTCTGGCGAGACGGACTATTTGGGCAAACACTTCAGCCTGACACGTGACCTGGATTTGAGCGGGCAGAACTGGACGCCCATCGGCACCAAAAACCATCCGTTCAAAGGTAATTTCAACGGTAACAACCACATCATCAGCAACCTGACGGTCAATAACCCCTCTGGAGATTTCAACGGACTCTTCGGTCATGTGGAAGGATTGATTCGCGATGTGGATGATGACTACCCAGGCAGCAATTATATCAGGAACTTCGTTGTGAAGAACGCCAATGTGACCGGCCATGACTATACCGGTGGCGTTGCGGGTCGTGTGCATGGAGAACTTTGGTTCGAAAACGTTATCCTTGACGGCGCTACTGTCCAGGGAGCCAATTTCACCAGCGGCTTCATCGGTAGCGCGGAAGGCGATTACGAGCAAGTGGGAGTTATCTCTAACTACAGCGAACTGCATCTCAAGAATTGTCTTTTCCTCAATGGTTCCGTCACGGAAAATACCGGGCATGAAGAGTATGACTGGGTTCCACAAGGGCGTACTTCCTATGCGATGTTCGGTAACATACAAAGATACGCCATATTCAGCAATTGCTATTTCAACAATATTATTTACAATGGTGCCACGGCACAAGAAGATTATTATCACGTACAGGGCTGTCCCGTCACTTTTGACGTCCCGTCAGGTGTGAATTGTGACATCAACACGTCCTCAGCCGCTTTCTACGACAATGCTTATTATTATGCAAATAAAGGCACTGTGAATTTCAATTTGTCCTACAAAGACTTAGGGCGGAAAGTCACCAGTGTAAAGATCAATGGCGTAGAAGCAGGAACCGCAATGGGACAGTATTCCTTCACGATTGATGTCAGTCAGACTCAATCATACGCTGTTACCATAGAGTCTGTCACAACCGGCAGCACCGGTTCCGGCGATTCCGCAGCAGACCCCATCCTGATTACCTCCACCGAAGTGTGGGACTTGTTTGCTGAGAATGTTAACCAAGGCATCAACTATAGCGGCAAATACCTCAAACTGGGTGCCGACATCAGTGTCTCGACGATGGTGGGCACAAGTGTAAACAAATTCTCAGGAACTTTCGATGGCAACAGGGACCACTACACGCTGACCTTCACCAAAGGCTCGCCCGAGAGCCCGTTCAACGGAGAATACTGCGCTCCGTTCCGCTTTGCAAACAATGCTACCTTCAAGAATCTCAAGGTAGCGGGCGACATCTACACCTCACAGAAGTATGCCGCAGGAATTGTCGGATGGTGTAACGGCACGATAAATATTACCAACTGCCGCGTCGGCATCGTCATCCATAGTAGCAAGGAGGGTGACGGCACACACGGAGGCCTCGTCGCTATGCCACAACCCATACAGATGTACGGATTCACCACGACCAGCGCGGTGAACATTGCGGACTGCGTTTTCGACGGACGCTTCTTCACCACCAACGGTACCACGTCGTGTGCAGGTTTCGTCGGTTGGCAAAACAGTCAGAGAGTTGTCATCACCAATTCTATCTTTGCTCCCAATCCCGCGATTGCCGCAGGGGAAGGTGAGACGTCCATCAATGACGGAGCCACCTTCATACGTGGCGGTGGCGCAGGCACAGGGTGTTACTATACCGTGGCAATGGGCGACGCACAGGGCACGCAGGCCTATGCCGCAGCTCCTGATGGTATCATCTCGAAGCAGCAGACGTTGGTCGATGGCAACAGTTACTATTTACCCTGCACTGTGACTACGCCACGAAAATATTATAGATATACAGGTGAGGAGATCAGCGTCATCATACCCGCCGTTTCGGCTCCTTATGGCGCAACGCTCACAGAAGGTACCGACTACACCTATGCCATCAACCCCAATCCTGTTATGGAGAAAGGCGAGTACACGGTGACCCTTACAGGACAGGGCACCTGCACAGGTGCATGGTCATTCACTTTCACGGTGTTAGACTTGCTACCCGTCACCAGCGAAACGACGGTGCTGGAAGAGAACCTGACGTATAAAGTGAATGAGGATGTTACCATCGCATCGCGTATCACCGTCAAGGGCAAAGTGATTCTCATCCTTGGCGAAGGCACCACGCTCACAGCGCCCAAAGGCATCGAACTGAGCAGCAGCAACAATGCCGACCTGACCATCGAAGGCCCTGGAGCGCTGACGATTGACAACAGTGACTATTGGAAGGCAGGCATCGGTGCTTACAGCGTGGGTACACTGACCATCAACGGCGGTGTCATCAATGTCAAGGGTGGACGCCGTGCAGCTGGTATCGGTGGCGACTCGAATAACAGCAACGGCGGTGTCATCACCATCAACGGCGGTGTCGTCAACGCTACAGGCGGCGAAGTAGCCGCCGGCATCGGCGGAGGTTCAGATGGAGAAAACGGCAATTATGGTGTCTGCGGCGCGATCACCATCAACGGCGGTCAGGTAACAGCAACGGGCAATCAAGCTCCCGGCATTGGTCCCGGCTTTGAATATTCAGAAGAGACGGGTAACCACTATTACAACAGCGGCACGCTGACGCTCGGCTGGAGCTCCCCCAGCGACTTCGTCTATAACAATGGTTTGAAGAATAATGGTGGCAGCACGCTTGAGAGCATCACCTTCGCTGAGGGCAAGAAGTTCGTCATTGAGGGTACGGCAATCATGGCCACGGCCAGCAACATCGGCGGAAAGAAGATTCTACCCTTCAACATGCCGACCTTCAGCGGCGCAGGCACGGAGGAAGAGCCCTACCTGATCCGCAATGCTGACGAATGGTTCGCCCTCTGTGTAGATGTCAGTGGTGGCAACAGCTACAGTGGCAAGTTCTTGAAACTGACCGATGACATCAGCGTCACGCATAAGATGGGCATCGTTTCGGGCGGCACGCAGCAGAACGCCTTCAGCGGCACCTTCGACGGTGACGAGCACACCATCACCGCCACGATTAGCGACAATGATAATCCGGGCACCGCCCTCTTTTGCTACATCAACGGCGCCACCATCAAGAACCTCACTGTGGCGGGTACCATCAGCTCTAACCAGAGCCACACGTCAGGTCTCGTGGGCTTTGCTGCCGGCACCAACCGCATTGAGGGCTGCACCGTCATCGCCACGCTCAATATCGGCAAGGACTATGCCGGCGGCATCATCGGTCACGGCCTGACCTCAAGCACCACCATCAGCAGCTGTGTCTTTGCCGGCACAGTCGTTGGCAACGGTGGCAGCCGCAGCAACATCGGAGGCATCTGGGGCTGGAGCGACAGCGCTGCGCCAGTGCTCGTGAACTGCTTAGAGAAGGGAACCTACACCAGCATCACCTCCATGCACCCAATGGGCTTGCTGGCCGGCAGCGGCACTGTCACCGACTGTTACTACGTGACACCGCAAATAGGTTCGCCCAGAAATGCCAGCAGCAAGGGAGGTGCCACGAGGCTCTATAATATCTCTGCCAATGAAATCCGTGAGAAGGCAGTAACCATTAACGGCATTTCGGCATATCATCAGAACGTCTGCACCGTCACCGGCATAGACGCGTCCTACGATTTATCGTCAGGAAACATCAGCATCACCCCCATCGTGACAGCTCCCAACGGCAGCAGAGAACTCCACCTGTCTGACGACTACACGGCAGCACTGAACGGCACAGCGGTCACATCGCTACCCATCGTCATCGACACAAAGGGCGAAAAAACGCTCGTCATCACCGGCATGGGCAGTTACGGCGGTTCCATGAGTATTACGTTCCAGGTGACCGGCTCCTACAAGATTGACGTCACACTCAGGGATGGCGACACCTACACAAAGACAGAAGATACAGAAACCCTGTCCGCCACCTACCTGAAGACATTGGGCGAGGAGCGCGTGGGCAAGTATCAGGCATGGTTCCTGCCGTTCGACTACACCATCACGGCTGCCGACACGCAGAAGTTCACGTTCTACAAGATAAACATGGTCGCCAATTCGCCCGACGCCAGTCAGGAGGCGACCGATGCTATATGGATGTTCGTGAAACCGATGCAGGCCGGCGACGTGCTGCACGCCAATATGCCGTATGTCTATAAGCCCAAAGAGGCCGTGACCGACTACGCGTTCACCACCACGAACGCCGTGCTGAAGGCGAAGAACACGGGCATGCTGGCCACCATGCAGACGATGGAGGACACCTACACCCTCTACGGCACCTACGAGCCGACGACGGCCACCGCCCAAGACCCGTTCTACTACATGAACATCAACGGCGAACTAAGCCTCGGCAACAACGGCACGGTCAGCGTCGGCGCCTTCCGCTGGATCATGCGCGTGGAAGGTAAGTCAGGCGCGGCCTACGCCAAGAGGATCATCATCTTCGACGGGGAGACTACCGGAATCGAAACTCTCGCCCCCACGGGGAGAGTCGGAGAGGGGCCATGGTACACCATAGACGGTCGCAAACTTGACGGCAAGCCCTCGCGCGCAGGTGTGTATATATATAATGGTGTAAAGGTCGCGATTAAGTAATCAAAAAGTATATGAAAGCACAATTATTTTCAATACTCGCAGCCGCAGCACTCCTGCTTTGCATGACGGGCTGCTCGAAGGATGAGGCCACCCCCTCCAACACCGCGAAGCTCTCGGAGCAGGACCTTGTCGGTCTGTGGTGGGATGAGTTTGAATATGCCGACGTCACTGAGACTGGCCAGCCCTTCACGCGCGCTTTGCTGGCCGTGAAGGCCGATGCCGACCACACTGGCTGCATCTACTTGGGCGTGTTCGACGACAGCAGCGACGAGCCCGTGGCCGTCTATGGCGGTCCCGAAGATGCCGGCTTCGCATGGCAACTGCTCCCTAACGGTCGCGTACAGATAGCCAATCCCGCCACGGGCGAGACCAAAGCACTGACGCGCGCTGACGGCGGCAGCTATGGCAGCCAAACGACCGATGTCGCCAGCACCCAACTGACCTGCGCTCCCGAAAAGTTGACGATGACCAATGCCGGCTATTCCGGCACGCTCGTCAAGGCCAATGCCGAGCAGGCGGCAGCCATCGAGGTGATGCTGAAAAACTTCAACACCAATGGTAACGGCTATGAGGTCATCGGCATTGGTGAGCCGAACGCCCCCGCCGGAGCAAAACGCTACAGCGGTTACGACGAGTGATAGAAACCGAAGGGCGAGCGAAGCGATAACTCCTTAACTTCTTAACTCCTGAAAAAAGTCCAAATGCGAAACTTAAAATTCATATACAATGAGAATAATACATAAACTACTTTTAGCGCTAATACTAACCGCTCCCTCCCTGATAGGGAGGGCGGGGGGAGAGTCTTCCGCCCTTGCCGACTCCGCCTACACCCACGAGCACTACGCCGAGGCCGCTGTCATCTATCGCCAGCTCGTAGATTCCATGGGCGAGAGCGCACAGCTCTATTTCAACCTCGGCAACTGCTACTTCCGCCAGGACTCCCTCGCTCGCGCCATCCTCTACTACGAGCGCGCCCGCCTGCTCGACCCCTCCGACGACGACATCCGCTTCAATCTCGAGATGGCGCGCGCCAAGACTGTGGACAAGGTAGTGCCCGCCTCGGAGATGTTCTTCGTCTCGCTCTACCGCCAGCTGGTGCTCTCCATGAGCATCCAGGGGTGGGCTGTGCTGGCCGTGGCGATGTTCATGCTGGCGCTGCTGGCCCTGGCCGTCTATTTCTTTGCGCCCCTGCTGTGGGCCAAGAAAACAGGCTTCACGGTGGCCATCCTCGCCTTCCTCGTCTGCATCTTCGCCAATGTCGCTGCCGTGCGCCAGCGCCACCAGATAGAGCATCGCACAGGCGCCGTCATCATGGCTCCCTCGGCCGTCGTCAAGAGCACGCCCAGTGCCTCCGGCACCGACCTCTTCATCCTCCACGAAGGCACCCATGTGGAGATTGTCGATGACTCGATGAAAGAGTGGGTGGAGGTGCACATGACCGACGGCAAGCAGGGCTGGCTGCCCCGCCGCGAACTGGAGGTCATCTGATGGAAGAGGTAATTTCTTTTGACCAGCGCCTGCTGCTGGCCCTGAACGGCAGCGAGAGCACCTACGTGGACAACATCTTCCTGATGGTGACCAAGACAGGCACGTGGATCCCCCTGCTGCTGGTGCTGTTGTTCATCCTCCTGAAGAACCGTCCGTGGCGCGAGGTGTTGCTCTTCGTCGTCTGCCTGGCACTCGTCATCCTCATCGCCGACCGCTTCTCCAGCGGCTTCTGCAAGCCCTTTTTCCATCGCTTCCGTCCCAGCCATGAACCTGCGCTGGAGGGGCTCGTGGATCTCGTCAACGATAGGCGAGGGGGGCTCTATGGCTTCATCTCCAGCCATGCCGCCAACACCTTCGCCGTCTGCACCTTCGTAGCCCTCTACCTGCGCCGTCACCTGGCCACGCTGACCCTCATCCTCTGGGCCTGCCTCAGCAGCTACTCCCGCATCTATTTGGGCCTTCACTACCCGGGTGACATCCTCGTCGGCGCCCTCTTCGGCATCCTCACAGGCCTCACCATGTATGGCCTGATGCTCCTTGCCGCACGCCGTTGGGTGGAACCCCTGCGCCCTGAGTGGCCTGTCGCCCCCACGCTCCTCGGCTACAAATCCAACCCCGACGGCATAGAACCCTCCGACGCCCGCAACCTCCTCCTCACCTTCCTCCTCACCCTCCTCCTCATCCTCCTCATCCCCCTCTTCTAACTCCATTTTTTCGTTCCCCCACAAGTTCTAGAAGAATACGTTGAAGTATTTGGGCCTTTGGGAGAAACTGAACAACCCCAACTTTAAAGGGGTCGAATTCGCCCCCCTTTTGGCTGAGGCAGGCAGCAACGCCTTTACAATGAGCCCTACGCGGTGGTGGAATTGACCTCGGCTATAGGCATCATTACTAAAAATGGTGCCGGTGAACATTCGCGACTATGCGACGGTCAACGAACTTATCTGCCTCTCGAACATGGAGAATATCAATGCTGTGCTCATCAACGATGGTATTTCTCAGGGCGAACGTCTCGTGAAACTCAACCAGATAGCCATTCAGCAGATGCAGGTACTGGAAGACAATAGTGCCAGAAACCTTTTGAAGTAAAACTTTCCCAGCGGATGATGAATTTCATCCGCTTTTTCATTCTTGCAGCTAACTTTTCTCGCGGTTTCTTCTCTTTTTTCACTTTTTCCTTCATTTTTCACTCTTTCATTTTTCACTTTTCACTTTATTGTGTATCTTTGTCGCCGAAAGGGCCACGAAGAAGGCTTTTCGAAGCCGATTCAACCTTAGCGAAGGGGCCTAATCAATCTTATTGGAAAATCATAACAGCATTAGCAGTTATTCGGTGTGTCTTAAATGTTCCAAGCTTATTAAGATAGTTTCACCAAAGAATGACGAGTTGATGTCTGCGTTTAGGCGTGGACTCGACTCTTCTGGTGAAACGGGTCCTGGAACAACCTAAGACACAGATGAGCGTTCACGCTTTTTCTGTGTCTTGTTGTTTAGGCCTCGTTTTATGCACCAATAATTGTGGTGCATAAATCATTTATCTCATGGCTGCTATCAAGACGGCCAAGACCTATGTGCAGATAGGTCTGGGTTTGGAGGCATTCAAGGGACACTTTCCCATAGAGGAAATTCCCTTTATGCTGATGGGTGCTATCGGGGCTTCGCCTACTATCCTGCAGCGGTATAGAGAAGGCAAAGGCACGGTGGCTTCGTTCAACGGTCTGCTCATCAAGAATATTCTGGCTTATCGGCAGGTCAGGACAACACGAATGAACGAAGAGTTGGAGGCGATGAAGCGCGACAAGTGGGTCGTGAAGAACCGTCCCGCTATTCTTGCTGTGTCGGATGGCGAAATCATCAAGGCCTTCGACCCCGCAGTGGAAGAGACCTACGAGAACCATCTGGACAACCTCTACACGGATTATGAGTTCTTCTCGCCCATGTGGGGTGTGCGCAAGATTCGCAATATCGAGGAGAACGATGCCGATGTAAAGGCCGCCTACAAGATGGCTCAGATCCATGATGAGATACGTCGCCACAATCGCATCAGCATCACCGATGACACACACGACTTGAATATCTTCATGTCGCGTCTGCTCTTCTGTTACTTTGCCGAGGACACTGGCATCTTTGAGAAGGACCTGTTCACCAATGCCATCAATAACACCACACGGCCAGACGGTTCGGACCTGCAGGAGTTCTTCGACGGGGCATTCCGCACAATGGACATGAATGTCCGCATCGGTGTGAATAGTCGTTGGGCTCAGTTCCCCTACGTGAATGGAGGCTTGTTCTCCAAGGTCATTCAGATTCCGAAGATGAATGTTCGCATTCGCAAACTTATCTTGGAATGTGGCAACCTGAACTGGGCCAATATCAATCCTGACATCTTCGGCTCTATGATTCAGGCTGTCGTCAGTCCTGAACTGCGCAGCGGTCTGGGTATGCACTACACCAGTGTCTCGAACATCAAGAAGGTCATCAACCCGCTGTTCCTGGATGAGCTCTATGAAGAATACCGCACCTTGGAGCGCAAACAGAAAGAGCAGGACAGCATCTTCGACCAATCGCAGGAGGGGCGCGAGCGATACTATGCCAATTGCAAAAGCATCATTCGCAATTGCAACCGTTTGCTGCAGCGCATGAGTCGCATGAAGTTCTTCGACCCCGCCTGCGGCAGCGGCAACTTCTTAATCATCAGCTATAAGGAACTGCGTTTGTTGGAGATGAAGATTTTGAAGCTCGTGCAACGAATGATGCCCGATGTGATGATGCAGTTTGTAGATGGCAGCATCATTAGTATTGGTCAGTTCTATGGTTTAGAGATTAATGATTTTGCCTGCGAGACAGCCGTGCTTTCCTTGTGGTTGGCAGAGCATCAGATGAACAGCCTCTTCACTCGCGACTTTGGCGTTAACATCAAAGCGCTCCCCTTGAAGCAGAACCACAATTTCCATTGCGGGAATGCCTGTCGCGAAGATTGGAATAAGGTATGTCCGCACAAGACTGATGAGGAAGTTTATGTAATGGGCAATCCGCCGTATTTGGGAAGTAGGAGGCAGAATGAAGAACAAAAGTATGACATGGAATTAGTTTTCCACGATAACTTTGGAAGTCTTGACTACATATCCTGTTGGTTTATGCTTGGCTCACAATATATAAAAGGTACGCTAGCAAAATTTGCTTTTGTAAGCACGAATTCTATTTGCCAGGGATTACAAGTTAGCCTATTATGGCCTCGCATTCTCAAGAATAATCAGGAAATCTTCTTTGCTCATCATTCTTTCAAATGGACCAATAATGCAAAATATAACGCAGGTGTCATTTGCATTATAGTTGGTATAAGAGAGATTGACAAAGAAAACAAACTCTTGTTTGATGGTGATAAGGCAAGAATCGTTAGTAGTATCAACCCCTATTTAACAGAAGGCAGTAATGTAATAGTAGCTTCTGCCAACACCTCATTGTCTAATATGCCACAAATGAATTTCGGCAACATGCCAGCAGATGGCGGCTGTCTAATATTGGATGACTACGAGAAACAAAAGCTTTTGGAAGAGTATCCAGAAACAGAGAAGTATATCAAACCGTTAATAGGTTCTGATGACTTTATTAACAGGGATACCCGCTGGTGCATTTGGCTATACGAAGAAGACGAAAAGGAGTACATCAATATTCCTCCTATACAGGACCGTATAAATCGTTTGCGTGAGGTACGCTTGAAATCATCACGTCCTCAATTGGCAACAATACCTCATCTGTTTGCACAGATAACACAACCAATGGGCACACCAGTGATTGTTGTACCATGCGTATCATCTGAACGAAGAGCCTATATCCCCATGGATTTTAAGGAAAATGGTAATATCATTGCAAACAGTTGTATGGTTATAGGAACAAAAGACAGATGGCTCTTTGGTATTCTAACCTCTGCAATGCACATGGCTTGGGTAAGAGCAATTGGAGGAAGATTAAAAACGGACTACCGCTATTCAGCTGGTCTCTGTTATAATCCATTCCCCTTCCCTAAACTGACAGAGGCAAAGAAGCAGGAGGTAGAAGATGCAGCCTGGGAGGTGCTTGGCGCTCGTGAGGCACATATCGGAAAGACACTGGCTGAACTCTATGACCCTGAGACGATGCCAGCGGACTTGCGCGAAGCGCATCATCGCTTAGATCTCATCGTAGATAGCTGCTATCGCGAGCGACCATTTGCTGACGAGAACGAACGGTTGGAATGGTTGTTGAAGCTGTACGATAAAATGAATAAGAATAAGAACTAATTAAACTAAATAGGATGGAACTAAGAGAAAACTACCGTAGTGACCAGACTGTAATCAGCTATCAGCAGACTGGCAAATCGACTAACACGAATGAACTGGGAATGCGCGAGATGCAAGCCCGCGTGTATGAGAAAAGGAACGAGAAGTACCTGTTGGTGAAGGCTCCTCCCGCTTCGGGTAAGTCACGTGCAATGATGTTTGTGGCCTTAGACAAGCTGGCGCATCAAGGCATCAAGAAAGTGATAGTGGCAGTTCCTGAAAAGAGCATTGGCCGCTCGTTCAAGGACACCAGCCTGAAGAAGTTTGGATTCTTCGAAGACTGGAGCGTGTCGCAGTACTTCAACCTCTGTGATACGGAAAACGAGCAGGAGAAGGTAAAGCGCTTCAAGGAATTCGTAGCGCCTTACACCAAAGCCAAGACGCTGGTATGTACGCACGCCACTTTGCGCTTCGCGCTGAAGGAGCTGAAGGACGAAGAGCTGAATGACTTCTTCTTTGGCATCGATGAGTTCCATCACACCTCTGCCGATGCCAACAACGGATTGGGCGAGGTGGTTCGCAGACTGATGAACAAGACAAACGCCCACATACTGGCGATGACGGGGTCTTTCTTCCGAGGCGACGGTGTGCCTGTGCTTCGACAAGAGGACGAAGCACGCTTCACGCCCGTACAGTTCAACTACTATGACCAGTTGAATGGTTACAAATACTTGAAATCGTTGGGCTTAGGATACCATTTCTACAAGGGTCACTATCTGTCGGCACTGGATAAAGTGTTAGATACTCGCCAGAAGACATTGATTCATATTCCTGTTACAGGAGCCAAAGCCGCAGGCGTATATGACAAGTACGAGCAGGTGAAACAGATCATTGACTTGATAGGCAGCATTATTGATGAGGATTATAGCACCAATATCATTACCGTCAAAACGAAAGAGGGTAAACTGCTGAAGGTTGCTGATTTGGTGAATGATGACCCAGATCATCGTAATCATGTGCAAGGATACCTGCAACGAATGACGAAACCCTCGGATGTTGACATTATCATTGCAATGGGTATGGCCAAGGAAGGCTTCGACTGGGAATGGTGTGAGCATTGTCTGACGATAGGCGTTCGTGGTTCGCTGACAGAGATCGTGCAGATTATAGGTCGCTGCACACGCGACAGCGAAGGTAAGGAACACGCGCAGTTCACGAATCTGATAGCCGCTCCAGACGAGACACAGGATGATGTGACGGTCGCTGTGAACGATATGTTGAAGGCTATCACCGCTTCGCTGCTGATGGAGCAGGTGATGGCACCGAAATGGAACTTCAAGGTATCGGCTGACGAGGAAGAGGATCCTCAGATAGACCCAAGCCGTCAGATTGTGGTGGAAGGCCTGCAACCCTTCAAGAGCGAAGAGGCCCGACAGATTATCGATGAACAGTTGGACGAACTGAAAGCCTGCGTGCTGCAGGATCCTCGCATAGAAGCAGCGATTGAGGGCGAAGCGCCAGAATACATACATGAAGTGCTGCTACCCAAGATTGTGGAAGAACGATTCCCGCAGTTACCGCCAGAAGACATCGAAGCCATCAGCCAGCGTCTCAGCCTAGACTTTGTTCTTAGAACGATAGACCCTGAGCCTGCAGAGACTGAGGATGAAGAAGAGGCTTCGGAAGGTAACCGACTGGTACAGCTTGCAAACACCTTCATCAATCTGGACCATCTGGATATCAATCTGATCAAGACCATCAATCCGTTCCAGCGCGCTTATGAGATTATGTCCAACGAGATAGATGCTCCTGTGCTGAAAGTCATTCAGGATGCGATTGCCGACAAGAAAATCAATATGGACATTGATGAGGCGAAAAGAATCTATCTGACGATATTCCAGGAATGGCGTAAGGAGCACGGCGACCATCCATCGCTGCAATCGCCCGATCCGAATGAGCGTCGTATGGCAGAAGCCATCCGCATTCTTATGAACTACAAGATTCGACGAGATATGGGACTTGACTTTCCTGATGATTCGAAAAAAGCATAGCGTATGGAATGGCCAGAAGATTTAGTGGAGATATTCAATGACCCTTTGTTTGCCAATGTGCATCCAAAGGCTCCCAAGCAGACTCCAGAGGATGTGGTGCGAGAAGGATTTCGCGCCATCGTGGAATGGAGCAAGGCGCATTCCCAGCGAGCACCACGATTGAAAAAGGAACATCGCGATGAATGGCTGCTGGCCAAACGGCTGCAGGGAATCATCGAAGACGATGCCCGCAGGGAGATGCTGAGAGCTGAAGACGAATATAAACTTTTAGACACCGTATATGATGAATAACAAGGAATTAGACGACATATTGAACGATCCTATCTTCACGCTTAACGACACGGAGAAGGAACTGTTCCACTTACCAGAAGCCATTAAACAAGGTAAGATCAAGAAACAAAAGGCAGAGGAAATAGGCAAGCGCAAGCCCTGCGAGAACTTCGAGGACTATGCAGCGTTGTTCGTTCAGGTGCATAAGGACCTGAAGGAAGGCAGACGCCGATTGATAGGTTTCAAGGAAGACAATCTGCAAGAAAAGGTCTTCTTCATCGCTGACGGCGTGATGGGCTATGTTGATCAACTCGATGTAGATAACCGTCAGATTAAAGACCGAGTCAGAAAGGACGGTCGTTCACGCGTGATCTATGAGGACGGCACAGAATCGAACATCCTGTTCCGTACCATCGGAAAGAACATCACTAAGAACGGTTATATCGTGACGGCGTTGAATGACGGGAATGAGTTGGCCAGTCTTAGTGGAGAACAGGTGACAGAAAATGATGAAGCTCAGGGATGGATATATATTCTTCGTTCTAAGTCAGAGGATGAGCGCATTGCATCAGTCGAGAACCTCTATAAGATTGGCTTTACGACTACACCCGTTGAACAGCGTATCAGCAATGCGAAGAACGAGAGCACCTATCTGATGGCCGATGTGGAGGTTATCAATACTTATAAGGTATATAACATCAATGTCCAGAAACTGGAATATCTGTTGCACCTGTTCTTCGCTGTTGCCCGCTTTCATGTGAAAGTAGGCGATGCCGTACCCGAGGAATGGTTCGTGGTACCACTGCCGATTATCCGTCAGGCGATAGCCCGATTCGTGGATGGGAGCATTGTCAACTATCGATATAATGTTGAACTTGAGGCATTGGAGGAAATCGTGTTCGACAAGAATGAGCGTGTAAGGACGAAGAAAACCGATATTCAAGGATTGGAGGTATTAACGCTAACCGTGAAGCAACCTCATTTCGACTTCATCTATCATGGCGAACAAGATATTGAGTCGCGGACACTAAGAGCTACCACCATCAATAAGCTGACGAGACTCGATAAAGCCACAGGTAAGCGTTATATCAGACAGCCGAATGTATTAAGACTCTATTGCGGTTATTCAAAGGATAGAGATGTGATGCTGGTGGAAGTCAAGAAAACGGAGTTTGAGCAACCAGATTTTATCATGTACCATCTGGGTCGCGTCCTCGAATATGACGTCAAGAAGACCACAGCGATAAGACTGGGGATTAGTGAAGAAAATGTATGAAATCTGCAAACAAGTCACTTTTTTCAACATTGTCCCACGATTTGAGACAATGTACTGCTACCTTCGCGGCGTGAATAATCACAAACGACGTTTAACAACTAATTTTTTTAAGCCATGAGTATGTTTGCAGAAATGACCGACGAGCAGTACTTTGCTGCTATGGATGAGTTCATGAAGAAGTACAATGCACCTAAGTGCGAGCCCGTTCAGGTGTTGGACCTGATCATGCGGCGCGAGTTCGCCGAGGAGATTCTCCGCGGAGAGAAGAGGGTTGAGGTGCGCCAAGGGTCGCAGCATTACCACAGCCGCCTGATAGACAAGAAGGTGGATGCGTGGATGACGGAGCATCGCGATGAGCCGGGAATGGACGTGGAAGCGATGGATGAGTTCATGTGCTCCACGCGCCCTGTGCGGAAGATTCACTTCCACGACTATAACAAGTCCTGGTTCCTGGATGTGGAGTGCAAGGAGAATCAGCTGATAGGCGTGACGCGCCAGAATGTGGAGTACCTGCAACAAACCTACGACTGCCATGAGTTCGACGAGCTGTTAGCAGAGTTGGAGCAGTCCCATTCCGACGAAGTCCCTCTCTTCTACTACTTCGCCCTCGGCGATGTCCTGGCAACGGATTTGAAATGAAGTCATCAATGAACTTTTTTCAAACATGTCCCACGATTTGAGACAATATACCGCTACTTTTGCAGCGTCAAAGATCAAAAAAGGTGCGATGACTTCAAGCTGCACTTTTGACAAGTTTGGATGATGCAAGTAGAACCGCTGATGTATGGTAAATGCGGCTGCCGAAAGGTATGGGTAGCAGTTCGAATCTGCCGCTTGTATCATCCTTTTAAAGAAATGAGACTGGCAAGTAGAACCACGATGTTGGACACGGTGGATTGCCTAACCGCAAGAGAGCAGGTTCGAGTCCTACCGCTTGCCAGCCTTTTAAATAAAAAACTAATGGGCGGAATGAAAGCCTTTTGATATAGAAGCCTATGATGACAGATAAAGAATACCCAGCGACGCATTCCATGTCAACGGCGTGGTACTGCGTAGATGAAGACGGCAATGTCGGCATATTCGATATTGACGACAATGGTCCTGTGCCAACAGAGGGCTGCCATGAAGAATGGAATGTGGATGATGTTTTCTGGGATTTGTTCTCACAAAAAGGGGAAGATGCCTTTAAAGATTTAAGGTTGGACTTAGAGCAGATTAATAGCTTGTTGGGACCAATTAAAGATCCTGATAAGTGGAAAGAGTGGGAACATGGTGATTGGTACAATCGACATTGGTACAATGTGGTTGTACGGATAGATATGTCAAAGCTAGATATATTTAAAAAGGCTTGTGATTTAGACAATTTATATGATCCTGTTTGCCTGTCAAGAAAGGATGGCTTGTTTTACATAAACCTTGCCTTTAACAGGAAAGGCGTAGAGTTACTTGAAGAGAATCATGTGATTATCTCCAAACAAAGAGCACCGCATTATTCTAATTATCGGGAGGATGAACAAGGTAGAATGATTCAGGAAGCAGAGAATAATAGATTCCCAATATTTATCTATTATCAGGACTATAATCCCAATTATGAGCCTGCTGTTCGCATATCCAATCCTGCTCACCCATTTAGAAAGGAGCAGCTGCCTAAGGAAATACAGGATAAGATAACAAGCCTACCGGTTAAGTTCAAAGACAGGGAGAAAATACAACTTGCAGAGTTCCTCCCTGTAGATATTCAATGCACGATGGAATACGTCTATGATGGTCAAATATGGAGTGAACTTGCTACTTCGGATGACAGCCTGATGTATTATAATGAAAAGACCAGAGCAATCATTAACAAGGAATCAATGGATAAATTGATTGCAGAGGGGAAGGCTGAAGAATATGAATGGGACAAACATCGAGATTTAAGGAAATGATAGAGTTACTGTCCTTAGACCTGTCGAACTATTGCTCCAAGCAATGCTCGTTCTGCTATAACCATAGCACACGAGAGGGCAATACGATGTGGAAGCCGCAGGAGGTGATAGATTTCGCCTCCGACTGCATTATGCATGGAGTGAAGGCTGTGTCGTTGGGCGGCGGAGAGCCGTTTGAGTATGAGGGCATCTTCGAGGTGATAGAGGCGCTGTATCCGTTGTGCTATCTGTCGATTACCTCCAATGGATTACCGCTGGAAGACACGTTAACATGGGTACAATTGGGTAAGCATAAGCCAGACAAGATTCACCTCACCATCCATCGGCCAGACAATGAGGCGGAAGTGGCAAGAGTGGAAAGACAGCTGCAAGCTATAGAAAAGCTGAATATTAAGCCTGGCGTCAACCTGCTGGTGGGGGCTGATAAAGTAGAAGCTGCAAGGAGCGTTTATCAACGGATGATGAGCTTCCTCAGGAGCGACCAGATCATTCTTGTTCCACAGCGCTTCTCCAATACGCCTTCGCCGAAACAACTGGCATCGGTGGCAGACGGGAAGCTTTTTCAAAGTCCTTCATGTCTGCTGAAATGCCAGCGTCCCACAAACTTCTGCTCTGTGTCCTGGGACAAGAAGGTGAACTCCTGTAGCTTCGCGCCGAATAAGGAAGCCTTGGCATCACTCGACTATCAAGGGTTGGTGGATGCGTTAGACAGGGTAAAATGGACAACATGCGATAATCAAACATGAATAACTATGAAGACATCTGCTAAGTTCAGGGAGTATATATGGCTGGTGAATACGATTCGCAAGGCCAAGAGGATTACGTTTGCGGAGATCAACGAGCGCTGGCTGGAGACGGAGCTCAGCGAGGGCGTTGAGCTGGCACGGGCGACCTTCAACCGACACAAGGACGCCATCGAGGACATCTTCGGAATCATCATCGACTGCGACCGTCAGGATGGCTTCAAATACTATATCGCCAACGCGAACGTGCTGCGTGAGGACAGCGTGCAGAAATGGATGCTGTCCACGCTGTCGGTGAACAGCGTCGTCAGCGAGAGCTTGTCGCTGCAGAAGCGGATACTGCTGGAGTCGGTGCCCTACGAGGGCGACTATCTGCCTATGGAGATAGAGGCGATGAAACGTAGCGTCCGTATAGCCATCAAGTACCGCAAGTATGGCGATGAGGAGCCTCGCGACCTGAACTTCGAGCCGTACTGCCTGAAGATGTTCCGCCAGCGATGGTATGTGCTGGGGCATTTCTATCGAAAGATGGAGGAGGGAGAGGACATCGATTACTTCGGGATGTTCGCCTTCGACCGCATCCTGGAAATGTCGCTGACGGACATCAAATTCAAGATAGATCCGGACTTCGACGCCGAGGCGTACTTCAGCGAGTGCTATGGTGTGCTGGTCAATGACGACACCCAACCAGAGAGGGTTGTCATCAGGGCTTACGACTACGAGCAGTTCTATCTGGCTGACCTGCCGCTGCACCACAGCCAGCAGGAGATTGCCTGTGGCGGAGACTACACGGACTTCGAGCTCTTTGTGCGGCCGACACCCGATTTCATCCGTCATCTCGTCAGCTTAGGCGACCATGCCCAGGTCCTTTCGCCCCAATGGCTGGCCAAAGAAGTGAGCCGTGAGCACTACAATGCCCTCTGCCTGTACGAGGAGAAAGACGAGATTTGATTGCCGGCGAGGTCAAGGTGGATGAAGGAAGATGGAAGCGATAGGCCTTCAATGGCTTAGGTTACAGATTACAGTTTAATTGGATACAGAATACAGAATACAGTTTTTTAGGGGCAGGGGTATAAAGACAACCTGAAAATAGGTAAATAGAAATTACTATTATATATATTATATAATAAAATTATATAATATATATAATAGTAAAAATTCACGGTCCCCTTTTTCATTGCTCCTGAGAAAACTGTGCGCTGTGCGCAGCAGGGAGTCAACTTTTTCAGTACAAGAAAGGTGGCGCCTAAAAAACTGTATTCTGTATTCTGTATCCAATTGTGGTGCGATGGTGCCTATGTGTCTATGGCGCTTCATGGCTGGTCAAGGACTGCGGTGCAACGGCCAACGCACCGCACTGCAAACGCCTTCGCACCGCACTGCGTTATACTCTATAGTTCCTAAGCGTACCCTCTATAGTGTCTGCGCGTAGGGACTATAGAGGGTAAGGCGAGGGAGTAGTAGTGTCTTTTTGTGGGGAGCAGATTTATTTTTGCGGAAAGCCCTATGAGGGTTACGCAAGCACAGAGTGGCTACAGGCTAAGCAATAGATTCGGAACGATGCGGTTCTGCATCTCCTGCGGCACACCGCACTCCTCTGCGAACTTGGTCCAATGAGATGCTGCTTCGCAAATCTCATCGATGATGGATGTGGCTTCCTTGATATTGTTCTGACTGGCAAAGGCGAGCAGATCCTGACGCGTGATGTCATCGAACTTCCCATTAATGGACATCTGGTGCGTGGCTGTCCAACCGCCCTGAGGGTTATAGGCATATCCCATATCGTAAGCCGGCGAGAGCTGCCACCGGCCGTCCGCTTCCATGAGGAAGGAGATGTTCTTGGTGTGGTCGTCTTGGTTGCGAACCACCACATTAAACACCATCCGGCGGAACATCTCTTGGGCTGCTGAATAGGGCAGACGCAGCGCTCGCATCACATTGAAAGCCTGTTCGTAAGCGTAGGCGCGATGCAGGCGATAGTCGTAATGGGCAATACCGCAGAGCGTCTGCATATGTACCTTCTTGTCCTCCTTGCGGTCGAAGCGCTTGGTGAGGAAATGAGCACGGCCATTTTCCTCTATCAGCGAACACGCCGTCATGTCTATGCCACAGGCTTTCGCCAACTGATAGAACGAATACTCCAGACGACCATAGTTACCCGTTTCCCTGAAACCCGCTGTGGCCGACACCCCGTCCAGCTTGATGAGGTAGTAGTCGAACCCTACAGGTGCCTCCACCTGCCCGGATCGTACCTCGCCCGTTTCTTTGTTATAGGCAATGATAGCCTTGGCGCGCTGCCCTCCTGCCGAGGTGCCCAGTCGCAGGATCTCAGCGATGGCCGCCTTCCTGTCGTCGTTGAGGTTCACGTCAAAGGACGACTTCTCCGCCAGTGCATCACTGGCGACTTGCACGAGTGAGTCGATTTCGAACTTCGCATTGGGGTCGTATGCGCTGTCTATCGCCGGCTCGAACTCCAAGGCACCCATACATCGGTTGCCCAGGAAACACAAGGTCTCGATGGGGTTACTGCTCGTGCGGCCCGTCAGTGCCAGCCATTTATCGAACAGCGCCCGGCCGTAGGTGTCGGGGAGCGAATCAGCCAGCATGCCCGGCAACCCTTTGAAAGTCCCACGATCCAAGTCCGCAAAAGCATAGATACGTCCTTCGCGCACAGGCATCATCAGAGGCGAGGGTTCCAAGCCGCGACCCACGAAACTGCCGTCGTATTCAAATCTGGCAACGCCATACTGGGCATCCCATCGGAACGTGCCGACGGGCATCCCAAACATACTCACTCTGGCTACATCTACCATGTTGATTCCTCCTTGTTTGATGGTTGAATCTTACCTGCGGCACGCTTGCGTGACTTCGCACGGGCGGCGTGTACCAACTCGTAGTATTCATTAGGGCTCAGCTGTTCCTCATCCACCAGCGGCTGCAGGATGTCCAGCAAGCCCAGCGTGCGCAGCAGCCGCAGCAGCGAGTCAAAAGAACCTATCTCGCCTTTCTCAATCTTCTTGAGTGATGACAACGACACGCCCGCAGCCTCCGCAAGGCTCTGTTGCGTGACGTTCTGTTTCAACCTCGCCTGCCTCAATCGCGCGCCAATCCGACTCTGGATGGTCACATCAGCAAGCATATAGATGTTGTCCATAATAGTCCATTATTAAACTTTTACGCCGCAAATGTACGCATAATAGTTTAAATTCAAACTGTTTTGCGCACTATTTTTTTCTCTAACGCTCTATTTTCTTCTCCTCCTCCCCTCAAATTAAATATTTCTTAACAAAAATAGTCCGCACAGCACGAGAAATCATCAAAGCCGCGTGCGTTGAGTGTCCCGCCATGGTGGTCCAGTAGGAAGACCGTGGTGCATTCATTGTTCGGTCGCGATGGAACGACGAGAAGACCATGACCTTCGAGTCATAACCCCTAAGGGTTTCGGGCGAAAGGCTTAAGGGTTATGAGAAAAAGCATTAAGGGTTATGATGTAAGATGGATGAGGGCTGATGTAGGATGGCTGAGGGAAGATGGAAGATGGACGACAGGGGATTTATGGGGTGGAGGGGAGGAAAAGTAATAAATTATTTTGCTGTTCATTATTTATTTGCTACTTTTGCGCCGTTTTTTAAGGTAAGACTCAATAGAAAACAAGAAATATGGCAAAGAAATTCCCTGAATATTCGAAGTTCAACCTCACGGAGGTGAACCATGAGATATTGAAGCAGTGGGACCAGGAGGACTTGTTCCACCGCAGCATCGACGAGCGCGAGGGCTGCCCCTCGTTCGTCTTCTTCGAGGGCCCTCCCTCGGCGAACGGCCACCCCGGCATCCACCACGTGCTGGCGCGCTCCATCAAGGACACCTTCTGCCGCTTCAAGACCATGAAGGGCTTCCAGGTCCACCGCAAGGCGGGATGGGACACCCACGGACTGCCCGTGGAGCTGGGCGTGGAGAAGGAACTCGGCATCACGAAGGAGGACATCGGTAAGACGATCTCCATCGACGACTACAACCGCAAGTGCCGCGAGAACGTGATGATGTTCACCAGCGAATGGGAGGACCTCAGCCGCCGCATGGGCTACTGGGTCGATATGGAACATCCGTACATCACCTACGACAACAAGTATATCGAGTCGCTGTGGTGGCTCCTGAAACAGCTCTATGAGAAGGGACTGCTCTATAAGGGCTACACCATCCAGCCCTACAGCCCCGCCGCCGGCACCGGCCTCTCCAGCCACGAGCTGAACCAGCCCGGCTGCTACCGCGATGTGAAGGACACGACGGTCACGGCGCAGTTCCGTGTAATGGCCCCCTCCGGCTCCCCCAAGGGGGAGGGATTCCCTGAGAGCCTTGTAAAGGTGTTTGATATGGGATTGCCGGTTTATATTTTAGCCTGGACGACCACGCCTTGGACACTGCCTTCGAATACCGCTTTGTGCGTAGGCCCGAAAATCAAATATGTCGCTGTCAAGGGACAGAACCCCTATAGCAAAGAAGAAGCCATCTATATTGTAGCTGAATCACGCAAGAATGCTTATTTCCCAGAGGACGAAGAACACCTGCCCCTTGGGGAAGGTTGGGAAGGGGCTACCCTTGTGGGCCTCCACTATGAGCAGCTCTTCCCCTGGGTGAAGCCCTGTGCGCTGGAGGGCGGCAAGGCCGTGGACAAGAGCGCCGAGGCGTTCCGCGTCATCCCCGGCGACTACGTGACCACGGAGGACGGTACGGGCATCGTGCACATCGCGCCCACGTTCGGTGCCGACGATGCCAAGGTGGCCAAGGATGCCGGCATCCCCTCGCTCTTCGTCATCGACAAAGCCGGCGACACACGACCCATGGTGGACTTCACGGGTAAGTACTTCGTGAAAGCCGACATGGACGAGGCCTTCGTCGCGACCTGCGTCAACGACAGCTACTGGCACCACGCCGGCGACTTCGTCAAGAACGCCTACGACCCGCAGTATGCCGGCCTCGACGAGAAAGCGCTGGCCAAGACCGAGGACCTGAACATCGTCCTCTGCATGGAGATGAAGCAGGAGGGCACCGCCTTCAAGATTGAGAAGCATGTGCACAACTACCCCCACTGCTGGCGCACCGACAAGCCTGTGCTCTACTACCCGCTGGACAGCTGGTTCATCCGCTCGACAGCCGCCAAGGAGCGCATGATGGAGCTGAACAAGAGCATCCTGTGGAAGCCTGAATCCACGGGCTCCGGACGCTTCGGCAAATGGCTGGAGAACCTCAACGACTGGAACCTTAGCCGCAGCCGCTACTGGGGCACACCGCTGCCCATCTGGCGCAACCGCGAGACGCGCGAGGAGATCTGCATCGGCAGCATCGAGGAACTCTACAACGAGATAGAGAAGAGCGTGCGCGCAGGCGTGATGGCCTCGAACCCGCTCAAGGACAAGGGCTTCGTGCCCGGCGATATGTCGCAGGAGAACTACGACCGCATCGACCTCCACCGCCCCTATGTGGATGACATCGTCCTCGTGGGCGAGAGCGGCAAGCCACTGCAGCGCGAGCTGGACCTCATCGACGTGTGGTTCGACAGCGGTGCGATGCCCTACGCTCAGATTCACTATCCCTTCGAGAACAAGGAGGCACTGGACAAGCGCATCGTCTATCCCGCTGACTTCATCGCCGAGGGCGTGGATCAGACGCGCGGATGGTTCTTCACGCTCCACGCCATCGCCACGATGGTCTTCGATAGCGTCGCCTACAAGGCTGTCATCAGCAACGGCCTCGTGCTGGACAAGAACGGACTGAAGATGTCCAAGCGCCTCGGCAACGCCATCAACCCCTTCGACAACATTGAGAAATTCGGTTCCGACGCTGTACGCTGGTATATGATAACCAACTCACAGCCATGGGATAACCTCAAATACGATGAAGCAGGAGTTCAAGAGGTCTCCCGCTCCTTCTTCGGCAAGCTCTACCAGACGTACAGCTTCCTGGCGATGTATGCCAACGTGGACGGCTGGCACTTCGAGGAGCCCGAAGTGCCCATGAGCCAGCGCTCGGAAATGGACCGCTGGATTCTCTCGTCGCTGAACACCCTCATCCGCGAGGTGGAGCAGAGCTACGAGGCCTACGAGCCCACGCGCGCCGGACGCCTCATCCAGGCATTCGTCATCGACAACGTCTCCAACTGGTTCGTGCGCCTCTCCCGCAAGCGCTTCTGGGGCGGCGAGATGAGCATCGACAAGCTCAGTGCCTACCAGACACTCTACACCTGTCTGGAGACCGTGGCGCGCCTGATGGCCCCCATCGCCCCCTTCTATGCCGACCAGCTCTACAGGGATTTGCATGGACCCACCCCCAACCCCTCCCGTAAGGGAGGGGCGAAGGCTGGCGCGCAGCTTTCGAGCGATAGCGAGGCTCTCCCCCTCACGGGGGAGCGGGGAGAGGGTCTCTCCAGCGTTCACCTCGCCTCCTTCCCCGTGGCCGATGATGCCCTCATCGACAAGGAACAGGAGTCGCGCATGGCACTGGCACAGGAAATCACCTCCATGGTGCTCTCGCTGCGCAAGAAGGAGCAGATCATCGTGCGCCAGCCCCTGGCACGCATCGCCATTCCCGCCATCGACCGCGAGCTGCAGCAGCGCATCGAAGCCGTGAAGCAGCTCATCCTCGACGAGGTCAACGTCAAGGAGCTCGAGTTCGTGGAGGGCGCCGGGCTGTTGACGAAGAAGGTGAAGTGCAATTTCCGCACGATGGGTAAGAAGTTCGGCAAGCTGATGAAGGATGTCAACGCCGCCGTCACTGCCCTCACGCAGGAACAGATTGCCGTGCTCGAGACAGGACAGCTGCCGCTGACACTGCCCACCGGCGACGCCATCACCGTGGAGCTCGAGGACGTGGAGATCTTCAGCGAGGACATCCCCGGATGGACCGTGGCCAACGACGGCGTACTCACCGTGGCCCTCGACATCACCGTCACCGACGAGCTGCGCAACGAGGGCAACGCCCGCGAGCTGGTGAAACGCATACAGAACCTGCGCAAGGAGAGCGGCTTCGAAATCACCGACCGCATACACATCACCCTCGAACACAACGCGCAGACAGACCGCGCCGTGGAGGCCTTCGGCAGCTACATCACCGCGCAGGTGCTGGCCGACGGCATCACGCTCGTCGACACTGTCGCCGACGCCGCTGTGCTCGACTTCGAGGACTTCCAACTCAACGCACGTATCGAGAAAATCTAATCTTATAGAAAAACTAATCTTAACGACAACATAGCACTACTATGGCTGAAAAAACACGCTACACCGACGAAGAACTCGAGGAGTTCCGCGTCCTGATCAACGAGAAACTGGCTGTGGCACAAAGCGACTATGAGAAAACCATGGACCGCATCATGAACCGCGACAGCAACGAGGCTGACGACACTGCGCCCACCTACCACGCACTGGAGGAGGGCAGCGAGACACAGACCAAGGAACAGCTCATGGCCATGGCCTTGCGCCAGCAGAAATTCATCCAGGGACTGAAGGCAGCGCTCGTGCGCATCGACAACAAGACCTACGGCATCTGCCGCGAGACGGGCAAGCTCATCCCCAAGGAGCGCCTGCGTGCCGTTCCCCATGCCACACTCAGCATCGAGGTGAAGAACGACAAGAAACGCGCTCACTGATCCGCTTCAGACCTTGACAACGTTGACATCACACGTAAAGCGATGGCAGGCCGCCGCGGTGGCTGCCATCTTCTTGGGTTTCATGGCCATCGACCAGGCCGTGAAGATATGGGTGAAGACGCACATGGCACTGCATGAGAGCCGCCGCATCACCGACTGGTTCTACATCACCTTCATCGAGAACAACGGCATGGCCTTCGGCATGGAGTTCTTCGACAAACTCTTCCTCACGGGCTTCCGCATCCTGGCCACGCTCTTCCTCGCCTACTACATCATGCGACTCATACGCAAGGGAGTAGGGTGGGGCTACCTCATCTGCATGGCCTTCATCATGACCGGCGCGGCAGGCAACATCATCGACTGCCTCTTCTACGGCCTCATCTTCAACGACCCCGCATGGCCGCAGGTGGCGCAGTTCGTGCCCTTCGGCACGGGCTACAGCACATGGTTCTACGGTCGCGTCGTGGATATGTTCTCGTTCCCCCTCTTCGAGTGGGACTGGCCCGCATGGATGCCCTTCATCGGCGGTCAGCACTACCTCTTCTTCTCCTACATCTTCAACGTCGCCGACGCCTGCATCTCCTGTGGCGTCATCGCCCTGCTGCTGTTCTATCGCCGCACGCTGAGCAATGAGCTGAAAGTCGAAAGTTGAAAAATTGAAAAGGCGGCTAAATAATTGTCGTAATAGCGTAATAACGGTATAACGAGGTCGCCCCAAAAAATTAGGATGGAGTTACACTCATTTCTCAGACACATCTTACTCCCCTCCCTACAAGGGAGGGGCAGGGGGGTGGGTCTCCTTCTCCACTGGAGGGGCAGGGGGGTGGGTCTCCTCCTTCTCCTCCTTTTCCTCTCCTCCTGCAAGCCCAGCCTCCCCAGCGGCGTGATGTCGGAGGGCAAGATGGAGCGCGTGCTGTACGACTATCATGTAGCACAGAGTATGGCAGAGACCTCGACCTACGAGGAAGGACGCTCCTATGATGAACGCCGCTATGAGATGGAGGAGGCGGTGTTTCGCAAGCACCACATCACACGCGCTGACTTCGACTCTTCGATGGTCTTCTACTGCAGCGATATCGAACGCCTTGAGCGCATCTACAAACGCGTCACAGAACGCCTTGAGCGGGATGCCGAGGCACTTGGCGCCGCCACCGCCGAGACCGACCAGTATGCGCGCTACACTGCTGAAGGCGACACTGCCAACGTGTGGGTAGGCCGCCAAGTTATCGCCGTGCACAACCATGGCGACGAGCATCTGCAGACGTGGATCATCACGTGTGACAGCACATGGCTGGCAGGCGATGATGTCCTCTTCCGTTTCATGCCGCAGGCCTTCTCACGCGACATCCTCACATCGCTCTACATAGACCTGGTCATCACCTACACCAATGACTCGGTGCGCGCTCGCACGCTCCAATGCACTTCGCGCTCGAATAATGAGCTGCGCATCGATGACGCGGAGGGATGGGTGGCAAAGAGCGTGACAGGACACCTCTATTTGCCCATAGAGCGCGATCCGCAGCGCAGCGTCACTTATATCCTCAACCGCCTCTCTCTCATCCGATTCCACAAGTCTCAGGAGTGGCGCGACAGGCTGAATCCCGTGGACAGCATGGCCGTGGAGGACAGCACAGACGTGGACACGCTGCTGGCGCCGCAGGGCCGTGTGATAGGCGCGCTGACCGATTCCACGCAGCATCGCCGCTCGCCCATGGAGTTCAGGGAGCAGCAGGATGTGGAGCAGAAAATCAATGTGGTCAAAGAGAAACCCTATCAGCCTCAGAGAAGGCGCAGAAAACCACAACAGCAACAGCGCCGAAGATAATGACTTCCATCGGCTACCATCAACTGATTCTTGCTGACGGCACCGTCCACAGGATGGTTGTCGTGCGCTTCGATGATGAAGGACACTTTGTGGATTTCCACTCTCTTCAGGGCGAAGAACCGTTTACAGAATGGCACGGAGGAACGCTTGACCTCCGTGCCATTCTGTAAAAAGAGACGATAACTCCTTAACTACTTAACTTCTTAACTACTTAACTTCTTAACTCCTTAACCCCTTAACTACTTAACTACTTAATCTGCTTCACGGGGAAGGTGAAGTAAGTCTCAGGGTAAGGCTCGTTGGCCAGCGTGAAGTGCCACCACTCTGTACTCAGCGGCTTGAAGCCATGGCGCAGCATGGCCTGGCGCAGCATCATGCGGTGCTCAAACTGCTCCTTCGTTATCGTGCGACCGGCGGGGCTCTTCTGGTTGTCGCCCGTGTATTCCAGCGTCTCGGGATTGCCGCAGAAGTCCGGGTGGCTCTCAGGACCGAACCAGTCGAAGGTGCCGCCCATGTCGAGCTCTTTCTCCGTGGCCATGTCGAAGAGCGTAAGGTCAACCGTGCTGCCGCGCGTATGGCCGCTCTTAGCCATGATGTATTCCTGGTCGAAGAGTACGCTCTTGTCCAGGTCAGGGTAGAAGTAAGCCTTCATGCATGTGTCGGGGATGTCGGCGGCCCAGCGCATAAAGTGGTCCACGCCGCATTGCGGGCGGTAGGCATCGTAGATCTTCAGACGGTAGCCCTGCGCCATCACATCGTCGCTGACAGCCCGCAGACTGTCGGCAGCCTCGCGCGTCAGCAATGCTGTAGGCTGCAGGTAGCCATCGATGCGGGTACCCACGAAGTTATACGTGCCAAAGTAGCGGATCTCCAGAATAGCGTCGGGCACCACGTCCGTCAGCGTCACAAAGTCGCTCGCATCCTCTTCAGGCGTCACGACAGCGCTTTCTGCCGCCTCCTGTCCATCGCCCTTAAAGCTGTCGTGGAAGCCCCAGAAAAACGCAGCGATACACACGACACCCAGCACGATGCCGTAGAACTTCCTTGAAGTAAAGAATTTGTTAGTGTCCATTGTTCTTAGGTGGTTAAAAACGGATTTGACATTGCATTTGGTGATGGCAAAAGTACATAAATCTCGCGATATGACAAGCGAAAGAACGAAAAAAATAGAAAAAAGACTGCCTAATATCGCCTCAGCAATGGGCACGAGGCTTTGACGAATGTCAACAAAAAACGGCATGGAGCAAAATAATCACGCTTTCATGCTCCCTTTTGCCCGAAAAGGACTAACTTTGTGCCTGTCTTTTATAGCAAACGTCAAACGTTAAACGAATAAAATATGGCAAAAATGAATTTTGGCGGCGTCATTGAAGAAGTGATGACCCGCGAGGAGTTCCCTCTGGAGAAGGCGCGCGAAGTGCTGAAGAATGAGACTATCGCCGTGCTCGGCTACGGCGTGCAGGGACCTGGTCAGGCCTGCAACCTGCGCGATAATGGCTTCAATGTCATCGTCGGTCAGCGCCAGGGCAAGACCTACGAGAAGGCTGTTGCCGACGGTTGGGTGCCGGGCGAGACGCTCTTCTCCCTCGAAGAGGCTGCACAGCGCGGTACGATTGTCTGCCTGCTCCTCTCCGATGCTGCTCAGATGCAGCTCTGGCCTACCATCAAGCCCTATCTGACAGCTGGCAAGACCCTCTATTTCTCCCATGGCTTCGCTATCACTTGGAACGACCGCACTGGAGTGGTTCCTCCCAAGGATATCGACGTGATTATGGTGGCTCCAAAGGGCAGCGGCACCAGCCTGCGCACGATGTTCCTCGAAGGACGTGGACTCAACAGCAGCTACGCCATCTATCAGGATGCCAGCGGCAAGGCACTTGAGAAGGTGCTCGCCTTTGGTATCGGTATTGGCAGCGGCTACCTCTTCGAGACCACCTTCCAGCGTGAGGCTACCTCCGACCTCACTGGTGAGCGCGGCTCTCTGATGGGCGCCATCCAGGGCCTGCTGCTGGCACAGTACGAGGTGCTGCGTGAGAATGGACATTCGCCCTCTGAGGCTTTCAACGAGACCGTTGAGGAGCTCACACAGAGCCTGGGCCCGCTCTTCGCACAGAAGGGTATGGACTGGATGTATGCCAACTGCAGCACCACAGCACAGCGCGGCGCCCTTGACTGGATGGGCCCGTTCCACGATGCCATCAAGCCCGTTGTGGAGAAGCTCTATGCAAGCGTGAAGAGCGGCCACGAGGCACAGATCAGCATCGACAGCAACAGCAAGCCTGACTACCGCGCAGGACTCGAGAAAGAGCTGGCTGCACTCCATGATAGCGAGATGTGGCGCACGGCAGAAACCGTTCGCAAGCTCCGTCCCGAGAATAACTGATGTATTTCCGGCGCTCTGACCGCCACATCCTCCTACAAGCCTTCATCATTGCCATCGCTGTATGGGCGGGCGTGATGATAGACCGCTGGCTGCTGAAGCCTCGGGAGAGTGAGGAGCTGGTGAGGATTGAGGAGCTGACGGATGCCATTGGGACAACCCAAGAAACACCCTCCTCTGTTTCCGCTCAAGCGAGTGGGAGCAGAGGAGGGCTGTCTTTACCCGAGACATTCCCCTTTGACCCTAATACCGCCGACTCGGCAACGCTCGTGCGCCTTGGACTGGCGCCTTGGCAGGCGAAGGCCGTGATGCACTATCGTCAGCAGGGAGGGCGCTACCATCGGACAACAGACTTCAAGAAAGTGCCTGGCATGACGCCGGAGACCTACGAGCGATTGGCGCCTGTGATGAGCATTGGCCGACAATTCTGCTACTACGATGACCATGAGATAGAGGCTGACGAGGCGGCATACAAGGAGCAGCGCCGCGTCAAGGACTCCCTGCATCGGCGACGCAGCGATTCTATAGCGGCATTGGACCGACCGCAGAAGTATCGGGAGATGACGGTCCTGGAGCTGAATGCGGCGGATAGCATCACGCTCCAGCGCATCCCTGGTATCGGTCCACTGCGGGCACGGAAAATTGTGGAGTATCGCGAGCGATTGGGCGGCTACCACAGCGTCAGCCAGTTGGCGGAGATTAAGGTGGTTCCCAATGAAGTAGCTCCTTGGTTGCGCGTCGATGTAAGCCTCGTGAAGAAGCTGCAGGTGAACACCATGAGCGTCTCAGAACTGGCACGCCATCCTTATATGGGTTTCGCACGGGCCAAGGCCATCGCACAATACAGACGCGCACACGGACGCATCGCTGACATCACAGCGCTGATGCTGCTTCCGGAATTCACGGAAGTGGCGGCAGACCGGCTGAAGCCCTATCTGGAATACTAAAGGAACTCTTCGGGCGCGACTTCCATCACATGACCGTCGCGCGCCACGATGAGCGTGGAGTTAAAAAGTCGGGAGCGCTCCACGAGTCGCTTCTGCGCTAGCACGATACCTTCATCGATGCGGCGCTGCATGTCGATAACTTCTCGTTCACTCATGGCTCTCAGCTTTTGCGTAGGTGTTATACAAACGGAAATATTTCCCTTCATCAACAATGTTGAGGCGTTCGCTCTTCCATCCGTAGGCAATCTTCTCGCCGGGGATGTTGGAGTTGTCGTAGAGCGTCCAGTAGTCACAGATGGGCGTGTAGAGCTGGAAGAAGTTCTGCAGACCTGCGTCATAGCGGCGCATGATGACATCGGTGGGGATGTTGTGACCGCCAAGGCTTACGCGCTTGGCTACGCGCGCCACAGCCTGCTCGGGCGTGGAGAGCGAGAAGAACAGAAGGGTGACGAAATAGCCACGCTTCTGAGCGCGTTGGATAAGATTCACGTATGAGCGCGTGGCCAGCGTGGTCTCGAAGGCGAACGTCTCGCCCTCTTTCAGCAAATGCAGCACGCGGTCAATCATCAGACGGCCTGCCTGAATCGCTACGCCTTCAGGATTGAAGGGAGAAAGACCCTTGGCAATCTCGTCGGCATTGACAAATTCGCGGCAGTTGAGCATTTCGGGCAAGACGGTAAACGAGGCCGTTGTCTTGCCCGCGCCATTGCAGCCGGCGATGATGTATAGGTGTAGTCGGTTTATGTCTGCCATGCGTCTGTGGACAGTTAAAGGTGATAGGTTACGAGGACAAAAGTAAGGATTTTAGTTGATAGTTGAGAGGTGAGAGTGGAGAGTTGGGGGCGGAATTATTTATTTTTCACTTTTCTCTCAATCATTTTTCACTTTTTAAGAGGTCGGGGCGCAGGCGTTTGGTGCGTTCCAATGATTGCTGCAGCTCCCATTCCTTGATTTTCGCTTCGTGCCCTGAGAGGAGGATGTCAGGCACCTTCCATCCGCGATATTCCGCAGGACGGGTATATACGGGCGCTGCTAACAGGTTGTCCTGGAAGCTGTCGGAGAGCGCGCTCTGCTCATCGCCGATGACGCCCGGCACGATGCGCACGATGGCATCTGCCATGACTGCGGCTGCCAGCTCGCCGCCCGTGAGGACATAGTCGCCGATGCTCACCTCCTTGGTAATCAGGTGCTCGCGGATGCGGTAGTCGATGCCCTTGTAGTGGCCGCAGAGGATGATGATGTTCTCGCAGAGTGACAGCTCGTTGGCCATAGGCTGGTCGAACTGTTCGCCATCGGGGGTGGTGAAGATGATCTGGTCATAGTGTCGCTCTGCCGTGAGGGCACTGATGCAGCGGTCGATAGGTTCACATTGCATGACCATGCCGGCGAAACCGCCGAAGGGATAGTCGTCGATGCGGCGATCCTTGCGCACGGCATAGTCGCGAAGGTTGTGAAGATGTATTTCCACGAGCCCTTTCTTCTGGGCGCGGCCGAGGATGCTCTCCTGCAGGAAACCCTCGATGAGCTGCGGAATGACTGTAATGATATCGATTCTCATTCTTAGCTTAAAGTTTTATGTTTAAAGTTGAATGTGATTTTTTAATGAACGAGTATTGTTTATAAAGCTCAATGCTTACAGCTATTTTCATTAAACTTTAAACATTAAACTTTAAACTATAGTCCTCACCATTGATTAGACAGCATTTCGAGCATGTCTTTTGCTGTGAGTTTGTAATTCTTGTCGGCACCTTCAAGGATGCTGTCGGAGAGAGCGCGTTTGCTCTCGTGCAGGCGCAGGATTTTCTCCTCGATGGTGTGGTGGCTGATGAGATGATAGACGGTGACAGCCTGCTTCTGACCGATGCGATAGGCGCGGTCTGTGGCCTGCTGCTCGATGGCGGGATTCCACCATGGGTCGAGATGAATGACATAGTTGGCTGCCGTCAAATTCAGACCTACACCGCCTGCCTTGAGGCTGATGAGGAAGATGGGGCTCTTGCCCTTCTGGAAGTCTGCCACCAGCTGTTCTCGTTGTCTCAGCGTGACGTTGCCGTCGAGATAAAGGAAGGGTATCTTCGCCTCTCTTAGCGTTCGAGCAACAATTTGAAGGAATGATGTAAACTGGCTGAATACGAGTACGCTATGGTCTCCTTCCAAAATATTCTGTACAAGCTCCATGAAGGCGTTCACCTTGCTGGAACCATCCATCCAGGCGTTGTTCGTCAGCTCTGGTGTGCAGGCGGTGCGGCGCAGGCGCGTGAGCTCTGCCAGGGCGTTCACGGTGAGCTGGTCGCCCTCCTCCTTGAAGCGCTGTTCGGCCTCGCGGCGGATGACTTCGTAGTAGGCCATCTCGTCTTCCGTGAGCTCCACATCGATGGTGATTTCCGTCTTCTCCGGCAGTTCCTTGGCCACAGCCTGCTTCGTGCGTCGGAGCATGAATGGTGCCACCAGAGATTGCAGTTGTTGCTGGCGGTCGGTATCCTGCAGGTTTTCGATGGGGATGATGAATTTCTGGTGGAACTGCTCGTAGGTGCCCAGTAAGCCGGGGTTGATGAACTGGAAGAGGTTCCAGAGCTCACCAAGATGGTTCTGCACGGGGGTGCCCGTGAGGATGATGCGGTGTGTGGCGTTCAGGGTCATGCAGGCGGCACTCATCTTGGTGCCTCGGTTCTTGATGTTGTGAGCCTCGTCCAGCACGCAGGTGTTCCACTTCTTTTCTGCCAGCGCCTCCTGGAAGGGGGACAGCAGACCGTAGGTGGTGATGATGATATCGCCCGCAGTGGCTGTTTCGATGGTACGTTTGCGGTCGAAGCATTCGTTGAGGCTGTAGATGTTCAGCGTAGGCGCGAAACGCTGCACCTCATTGCGCCAGTTGCCGATGACGCTCGCCGGCGCCACTACTAAGGCGGCACCCTCTTGGGCGTGTGCCAGCAGGAAGGCTATCGTCTGCACCGTCTTGCCGAGGCCCATATCGTCGGCCAGGCACGCTCCTGCTTCCCATTCTCCCAGACGCATCATCCAGCGGTAACCGTCTAACTGATAGGGGCGCAGTGTGGCCTGCAACTCCTTGGGCGGCTCGAACTCTTTCTCGTCGGCCTGTTGGATGCGGTCGTTCAGCTTGGTGAACTCGTCGGTGTGGTGGATGTCGATTTCGCCGTTCACGAGCTGTGCCAGCACGCCTGTCTGCAGCATGGGCACGGCGGGTTTGTTGTTTTCCGTCGTTGTAATACTCTCCAGCGCATCCAGCTGCTTGCGCAGGCGATCGGACAGCCACAGGTAGTCGCCGTTCTGCAGCTGCACATAGCCGCCGTGGCTGTTGGCAAGGGCTTGCAACAGCTGTTGTGCGGTGAGGACGGAATTGTCAGAAAGCTGCACTTGACCCTCCACTTCGAACCAGCGTCCGCGAGGCGTAAGTGATATGTTCCAGTCTTTCTGTTGTGCAGTGTGCATGCGCAGGCGCTCGCCTTCGGGCCATTCCACGGCACTCATCTCGGGGTGAGCGCTCACGAAGGCCAGCAGCTGCAGGACTTGTGGCGTGGAGAGATGGGCTGCCAGCTTCTCAGTGAGCTCGATATCATGCTCTTGGCAGTAGTGCAGCAGGGTAGTCAGGTTCCTCGCCTCGCCATCCATATTACGCTCGATGCGCACACGCCCGGAGGTGTCGTTCTGGTCGATAATCACTGCGTCGCCCTGCGCCGGAGGCAGTGCAATCTTGCCGCCACACAGCGGACGTACGAGGATGTAGGCATCGAACATCGTCTGTGTGGTCGGGTCGGGCGTGAGGCGGATGATAATCTTGGTCTGTGCTTCCAGCGTCTCCAGTTCCTTTTCCTCGGGGATGAGGTCGCTGTGTATGTCCGTAATCTGCGTGATGAGCGGCAGCAGCTTCTTCAGTTTCTCCTCGGCTTCGGCGGGGAAGTCGGCCACGGTGAGCAACTCCTGAAGGACATTGCGCTCCCGGTCTGACATGGGGAAGTAGATGTAGTGCATTGCAGAGTCGCGATGATAGACGTTGTTCTGCGTGAGCAGGTCCTGAATGGCTACGTTGGATTGCAGATGGAAGCTGCCGTCGGCTTGACGCTCGATGATTACGTAGGGCTTCTGTTCCTCGATGGTTACGCGGCGGAAGGGCGTCTGCTCGCCCGTATAGACACGGTCGGAGCCTACGAGATGCGGCAGGATGATGCCCACCGTGAGGCGCGAGGCACCAAGGAAGCGCACGTCGGCGACTACCGCCTGGTCCGTGCGGTCCATGAAGGGCTCTGTGCCGCTCATGAAGCGGCTCCAGGGCAGTTGCTTGCCGCTGCCCCAGCGGCCGTCTTTCAGGCGGTTTTGCTCGCGCAGTTCCACGCTCTCGCCGTCGCTCATGATGGTGTACATCACGCGGTGCTCCCCCTCGTCGTCTGTTGTCTTGCGCTTTCCTTCGGTGGCGATGAGGCGGTCCAGCGTCAGTTCCCACGGGTCTTTGATTTTGACAAAAGATGACACCGTCTTGGCGCCGAAGCTGTTGGTGAGCATCTTCTTCTCAAACTTTTCCAGCTTGATGTAAGCCTGTGCCTCGTGGCGCAGGAAGGCGGCCTGCGGCTTGTAGTCGTCGGGCAATGGCAGGCCTGCCAGTGTAGTTCCCAGCAGTTGTGCCATGTGTTGTGTGAGGATATACTCGCGTTCTTCCAGTTTCTCGGGATTCAGCAGTCGGGACAGCAAGTCCATGTCCATGCGCTGCATCGGATCAGCCAGCGTCTCTGCCAGCAGGATGGCGGCGCCCATGCGGAACAGGTTGCGCTCGCGGGCGTGTTCGGCAAAAGCCTGCAGCGTCTTGCGCGCATCGATCTGCTTGGCTGTCCAAAGTGCAATGACCCAGTAGAAGGCCACGATGGCGTCTGTCGGGTAGGGGTCGGTGGCCGTCTTGCTCTTGGCCATCTTGTTATTGGCAGCCTCGTTGAACACCTTCATCGCCAGTTCACTCTTGCCCTGTGCCATCGCATGAACACCCTTCGAGAGATAGTCTGAGGATGTCATCCTGATGCTGGTGGGAGGCGTATATTGGCCGAGAACGACGAAGTTATAGTAGTTCACCAGCGATTTCATCTCGCGCACATCGGGGTCTGTGGAGTCGAGTTTGCGCAGGTTCAGCTGGCGTGCAATCATCTCTTCTGTGTCGCGGATATCTTCCTTCATCCATTTGCGCAGCACGGCAGAGAGGAAGGCGGGGAAGTCCACGTCGCGGATCATGGTCACCAGCGGCTCATAGCGACGATCGTCAGCGAGGCTGATGAGGTAGGGCGGGAGTGTGGCGTTGAGCACCATCGGCTGTGGGCGCTTGCCCTTGTGGCAGATGCGTATGGCACGCTGCAGCTCGTCGAAGGCGGCATAGCGCGTTAGGGGCCACTCGTCGAACTCCTTGAACCATTCGGGATGGTTGTCTAAGCCGAAGCGCATCACTTCGCCGTAGAAGCGTGGACGGATAAACTGGCGAGCAGACGAGAAGTGGGTGGCCGCCTCGTGGACGACGAAGCCTTCATCGATGAGCGCTGTTGTCAGCAGCGGTAGCTCACCCATCATGCAGGCTCCGTGCACGCTCAGTTGTACACGGTCCTCGTCAGAAAGATGCTGTCCGATATATGCGTAGAGACAAACCAGTTTCTGTTGCGCCGGCTTGAAAGTCATCAGATGTTGTTGAACTGTTGTCATAGTGATTTCGATTTGCGGGTGCAAAGTTAAATCCTTTTTCCGACATCTGCAACTCCTTTGCCTTCATTTTTTTCTGCAATCTTTTCTAACCTTTCGTTTTTTATGCTTACCTTTGTGGCCGAAATAAGGCTTTATTATGACAGAACAGCTTCGTATTCAGGAGTTACGCCAGCAACTCCATGCTCATAACTACAATTACTACGTCCTCAACGCTCCGGTCATCACCGATCAGGAGTTCGATGCCCTGATGCGGGAACTCCAGGATTTGGAGGCGCGGCATCCGGAGCTCTTCGACCCTAACTCACCCACTCAACGCGTGGGCAGCGACCTCAACAACGAGTTCGAGACGGTGCGCCATCAGCGTCCGATGCTCTCGCTGGCCAACACGTATAATCAAGAAGAGGTTCGCGCCTTCTACGAGCGTGTGCGCGAGGGACTGCAGGGCGAGGACTTTGAAATCTGCTGCGAGCTGAAGTTCGACGGCTTGAGTATCTCCCTGCACTATGAGGACGGCCGTCTGCTGCGTGCCGTTACGCGCGGCGACGGCGAGAAGGGCGATGATGTGACAGCCAATGTCCGCACCATCCGTTCCATCCCCCTTCAGCTGCAACCCGGTGGCAGCTGGCCGCAGTCCTTTGAGATTCGCGGCGAGATACTGATGCCCTGGACTTCCTTTGAGGCTCTGAACCGCGAGCGTGAGGCGCGCGAGGAACCGCTCTTCGCCAATCCCCGCAATGCGGCCAGTGGCACGCTCAAGAGCAAGCAGGCTTCAGTCGTGGCTGAGCGTAAGTTGGATGCCTACCTGTATTACCTCTTGGGCGACAACCTGCCTGCTGGCGGGCACTATGAGAATCTGCAGGCCGCTCAGGCATGGGGCTTCAAGATCAGCGATGCCATGTGTAAGGTCAGTAGCCTCGACGAGGTGTTTGCCTTTATCAATCACTGGGATGTCGAGCGTAAGAATCTGCCTGTGGCCACAGATGGCATCGTGCTCAAGGTGAATGACTTACGCCAACAGCGTGCCTTGGGTATGACGGCCAAGAGTCCGCGATGGGCTATCGCCTATAAGTTCCAAGCCGAACAGCAGAGCACCATCCTGCGCGAGGTGACTTATCAGGTGGGGCGCACAGGAGCGGTCACTCCCGTTGCCAATATGGACCCCGTGCAGCTCTCGGGCACCATCGTGCGTCGGGCCACGCTCCACAATGCCGATTTCATGGCGCAGCTGGATTTGCATGTCGGTGACCACGTCCTCGTGGAGAAGGGTGGTGAGATTATCCCGAAGATAGTGGCCGTGGATGAGCATTTCATCACCCCCGACCGCGGTCCTCGTGTGGAGTTCATCAGGCGCTGCCCGGAGTGTGGCGCGGAGCTCGTCAGGTATGAGGACGAAGCAGCATGGTACTGTCCTAATGAGGCTGGTTGTCCCCCGCAGATTAAGGGGCGCATCGAGCATTTCGTGAGCCGTCGCGCCATGAATATCAACACTTTGGGACCGGAAACAATCGATGACTTGTACAATCGTCACCTCATACAGAATATCGCCGACCTCTACGACCTCACAGTGGATCAGCTCAGCGGCTTCAATGACAACCGCATTGTGTCGGCTCGCAAGACCGTGCAGGCTATCGCCGATTCGCGCCAAGTGCCCTTTGAGCGTGTCCTCTTCGCCCTTGGCATCCGCTTCGTGGGCGAGACGGTGGCCAAGACCCTTGCGCGCCGCTTCCACGATATCGACACTCTCTCGCGTGCCACGCTCGATGACCTCCTGCAGGTCAACACCATCGGGCAGGCCATTGCCGAGAGCGTTATTCGCTGGTTCGCCGACATGGACAATATCTTCCTGGTCGAGCGCCTGCGTGCCCACGGCCTTCAGTTCCAGCTCTCCGAGCAGACACTGTCGGCACAGAGCGACCGCCTGGCGGGCAAGACCATCGTCATCAGTGGTGTCTTTGCCCACCATTCGCGCGATGAATACAAAGCGCTCATCGAGCAGCATGGTGGTAAGAACAGCGGCAGCATCTCGGCCAAGACCAGCTTCATCCTTGCGGGCGACAACATGGGTCCCGCCAAGTTGGAGAAAGCGCAGAAGCTCGGTATTCCCATCGTCGGTGAGGATGAGTTCCTGCAGATGATACAATAAAGCAATCAGCCCCGTCGTAATGGCGGGGCTGATACTTTGTTATACCGGGTAGTCCAGATATTTGAAGCGTTTGATGCTACGCTTCGGCGTTTTCTCAAACTCCTCTGGCATTAGCTTGATGGCGTGCAGTCGTGCATACGCTGGTACTACCAGATTCAGCTGTCTGCGGTTCTCTTCCATCTGCGCCAGCAGCATAGCCTCTGACAAGCCTCCGGCTTTCACCTCTTCAGGGTCTGCATAGACGAGGCCATAGAGATGTTCGCCCTTCTGAATGACCACGCATTCAGTCACATAAGGCAATGAACCGAGCTTATCCTCAATCTCCTCGGGATAGATGTTCTGTCCGTTGGCACCGAGCAGCATGTTCTTGGAGCGTCCCTTGATGAAGATATTTCCTTCTGCATCCATCACACCCAGGTCGCCGGTATGGTACCAGCCATCCTTGTCGAGCACGGCAGCGGTGGCTTCCTCGTTCTTGTAGTAACCCAGCATCACATTGGTGCCGCGCACGAGAATCTCGCCAATGGTGTGCTGCTGGTCATTACTGTCGATGCGCACTTCCATGCGTGGCGCAGGACGTCCGCAGCTGCCCTGCTTGAAGGTCTCCCAGCCGGCATAGCTGATGATGGGGGCGCACTCGGTGGTGCCGTAGCCCACGGTGTAGTTGAAGCCGATGTCGTGGAGCACCGTCTCGATGTCCTGACTGAATGCTGCGCCGCCCACGATAATCTCCACGAAGTTACCGCCGAAGGCAGCCTGCAGCTTATGACGCACTTCTGCCCGCACGCGGTCGCGCAGGAACGGCGTGTGAAGGGCTATCTTGATGGCAGGTGTTTGCAGCTTGGGCAGCACGGCCTTGCGAACAATCTTTTCGATAATCAGGGGCACGGCCACGATGAGGCGAGGCTTCAGGTCGGCAAAGGCGCCCAGCAGCACGGCGGGCGACGGGGTCTTGGCCAGGAAAAACACGTGCATGCCGTGGAGGAATTCATAGATGAACTCGAAGGCCATGCCGTACATGTGCGCCATCGGCAACATCGACAACACGTTGTCGCCGGGGCCCATCAGGTTACCCAGTTTACCGACGGCGAACTCATAGTTGCTCCATAGTGCGCGGAAGGGAATCATGACACCCTTGGAGTTCGAGGTCGTCCCGCTCGTGTAGTTGAGCACAGCCAGCTCGTCGGGGCTGTCCTGATAGTAGTTGATATGCTGCTTGCGGAAGTTCATGGGGTACTTCTCGCCGAAGAGTCTGTTAAGGTTCTCGCGGGCATAGCGCACCTTATCTGTGCGCCCTACGAGCAGCTTGTACTCCTCGTTGCTGTTGCAGAAGATACCTTCCAGTTTCGGCATCTTGTCAGCATTCAGTTTAGGCCACACCTGATCGCCCACGAAGAGCAGTTTCGCCTCGGAGTGGTTCACGATATCGTGGATTTGCTCGGGGTGGAACTCATGCAGGATAGGCACGGCCACGGCGCCGTAGCTCAGCGTTGCCAGGAAGGCGATACCCCAGCGTGAGCTGTTGCGGCCGCAGATGGCCACTTTGTCACCATGCTTCACGCCGGAAGCTTCGAGGATGATATGTAGTTTCTCGATAATACGTGCGACATCCTTGTTCTGGAAGGTCTGTACGCCGTAGTCACTCAGACCCGGAAGATCCCAGTGTTTCTGCAGGCTTTCTTGTATGCAGCGATTAAAACTTTGTTCGTTCACTATGTAGTCAGTTATAGTTTGTCAAATACTTAATTTTCAACGGCCAACAGCCAAATCCCAATAGCCAACAGCCAACAGCCAATAGCCAACAGCCAACAGCCAATAGCCAACAGCCAATAGCCAATAGCCAATAGCCAACAGCCAATAGCCAAAAGCATCACCCCTCAACAGGGTAGTCCATATACTTATAGCGCTTGATGCTCTTTTTGGGTGTCTTCTCGAATTCCTCGTCCACCAGTTTGATGGCGTGCAGGCGTGCATAAGCGGGAACAATCTTGTTGAGTTCCGTACGGTTCACCTCCATCTGCACCTCCAGCCCGTTGCGGCTGATGGCTCCCTTGCGGAGTTCGTCGGGGTCGGTATATACGAGGCCGTAGAGATGTTCGCCCTTCTGGATGACCACGCACTCTGTCACATAAGGCAGAGAAGATAGCTTGTCCTCGATTTCCTCGGGGTAGATGTTCTGTCCGTTGGCGCCGAGCAGCATGTTCTTGGAGCGTCCTTTGATGAAGACATTGCCTTCGGCATCCATCACGCCCAGGTCGCCGGTGTGGTACCAGCCCTCCTTGTCCAGCGTGGCAGTCGTGGCCTCATCGTTCTTGTAGTAGCCCAGCATCACGTTCATGCCGCGTGCCAGAATTTCGCCGGGCACATGCTGCGGATCGGGGCTGTCGATGCGCACTTCCATGCGGGGCGCAGCCTTACCGCAGGACCCCTGCACGAACTCGTTCCAGGGAGCATAGCAGATGATGGGCGCACACTCTGTGGCGCCGTAGCCGATGGTGTAGTTGAAGCCAATACCCTTGAGGAATACTTCGATATCCTGATTCATGGCCGCGCCGCCCACGATAATCTCGAAGAAGTTGTCGCCGAAGGCCTTCTGCATCTTGCGGCGTATGTTCATCTTGATGCGGTCGCGCAACAGCGGTGTCATCAGCGCCAGGCGGATGGCGGGAGCGTTGATCTTCGGGAAGATAGCCTTGCGCACAATCTTCTCGATGAGCAGCGGCACGGCGATGACCACCTTCGGCTTCAGCTCCTCGAAGGCGCGTAGCATCACGGTGGGAGAGGGCGTCTTGCCCAGGAAGGTCACGTGGGCGCCGCGTGTCATCTCATAGAGGAATTCGAAGGCCATGCCGTACATGTGGGCGGTGGGCAGGATGCTCACCACATTCTCGCCGGGCTTCACATGTGCGTCATACACCTGGCTGGCGAATGCCACGTTGCTCCACAGCGCACGGTAGGGGATCATGACGCCCTTGGAGTTGGAGGTGGTGCCGCTGGTGTAGTTGAGCACTGCCATCTCGTCGGGGCTATCCTTATAATATTGTATATCGTGCGCGCGGAAGTTCATGGGGTACTTCTCGCCGAAGAGCCTGTTGAGGTTCTCGCGGGCATAGGTCACCTTTTCCGTGCGGCCGTGCAGCAGGCGGTATTCGTCGCTGGAGTTGGCGAAGACGCCTTCCAGTCCCGGCATCTTCTCGATATCGAGCTGCGGCCATATCTGTTCGCCCACGAAGAGCAGCTTGGCATCGGAGTGGTTCACGATGTCATGGATCTGTTCGGGATGGAACTCGTGGAGGATGGGCACAGCCACGGCACCGTAGCTCAGTGTGGCCAGGAAGGCGATGCCCCAGCGTGCCGTGTTACGGCCGCAGATGGCGACTTTGTCACCGTGCTCCACGCCGGAGGCCTCGAGGATGATATGTAATTTTTCTATGATTCGCGCTACGTCTTTGTAGCGAAACGTTTGTGCGCCATAGTCCGACAGGGCATCCAAATCCCAATTCTTCTGGATGCTCTCCTGCAGACAGGCGTTAAAGCTTGGACATTCCATGGGTGTTTTGCACATATTTTGAAAATCTGTGCAAAGGTAGGGCGTTTCTTGCACACTTGCAAATAATCTGTGCAAAAAGTGCAGTTCTGCATACCAAAATTGACGATTTTATACCATTTCGGCTTAACGTGAGCCACGCTAAGCCGAAATGAAGGGTATATCAAAAGGAACTTCAATACTGCCTTTCGCCGAAGATTTGGGTGCCGATGCGGATGAGTGTAGAGCCTTCGTCCACGGCGATGTGCCAGTCATCGCTCATGCCCATGGAGAGTTCGGTGAAAGGCACTATCTGGCGGCCTCGCTCGAAGAACAGTCGGGCAGCGTGGAAGTCCTGTCGGATGCGCGCGCTGTCGTCGGTGTTCGTGGCCATCGCCATCACGCCGGTCAGCTCTACGCCCTCCAGCTCGCGCCATGCGCCGCTGTCGAGATAGGCCATCGCCTCGTCGGGCGTGAAGCCGAACTTCGTTTCCTCTGCCGCCACATGTAGCTGCAGCAGGCATCGCAACCTGCGCCCCACCTTCAGCGCCTGTTTGTTGATTTCCTCCAGCAGGCGTGGGGAGTCGGCGGAGTGGATGAGGCTTACATAAGGCGCGATATACTTCACCTTGTTTGTTTGCAGATGTCCGATGAAGTGCCATTCCAGCCCTGCCAGGTCTGCCAGCGCGGTGTGCTTCTGCTGTATCTCCTGTGCATGGCTCTCGCCGAAGAGGCGCTGCCCGGCACCATAGGCTTCGCGGATGGCGTCGGCGGGGTGGTATTTCGACACCGCCACCAGCCGCACACCGTCAGGCAATTGTGCTGTGATACGCTGTATCTCGTCTGAGATCATGGTTGTCTCAAGGGTTCAAAAAGTTCAAGAGTTCAAAGGTTCAAAGGTTCAAGGGGGTTACTCCTCTTTCTTCACATAGTGGAACACATCCATGATGTTTGTCTCCGTGATGCTCACGATGACCCAGTCACCCAGTGTGCCCTCCATGCCTTTGTCGAGTTCCTTCACGGCAGCGCGGAAGTCGGTGGCCTGCACCAGCATCGTCTGGTTGGTGCGCTTCTCGGCACCGCTGACCTCATCAAGCGTGATGTATGCCACTTTGGCTTTGAACCAGCGGTCTGCAGCAGCGTCGATGCTCTCAAAAAGTTCGGTGAGCTTTGCGCGCTTGATGTCTGTGACGATGAACTCGCCGCTGATGAGCGGTCTCATCTCCTCGATGAAGCGGCGCTCGGCCTCCGTGAAGCTCAGCGCCTCCACGACGTATGTCTCTGTCACTTTCTTCAGCAGCCCCGTCTCCATTGTCTTGTCGTAGCGGACTTTACATTCAAACCATTCGTTATTCATGTGCGTGATATGTTTAGATATTGTTGAATCGTGGGCACAAAAGTACAAAAAGTTTGTGAATGCAGTGCCGTTTTATGCTGAAAATATCAATGTTTATTGATGAAAGTTGGTTCGTTTGCTGAAATACTGTACCTTTGCGGCGTGAAACATTCAAGAATCAGTCAGGAGAATATTGTTTACACCGTGGCGTGGCTGCTGCTGTTTGTGACGCCGTTGCTGGCAGAGGCGTTGCAGACATGGAGTGGCACTTACGCCTTTGAGTGGCGTCCCGTGCTCTTCGCCTGGCGCCACACGCTGGTGTTCTTTGGCATCTTCCTGTTGCACAACTGGTTGCTGGCGCCCCTGCTGCTGCACCGTCGGAAGCGATGGCTGTATGGCAGTGCCGTGGTCGTCGTGGTGGCGCTGTTCACGCTCTATGAGTGTTCCCATCGTCCTCCTCAGCCCCCTGATGGCGGCAGACCTCATGCGTCAGCCGAGCGCATCGACGGTCCCCAGTCCGAGCTCCTCAGGGCACACCGTCCGCCCGTTCTGGTGGGGCAGCACGACATCATCTCCGTCATCATCCTCCTGCTCATGCTGGGCATCAACATGGGTGCGAAATACTACTACCGCCAGCAGTGCGATGCGCAGCGTGTGAAGGAGCTGGAGCAGGAACGCCTGGAGCAGCAGCTCACCTATCTGCGCTATCAGGTGAATCCCCACTTCCTGATGAACACCCTCAACAACATCCACGCCCTCATCGACATCGACCCCGAGGGCGCGCAGAACGCCATAGTGGAGCTCTCGCGCCTGCTGCGCTACACGCTCTACGAGGCTGACAAGCAGACGGTGCCCCTGTCGCGTGAGCTGGAGTTTCTGAAGCATTACATCGCCCTGATGCGCATCCGCTATCCTGAGCAGGTGGACATCTGCTTCGACACCCCCGACCCGGTGCCCTCCGCCCAGGTGCCGCCGCTGCTCTATGCCACCTTTGTGGAGAACGCCTTCAAGCACGGTGTCAGCTATCGTCAGCCCTCCTTCGTGCATGTCCGCTTCAGCATCGGCGATGGCCGCCTGTCCTTCACGTGCCGCAACAGCCGTCCCGCCCAGCGCACTTCAAATGCCGAGGGTGGGGTAGGGCTGCGTAATGTGCGGCAGCGCCTGAAGCTTCTGTATCCCGGCACCCACACGCTGGACATCCAGGAGGCTGCCGACACCTACACCGTTCAACTGGATATCCCTCTGACCACATAGTCCCATGATACGAGTCCTTGCCATCGACGATGAACCCTTGGCCCTGCGCCAGATAGTCACCTATATAAATAAGGTGTCCGACCTGCACCTCGTGGCGGAGTGCCGCAGTGCGCTCGAGGCGCGTGAGGTTCTCTCGCGCGAACCCGTCGATGCATTGTTCTGTGACATCAACATGCCCGACCTCAGCGGCATGGACTTCGTGCGCCAGCTCTCCGATGACGATGTCGTGCAGCGCCGTCCGCTCGTCATCTTCACCACCGCCTACTCCGAGTATGCTGTGGAAGGTTTCAAGGTGGATGCCGTGGACTATCTGCTGAAGCCCTTTAGCTTCGCTGACTTCACGCAGTCGTTGGAGCGTCTGCGCCAGCGCCTGGAGCAGTCCCCCATCTTCGTGCGCGCCGACCATCGCAATGTGGCCGTGCAGCTTGCCGACATCGTCCGTGTGCAGGCGATGGGCGAGTATCTGAGACTCTATGTCACAGGACAGACGCGCGCGCTGATGCCCCTGATGGCCATGAAGCGAATGGAGGAGCTGCTGCCAGCCCGTCAGTTCCTGCGCATCCACCGCTCCCACATCATCAACCTGCAGTATCTCGCTGAGGTCGGTAAGGGCATCGTCGTGCTCACCGACGGCACCGAGCTCCCCGTAGGCGACAACTACCGCGCCGCCCTCGACCAATGGGTGGCAGAGCGTTCACTGAGTAAATCCTAAAAACACCTATATCTATGATGCATCGCACATTTCTCTCATCTCTTGCGTTGTTGCTCCTGTGGCTGTCGTGGCCTGTGCCCGCCGTGGCAGAGGTGTCGCGGCAGCAGGCGCTGCTCAACGCCAAGAACCTGGAGGTGGTCACCACCGGTGGTGCCACCTATTACTTCCTCGTCACCACCAATGACTACCAGCGCATGACCTTCTCCGACGGCAACGTGGAGATCGACGGCACCGTCATTCCCTTCTCGGACATCAAGAGCATCAGCTACCGCACCCTCTCACGTGTGATTCTCGATGAGGACAGCACCACCTACAACCGCGCCAACGTCGTGAACTTCGGCCTGCTGGGACTGCGCCGCACGATGGTCGTGGGGCAGTGGAACTCGCTGGTGCTGCCCGTGTCGCTGACCACAGAGCAGATTATCGACGCCTTCGGCGAGGGTACACAGGTGGCCAAGCCCCGAGGCCTGAAAGAGGATGATGCCACCGTCGTGGAGCTGACGACCATCGACATGGAGCCCCATGCCACCGTCATCAACGCCAACTACCACTACCTCGTGCGCCCCACGCGCGAACCCGATGTGGCCGCCGACAAGTTCATCATCAACTTCCTCCCGGGCACCTCGCGCCTCTATGGACCCGTCTATCTCATTCCGCAGGTGGTGCTGGCCAAGAACCCCTTCGTGCGGGCTCAGTCGTTCTATGCCAGCGACACACAGTATAAAGCCGTCTTCCGCGGCACCTACACGAAACTGGATGACTCCGTCGTCAAGGGTACCACGATTTCCAACAAACGCATCGAGGCAGGCACCTATATGCTCAACGATGAGGGCCTCTACGTGCAGAACACCGAGCCGGCTGAGGTGAAAGCCTTCTCCTCATGGGTCGAGGCCATCACGCCCGAGGACAAGCCCCTTACCTTCTATCTCGACGGCGAGTCGCTGAATCCCACAGCCATCGCCGACCTGCACATCGCCCAGCCGGCTGAGACCACCACCGATGACGGCATCTACGACCTCGGCGGACGCCGCGTGGGCACGATGCCGGCCGACCGCAGCCGCCTGAAGCCGGGCATGTATGTGATTCAAGGACGTAAAGTGATTATCAAATGAGTCAGGAGAAACGCAGTATGATGAACATGAAAAGAATGACACTTTTGCTCGCCCTGGGCTGCATGACAGCCTCTGCGAGCGCACAGATAAAGGCATGGGCGCGCTTCAGCGATCGCTTCAAGGCGCCCCAGTCCGTCTCGATGGAGAATATCGATTACATCGAGTTCCAACCATCGTCCATCCGTTTCCACAATGGCAGCACAGACCGCTACACCAACAAGACCGTAGCCTCCTTCCTGCCCATCGACCAGGCCGAGATGGTGTTTGCTGAGACTGAGCGCTATCTGCTCAAGCCCAACACCTACAGCGGCACCGACTACACCAACGCTGCCGCCACCAGCGGCTACAACTTCGCCCACAGCGTCGAGAGCGAGCACTATGCCGTCTTCTGGGATGCCCGCTACGGCTCCAACCCCTCGAAAATCCAGTACCCCGGCGACGGTAATGTGGCCAATGCCTACGATATCCTGAACATCTGCGAGCGCTGCTGGGACACCTATGTCGAGCTTGGCTTCATCGTGCCCGGACAGTCCACGACGGACAAGTACAAGATCCAACTCTATATCCCCTATCAGAAGGAATGGCGCGCAGATGCCTCCGGCACTGATGGTGTTGGTGGCGGCATGACGGGCCTCGGACATTTCAATCCATGGGCGGCCGTGGCGCGCGGCGGCCACACCGTAGCCCATGAAGTGGGCCACACCTTCCAGTACCTCGTCTCGGCCGACCTCGGCACCGATGCTGCCTGGCACTACGATGCCGGATGGCGCTGGGGCTGGGGCGGCGGCAACGACAACGGCTGGTGGGAGAGCTGCGCCGACTGGCAGGCCTATCAGATCTTCCCTGAGCGACAGTTCACCGACGGTGAGTACTTCGAGCAGCACCTCAATGCCCACCATCTCAACCTGCTCCATGAAGACTGGCGCTACGCCTGCTGCTACATCCAGGACTGGTGGTGCATGAAATACGGTCGCGACTTCATCGGCCGCATGTGGCGCGCCTCACAGCCCTATGAGGACCCCGTCGATGTCTATAAGCGCCTCAACAGCCTCTCCCAGAAGCAGTTCAACGACGAACTCATGGAGGGCTACATGCGCATGGCCACTTGGGATATCGACCGCGTGCGTGAGCGTGCAGCCCACCGCATCGGACAGCACAAGACCTTCCTGAAGACCATCAATGCCTCGCAGGCCATCTATCAGGCCGATGTCGATCATTGTATCCAGAACTACGGCTATGCCATCATCAACATGACGCGTCCTGCGGCGGGCTCCGTCGTCAAGGCTCAGTTCACGGGCCTCACCGATGCCGAGGGCTATCACTATGTCTATCCCGAGCGTGCCGGATGGCGCTATGCCTTCGTGGCCATGCAGGCCGACGGCACCCGCACCTACGGCACCGTGCAGTCCGCTAAGGAAGGCACCGCCGAGCTCACCATTCCTGCCAACTGCACCCGCCTCTTCTTCGTCGTCATGGGCGCTCCCACAGAGCACTGGGCACATCCCTGGACCAGCGGCAAGGCATCCTCCGACTGGGCACAGAACAACGAGCAGTGGCCCTATCGCGTGCAGTTCGTGAACACCAAACCCGGTAGCTGACCATGAACAGCGCATCGCATAGATATCTGCTTTGCCTCTTGCTGGCGTGCCTCGCATGGCCGCTGGCGCTGATGGCACAGGAACCCGAGGAACCCTTCGACCCTTGGTCCAAACCTGTGCAGCGCCTCACCAACCTCCCGCACATCTATATCGACACCTTCACCGGCGCCGCCATCAGCAGCAAGACTGCCTATGTCTATGCCCGCATGTGGTATGTCGATGAGTATGACATCATCCAGTTCTTCGATTCTCTCTCCATACGCGGGCGCGGCAACTCCACATGGTCGCTCGCCAAGAAACCCTACAAACTGAAATTCAAGGAGAAAACAAAACTCCTCGGCACTGGCTACGCCAAAGCCAAGAAGTGGACCCTCCTGGCCAACCACGGCGACAAGACGCTCCTGCGCAACGCCCTCACCAGCCTCATGGGCGAGCAGGCCGGACTGCCCTTCAACCCCGCCGTCAAGTTCGTGGACCTCACCCTCAACGGCAACTATGTCGGCACCTATCAGTTCTCCGACCAGGTGGAGGTGCGCGCACACCGCGTCAAGACCAACGAACAGGACTATCCCCTCACCGAGGACAGCGACATCAGCGGCGGCTACCTCCTCGAGTCCGACGGCTTCAAGGACTTCCACACCGCCCCCTACTGGGACGCCGAGGAGCAGCGCAACCTCACGCCCGACGGCTTCTACACTACACGCGACATCCCCATCCGCATCCACTATCCCGAAGCCGAGGAGCTGGACCCCTCACAGGCCGACTATATCCACACCTTCATCCAGCAGTTCGAGAACATCCTCATGGGCAGCGACTTTGCCGACCCCGAGCGCGGCTATCGCCAGTATGTCGATTCCACGACCCTCGCCAACTGGTACCTCTGCACCGAGATGACCGCCAACATCGACGGCTTCTTCTCCACCTATTTCTATAAGCATCGCAAGGATGACCGCCTCTACTGGGGACCGCTTTGGGACTATGACATCGCCTACAGCAACGACAACCGCGCCCGTGGCGACACCAACGACACGTCGCTCCAGCTGATGAAGGACTACGGCTACGGCATGCTCAAGGAGTGGATTCGTCGTATGTGGCAGGACCCCTGGTTCGCGCAGCTCCTCTATCGACGCTATGTCGAGATGCTCGACAGTGGCATGGAAGACTATCTCAACCAAAAGCTGGACAGCCTCACCCAGCTCATCGATGCCTCGCAGCAGCTCAACTATCAGCGATGGGGCATCAGCACTCGCGTCCTACGCGAGCGCGTGCTCTTCAGCACCTACGACCAGTACATCGCCGACCTCCGCACCTTCCTGCGCCGCCATCTCCCGTATCTCAAGACCGCCTTTGCCGCCCTCTTGCCGGAGCCGCCGGAGCCCATAGACCCTGTTGACCCCGATGACCCCGAGGAAGACGACACCGTTGTCCCCGCCTTCCCTGCCGACAGCCTCTGCTACTATGCCATCAGCAATGCGGGCACAGGCACCTTCATCGACCTCGACGAGGTGACAGGCGAGATATGGTCACAGCCGCGCAACGCCGAGAGCGAGAGCCAGCAGTGGCAGATCATACCCCTGCACAACGGCTACCGATGGATTGTCAACCGCCTGACAGGCTACGCCCTCAACGACCCCACCGAGGGCAACCCCACACCCACGACCCTCACCGGGGCACATCTCAATGTCGTGGAACCGGACTCCCTCGACGTGCGACAGCAGTGGGACATCGTGGCGCAGAGCGACAACGCCTACAACCTCATCAACCGCTTCAGCCACCATGGCCTCAACCTCAGCGGTGGCAGCTCAGCCCCCGGCGCACCCATCCTCAGCTACACCAATGATGAGCGCAATGCCACATCCAACAACCGCAAGTGGCGCATCGAAGAGGTGGGTAAGGTAGAGCCTGTTGACCCCGATGACCCCGATAATCCGAGCGTAGGCATCGCCGACCTCTCAGAGGTCGATTACGCGCTGGCCTATGACCCGCAGAGCGGGCGTCTCCACTTCGGCTCCGACGACCTCGCAGCCCTCACCTTCCCCGTGCGCGTCTATGACCGCTCCGGTCGCCTCGTCCGCACCTTCCGCGCCTCTGCCGGCATCTCCCTCGCCGCCCTTCCCCGCGGCCTCTACATCATCACCTGGACCGCTGCCTCCCGTCGCCACACCGTCAAGCTCCTGCGCTGATTCGCTGAGGTGAAGGCGTGTCCCATGCATGGGACACGCGCGTCCCATATATGGGACACGGCTTCACGTCATGTTGTGTAAGTCGCAAGTAGGCGTCATGCGGTCATCAGTCACCTCTGTTTTTGACCGTCGTATTTGGTGAACTATGCCGTTTTCAGCACGAAACCTACACCTTTTCAGCTAACTGCCACCCAAACTGCCACCCCTGTTAAGCCTACTGTATCAGCATCTTACGTCTCTCGGGTGGCAGTTTTGCAGTTTCTCTGCAGGAAAATTCATAAGTGCAGCCCTTGGCATCGGCGAGAACAATGACCATTCCTTCCGGATGGGCTACTCATCATCCATATTCTCTGCGGCCTGACTCCGCTGCCGCTGCTGCATCTCTATGACGGTGGCAGTGGGCTGTTTGGCCGTTTCGCGTACCATGGGAGTGTAGGCCTCGATGGTGCGCTTCCAGTCCATGATGCCCATGTCAGGGTAGCGCGTTCCGAACAGTTCCATGGCTTCACGCTGTAGTTCGAAATCTGTGGTGTCGGGGTTCAGCAGCAGACGGTTGTAGATGAGGTTGCGCACCTCCTGGTCATCCTCCACGGTGGCGAGTTTCTGCTCGATGTGGAAGTGCTCCTCGTCGTCAGCCCAGCGGTTGCACTGTTCCATGACCGTCTGCAGCGCCTGTTCCTGTCCTTCGGGCGGATAGTGGTATTTCTTCAGCAGTCGCTTCACCATCACGCGCATCTTAGCCCTTGCCGATTCCTTATGGTTCCAGTCGATAGTGCGGTTGCGGCGCAACTGCTCTGTCAGTTCTTTGGTGAGCTTGACGAATTCCTCATTTGAATATGCATCCTTCACACCTTGCGGCGAGCTGAGAGCATCATAGAAAGCTTTCTCTTCTATCGTCAGTCCCAGTGCGTTGCCCTCTTCCTCCTCCTGGCGGATGGCTTCTGCCATCTTCAGGAGTTCCTCTATGACTTCCTCGTTGGTGAGCATACCCTTCAGGTAGTTCGACAGCGCGCGGTTCATCATCTCTGAGAAGCGCAGGCTCTGCACTACGCTGGTGTGTTCGAATGTGCGCAACCGCTCGCTCAGCAGTTTCTTCAGCAGCTGCACAGCCAGGTTCTTCTCCTTCATACGCCGTATCTCCTTCAAGAAGCTCTCGTCGAAGAGCGAGAACTCCACGTCGGAGAACAGGTTGATGACGCCCTGGCTCTTGATGCTCTGCTCCAGCAGCTGGCTGATGCGCTCGTTGATTTCCTGCTTCGTCACCGCCCCTTTCTGGCGGAAACGAACGAGCATCACACGCACAGCGTCCATGAAGGCCACCTCCTGCCTCTCGGCGTCCGTTGTCAGGGAGCGGCACAGCGTCAGCGCGTTGTGCAGCAGCTGGCTCTCGGGGATGAAGCTGGAGGCTCTAGACTCTCTAGAAGCTCTAGAGTCTGGTTCGAGCATGAAGTTCACGCCGCCGTTGATGATTCGGGCGCGGGTTGTGTTGTCGCCGTCGAGGAATGCGCTGTAGTCATAGCCGTGCAGCAGGTCGCGGCACACCTCCAGCTTCTCGCGGAACTTCACGTGTGCTGTGGTCTGGATGTTCGGGTCGCCGAATCGCTTGCGGTCGCGTTGCGTATAGTCCTGCATCGCCTCTCTCAGCGCACTGGCGATGCCCACGTAATCCACAATCAATCCGCCCTCCTTGTCGGGGAACACGCGGTTGACTCGTGCGATGGCCTGCATCAGGTTGTGCCCCTTCATCGGTTTATAGACATACATCGTGGCCAGGCTCGGCACGTCGAAGCCCGTCAGCCACATATCCACCACGATGGCTATCTTCATTGGCGATGCGTCGTCCTTGAACAGCTTCGCGTATTCCTTGTTTGTGCGGTCGTTGATGAGTTGGTGCCATTCCTCTTTGTCCTTGTTGCTGGGGCTTGCCACCACGTGCACCTTCTCCGTCCATTCAGGGCGCAGCTCCAGCAGCCGCTTGTAGATCTTGAACGCCGCCAGCTTGTTGTAGGCCACGATCATCGCCTTGCCCGTCAGTTCGTTCTGGCGGTTCTCTTCGTAGTGCTTCACGATGTCGTCGCACAGGCTCCGTATGGTCTCGTCGCTGCACAGCAGTCCTTTTATGCCGCTGTTGTCGTTCTTCGCCTTGTTCGTCTGTTCGGTCGATACGTCGTCATCCTCGGCCAGCTCGTCGAAGGCCTCGTCCAGCTGCCGCAGCTTGTCCTCGTCCAGATTCAGGTTGATGACGCGGCTTTCGTAATAGACCGGTCGTGTGGCGCCGTCGGCCACGGCCTGCGTCATGTCATAGACATCGATGTAGTTGCCGAACACCTCCTGTGTGTCGCGGTCGCGGTCGGAGACGGGTGTGCCCGTGAAGCCCACGAAGACGGCGTTGGGCAGTGCCTCGCGCATCAGCCGTGCGAAGCCTTTCTTCATGCGCTCGCTCTTCTCGTCCCAGTGCTCATCGCCGTACTGCGAGCGGTGTGCCTCGTCCGTGATGACGATGATGTTGCGGCGGTCAGAGAGCAGCCCCGTGCCCTCCTCGAATTTCTGTATCGTCGTGAAGATGATGCCGCCTGTCTCCAAGTCTTTCAGCTTGGCTTTCAGGTCGGCGCGCCCGCCCTCGGCGGCCTTTGTCTCCTTGCCCTTGGCATTCAGCTCGAAGCCCACGCGCTGCGGCGTCTGCCGCACAAAACGGCTGCAGCCCGCAAACTGCTCGTACAGCTGCTGGTCCAGGTCGTTGCGGTCGGTCACTACCACCACCGTCAGCCCCGGCACCGTCATCATCAGCTTGTGCACGAAGAAGACCATGGAGAACGACTTGCCTGAGCCCTGCGTGTGCCAGAACACGCCGCCCTTGCCATCCCCTCGTGCATAAGCCTCATGAGCACGTGCCAGCGCTTTGTTCACGGCGAAGTATTGGTGGTATGCGCCCATCACCTTGCGTGCTTTGCCGTCCTTGTGGTCGAAGCAGACGAAGTTCCTCAGGATATCTATCAGGCGCTCCTTCGGGAAGATGCCCTCGAAGAAGGTGTCGTAGGGAATCACCTTGTCCGTGCTGTACTCGCCGTCCTTCGACTTCCATTCCATGTAGCGGTTCTGCGAAGCCGAGATAGTGCCCGCTTTTGTCGTCAGCATATCGCTCGTCACAGAGAAAGCGTTATACACGAACAGGCTCGGGCATTTCTGCTGGTACTGTCTGATCTGCAAGTAAGCATCGTCGTCCTCCACGCCAGCGTTCGATGGTGATTTCAGCTCGACCACCACCAATGGCAATCCGTTCACGAAAACCACCAAGTCGCAGCGTATCTTGCCGTATTCCTCCACCGACCATTGGTTCACCACCTTGAATTGGTTCTTGCCGACGGTCTCGAAGTCGATGAGCTTCACCAGCGCCGTGCGCGAGCGTCCGTCCTCTACATACTTCACCTCCACGCCGCTCTGCAGGTAGTCCATCAGCGTCTCGTTGCGCTGCTCCAGTGTTCCCTCGTGGATGGAGGTCACCAAACGCCTTGCATCGCTGAGCACCGCAAGCGAGGCCGCAGGGTTCAGCCGCTGCAGCGCTGCCTCTAAGTCTGCCACATAGCACGGCTGGCGGAAGTCGCGTTCCACATCGTAGCCGCACTCGTAGTCGTAGCCCAACCGCTCCGTGAACAGCGCTATCAACGCCTGCTCGTAATCGTTTTCGGTGAAGTTGTCGTTAGTGATCATTGATTATTATCTTCGTTTGTAGATCCTTCTTCATCTGCTTGAATGGACTTTTTTTGCTCTCTCCATATACTCTTTTAGATTAAATAATCTTTCTTGCCCACAGCCTCTGGAGGAAGAGCGTTACAGGCCACACTTCAACACCATTCAGCATCCTTGGCTTATCCTCCATCGACAATAATATCAGTTTCGTATCAGGATGCTCCTCGCCAAAGGCTTTCAGACCCTTTGTGTCGTTCGAGGCTACTCGGTCAGACGATTTCACCTCGATGGCTACGTCAACGACGTTGGTCATGACATCGCAAAGCAAGGCATCGACCTCATATTTATTATCCAGCGTGCGCCAGTAGCGCAGGGCTTTATCCTCGCCAAAAGTATAAGAGAGGAAAGCACGTAGCTCCTGAACGACGAGATGCTCCAGAGCATGACCGTACAGGTCCGTGCCAGGCATCAGCGTCCGGCGATGCAGCAGATGGTTAGCGATGGCCACGTCGAAATAGTAGAACTTAGGCGACTGTGTCAGTTTGCGCTTCACCGTCCTCGTATATGCGGGCAGATAAAAACCCAACATCGTTTCCTCCAGGATGGCAAAATACTCTTTCACCGTCTTGGCCGACACCCCGCAATCCTGGGCAATATTGGTGTAATTCACTATTTCTGTATTACTCAATGCTGCCACCTGCAGGAAGCGGGTGAAGGCATCCAGTTGCCGCACGATGGCCTCCTCTACGATCTCCTGTTGCAGGTAATCGCCAATGTATGACTGTATGCGCTTTGACGGGTCCGCCACCAGATAATGGCGAGGCAACATCCCATTGTTCAGCGCCCGTTGGAGATCGAAATCGGGTATCTCGGCACTCACGAGCGGGAACAGCGTAAATCTCAGAGCACGCCCCCCCAGCAGGTTGGCACCGCTCCGGCGCAGCTTACGGGCACTGGAGCCGCTGAGGATAAATCGCAAGCCCCGATTCTCAATCAGCCAGTGCACCTCGTCGAGCAGTGCCGGCACTTTCTGCACTTCGTCGATAATCACCAGCTCGCACTCGTCAAGCATCTCGCACTCTTCTCTCAGCAGGGATGGGCGCAGTTGCAAGGACATACGGACATCCGTTTTCAGCAGGTCGTACAAGCGGGCCTTGGGGAAAAGCGCTTTCAGCAGTGTGCTCTTTCCCGTCTGGCGACTGCCCCATAGAAAAAGGCTGTCGTCAGCTACTTCGTGGAGTTTTAATATTCTCTCTAACATGGTTTGGCTTTATCTCGGCGCAAAGATAGCAAGAAGTGCTTGAATGAGCAAGAAAAATGAAGAAAATCTGAAGTGCTACTTCGGAAATTCGCTAAAAATCCGAACTAATACCGCATTATTTATTCATCTTCTGCGCCCTGAACAGCGCTATCAACACCTGCTCGTAGTCGTTCTCGGTGAAGTTGTCGGTTGCCATATCGTCTAATTATTTAATTCATTGACTTTCAACTCTCCCGACATCAAGCGAGGCAAGAGGGTGTCGCGAAGGGTTGCGAGGCGGCGGGATTCTTTACAGTTGAATAGTATTTGTTTAATCAACGGTAATACAAAACTTCCGAATCTCTGAATATAATCATTATCAGGTGAAAATATTAGAATATTCTCTATATCTTGTTTGTTTATGCCAGGAATAGCAGCCTTTCCTCCCTGAGCATTAAGGTAATTCATTATGTAATCAGTTCTGAAATAGAAATAGCAGAAGGCATTAAATCCTCTATTGTCAAAATCAAGTTTGAATACGTGCTCATTTAGATAACACTCCTCGAAAGGATAACCTTCACCAAAGATTGAATAGTTAGGGATAAAGTAGCCAGGCTTCCCGCCATCTTTATAGATAAGTAGTTCATAGCCTTTTACTTTCCCTGTCTTCAGCGATGCAGCATATTCCTCCGTTATATATTTGGTTTTGGAATAGTCATAATTCCCCATTCCTTTCACGTGTTCTGCTCCAACGCTTGGAACACCAAAGCTTATCTCGCCGACACCACCTTTCGGTCTCCTCCCAGTTTCTAAGGAATGAGGTACATCTGATATGTATTTTGTTTTTAACCCCTTTGGAATCATTCCCAGTTCACTCTCCACGAACTCGCCATCGCGGAAGGGCTCGAAATCGACAAACCACGACTTGAACAAAGCCTGAGCCTGAGCCTCCAAATTCTCATTGATGCGACGATTCAGCTCGATTTTATCATCGAGGGAGGAGAGGATATTCATTATCTCGTTTTGTCTTTCTATTGGAGGAACAGGAACATAGACCTCTTTGAAGGTAGATGTCGGCCTTGCTAAAGCTGGAACACCGACCTGAGAAGCATTCATCAAAATACGATGCTGCCCTAAGCGAGTGTGAAAGAAATAAACGAAGAAATCAGGTCTCAATAGTTTTTCTTTTAGCTTTAAACGAAATTGACTTTGAGATATGACGTATTGCTCATATTTAGAATCTTTTGGAATATAAACAATCTGTCCTAAGGTTCCACGATGAGTAATAACGACGTCGCCTCGATAAGCGTTTGCCTTTCCTAAGCTGTCAGCTTTCTCTTGTGAAACAAAATTGAATGATTCTTCATTCAGCTTGAAGCCTTGTAAATTAGAACCATTTAAAACAGGCACACCTGAGTCTATGAAATTATCGACTTTGATATTGGAACCAAATGGCCCCATTGATATTTCATCGATTACATCAGATATTTTATATTCCTTCCACTCTTCCATAATACTCTATAATCTTATCTCAAAAGAACCAGTACAGCACAATTGGTTAATTTCATTCAAAACATCTTGATTCCACGCTGCGACATCAGGACGATATTCGACATCGAAGCAGGCTAAAATCTCATCACGCATTTTGGGCTCCAAGAGCCCATGTAGGATGTATTCCTGTTCCTTCGCAAAGAACGACAAAGTATAACCATGAAGCCTCCGAATCAGCATAAAAGCCTCGCTAACGACTCCATTGATATTCTGCTCGTTCATATTCATTACCAGATTGCTCATGCTCAAACCGTGAGCATATTGCGAGATGTATGAGAGTAAATCGAAACCATTACAGGCATCTATCAGTTCATAGAGGTCTTGCCACTTATACTGATTACTTCCTTTTTTCTTGTAATACTTAAACTCTTTGAACTTCCAGTTCCTGTCTTCTACTATCTTGTCGAATGCTTCTTTGTTCTTTTGTTGTAGGGGAGAAGCATCAAGCATCTCCTGTGCTTCATGTATAAGTCGAAGCCGATGTTCTCTGTTGAAGCGCGCTTCTTCTTTAGACCTTTCTAATTCTTCCTGAGGCAAGCAACCCTCATTGACATTCTTTTCTTGCAACACCTCTAAATTATGTTCACAACCATCTATCACATAGAGCGCGTGGCGCAAGATGAGGAGCTCTACATCCGACTCCATATATATCAATCGGAAGACCGCTACACTATCACCTAACATCCTTAAAAGACAGTTCGCGGAAACATCGTCCTTATGCTGAATAAGGACTTTGAGAAAAGTGTCAAATGATTTGAGCCGTAGATAGCAAAAATGAGCTACATACCCTTTCAAATCCTGAACGGAGGCAAACCGATACAGATTCGTAATCCTCTTCACCGTATTCTTATATAGGTAAAAAGAATATAGGAATCTGTTTACCACCATGTATCCAAACTCCTTAGTTCCTTCTATGTGATACTTTGGCCCCATCTGCTTATATTCCTTCCATTCCTTTCAGCTTATTTTTCAGCATTTCATTCTCCTGCTTCAACACCTCAATCTCTTTCTGTAGTTTTTCTATTGTCTCGCGTTGGTTGTTGCGATAGCCGAGACGTGCAGCGGTCATGCGTTCATGGATGCCGCCTTCGGTGATGAACTCATGTTCCTTCTTCTTTTGGTAGGCCAGCATCATCTTGTCCACCATCCGGCAGAGGGTGATGGCTATGTTGGCCATCTCCTCATCGCTCCATTTCTCAAAGAACACCTCGTACTCTGCCACATAGTTGTGCTCACGGCAGAAAGCAAGCATCCCGTCGAAGCGAGGATGTCCCTGCGACCACTTGGTCAGGTGGTGCGTAGGCAGATAATCCTCATAGTCCTCTAAGAGCTCTTGGATGCTGGAGCGCGCCACATTCAGCAACTGCAGCTCCATCTTGGTGGAGGTCATCCCGTCTGCCGAACCCTCCACGATGTTCTGCTTGCCTGAGCGAGCCGCTTGCACCATCTGATCTACCGTACGGTCGCCGTACTGTGGCAGGAAGCGACGCGTGAACGTGTAGGTCAGCTGATAGAGCACCACCGTTTTCTGGTAGAACCACAGATGCTTCCAGTTCGCTTGCTTGCGCAGAACGGACTCTATTTGCTTGGCGGGCTGCTGTTGCTTGTTTTCCATTGCTATCTTGTTTTCTTGGGGGGCGAGAGGTTCTAGAGGTTCTAGACTTTCTAGATTTTCTAGACTTTCTAGATTTTCTAGAGCTTCTAGACCTCAAACCCGATGGCTTTCAGTTGCTTCCTAATCTCCTCCTCCAGCCGGTGGCTTTCGGCGAAGAGGCCGCTGAGTTCGGAGGTGAGGCGCTGCATCTTCTCGGCGAAGGGCTCGCCGTCCTCCTCCTGTTCCGCGATGCCGACGTATCGGCCTGGCGTAAGGATAAAGTCTTGCGCGGCGATGTCTTCGATGGAACGAACGGCGCAGAAGCCTTTCTCGTCCTCCAGCGTGCCGGCACGGAACTGGTCGAAGGTGGCGGCTATCTTCAGGATGTCGGCCTCGGTGAGCTCGCGCACGGCACGCGTCACCATCTCGCCCATATTCCTTGCGTCAATGAAGAGCGTCTTGCCCGCCTGCGCCTTACGGCGTGATAGGAACCAGAGCGACACGGGAATGCCCGTGGAGTAGAACAGCTGCGAGGGCAGCGCCACGATGCCCTCCACCAAGTCAGCCTCCACGATGCGCTGACGTATCTGCCCTTCGCCACCCGTCTGCGACGACAGCGCGCCGTTGGCCAACACGAGGCCGATGCGACCTACGGGCGAGAGGTGGTGAATCATGTGCTGCATCCACGCGAAGTTGGCGTTGCCCGCTGGCGGCACACCGAACGCCCAGCGCTTGTCCTGCTGCAGCTTGTCGGCGCCCCAATCGCTGAGGTTGAACGGCGGGTTCGCCATCACGAAGTCGGCCTTCAAGAGCGGGTGCTGGTCGTCGAAGAACGTATCGGCATACGACGTGCCCAGGTTGGCTTCCAAGCCGCGGATGGCCACATTCATACGCGCCATCTTCCACGTCGTGGAGTTCAGCTCCTGACCGTAGATGCTGATGCCCGTGAGTGATTTCTGATGATTCTGAAGGAACTTGGCGCTCTGCACAAACATGCCGCCGCTGCCACAGCAGGGATCATAGACGCGACCTTCGTAGGGCTGTATCACCTCCACGATGGTTCTTACGATGCAGCTCGGCGTGTAGAACTCGCCGGCGTTCTTGCCCTCCTGAGAGGCGAACTTCTGCAGGCAGTACTCATAGACGCGGCCCAGCAGGTCCTTCTCGTCGCCCGAAGCCAGCATCTTGATATTCGAGAACAAATCCACTACATCGCCCAACCGCCGCTTGTCCAGCTCGGGACGCGCATAGTTGCCGGGCAGCACGCCCTTCAGGCTCAGGTTCTCGTCCTCGATGGCATCTAAGGCATCATCGATGACCTTACCAATCTCGGGCGTATGCGCCGCCTCGCTGATGACGCTCCATCGCGCCTTCTGCGGCACGAAGAAAATGCTTTCGGCAGCGTATTCGTCCTTGTCCTCGGGGTCGGCATATTCGTCAGCCGCCAACTCCGCAAACTTAGCCTCGAAGCGGTCGCTGATGAACTTCAGGAAGATCAAGCCAAGCACTACGCTCTTATATTCCGCTGCATCAAGGTTGCCGCGCAGCTTGTCCGCTGCCCGCCATATCGTTTCCTCAAAACCTATCGATGTCGTATTCGTCTGCTTCTTTGCCATATATGTACTTTGCTGTGAAGAATTCTACAAATATCTGCGTGCAAAGATACGAAAAGTTTGGGGACGGGACTGGAAAAGGGGAGAAAAAATGATTCCCGGAAAGGAAATAAGGGGAACGGCCTCGCGATGCGAGGGCAAAAGTACAGCTTTATTTGCGAAGGAGCAGCTAAAGATACAAAAAACGGGCTGCACCCGATGATGGTGCAGCCCGATGGTGGGATGTGAGTGTTGCGGCTTAGAGGCCGAGGGACTTCTTGGCGGCAGCGGCAGCGTCGTCGATGGCCTTGTTGGCCTGCTCGTTGGCTTTCTTCTGAGCAGCAGCGGCAGCATCGTTGGCCTTCTTCTGAGCAGCAGCAGCGGCATCGTTGGCCTGCTTCTGAGCGGCTTCGACAGCGGCATTGGCCTGCTGCTTAGCCTGTTCCTTGATGGCTTCGGGAGCAGCCTCGATGGCCTGCTTGGTGGCCTCTACCGTAGCGGCGGCAGCCTCTGCCTGTGCGTTGGCGTCAGCGACAACGCCGGTGGCAGCCTGTGTGGTGCTCTCCACGATGGCGGCGGGGACATTCTGCACGGTGGCGATAGCCTCGGCGATGGCGGTGGCAGCACCGGACTGCTGCAGCTTCTCTACGTTCTCGCAGATGAAGGTGTTGATGACCTTGGTGTAGGCCTCAGCAGCGGCCTCGTCACCGGCAGCGATGAAGGCAGAAACCTGCTCGGCAACCTGCTGGCTGATGGCTTTGACCTGCTCGGGGTCAGCGTTCTGAATCTGCTCCTGCAGGAGAGCAACGACTTGGTTAGCCTGCTCGGCGGGAGCAGCAGCTTCTGTAGCCTCTACGGCCAGAGAATCGCTGTCGGCAGCAGCGCCGGTCTTACCGCCACAGGCGGCAAAGCTCATTGCCACAGCGGCAAGAGCCATAAACATGATCTTTTTCATTTTTATTTGTTTGATTAAAGGGTTAATAAAATGTTTTTTGGATGTTAATACTTGTGGAAGTTGTACTTCTTGCGCAGTTCCTCCTGCTCCTCAGGCGGCAGGGACTTGAAATAGCCGCGCCAGCTGGGGCAGAAATTGATCTGCCAGCGCCAGAAGCGACCGACGAGGGACTTGGGATTCTTGTCATACGCAGCACGTAGCTTGCAGTTTTCACAGGGATACTTCATAGTTTTTTTATTGTTCGATGTTGTGACGGATGCGGGTGAGGTAGGCGGTCATGGCGGCTTCGTCGCGGTCGTCGATAATCTTGATGAGTTCCTTCAGCTCTGTGCGGATGCTCTCCACCTTCGGCTTAGTGTGGGGGTTGAAGAGGATTTCACGCAGCAGCGTGTCGTCCTCGGAGAGCACGCCGCGGGCTATCTTCATGTGGCGCTTGAAGGTGGTACCCGGGGTGTCCTGATGCTTCATGACAGCCGAGAAGACGAAGGTGGAGACGAAGGGGATGGAGAGGGAATAGGCCATCGTCTCGTCGTGCTCGGCAAAGGATATCTCCTTGAGGTTGAGGCCGAGACGCGAGTAGAGGTCGCGGAAGAAGATGCGACCCATGTAGTCGCCCTCGTTGATGAGGATGGCATTCTCATTGGAGAGCTGACCGAGGTTGGCAAAGGTGGGACCGAACATGGGGTGCGACGAGACATAGCGGTGGCCAGTCTGCTCGTAGTATTCCTTGAAGCCAGTCTTGACGCTGCTGATGTCGGAGAGGACGCAGTCCTTGCCGATGTGGGGCAGGAGCTCGTTGAACACGGTCAGCGTATATTTCAGCGACACGGCATTGATGACGAGCTCGGGGTTGAAGGCATCGACCTCGTCTAATGAGGTGAAGCGCTGGGTGTTGTAGAGGAAGCGCAGGCGCTGAGGGTCGTTGTCATAGACTGCCACTTCGTGGTCGAAGCTGAGCAGGTCGGTGAAGAACGAACCCATCTTACCGGCGCCCAAAATCAATATTCTCATTGGCGGACCCTTTTTACTTGTTCATAATTTCCAACTGCTGTCTCACACTTTCCTCATGGATATGCTCGTAGATGTCGCGGATGAAGTCGGGGCTCATGCCACAGAGCGAACCTTGGGTGGCGCGCTTGTCGAGGATCTCGCTGTAGCGGGTGGTCTGCACGACGGTCATGTTGTGCAGCTTCTTGTACTCCGCTATCTCGCGGCTGACGCGCATACGCTTGGTGAGCAGGTCCATGAGCTGGTTGTCGAGCTCGTCGATCTGCTTGCGCAGCTGTGTGATGCTCTCGGTGACCTCCATCTCCTCGCGCACGACGAGGCGGTCGAGGATGAAGTCCAGCACCTCGGGCAGCACCTGCTGCTTGGCATCGCTCCATGCGCAGTCGGGGTTGCAGTGGCTCTCTATCATCAGCCCCTCGAAGCCCAGGTCCATGGCCTGCTGTGAGAGGGGTGCGATGAGGTCGCGGCGACCGCCCATGTGGCTGGGGTCGCAGATGAGGGGCAGGGCAGGGAAGCGGCGCTTCAGCTCGATGGGCAGGTGCCACATCGGCGGGTTGCGGTAGAGCTTGCTATCGACGCTGGAGAAGCCGCGGTGGATGGCGCCGAGACGTGTGATGCCAGCGCTGTTGATGCGCAGGAGGGCACCCGTCCACAGCTCGATGTCGGGGTTCACGGGGTTCTTGACGAAGACGGGGACATCGGTGCCCTTGAGGGCATCGGCGATGGCCTGCACGCTGAAGGGGTTGGCGGTGGTGCGGGCACCTACCCACAGGATGTCGATGCCTGCTTGCAGGGCAGCCTCTACATGCTCAGGGGTGGCCACCTCGGTGGCCAGCAGCATGCCCGTCTCGGCTTTCACGCGTTGCATCCACGGCAGCGCCTCGATGCCTTTGCCTTCGAAGCCGCCGGGCTTCGTGCGGGGCTTCCACACACCGGCACGGAAAATCTTGATGCCGTTGTTGGCCAGCTGCTTGGCGGTGTCCATGACTTGTTCCTCGGTCTCGGCAGAGCAGGGGCCGGCGATGACCAGCGGGCGGGTCTGCTCAATGCCCGGAAGGGCAAGGGGGGAAAGTTCTAAGTCCATATATGATTTAGAGTTTAGAGTTTAGAGTTTAGGGTTTAGAGTTTAGGGTTTAAGGGTTAAACTGCTCGCGAATGCGTGACAGCGCTTCGCGCATCTGTTCTTCCTTGGCGCAGAGGGAGATGCGGATATATCGCTCGCCATTGGTGCCGAAGATGAAGCCGGGGGTGATGAAGACGCGGGCTTCGTGGAGTACGCGCTCTGTGAGGTCCTCGACATTGTCGATGCTGTCGGGGATGCGGCCCCATAGGAACATGCCTGTCTGCGAGGGGTCGAAGGTGCAACCGAGGGTGGCCATAATCTCTTCGGCGATGCTGCGGCGACGGGCGTAGAGCTCGGCGTTCATCTCGCGGTGCCACTCCTCGCTGGTGTTCGTCAGCGCCTCGGCGGCAGCGAGCTGGATGGCGCGGAAGGTGCCGTTCTCCACATTGGTCTTCACCTTCAGAATCCATTGCACGAACTGTGCATTGGTGGCCAGCATGGCTACGCGCCAACCAGGCATGTTGTGGCTCTTGGACATGGAGTTGAACTCGATGCAGCAGTCCTTGGCGCCGGGAACCTGGAGGATGGAGAGGAGCGGGGAGGGGGTCTGGTCTGGCCTTATAAAGGAGTAGGGGTTGTCGTTGACCACGATGATGCCGTGCTTCTGGGCGAAGGCCACGAGGCGCTCGTAGGTCTCGCGGCGGGCAGGAGCGCCGGTCGGCATGTGGGGGTAGTTGGTCCACAGCAGCTTGCAGTTGGGCTGACGAAGCACGATGTCCTCGAGTTGGCCGAAGTCGGGCTGCCAGCCGCCAGCCTCGGTGAGGTCGTAGTTCACCACATTGGCACCAAGGAGCTTGGAGAGCGAGGTGTAGGTGGGGTAGCCGGGGTTGGGCACCAGCACCGTGTCGCCGGGGTTCACGAAGGCCAGTGTGACGTGCAGGATGCCTTCCTTGGAGCCGATGAGCGGCTGAATCTCGGAAGCGGGGTCGAGGGTGACACCGTACCAGCGTTGGTAGAACGTGGCCATAGCCGTGCGTAGTTCGGGGATGCCGATGGTGGGCTGGTAGCCGTGGGCGTTGGCCTTGCGCGCTTCTTCGCAGAGCACCTCGATGGTGCGCTCCGAGGGCGGCATGTCGGGGCTGCCGATGGCCAGGGAGATGATGTCCTTGCCCTCGGCATTCAGCTGTGCCACCTCCTTGAGTTTGCGGCTGAAGTAGTACTCCTGGACGCTGGCGAGGCGGTCGGCGGGTCGGAATGTTGTGTTCATGTTCACGATGTAGTGTTTCTTTCAACGAAAATCCCGCTCCTGTTGGGAAGCGGGACCTTGTTATTTAGTTTCAATTTTTCAATCTTGCAATCTCGAATTGACATGCGCTATCCCGCTTTACCTTGCCTGGGTAAAGTAATAATAGGAATATGCGTATGCGTTGTTGAACTTCATGACAATGTGTTGTCGTTTGTTGGGTGCAAAGTAACGCACTTTCTGCGAAACTGCCAACTCTTTCACGCTTTTTTTGCAAAATATCGTACATTTTGTTGCTGCGGATGAGTGATAGCTATCGTTCCAGAGCGTGGAAGAGGCGATCGAGGGCGAGGTCGGCATCACCGCCTGCTTCATCCAGCAGGCTGACGAATTTGCTGCCGATGATGGCACCGGCGGCATGGGCATGGGCAGCAGCAAGGGTCTGGCGATTGCTGATGCCGAAGCCAATCATTCGTGGATTGCGAAGATGCATCTCGTCGATACGGCGGAAGTACTGCTGCTTGGCCTCGTCGAAGTTGCTCTGGGCACCCGTGATGGCAGCACTGCTGACCATATAGATGAAACCGTCGGTGTTGTCGTCGATGAAGCGGATGCGCTCCTCGCTGGTCTCGGGGGTGATGAGCATGATGACGCGCAGGTCGTAACGGTCAGCCACGGGCTTGACCACGCGGAGGTAGTCGTCGAAGGGCAGGTCGGGGATAATCATGCCGCTGATGCCCACCTCAGCACAACGCTCACAGAAGGCTTCGATGCCGAAATGGAGGATGGGGTTGAGGTAGCCCATGAGGATGAGAGGTATTTCTACCTGACCCTTGATGGCCTGCAACTGTGCGAAGAGTGTCTTGAGGTTCATGCCGTTCTTGAGGGCCTTCGTGGCAGCACCCTGAATGACGGGGCCGTCGGCCAGCGGGTCGCTGAATGGGATGCCGACTTCGATGCAGTCGATACCTCGGCGCTGCATCGTGAGGATGACGTCGGCTGTGCTGTCGAGGGTGGGCGCTCCGGCGCAGAAGTAGAGCGAGAGGAGCTTGTGATCGCCGCGGTTGGCGAAGAGGGCGTTAATCTTATTGGCCATACTGATGATACTATTATAGGATTTCACTATTTTAGGATTTTAGGTCTTGGAGGAAGTGTCGGAGGGCTTCCACGTCCTTGAGGGCGGGGGCACTCTCGAAGCGGGAGTTGAGGTCTATGCCGAGGCATTTACCGACGGGGAAACCATCGAGGGCAAACGCACGGCGAAGGTTCTTGGCATCGTCGGGACCTATGCCACCGCTGAGCAGGAAGGGCGTGGTGGCGTCGTAGGCCGTAAGGATGCTCCAATCGAACTGCATACCGTTGCCGCCAGGCTGCAGGGCCTTGGTGTCGAAGAGGAAACAGTCGGCGAGGCCGGCATAGGGAGCTGTCTGGGCGAGGTCGGCGGCGGTGGCGATGTTGAAGGCCTTGATGATGGCGATGGGCGACCCCTCGTCGGCAAGGTGCTGGCGGAGGGCGCGCAGATAGGCGGGCGATTCGGAGCCGTGGAGCTGGATGAGGTCAAGGGCATAATCGCCGGCTATATGACAGACGTGCTCGATGTCCTCATCGACGAAGACGCCGACGCGCTTAGCCCGGGTCGGGAGATAGGCAGGACGCTCGCTGACAAAACGGCTGGAGTGAGGCCAGAAGATAAAGCCCATCCAATCAATGCCCAATGCTTCCACAGCGCGGATGTTCTCGGCATCGCGCATACCGCATACCTTAATTATTAATTCGTCATTCGTCATTCGTCTTTCGTCATTCGTCATTCATAATTGGGAGAGGAAGTTGCTGAGGGCTAGGCCTGGGTCGGGTGTCTTCATGAAGGTCTCGCCAATGAGGAAGCCGCGGAAGCCTGCGGCACGGAGGTCGCGGACAACGGCCGGGTCGCTGATGCCACTCTCGCTGACGAGGAGGGGGGAGGGAGTTGCTACAGAGTCGCAACAGACGGAACGGGAGGAATCGCAGCAGATGGCACGGAGGCGTTCGGCGAGACGGAAGGAGGTCTCAACATTGGTGACGAACGAGCCGAGGTGGCGGTTGTTGATGCCGCAGAGGTCGGGACCGAGGGTGGCATATTCCAGTTCGTCCTCAGAATGCATCTCCAGAAGCACTTCAAGACCGAGGTCGTGGGCCTTGGTCAGCAGTGCCGAGCACTGTTGGACGTTCAGACAGGCGGCGATGAGCAGCACGGCGGAAGCTCCACAGAGGGCGGCTGCATAGAGCTGCGCCTCGTCGATGACGAAGTTCTTATATAAAATAGGTAGTGTGACACCGGAGGCGCGGGCCTGACGGATGAAATCATCCGAGCCGCCGAAGTAACGCTCGTCGGTGAGGATGGAGATGGCAGCAGCACCATGCTGCTGGTAGGCCATGGGAATCACGTCGGGGCGGCCCTCCTCCTTGATCCAGCCCTTTGATGGCGAGCGGCGTTTGAACTCAGCAATAATGCCTGTCTGGCTTTGGAGGAGCGCCTGCCGCAAAGAGGGCTTCTTGGCGCGCAGACGCTCTATCTCGATGTGTTTGTGTGCGATGATGTCTTGCAGAATGTCCATCTTGGGAAAGATTTTAGGAGTTTAGCTCAACGAACTTCTTGAAGGTGCGCAGGGCGCTGCCGCTGTCGATGCTCTCGCGGGCAATGTCGATGCACTCTTCAATGGACTTCTCTCCGCGCTCGAGCACTTGGATGCCGAAGGCAGCATTAGCCAGTACGATGTTCTTCTGCGCAGGCAGCGCCCTGTTCTCGAGCACGCTGTCGAAGATTTGTGCGGCTTCCTCCTCGGTGGCTCCGCCGACGAGTTCCTCAGGCTTGGCAATATCGAAACCGAGATCACAGGGCGAGAACACGCGTTCGTACTGCTTCGTCGTCACCTTGAAATCGCCCGTCAGCGAAATCTCGTCGTAGCCGTCGATGCTGTTGACGATGCCGTAGTCGATACCGAGGCGCTGATAGACGGCGTGGTAGAGACGCATCTGGTCGAGGTTGGCAACGCCCAACAGCTGGCATTTGGGCTGCGAGGGGTTCACGATAGGACCAAGGAGGTTGAAGATAGTGGGGAACTGCAGCGCCTTGCGGATGGGACCTACGAACTTCATCGCCTTGGCGAAGAGCTGGGCGTGGAGATAGACGATGCCGGCTTCGTTGAGGCTGCGATTCAGACGGTCGATGTCGTCGGTGAACTTGATGCCGTGGTGCTGGATGACATTGCTGGCACCGCTGACACTCGTGGCAGCGTAGTTACCGTGCTTGGCCACTTTGTACCCGGCACCGGCGATGACGAAGCAGGCTGTCGTGGAGATGTTGAAGGTGTTCTTGCGGTCGCCGCCAGTGCCGACGACATCGATATAGCGGTCGCAGTCGAGCAGGGCCGGTACGCCGGTCTCAAGGATGCCGTCGCGGAAGCCGAGCAGTTCATCCACGGTGACGCCCCGCATCTGCAGACAGGTGAGCAGCGCTGTGATCTGTTCGTTGGGGTATTCGCTGTGGGTGATGCCTATGAGTATGTTCTTCATCTCCTCGCGGGAGAGCTCTTCGTGGTTAAGAAGGCGGAAGAGGTAGCCTTTCATTGTCTGTTCCATGTGTTGTGATGCTAATTGTCGGATGATTGAGGTGACGAAACGATTACGCTTGCAGCCAGTTGCGAATCATTTGTTGCCCGTCAGGCGTGAGCACGCTCTCCGGGTGAAACTGAATGCCTTGCACGTCGAAGGTCTTGTGGCGTAGGGCCATGATATAACCCTCATCACTCACGGCCGTGATTTCCAGACTATCGGGGAATGCTTCGTTGGCGACCACCCATGAGTGGTAGCGTCCCACGGTGATGTCGGCGGGTAAACCTGCAAAAAGAGGACAAGGGGCGGTGATGTGGCAGGGTGTAGCTATGCCATGGAAGACATCGCTGAGGTTTTCGAGCTTGGCACCGAACACCTCGCCGATGGCCTGATGACCAAGACACACGCCGAGGATGGGTTTGCGACCGGCATAGGTGCGGATGACGTCGCAGAGCAGGCCGGCCTCTGAGGGTATGCCGGGCCCGGGGCTGAGGATAATCTTGTCGAAAGCCTCGAGTTGTGGTAGCTGAAACTGATCGTTGCGCAGGACGGTGACGTCGGCGCCCAGCTCTTTCACCAGATGACTGAGGTTGTAGGTGAAGGAGTCGTAGTTATCGATGATGACAATCTTCATGATGCTGCTTTTTCAATGGCTTTCCTTAGAGCCCCTAATTTGTTGTTCACTTCCTGCAATTCGTATTCTACATCGCTCTTGGCCACGATGCCGCCGCCGGCCTGGAACCACAGCTCGCCGTTGCGGCTGACGAAGGTGCGGATGGTGATGGCCTGATTGAGGCTGCCGTCGAGACCGATGATGCCGATGCACCCGCCGTAGGCACCGCGGTTGTGCGGCTCGTAGTCAGAAATCAGTTGCATGGCACGCACTTTGGGCGCTCCGCTCAGCGTGCCGGCAGGGAAGGTGTCGATGAAAGCTTGAATGGAGTCGGCCTTCGCATCAAGTTCGCCGCTGACGCGCGAGACGAGGTGAATGACGTGGGAGTAGTACTGCAGTTCCTTGTAGAACTCCACCTTCACGTCGTGGCAGTTGCGGCTGAGGTCGTTGCGAGCCAGGTCCACGAGCATGACATGCTCGGCATTTTCTTTGGGGTCGTTGCGCAGGTACTCAGCACCGAGGCGGTCGGCTTCGGCATCACCCGTGCGCCGCGTCGTGCCGGCGATGGGGTCGATGTAGGCTCTTCCACCTTCAATGCGGCAATGGGTCTCAGGCGATGAGCCGAAGATGCGGAAACCGCCGAAATCGAAATAGAAGAGGTAGGGGCTGGGGTTGATGCTGCGCAGGGTGCGATAGAGCTTGAAGTCGTCGCCTTCGAAACGCTGAATAAAACGGCGCGACAACACGATTTGGAACACATCGCCTCGCAGGCAGTGGCGGATGCCGCGCCGAATGTTCTCGCGATGCTCGTCGTCGGTGAGTGTGGAACTTACATCGCCTATGGGGCGGAAGCTGTATTCGCGGACGCTGCCTCGGTTCATGGCCTTCAGCACGTCGTCGATGTCGGCCTCATCGCCCAGCGTGACGATCTTGAGAGTGCTGTTGTGGTGGTCGAAGGCTATCACCACCTTATATAATATATAAAGAACATCTGGCGCATCGTTGCGTTCCTGAGTCTCGTCCTTGACAGCGATGCCTTCGGAGTAGCGTACGGCGTTGAAACTGGTGTAGCCGAAGAGACCACAGAGGCGGGCATCATCGCCCTCGACATGCAGGCGGTCGATGAGGGCATGGATGGCTTCGGCGATGCCGAAGGAGTTGGTAATCTCATGCTGCTCGGTAACTCCGTCAGGGAAACAGACGGACGCCCTCCCATGGGAGACAGCCACGCGGGCGATGGGGTTAAGACCGATGTAGGAGTGGGCCGTGTCAGCGGCGTGGTAGTCGGAACTCTCCATCAAGGCGCTCTGAGGATAGAGGTCGCGCAACCGCATATAGACGCCGACGGGCGTATATAGGTCCCCTAAAATTGTCTTTGACTTTGTGTTAAAACTATATCTATTCATTTCAGATATCAACGATTAACAGGTAACTATTAACGATTAACTTCAGTCTCAGCTTTCATATTCAAATATGTCTCCATGTCCTTGTCACCGCGTCCGCTGACCGTCAGCACCACGATGTCGTCGGGCTTAAACTGTAACTTGCTGAGTGCGGCGATGGCATGAGCCGATTCTATGGCGGGGATGATGCCTTCGAGGCGTGTGAGCTCGTAGCCGGCACGGATGGCTTCGTCGTCGTTGATGGCCAACACCTGTGTGCGTCCCTGCTGTGCCATGTGGCAATGCATGGGGCCAATGCCTGGGTAGTCGAGACCGGCAGAGATGGAGTAGGCTTCCTGGATCTGGCCGTCGTCATCCTGCATCACCAGCATCTTGGCACCATGCAGTATGCCTACCGTGCCACGATGAATGGTGGCCGCTGTGCGGTCGGTTTGCCATCCCTGCCCGCCAGCCTCGGCTAGCACGATTTTCACGCGCTCGTCATTGACATAGTGGTAGATGGTCCCTGCCGCGTTCGAGCCGCCGCCGATGCAGGCCATGAGATAGTCGGGGTAATCGCGTCCCACCTTCTCCTGCAGTTGCCATTTTATCTCCTCCGAGATGATGCTCTGCATGCGAGCCACCAGGTCGGGGTAAGGATGAGGACCCATCGTGGAGCCTACGATGTAGAAGGTGTCGGAGGGATGGCAGCACCAGTCGCGGATGGCTGCTGAACAAGCATCGGAGAGCGTCATGTTGCCTGTGCGCACGGGGTGTACTTCAGCGCCGAGCATCTTCATGCGTTCGACATTCGTGTGCTGTCGTTCCACGTCGGTGGCGCCCATGAACACTTCGCATTTCATGTTCATCAGTGCACACACGGTGGCCGTAGCCACGCCATGCTGCCCAGCACCCGTCTCGGCAATGATGCGTGTCTTGCCCATCCGCTTGGCCAGCAGGATTTGTCCGATGGTGTTGTTAATCTTATGTGCTCCCGTGTGGTTCAGGTCCTCACGTTTCAGATAGAGGCGGCAGCCGTACTTCTCGCTCATGCGGCTGGCGAAGTAGAGCGGCGACGGACGACCGACGTAGTCGCGCAGCAGGGCGTGGTACTCGCGCTTGAACGCTTCGCTCTCGATGATGGGCAGGTACGCCTCCTGCAAATCCTTCACACATTTGTAAAGAATCTCCGGCACGTAGGCACCGCCGAACTCTCCGTAAAAGCCGTTGGCATCAGCAAAATAATTGTGTTTCATTGTGTGGTTTATTTTGTATATGTTGATGTTCTTAATAAGAAAAAAGGCCTGTCGCAAGAACGACAGGCCTCTTCTTTGTATGTGTATCTTATAGGTATGCGGCTATCTTCTCACGATTGTTTGAACCTTGAGCACTGCCACCACCAGAAAGAATATGTCTTATTCATTGTCGAACGTTTAGTTACTGTTTTGCTTGTATTGCGCTGCAAAGTAACGTACTTTTTGCGAAACCGCCAACTTTTTTACATACTTTTTGCGTTCTTACCTGCAAAATGTTGCTTTAGCGGGCTACGTACTTGCGACCTGAGGTCATGAAGATGCCGCGGCGAGGACGCATGATGCGCTGTCCCAGAACATTGTAATAGGTAGTGGCAGCGGGCGTTGCGCCACCCTTGACAGTCTCGACGCCGGTGAGGATGGCATCGATGTCGTTGAGCCAGGTGGTGAGGTCGTTGACAATCTGCGTGTGGTAGGCGAAGTCGGTCTTGAAACCGTAGCCGTGGTTGGCCACGTTAAGGGGTAGCTGATGCACGGGCACACCGGCATTTTCAAGGGCGGTGATGTAGTTGAGGCTGTTGGCCTGCGGCACGGTGCGGTCACCGGTGCCCCAGCAGAGGTAGGCGCGAGGTGTCTCGGATGTCACCTGCTTCTCGTTGCTATAGAGATCTACAAGGGTTTGCGAGGGGTTCGTGCCCAGTAGGTTATCGCGGGAGCCCTGATGGGTGTAGCTGGCATCCATCGTGATGACGGGGTAGAAGAGGACCTGGAAGGCGGGGCGCTCGTCGCCGGTGGTGTGGGTGGCGAGGGTGCTGGCCAGATGGCCGCCGGCACTGAAGCCCATGACGCCGATATGTGCAGGGTTGAGACCCAGCGCCTCGGCATTGTCGCGCAGGTATTTCATCGCGGCCTTGCCGTCCTTGAAAGGACCATCGGCAGCGGTGGGAGGCGTGGTGTAGGTGAGCACGCCCACGGTGTAGCCCAGCTCATTGAGCATGGGCACCCAGTCGGAACCCTCGGTGCTGCCGGCGATGTAGGCATAGCCACCGCCGGGGATGACGAGCATCGCACGACCCTTGGCCTTCTCCGATGGGGCGGGGTATAGTTGCAGACGCGCCTTGGCGGAGGACTCCAGCTTCACGCTGGTGATGATGCCGACCTCGTTGATGGTGAAGATGCTGTTGATGTCGTTGGCGTTGTTCCAGAAACTCAGATGCTTGTCCGAACTGTGATAGACGTTGATGAAGCGGCCGTCCTCGGGGGCTGCGAGCAGGAAACCGTTGGCGTGTTCCACAAGGTTCCATCGGTAAGTGCCGTCGCCAAGTGTGACCAGGTCACCGTTCTTACGCAGCGTCTGGGCGGTGTTGGAGCGGTTATATACCACGATGCCGCCGTAGGGGTCTCCCTGGAAAGCCCATTGGTAGGCATCGCTCTTGAGGTCGTCTGTCGATGGGTTGTCGTTGCACTTGTAGCCGGAGTTGGCGTTGCAGAAGTCCTCGCCATTGCGCAGGGCGAGGTTGTACCAGTGGGCATCGGTGATGTCGGGCGATGTGGTGAAAGGCATCTGGAAGACGGCTTCCACCTCTACGATGTTCTCCTTGTCGGCTGTAACGGTGACGGGTGTGTCGATGGAGTAGAGGGTGTAGGCACGCTTCACAAAGGTCGTGGGCACAGACTTGATGACATCGCCGGCTACGCCGCTGAGCGTCTGCTCCTCAAGCAGGTTGCCTCCCACGTCCTTCACGCGGTATTTCACCGTGATGCTGCTGTGGAAGCAGGCTTCCAGCGTTGCCAATGCCTCCGTAGGGTCGAAATCGACGGGGTCGATGGCGGCAAACTGATTGCCATCATCCTGCTTGGTCCACCCGTTGAGGCAGACACCTTTTTCCGTGGAGCGATGGGTGTTGAGAACCTTGCCCTTGGAGGTGAAATAGTAGGGGTAGTTGGCGATGGTTGTGGTCGTCGTGGCTGTGATGGGGTCAATGGGATTGTTGGACAGCAACACGTTGTACCACCCGCCGTTGTCGGTTCTGTAGGCTGTGGCTCCACAGCATGTGAACTTCTTGTCGTTGACGCTGTAGAGGTAGGTGTTGTCCTCGTAGCGGATGATGGCAAATTTGCCCTGATTCGTGAAGCTGGCGTTGGCGGTGCAGGTGAGATAGCCGTCCTGCGTACCCAGCGTGCCGCGCTGCGTCTTCAGCGTGTAGGCCTTGGTGTTCTCGGTAATCGTGATGGCTGCTTGCAGCGTGGTGCCGACTACGAGGGCCAGCAGTGCAAGCGCAATGCATCTGAGATGTTTCATTGAATATGCGATTTTGTTGTTAGTTAATCAGTTTACTTGCAGAAAAGCGCTGCAAAGGTAAAACTTTTCAACTTCTCAACAAAACTTTTCGGGCTTAATTGCTTGTTCAAGCCCACTTTCATGTTGGCGATGTTGCGGGCTCCACTCAGATACTCTCGCGACCGTGGCGGTATTCACCCAGTATCTTGAGGTCGGAGGTGAGGGGGCGGATGGCATCGATAGCCTGAGAGTAGCGCGTGTAGTCAGCGAACTGAATATCCACATAGAAGAGGTACTCCCATTCGCGCCCGATGATGGGGAGCGACTGTATCTTCGTGAGGTTTTGTTTGTAGAACGAGAGCACGGAGAGGACATGCGAGAGAGAGCCTTCCTCGTGGGGCAGCGAAAAGACGATGCTGGCCTTGTCGGCTTCCATGATGTTGCGCAACAGATTGGCGCGCGCAGGAGCAGAGAACACCAGGAAGCGGGTGAAGTTGTGCTTGTTGGTCTCGATGCCTTCTTCCAACACCTTCAGTCCATACATCGCTGCCAGCGCCTTGGAACCGATGGCAGCGTGGCCGCGGCGGTGACCTTCGGCGATGGCGCGGGCAGCACCGGCGGTGTCGGTGGCTTCCACAATCTTGTAGTTCTCATGGTGACTGAGGAAGTCGCGGCATTGCATGAGGGCCACAGGGTGAGAGTGAACTTCCTGAATATTCTCCCAATCGTCGTCGGGCAAACAGAGGAAAGAGTGCTTGATGCGGAGCTTGTGCTCGCCCACGATGGAGGCACCTGAGTCGCGCAGCAGCTCATAGTTATGCAGCAGAGAGCCGGCAATGGTGTTCTCGATGGCGACCATGCCGATGGCCGTTGAATCCTCGCGAAGAGTCTGGAATACTTGCTCGAAAGAGGAACAGCAGATGAGCTGTATCTCCTCGTTGTCGAAGAATTGGTGGGCGGCGATGTCGTGGAAGCTGCCCTCGATGCCTTGGATAGCGATGCGTTTCATCTTTGGAAGGGATGGGAAAAGGCTGCGTGGGGAATTTCCGCCACGCAGCCAGTACAGGAAGTCGTGCTTTCTTGTGTGATGATATCTTAATTAAGAACCATTTATCATACGAGGCCCTGTGCCATCATGGCCTTAGCCACCTTCATGAAGCCGGCCACGTTGGCACCCTTCACGTAGTTGACATAGCCGTCGGGCTCGGTACCGTACTTCACGCAGTTCTCGTGGATGTTCTCCATAATCCAGAGCAGCTTGGCATCCACCTCCTCGGAGGACCAGCTCAGACGCTCGGAGTTCTGGGACATCTCCAGACCGCTGACACTCACGCCACCAGCGTTGCTGGCCTTACCCGGAGAGTACAGAATCTTGGCATCCTGGAACACCTTGATGGCACCGGGAGTAGAAGGCATGTTAGCACCCTCGGCCACAGCGATGACACCGTTGGCAACCAGTGCCTTAGCGGCTTCTTCGTTGAGCTCGTTCTGCGTAGCGCAGGGGCAAGCGATGTCGGCCTTCTCGAACCAAGGCTTAGCACCGTCGCCAACATACTTGGCAGAGGGATACTGCTCCACATACTCACGGATACGTCCACGATAGACGTTCTTCAGCTCCATGATGTAGTCGAGCTTAGCGCGGTCGATGCCATCGGGATCATAGATGTAGCCGTCGGAGTCGGACATGGTCATCACCTTGCCGCCCAGCTGCAGCACTTTCTCAGCGCAGTACTGAGCTACGTTGCCGGCACCTGAGATCAGCACTTTCTTGCCCTCGATGCTCTCGCCCTTTGTGCGAAGCATGGCGCGCAGGAAATAGACATTGCCGTAGCCAGTAGCCTCGGGACGAATCAGCGAGCCGCCGAACTCCAGACCCTTACCGGTCAGCACACCGCTGAACTCGCGGGTGAGCTTCTTGTACATTCCGAACATGTAGCCAACCTCGCGACCACCGACACCGATGTCACCGGCGGGCACATCCACATCAGGACCGATGTGGCGGGTGAGCTCCAGCATGAAAGCCTGACAGAAACGCATCACCTCGGCGTTGCTCTTGCCGCGCGGGCTGAAGTCGGAGCCGCCCTTGCCACCGCCCATGGGCAGAGTGGTGAGGGAGTTCTTGAAGGTCTGCTCGAAAGCCAGGAACTTCAAGATACCGAGGTTAACACTCTTGTGGAAACGGATACCGCCTTTGTACGGGCCAATGGCGTTGTTGTGCTGTACGCGGTAACCCATATTAGTCTGAACATTGCCCTTGTCATCGGTCCATGTCACGCGGAACTGATACACGCGATCGGGGATGCAGAGACGTTCGATGAGGTTCACCTTGTCGAACTCGGGGTGTTTGTTGTACTCTTCTTCAATGGTGCCCAACACCTCTTCAACGGCCTGATGATACTCAGGCTCGCCCGGGAAGCGGCGTTTCAGGTCTTCTAAGACTTGTTTTGCGTCCATAATTGTGTTGTTTGGTTGTTGTTAGAGTGAGTTATCTCTGAATTATGGCGCAAAGATAATCATTTCGTCACAAACTTCCGCATAAAATTGACAAAAAGTTTGTAGAAAATATGAAAATACTTGCTAAATGTCAATGCGAGAGAAATAGTTTCCCCTTTTGTAAGCATAAATCGTAATTTATCATTATCTTTGTGCCAAAAATAATACATCAAGATGAAAAACCTCTTCTCGTACGTGCGCGTACGCGCGTTCCTTTTATTATTACTATGTATGCCCGTGCTCATGCAGGCCGAGAGCATTGCCCCCAAGCGTGAACTGCGTGCAGTGTGGGTGACGACGCTGAGTGGTCTGGACTGGCCGCGCACCAAGGCTACAAGTGCTGCTGCGCGCGTGCAGCAGCAGCGCGAGTTGTGCCAGCTGCTGGATCAGCTGCAGACGGCGGGCATCAACACCGTCCTGTTGCAGACGCGCGTGCGCGGCTCTGTCATCTATCCCTCGGCCATCGAGCCTTGGGATGTGGCGCTGACAGGCACCTTCGACCGCGACCCAGGCTATGATCCGCTACGCTTTGCCATCGACGAGGCGCATCGGAGGGGTATGGAACTGCATGCGTGGGTCGTGACGATTCCGGCTTTCAAGCAGGCGGTGGCCAAGCAGATGGGCAGCCGTAGCCTGCTGAAGACACACCCGAACTTGCTGCGTAAGCATGCGGACATGTACTACCTCGACCCGGGGCTTCCCGCCACGGGCGACTATCTGGTGCGCATCTGTCATGAGATTGTCAGCCGCTACGATATCGACGGCTTGCATTTCGATTATATCCGCTATCCGGAGAATGCCGGCGCGTTTAACGACGCTGCCACCTTCAAGCGCTATGCCACCAAGGGGGTGTCCAAGGCGGCGTGGCGACGCGACAATATCACACGCATCGTGCGCCGTATCTATGAAGATGTCAAGGCGCTGAAGCCTTGGGTGCGCGTAAGCTCGTCGCCCGTAGGAAAATATGCCGACCTCACGCGCTTCAGCTCGCGCGGATGGAATGCGCGTGATGCTGTGCATCAAGATGCTGAGGGATGGTTGCGTGCGGGCATTCATGATATCCTGTTCCCAATGATGTATTTTGACGGTGTGCATTTCTATCCCTTTGCTGCTGATTGGCAGGAACAGGCTGCAGGCCGCTTTGTGGCCCCAGGATTGGGCATTTACTTCATGCATCCCAACGAGAAGAACTGGCCGCTGGATGTTATCGAGCGTCAGCTGCATTACCTGCGCGAACAAGGGCTTGCCGGACAATGCTATTTCCGCAGCAAGTTTCTAACGGATAATGTGAAGGGTCTGTATGATTATCTGCGCGACGACTTCTATGCCTTCCCCGCTTTGCCGCCCGCCTGCACGTGGCTGGATCATGTGGCACCCTCTGTACCGACGGGGGCCACCAATGCTGGCGGTACGTTGGCGTGGCAGGCTTCATCAGATGATTTAGGCGGCGGTGTGCGCTACAATGTCTATGCTTCGCGCGAGTGGCCGGTGGATGTGGCGGATGCCCGCAACCTTGTGGCTACGTTGTTGCCCGTCACGCACTTCGACTACAACCGTCCAGCTTCAGTAGGCTATCATTTTGCTGTTACCGCTATCGACCGCTGTGGCAACGAGAGTGCAGCCTTGCAGTTCAGCGTGCATCCCACAGCTCCTACGGCTGGACAGCAGCACCTGCAACTCTCTCCTGATGGTCATGTTCGCGGCCTCATCCACCGCCCCATCACTACTGCTGAGCGTAAGCAGAAGGAGAAAGAAGCCAAGAAGGCTGCCAAGAAGCAGAAACGCTAAAAAAGAAAAGCCCTGCCAATCGGCAGGGCTTTCTTGTTGGTTTCTATCTTGATAAGATTTACTTAGCGAGGCAGATAGATACGCGGTTCTTGTCGTTCTCAGCGAAGGGCTGAACGGTGTCGCCCTTAGCGTCAACGGTGATGCGAGCTGCGTCGATGCCAGCGTCGGTGAGAGCCTTAGCAACGCCCTCGGCACGACCCTTGGAGTACTCCATGTTGATGCGGGGGTTACCAGTCTGAACGTCAGCATAACCGGTGATAGCAACCTTTGTCTCGGGGTTAGCCTTCAGGAAGTTGATGAGGTTAGTAACCTTACCCATCTCACCTGCGGGGATAACGGTCTCGCGGATAGAGTAGAAGACCTCTGTTCTCATCTCGGGAGCCTTCACGACAACGGGCTTCGGCTTCGGAGTCTCAACGACGGGAGCGGGAGTGGGTTCGGGCTCTTCAATAACAACGGGAACAGCAACGGGAATCACCTTCTCAGTCTTGCCAAGGGCAATCTTGATACCTGCGAGTGCGTTGAAGTACCAGTCTGCATTGGCCTTCTTCTCGTGATTCTCATCGAAACCAGCCTTGCTGTTGTACTTCTCTACAGTACCGTTAGCCATCAACTCGAGGTTCAGGCTTACGCGCTTTGCTACACGGAAGTCGAGGTCAAGACCTGCGCGGCCTACGGGAACAACGCTTGTGCCGTCCCAGTACTCACTCAAGTTGTAAAGGCTACGATAGTCGCCAGCCTCGTCGTTGTTGAAGCCGATGTTAGCGGCAGCACCCACGATGATGTTGAGGCCGAACCAGCGCTTGGGGTTCCAACCTGCGATGGCGTTGATGATGTTGAACTTCACATCCAAGCCGGGAGCTACATAGTTCCACTTGTAAGTGTCGTTGTTCTCAAAGCCACCCTTGCTCTGCCAACCGTTAACGGCCAGACGCAGTGCCCACACAGGGTTGAACTGGTAGCCGATGTTCAGCTGAGCGTTGGGAGAAATCAATTTGGTGAAGTCAGCCTCACCGAGAGTGTACTGTGCACCACCCTGCAGGCCAAGGAACCAGTGGGGGTTGAACTCTACGCGCTCTGTTTCCTGGGCGCTGGCAGTCAGACCTGAAACCATCAGGGCAACTGCGAGAAGAATCTTTCCAATCTTCATTGTTTTCTAAAATAATTGAGGTTTTGTAAATTATTTTTTGCTGTTTCTATACATATTAGACGGCGCAAAGGTAGTCATTATTTTGTTTGTGCCCAAAAGATTCTTGAATAATTTTATTAAAATATGGTAATTTTATTGTTCTGTGGGCTTAATAACCACTCCTTCCTTCCTCATTCCATCGATTTTTATGGTTAAAGGGTGCTCAAAATGTACTACGCGCACGTGTTCCGTTTCTTCTATTGCAGGTAGTGCGTTGAGCAGTTCCTGACGGTAGATGCCATCGCCCAAAAAGTCGTTGATGGTGAAGTAGCCCACGCCGAATGAGGTGAGGTTCTGGAAGAAATGAGTGCCTTGACTCGGATCTACACGATAATTCTGCAGGCCGGCCTCCACGATGACCTTGGCAGCCGAGATGGCAGGCCATTTCACGGGAATGCCGAGCCAAGGGTCGCTGCTGCCCCAACGTCCGGGCCCCACGAGCACGTAGCCATCTCCGCTGTCGAGATAGCGGCGGTTGATGCGGTCGATTTCCTCGGCAATGGCGGGGTTGTGCGAGGCGCTCCAGCCTTCGGTCTTGACATAGATGATGTCCTCCACATCGGTGAAGATACCGTGACCGATGGCGTTGTGCGAGCGCAGTATGCAGTCGTCGTCGGGGATGGCGGTGAGGTCTTCGTCGAGGTTCATCTTGTTATCGACCATCGGGCGTATCTGCAGCAAATAGAGCTCACCCGTGCGGTCAGCGTGGATATTGGCGGCCAACTCGATTTCCACGGGGCGCCGCATCTCATCATGACCATAGCGCATGACTTTATGCAGCAATTCGGGCAACGGGAACACACCCTGCTGCAGCACACCGCAGAAGGTGATGACCTTGCGACCGCCCTCATAAATGCCGTCTCGGATAACCTGGTCATAAGGGTCGTAGGTGGAGGCGATATACTGTAGCGTGCCATCTGGTTCAGCGGCATTCACGCGCAGTTTCAGGAGGTTGAATCCATCGTCCTTCTGGAAGGTCATGGGCGGATGCTCCAGGTCGAGAGCATAGAAGCGTGTCTGCGTCTCCTTCAACGCAATTTCCATCTCTGAGGTTTGCAGCACCTGGTGCGGGTGTGAGGGGCATACGCGCAGGCACTGCCCACCATCCACGATGTACTTGCCCAGTCCTAATGCCAAGTTCACAGTGCCCTCGTCTGCTTGCTCGTCGCCGATGGGGTAGTAATTGACGGAGCGTGCCACACCGGAGAGGGTGGGGTAGAAACGGTTGCCGTGGCGCTCGCCAGCCACCTCCTGCAGGATGACGGCCATTTTTTCCTGGTCGATGACATTGCTCGTGGCGGTCATGTAGGCTTTTGAGTCGCGGTAATATACGCTCGCATAGACAGCCTTGATGGCATCGGAGAGCATGTGCAGGCGCTCGTATTTGTCATCTACATGGGGAATCATGTAGGTGGAGTAGATGCCGGCAAAGGGTTGATAATGCGAGTCCTCTAGTAGAGAGCTGGAGCGGATGGCGATGGGCGTATCTACCACGTCGAGGAAGGCCATCAGGTCGCCGATAAGGCGTGCAGGCAGGCGCGCATGTAAGAAATAGGTGAGAATCTCTTCATCGGGGATGTCGGATAGCGCCACCTGATAGAGCTCGTTGGTGTCCATGAACTCATCGAAGATGTCGGTGCAGAGCACCACCGTCTTAGGAATCATCACCTCGGCGTTGGGATAGTCGTTCAGGTCGGCGTGGCGCTTGATGATATGGTCGATGAAGGCGATACCACGTCCTTTACCGCCTAGCGAGCCGTCGCCGATGCGGGCGAAGTTGCTGTAGCGGTCGAAGCGCTCGCGCTGGAACACGGCCACCACGCCCTGGTTCTTCATGCGGCGGTAGCTGACGATGGCGTCGAAGATAATCTGCCGGTGCAGGTCCACATCCTGCACGGAATCCCAGGTGATACGCTTCAGAAAGTCGGCGATGGGGAATAAGGCACGCGAGCTGAGCCAACGCGAGACGTTGTTGTGCTGCACGTGGTAGAGTAGCGACTCCTTGGGCAGTAGGAAGATGTTGTCCTGCAGGTCCTTGAGGTTGCGCAGACGGGCCACCTCCTGCATCGTCTTCGGGTCGCGAAAGATAAAGTCGCCGAAGCCGAAGTAGTGGTTGATGAGCTTACGCAGATCCACCGCCATCTTCTTGGAGTTCTTGTCCACGAAGCGCACCTTCTGCCCTTCCAGCAGCTGTGCCTTCTCCGGTTCCGAGGACTCCATGATGAGGGGGATATAGGGGTCGTGCTCGCGTATGTTCTTCAGTAGTTCGATGCCAGCGTACTCGTCGAGCTCACCGTTGTGAGGGAAACGGCAGTCGGAGATGACGCCCAACGTGTTGTCAGAATAATGTTCGTAGAGCGCCCAGGCCTCCTCGTAGCTGCGCGCCAGCACAATCTTCGGACGACCGCGCATGCGCAGCGTCTCCAGCTGTGAGTTCAGAGCCTCCGTGGCAAAGGCAAGACTCTGCTGCAGCACGAATTGGTAGAGGTTGGGCAGGATGCTGGAGTAGAAGCGCACGTTGTCCTCCACCAGCATAATCATCTGCACGCCGGCGGCCAGGTCGTGCTCCAGGTTCATCTTGTCCTCAATGAGTTTGATGATGGAGAGCAACAACTCGGTGTTGCCTAACCAGCAGAACACGTACTCGAAAGCCGAGAGATCCTCGTCGGCCATGCGCTTGCTGATGCCGTGGCTGAAGGGCGTGAGCACCACGCAGGGGATATGCTTGTGGGAATTCTTGATGCCACGGGCGATGTCGAAGATGTCGTTATTGTCCGTGCCTGGCATCACGATGACCAGGTCGAAGGAGAAACGGTCCATCTGCCGCATTGCCTCCTCCTCGGATGCCACCTGAATGAAGCGAGGTGGGTAGCGCAGGCCCAGCTTGGCGTACTCGTCGAAAATCTTCTCGTCCACGCGGCCGTCGTCTTCCAGCATGAAGGCGTCATAGGGATTCGCGATGAGCAACACGTTGAAGATGCGTCGTGCCATCAGGTCCACAAAGGATGTGTCGCGAAGGGTCAATAAGTCTCGTTTCATGACAAATATACTATTTTTCGGCGCAAAATTAGTAAAAAGCTTCAACTTTTATGTATCTTTGCGCGGAAAAAACGAGAATAGACCAATTATGAAGCCTTTTTTGGACAAAAACTTCTTACTGCAGACTGTAACAGCGCAAGAACTTTACCATCGTCATGCAGCTCCACAGCCTATTATTGATTATCATTGTCATCTCGATCCTGCGATGGTGGCTTCCAATCACCGCTTCCGGAGTATTACGGAATTGTGGCTTGGCGGCGACCACTATAAATGGCGTGCCATGCGCACCAATGGCGTGCCGGAGTATCTTATCACCGGTTCCGAAAGCTCGGATTGGGAGAAGTTCGAGGCGTGGGCGGCAACCGTGCCTTATACCCTGCGCAACCCTCTTTACCATTGGACACACTTGGAACTGAAGACGGCCTTTGGCATAGAGAAACGTCTGAATCCCGAAACGGCGCGCGAGATATTCGATGCCTGCAATGACCGCTTGCAGAACGACCCCGAATATACCGCCTGCGGTCTTATGCGGCGTTATCACGTGGAGACGGTGTGCACTACAGATGACCCTGTTGATGACCTTAGGTATCATAAACAATACTCGGCTCTCAACTCTCAATCTCAGACCCGTATGCTTCCAGCCTGGCGTCCCGATAAGGCCATGGCCGTGGAAAATCCCGTAGCTTTCCGTGCATACGTAAAAAAACTGAGTGAGGCTGCAGATATGGAGATTCGCACTTTTGGGGATTTCATAGATGCCTTGCAGAAGCGTCACGACTTCTTCCACGAGAACGGATGCCGCCTCAGCGACCACGGTATGAGCGAGTTCTATGCTGAGCCATACACTGAAACAGAAATTCCCAATATATATATTAATGTGTATTCAGGCCGCAAACTTACGGAGGAGCAGATTCGTAAGTTCAAGAGTGCGATGCTATACATATTCGCTGTACAAGATTACGCGAGCGGATGGGTACAGCAATATCACTATGGCCCACAACGTAACAACAACAGCCGTATGCTGGCGCAGGTGGGGCCAGATACGGGCTTCGACAGCATTGGACAATGTCACACGGCCAGTGCAATGGCACGCTTCCTAGACCGTCTGGACAGCGAGGGGCATCTCACAAAGACGATTCTCTACAATCTGAACCCCGCCGACAACGAGATGGTGGCCACCATGATAGGCAATTTCCAGGATGGCAGCGTCCCTGGTAAAATCCAGTGGGGCTCAGGTTGGTGGTTTCTGGATCAGAAGGATGGCATGGAGCGTCAGATGAACACGCTCTCAGTACTCGGTCTTCTCTCTCGCTTCGTGGGTATGCTGACCGACTCGCGCAGCTTCCTGTCTTATCCTCGTCACGAATATTTCCGTCGTACGCTCTGTAATCTGCTTGGCAACGACATTGAACGGGGGCTTATCCCCTTCACTGGCTATGAGGAACAACGCGTCCGACAAATGGTGGAAGACATCTGCTATAATAATGCAAAGCGGTATTTCTAAGAATCCTCTGTGACATCATGAAATAGTATATTTTATCATGATAAAGAATCCTCTTTCTCAAACCTTTTCTACTCCCTTCTTTGAAAGGGAGGGGCAGGGGGGCGGGTCTTCCAACTGGCGTTGGTGGCTTTGCGGCCTGCTTTTTGTTGCCACGATGGTGAATTATCTTGACAGGCAGGTGCTGTCATTGACGTGGAAGGACTTCATAGCGCCCGAGTTTCACTGGACAAATTTTACGTATGGACGCATCACGGCAGCATTCTCTTTGCTATATGCTTTTGTGAGCCTGTTTTCGGGCAAGTTCATCGACTGGATCGGTACCAAGAGGGGCTACCTTATCGCCATCTTCGTGTGGAGCGTGGGTGCCTGTATGCATGCTGCCTGCGGCTGGCTGACGATGGATATCCACCATCTGGCCAGCGCTGAGGCCCTTCGTATGGTCAAAGCCGGAAGTGCTCTTGCGTTGGGTATATCTGCCACATCCATGTGGTTGTTCATGGCGTGCAGAACTGTTCTGGCATTCGGCGAGAGTGGCAATTTCCCTGCTGCAATCAAGGTCGTAGCTGAGTATTTCCCCAAGAAAGACCGTGCTTTGGCGACCTCCATATTCAATGCTGGCGCATCAGTTGGCGCTTTGGCGGCTCCAATCAGCATTCCCTTTCTGGCTAGGGATTTTGGCTGGGAGATGGCATTCATCATCATTGGTGCAATGGGCTTCTTATGGATGGGCTTTTGGTGGATGATGTACGAGAAACCGGAAAAAAGCAAGCATGTAAACCAGGCAGAGCTGAAATATATCAATCAGGACGAAAGGACTCCGCTATCTTCTCCTTGTGGAAACGAGGATACAGAGCCTTCTCCCGTGCAATCAGCAGAAGCCCCTTCAGGCCAGAGTATCGGCTTTTTTGCCTGCCTTGCGATGCGGCCGACATGGTCTTTCATAGCCGGTAAATTCTTCACCGATGGCGTTTGGTGGTTCCTGCTGTTTTGGGCACCGGCCTATTTCAGCGACCAGTATGGCCATCGTAGTGACTCCGTTAGGGGTGCCACGCTCATCTTTCTGGTATATCTCATCGTGACGGTCGTAAGCATTGGAGCTGGAGGCTATATTCCCAAATATCTTATTGAACGGCGTGGCATGGAAGCCTACGCAGGGCGACTGCGTGCCATGTTCTTTTTTGCCCTGTTGCCCGTTTTTTCTCTTTTCGCTCAGCCCTTAGGCAACTACAGCGTTTGGTGGCCAGCCATCATCATCGGTTTGGCTGGTGCTGGTCATCAGGCGTGGTCTGCTAACCTCTACAGTACCATCGGCGATATGTTTCCGAAGAACGCGATAGCAACAATTACAGGCATTGGGACTATGGCAGGAGGTATTGCTTCGTTCATCGTCAACCGGGGGGCTGGTATGCTCTTCGATTATACCGAAGCTCAGGGCTCCGCATTCCGTTTTTTCGGGTTTGAGGGCAAGGAAGCTGGTTATATGATTATCTTCTGCTATTGTGCTGTAGCATACATGATAGCCTGGATATGCATAAAGATCTTAGTGCCGCGCTATAAGAAAGTGGTGATATAATACAGAAAAATAGAAGACAACAGATAATATGGAAAAGACTTGGCGATGGTTCGGTAAGAATGATAAGATAACGCTCTCTATGTTGCGACAGATTGGCGTGGAGGGCATCGTGACGGCGTTGCATGACGTGCCGCTGGGAGACGTGTGGACACGCGAGGCTATTCGTGACATGCGCAAATACATTGAGGCATCCGGTTTGCGGTGGAGCGTTGTGGAAAGTTTGCCTGTGACGGAGACAATCAAATATGGCGGCCCTGATCGCGACCAGCAGATAGCTATCTATAAGCAGAGTCTTCGCAATCTGGCAGCCGAAGGTATCTGCACAGTATGCTATAATTTCATGCCTGTGCTGGATTGGGCCCGAACAGACCTGCTACACCCTAACGCAGACGGCTCTTCCAACCTATATTTCTCTTATGCGGAGTTTGCATACTTTGATATATATATATTGAAGAGAACGGGAGCACGGGAGGAGTGGCGGCTAACAACCATTCCTTCACCTTCGGGCGTGGGGAGAGACATCCTTTCTGAGGTTGACGCTCTGCGGCAGACAATGACGCCCGAGCGTGAGCATGAACTGGTTGAAAATATAGTTATTAAGACGCAGGGTTTTGTAAGTGGTAATTTTCGTGAGGACGACGAGGCACCACTGGAAAAGTTCCGTGTGTTCCTTGATTTGTACAAGGGCATCGACAAGGCTCAGTTGCGTGAGAATATGAAGTATTTTCTTGAAGCGATAATGCCGGTGTGTGACGAGTGCAACATCAACATGTGCGTTCATCCCGATGATCCCCCGATAGAGATTCTCGGCTTACCGCGCATAGTGCGCACGGCAGAGGATATCCGTTGGTTCCTGAACGCTGTGCCGAATCCACACAACGGACTCACCTTCTGTGCCGGAAGCCTCTCCGCTGGAGCATACAATGACGTGACCGCAATGGCTCGTGAGTTCGCGCCTCGCACTCATTTCGTACACTTGCGTTCCTGCCATATCTTTCCCAACGGAGATTTCACAGAGGCCAGCCATCTTGGCGGGCGTGCAGACCTTGTAGAACTCTGTAAAATTTTTAATTCAGAAGAGTCCACTCGCAATTCACAACTCTCAGGTCTCAACTCTCAACACTTTGGCCTTCCCTTCCGCGTGGATCATGGCCGAACGATGCTGAGTGATGAATCTCGTGGCTACAACGCCGGCTATAGCTTCCTCGGCAGAATGTTTGCGATGGCTCAGATGCAGGGTGTGTTGGCGGCACTCGCTCATGAAAAGTAATAACAACAATCCAAACATACATCATCATGGAAAAGAATAAATCCCTCTTTGATATCAACGGGCATGTCGTTGTCATCACAGGCGGCACCGGCGTGCTGGGTCGTGCCATCGCCAGGTATCTCGCCGCCGAAGGAGCCAAGGTCGTCATCCTGGGTCGCAAGGCAGCTGTGGGAGAGACCGTAGTGGCAGACATCGTGGCTGACGGTGGCGACGCTTGTTTCATGGAAACAGACGTCCTGAACCGTGATATTGTGCAAGCTAACTGCGATGCCGTCATGGCCAGATATGGTCGTGTGGATGCTCTGCTGAATGCCGCTGGTGGCAATATGCCCGGTGCGACGATAGCTCCCGACAAGACCTTCTTTGACCTTGATCCTACTCAGTTTCAGACCGTTCTCAACCTGAATCTCACAGGTACTGTTATCCCCACTCAGGTGTTCCTTCAGCCTATGGTGAAACAGGGCAGGGGTGTCATCGTCAACTTCTCGTCTATGGCGGCTTTTCGCCCGATGACTCGTGTCTGTGGTTATGCTGCGGCAAAAGCGGGAATCAGCAACTTTACCGCATACATGGCCACGGAATGCGCCAGAAAATTCGGAGAGGGAATCCGCGTCAACGCCATAGCTCCAGGCTTCTTCATCACGGAGCAAAACCGTGCGTTGCTTACCAACCCCGACGGCTCCTACACACAACGTGGACAAGATGTGATTCGTCAGACGCCGTTCGGACGCATGGGCAATCCCGAGGAACTCTGCGGAACGATTCATTACCTCATCTCCGATGCTTCGCGCTTCGTCACCGGCACCGTAGCCGTGGTTGACGGCGGCTTCAACGCATTCGCGATGTAAGGCATGAGTCTTTTGTTCTTCAATCCCTGGAACGACCTGGCGCTGGCCAGTGGCGACGCGCATTATACACCGCCCGCTTCGGCGATGCAGATGGCACAGGACTTGCGTGACCTGCCGCAGCTATGGGCCCCGCATGACTCGCGGCATCTGTCGGTGTGGGGATGGAGTCCGTTGTTGGTGACTCAGTTGCGCGAAAAGGGCGTGGATGAGGCGCTGCTGCCGTCAGCAGAGCAGATGGCAGCGTATCGGGCGGCTTCGTCCCGACAGACGGCTGTGCGGCTGCTTGCACGCTGGCGTGAGCGCTTTCCTGAGCCTTTCGGGAACGGTGCGCTGGTGGGCGAATCAAAAATGTGCATGACGCTTCAGGAGGTGTTGGCGGCCGTCACGGCCTACGGCAATGAGGCGATGCTTAAAGCACCATGGAGCGGTAGCGGGAGAGGAGTACATCCCGTTCATGGTGGCGTGAGTGACAAGAACTTGGCATGGGTGACACGCACACTGCAGAGACAAGGCGGTGTGGAGGTGGAACCATCATATAATAAGGTGGTAGATTTCGCGATGGAGTTCTGGTCGGAGAACGGACAGGTGCGCTACGAAGGGCTCTCGCTCTTCACCACGACGGCAGGTGGTGTTTATAGTGGCAACCTTGTGGCATCGGAGCAAGAGAAGGAGCAGCGCCTCGTGGCATATATCCCGCTGGAACAGTTGGCAGAGGTGCGGTGGCAGGTGACTGCATTGCTGAACGAAGCCTTGAACGAGGAGCTTCTACCGGCTTGGTACACAGGGCCATTCGGCGTCGATATGATGGTGGTGTCTGCACTTCCTCTTGCGAAGTGTACCATCCATCCGCTTGTGGAACTCAACCTGCGCATGACGATGGGTTGGATAGCCCACCTATTAGCACGCGATTTACCATACGGTCAACAGCGTATCTTCAGGATTGAGCAGAAGGGAGGACACTATCGTTATGCGTTAAATGACACGTCGGAATAGTCAAAATAACTCTTTTTTTGTGCAAAAAAGCAAGTTCTGTTAATTGTGAGTTTGCAGTTTCAACCCTTTTACATACCTTTGCCCCGACACTCAACTTAAGTCCCCCTAACTTTCGTTACACCCCAGACCCTTGGATTCATTCTTCAGAACACACGCCTATCTCGTTGAGCACACGGACCTGCCCGTGCGCCGTGCCCTCATGGATGAAATCGATTGGAAGCAGCCGCTCATCGGCATCAAGGGCACTCGTGGTGTCGGCAAGACCTCCTTTCTCCTGCAGTATGCCAAGGAGAATTTTGATGTGCGCACTCGCAAGTGTCTGTACATCAATATGAACAATTTCTATTTCCAGGGTCGTGGTCTGGCTGACTTCGCCTGCGAGTTCCGGCAGGGCGGGGGAGAGGTACTCCTCATTGACCAGGTGTTCAAACAGCCCGACTGGAGCAAGGAGTTGCGCCGCTGCCACGATGAGAATCCCGGCCTGCGCATCGTCTTCACCGGCTCCAGCGTGATGCGCCTGAAAGAGGAAAACCCTGAACTCAATGGGCTCGTGCAGAGCTATAACCTGCGCGGCTTCTCGTTCCGCGAGTTCCTGAATCTCAAGACAGGCTGTGACTTCCCCGCCTTCACCCTCGACGATATCCTGACCCATCACGAGCAGATTGCTGACGATATCCTGCAACAGGTCAATCCGCTCAACTTCTTCCAGAGCTACCTCCACCATGGTTTCTATCCCTTCTTCCTCGAGAACCGTAATTTCTCAGAGAACCTGCTGAAGACCATGAACATGATGCTAGAGGTGGATATCCTGCTCATCAAGCAGATAGAGCTCAAATACTTGCCGAAGCTGAAGAAACTCTTCTATCTCCTTGCCATTGAACGGCCCTCGGCACCCAATGTCAGCCAGCTTGCCGACGAGATTGAGACCTCGCGCGCTACCGTGATGAACTACATCAAATATCTCTCTGATGCGCGTCTCATCAACCTTATCTACCATCCCGGCGAGGCCTTCCCCAAGAAGCCAGCGCGTGTCATGATGCACAACAGCAGCTTGATGTATGCCATCTACCCCAACAGCATGGAGACCATCGATGTCTATGAGACCTTCTTCCAGAACGCACTTTGGGCCTACCATGACGTGCGCATGGGTGACCGCCTTGCCTCTTTCCTGGTGGATGGCCGTCGCTTCCGCGTGTGTGTGAACATGCCTCGCCGCAGTCTGGATAATGTCTTCTACGCCCGCGCCGAACAGCGCCGTGGCGAAGGCAACCAGATACCCCTTTGGCTCTTGGGCTTCCTCTACTGATAACGCGTAATAGAGGGTTCCTTTCCATAAACAATGGCATCAAAACAGTTGTTTTGGTGTCGTTAACTCTTTTTTTGACATCTTTACTTTGCACTATCACCATTTTTAGGTATCTTTGCGCCCGATTCCGAGTTCAAATGTCAACCGCCCAAGATTGACCGTTAAAAGCAAAACGACAAACTCCAATAATAAACGCTAAATAAGCAATTATGGCAAAAGAAAAGAAATTTATCACCTGTGATGGTAACGAGGCTGCGGCTCATGTGAGCTATATGTTCTCGGAGGTAGCTGCTATCTACCCCATCACCCCGTCTTCGCCCATGGCGGAGCATGTTGACGAGTGGGCCGCTAAGGGTCGTAAGAACCTGTGGGGCCAGACCGTCAGTGTTCAGGAAATGCAGTCCGAGGCTGGTGCTGCCGGTGCCGTTCACGGCTCGCTGCAGGCTGGTGCGTTGACCACCACCTTCACCGCTTCTCAGGGTCTGCTCCTGATGATTCCCAATATGTACAAGATTGCTGGTGAGCTCATCCCCTGCGTGTTCGACGTCAGCGCCCGCACACTGGCCAGCCACTCACTCTGTATCTTCGGTGACCACCAGGATGTGATGGCTTGCCGTCAGACCGGTTTCGCCATGCTCTGCGAGGGTGGCGTGCAGGAGGTCATGGACCTCACCGCTGTGGCTCACCTCGCTTCTCTGGAGACCTGCGTGCCCTTCGTGAACTTCTTCGACGGCTTCCGCACCTCCCACGAGTACCACAAGATTGAGCTCATGGACCAGGAGGACATCCGTCCCCTCGTGAAGGAAGAGTACATCCAGCGTTTCCGCGACCGCGCTATGTCGCCCGAGCGCCCCATCACCCGCGGTACGGCCGAGAACCCCGAGACGTTCTTCACACACCGCGAGGCCTGCAACCCCTACTATGACAGCGTTCCCGAAGTGGTTGAGAAGTACCTCGGCGAGATCTCCAAGATCACCGGCCGCGAGTACCACCTCTTCAGCTACTACGGTGCCGAGGATGCCGACCGCATGATCATCCTTATGGGTTCTGCTACCGATGCTGCCCGCGAGGCCATCGACTACCTGAACGCCAACGGCCAGAAGGTGGGTATGATCTCCGTGCACCTCTATCGTCCCTTCAGCGTCAAGCACCTGCTCGCCAGCGTTCCCAAGAGCGTGAAGCGCATCGCAGTGCTCGACCGCACGAAGGAGCCCGGTGCTAACGGCGAGCCCCTATACCTCGACGTGAAGGACGCTTACTACGATGTCGAGGATCGTCCCCTCATCGTCGGCGGCCGCTACGGTCTCGGCTCTCACGACACCACGCCCGCTCAGATCATCAGCGTGTTCAACAACCTCGCTCTGCCCGAGCCCAAGAACCACTTCACCATCGGTATCGTCGATGACGTGACCTTCACCAGCCTGCCTGCTGTGGAGGAAATCGCCCTCGGCGGCGCTGGCATGTTCCAGGCTAAGTTCTACGGCCTCGGCGCCGACGGTACCGTGGGTGCCAACAAGAACAGCGTGAAGATCATCGGCGACAACACCGACAAGTACTGCCAGGCTTACTTCTCCTACGACTCCAAGAAGTCCGGCGGCTTCACCTGCTCCCACCTGCGCTTCGGCGACACGCCCATCCGCTCCACATACCTCGTGACCACGCCTAACTTCGTGGCTTGCCACGTCCAGGCTTATCTCCACATGTACGATGTCACACGTGGCCTGCAGGACGGCGGCACATTCCTCCTCAACACCATTTTCGAGGGCGAGGAACTGGCCAAGTTCATGCCCAACAAGGTGAAGCGCTACTTCGCACAGCACAACATCACCGTCTATACCATCAACGCCACCAAGATTGCTCAGGAAATCGGTCTCGGCAATCGCACGAACACCATCCTGCAGTCGGCCTTCTTCCGCATCACAGGCGTCATCCCCGTGGAGCTCGCCGTGGAGCAGATGAAGAAGTTCATCGTCAAGAGCTACGGCTCCAAGGGCGAGGACGTGGTGAACAAGAACTACGCTGCCGTGGATCGCGGCAACGAGTACAAGCAGTTCGCTGTGGATCCCGCATGGGCTCAGCTGCCCGACGACGCTGAGAAGCAGGACGACGCTCCCGCATTTGTCAAGGAAGTGGTTCGTCCCATCAACGCTCAGGCCGGCGACTTGCTGCCCGTCAGTGCCTTCGCCAAGTTCGGCACCGTTGACGGTTCTTGGCAGGTTGGCACTGCCGCCTACGAGAAGCGTGGCGTGGAAGCCTTCGTGCCCGTCTGGGACAAGGAGAACTGTATCGAGTGTAACCAGTGCGCCTACGTTTGTCCTCACGCTGCCATCCGTCCGTTCGTCCTCACCGACGAGGAGCTGGCACAGTTCGAGGGCCTCGACAGCCGCGAGATGAAGGCTCCCGCCGCCATGAAGGGCATGCACTTCGTCATCGAGCCCAGCGTGCTCGACTGCCTCGGTTGCGGCAACTGCGCCGACGTCTGCCCGGGTCGCACCGCACAGGCTGCCAAGCTGGGCGTGGAGCCCGCTTCGCTGAAGGCCCTGAAGATGGTGCCCTTCAACCCCGACAAGGCCGAGATGAAGAAGATGGCCGCCGACTGGGACAAGCTCGTGAAGGTGCCCAGCAAGCAGGATCTCGTAGATATCAAGAGCAACGTCAAGAACAGCCAGCTTGCACAGCCCCTCTTCGAGTTCAGCGGTGCCTGCTCCGGTTGCGGCGAGACTCCTTACGTCAAGCTCATCAGCCAGCTCTTCGGCGACCGTCAGATGGTGGCCAACGCTACGGGCTGCTCTTCCATCTACTCCGCTTCCATTCCTTCTACACCTTATACGAAGAACGAGAAGGGCCAGGGTCCCTGCTTCAACAACTCCCTGTTCGAGGACTTCTGCGAGTTCGGTCTCGGCATGCAGCTTGGACATAAGAAGATGCGTGGCATCTTGCGCGAGAAGGCTGAAGAACTGGTGAAGACAACCGCCTTCGACTGGATGCGCGAGGCCACACAGAAGTGGCTCGACACCTACGATGACTCCACTGCCAACCGCAAGGCAACCGACGAATTTGTGGCTGCACTCGAGAAGGCTATCCTGCCCATCGACGGAGCCTTAGAGTTCTGGCAGGTCAAGGGCATTGAGATATATGGTGCCGAGGTGGCCGCACAGAAGCTCAAGGAAGCTCAGGAAGCCAAGGCTGCAGGCAGCCCCATCTGCCCCTGCCGCGGATGCGCGCTGGAGAGCGAACTCCTTAAAGGCAAGGCTCATCTGGCCAAGCGCAGTCAGTGGATCATCGGCGGCGACGGTGCCTCCTACGACATCGGCTACGGCGGTCTCGACCACGTCATCGCTACGGGTGAAGATGTAAACATCCTCGTGCTCGACACCGAGGTCTATTCCAACACCGGCGGTCAGGCTTCCAAGGCTACACCTCTCGGCGCCATCGCTCAGTTCGCTGCCCAGGGCAAGCGCATCCGCAAGAAGGACCTCGGCATGATTGCCACCACCTATGGCTACGTCTATGTTGCTCAGATCGCCATGGGCGCTGACCACGCACAGACCCTCAAGGCCATCCGCGAGGCTGAGGCATGGCACGGTCCCAGCATCATCATCGCCTACGCTCCCTGTATCAACCACGGCCTGAAGGCCGGTATGGGCAAGAGCCAGACCGAGGAGCGCAAGGCCGTAGAGTGCGGCTACTGGCACCTCTGGCGCTTCAACCCCGCCCTCATCGAAGAAGGCAAGAACCCCTTCAGCCTCGACTCCAAGGAGCCCGACTGGAGCAAGTTCCACGACTTCCTCCTCGGCGAGGTCCGCTACCTCAGCGTCAAGAAGGCTTATCCCAACGAGGCCGAGGAACTCTTCGCCGAAGCCCAGAAAATGGCCCAGATCCGCTACAAGTCCTACGTCCGCAAGACGCAGGAGAACTGGGAGGACTAAGACAACGAGTGGTCAGGAGTTCCGCTCCTGACACACTTTCCTAACAACGCAAGCGGCGCACCCACAACGGATGCGCCGCTTCCTTTGTATTTATTCTCTCATATATAGACAACCAAACTCGCTTTCTTGTCAATTTTGATGTTTATACACATCAAAACACATCAAAAGTTCACTAAACATTTGCGTATTCTATAGATATATCATACCTTTGCAGCGGAGATTTGAACATTTTGTCAATGACTTTTGAACATTTCGTAATAAACTTTTGAACATTTCGTTATCGACTTATAAACATTATGAAATTTAAGCGGCTTCAATTCACCGAAGTCCTGGGACGTATGAACGAACCCCGGCACTTCATACAAGTTCTGGCTGGTCCTCGACAAGTTGGGAAGTCAACACTGATGGACCAAGTGTTAGCAGAATGCACATTACCACATTATCTATTTAATGCCGATGGTGTTGATGAAGACGATACAGACTGGATACGCCGTATTTGGGAGGCTACCAGGCTCCAGATGGACTCGGGACATCAAGCGGAAGCAGTGCTGGTTATCGATGAGATACAAAAAATTAAGCGATGGAGTGAGATTGTCAAACGCGAGTGGGATAATGACACCAGAAGTCATCGACAGCTCAAGCTCTTTTTGCTCGGTTCATCCAGGCTGATGCTTCGAGACGGGCTAAAGGAATCACTTGCAGGTCGCTTTGAGCTCATTCGCTTGGGACATTGGACGTGGCAGGAAATGTCGGATGCTTTTGGATGGACACTTGACGATTGGATTTATTATGGAGGCTTTCCAGGCACCGCAAGCCTCCTGGGCGATATGCGACGCTGGAAAAAATACGTCAAAGAATCCTTGGTGGCTCCTGCTATCGAGAAAGATGTCATATTGACTTCCAATATCTACAAACCAGCTTTGATGAAACAGCTGTTTGACCTCGGCTGTAGCTACTCCGCAGAATTGCTGTCATTGACCAAAGCTGTAGGACAGTTGCAGGATGCTGGCAATGTAACCACACTCTCATCCTATCTTGACATACTGAAGGAGTGTAATCTGTTAGCCGGCCTACAGAAGTATGCGAATGATGAAGCTCGCCGCTACCGATCAGTTCCCAAATTTCAGGTCTATAACAATGCGCTGTTAACAGCATACAAAGGGACATCATTCGATAAAGATCGGATTGACCCACAGATATGGGGGCGCTGGGTGGAGTCTGCTGTCGGAGCCTATGTGTTAGGGAGTGAAGAGGAAGAAGGTTATAAAGTCTATTATTGGCGGGAACGCGATGACGAAGTGGATTACGTCATTTTACGGCAAGGAGAAGTCGTAGCTCTGGAAGTGAAAAGTGGTCGAAGAGGCATGAATAGCGGGTTACCTGCTTTTTCCGAGCATTTCCATCCCAAACGAGCTATTGTCATCGGAACGGATGGCATCCCATTCGATGTGTTCTTCAGAATGCGAATTGAAGAGCTGTTTTCATAAGGCTCTATATTTAACAAGTTCCCGTTCAAGATATTCTTTGCTTTCATTTTATCTTTCGCCGGGCATGGGCTCCATCATTTTCCGAACTGTCCTGGCGCAGCGCGGTAGCGTGTCTGTGCGCCACGTCCCTCTTGGATGAGGCGACCTTCGCCGACGAGGCGGCGGAGGAGGGCAGAGATGCGACTGCGGGTAAGCGTCTGACCGAAGGCATAGGAGACATCCATGTGGGTGATGGTGCTCTGTTGGGCAAAGAGGGCCGTCAGGCGTTCTTCCATATCATCATCCTCAATGTGAAAGGCTTGGCCGTAGGGCACTTGATTAACCTTTATGCTGCGAACCTTGCCTAATAGCTCGCTATTGGGGCGGAAGAGCAAGTCATCTACCCGAACATCGCGACCGTGGTAATAGCCATTCTTCACTTCGATGCCTCCCTTCAACGAAAGACGGAAGGTGCCAATATATGGTAGGGTGACGGCATTGCCTTTCTCCAGCTCATGCACCATCACCTCCTGTATGACACTTAGTGCTGAAGTCAATTCACCTCTGGACAATGTTGACGACAGTCGGAATTCACTGCTCTGGAAATCCACCACGTCCACTATGCTGCGATGCTCCACCTGCGGTCGCAGGCTGCGCAACCACCGTTCGTCAACCACCGCACCTTCGTTCGAAGGTGCCTCATTATTGTCTGCCTCATTATTGTCTGCCTCATTATTTTCAGCCGCATCCTTGTCAGCCGCCTTCTTTTCAGCTGTTCCCTTTTCAGAAGTTTCCTTTAATGCGGCTTTCTTTTCAGCCGCTTCCTTTAGTGCTGCTTCTTCGCTAGCTAGAAGCCCGCGCTTAGCGATTGTAAATCTGATTTCCATCATGTATGCCTATTATTGTTTACGCTCTTGTTCCTTACTGTAATGTGCTGCAAAGATAGGCATTATTTTTCAAAATCCCAAGCCTTTTACCCGAAAAAGCATAGTTTTAACATTGAATTGTCATGACGATTCAATTGAACTATCGTGACCATTCAATTGAACGGTCACGACAATTCAATCATCAATGTATGGTTTTTCTGCACAACTTCTACCTTTTATGATGTATTATACTATATTTTGTTTCTCCGTTTCTCATGTCAACTGGAAATTTTCATATTGCATCATATCCCGTTCAAATTCCCTGTTAAATAACCAAAAAGCGCTGGAATAGTATGGTGAGGTCTTCACGGGGGCTTCGCCAATCACGAGGTAGAGGGCTTTGAGGTCTGGCGTTTCTACAATTATGATCCCCCTGCCATTCCTGGCCCTTCGACAACATTTTTCGACTCAAAAAGTAGTAAATAATCCTCAGACGCGAGCTTCGGAACCAGAAAAATGGAGATTATTGCCCTTTTTAAAGCTTTTTAATCCCATCTTGGTAGATTTCTACGCGAATTTCAGTACTTTCGCAGCGGATTTGAGGCCAAAGTGCCCTTTTCCAAGACATAAAGCTCGATAGCCGCACAATCACCACCGTACTTGCTACGAGCAAACATAGATTATTGGGGCTACCCCATATAGGGCGCAGATATCCCATATTTCTATGTGGTTTGTGGTGAACCGTGCGGCGTATGGCGAAAGTCTGCGCCTCTTGTATCAAAATTTGCATAATCGTTATGCAGCTAAAATAAGATATTCATGAATTACAAAATCCTTCTAATAGTAATATTCCTAATCAGTCCGATTGTTTCTTGTGCGCAGAAAACAATTAAAGGGGAACATATATATTACGTTAAAAACTATACTGAACAACAAGCACGTCAGTATTTTGATAACGCAGTCCAGCTAGACCTTATTGAGGGAATATGGATTGGAGAAGATGGTTATAAATACAGTATAGAAAAGGATTATAACGGTTATACGAGAGACCTTAATAAATATAGAGCTATTCTTATTCATGTTCCCAGCCAAACTGTTGACGAAATAGGAGATATTAGATTTTTCTTAAAGCACGGGAGTTCTCAGGGTATTTATGAAAGTACATATTTCTTATACAGGGCATCATGGCATGGTCACGATAGAGATTATAATATTGAAGAATTTCCATGTATCTCAGTTCAACAAGGAGCCTCACTTATTTCCAAAATACCTACATTGGATGCGGATTATGGCAACATCACGGGACAAAAGAACGAATCATACATTAAGGTGTATCCTCAGATATTACCTGTTACTACAGAGAAAACACAGTCGATGACTTGGTCTGGCTCAGGTTTCTTTTTGAGTAAAGATGGTCATATTATCACCAATTATCACGTCATTGAAAAAGCACAAACAATCAAAGTATCGGGTGTCAACGATGATTACAAAACCACATATACAGCAAGCGTCGAGATCTCTGATAAGCAAAATGATTTGGCGATTCTGAAAATCACAGATACTTCGTTCAAGCCATTGGCAAATATTCCCTATACATTCAAATACACTACTTCAAGCGTTGGTGAGGATTGCTTCGTATTGGGTTATCCACTTATTTCAACGATGGGTATGGACATCAAACTGACCAATGGAATTATCAGTTCCAAGACAGGCTTTGAAGGTAATATTGCAGAATATCAGATGTCAGCTCCCGTACAGCCAGGTAATAGCGGAGGGCCTCTTTTTGACAAGAACGGAAACATTATTGGCATCGTATGTGCCAAGCATCGTGAAGCAGATAATGCAGGCTATGCTATTAAAGCAAGCTACATTAGAAATCTTGTAGAGTTGTTGCCGACGACTATTACGATGCCGCAAACTAATCTGTTAGCGGGAAAAACGTTACCCAAGCAAGTAGAGTTAGCAAGCAAAGCAGTTTGCATTATTATCGTAAATGACGATTAATTACACATAGAATGCGAGAAGACCTGAATTTGACTCAAATCTTCTCGCTTTACTTTACCATCCTAAGTATTCCCAGAAGTGACCATTCCAATGGAACTCGTAACCATTCACCCAAAGATGTGAGAGACCGTTGAATGGAATACTATTGACATAATCCAATAGTTTCATTTTTATTACTTTTTTATTAGAGATTGCCGTCAATATTAACGGTGTTGCAAAGTTACTTTTTTGTTTTGATTATTGCAATAGCATAAGTGGATTCATAAGGAATGCTTAGTATTTTACTTATAATCAGGGAAGACACTTCGGGAGGCCGCCGCTGAATCACCAGTGCGTCCTCCCGAATCTTTTTTCGTCTGTTTGTTTGTAAGAGAGAGAGGACTGAACGCAGATTGCCGATGTGCAGTAATCCGAAGCCCCTCTCAGCCGCTCCTGCGACATGGCTATTCAGAATAAGTCTGAGTGTGTGCCGGTCTGCAGGAAAAGCAGTGTCAGTTCTGTGTCATTTTGTTGCCACGTCATCAACCAATCTGGTTCGATGTGGCACTCCCAGCAACCATTAAATTGCCCCGAAAGTTTATGGGGACGATACTTGATGGGTAGCGTGCCGGTAGTCCTAAGTAGAGCAATCGCATCGAGTATCAACTGCAAGTCAAGACCTCGCTTCTGGCAGCGCTTCAAATCTTTCTTGAAGCGGTTGGTGTAGTCAATACTATACATGGCTGCTGCGAATCTTGCTGAAAGCCTCCTCACCAAGTATCTGTTCAAACATATTGTCCACGCTGTCGGCATGATACACACGGCCATGCTTTACGTCATCCATCGCTTCGCGATAACCGGCCGTTTTTGTGATGTCGTAATCTTTTGCCTTGGTGGCGGCAGTGGGTCGCTGCACCTTCACTGATGCCACGCCCATGAGCATCTTGCAAGCCTGCTTCACTTTAGAAACAAGGCTTTCATCGGGGACTTGTAAAACTATTGTAGCCATATAATATTGCGTTTTATCTGTTTCCGTGTGCAAAGTTACAACAGAGGCGGAATTGCTTTTTGAAACGATTAGAGATTTTAATAGTGTACGCCATCATCTACAGTCCCATTTCCTTGAAAAACTCATCGACAGAGGTCGTCACCCTGCCGTGTTTCGCGTCATCGAGAGCTTGCTCAATGTCCCTTACGGCTTTGTCGTTCATGTACTCACCTGTTTCAGGGTCATAGATGCGAGTCTTGGTGGCGGTTTGGGGCGTGATTTTGGAAACGAGCACCCCCAGCGCCTGTAAGTATTCTATCAGAGCCTTTCCCTTGGCGCTGCGCTCGTTCAATGTAATTGCATAAGTTGCCATATCTCTACATTCTTTCTTGTTTCCGTGTGCAAAAATACAACATTTCTTTTATATCCCGTTCAAGATCCCCGTTAAATAAGCAAAAAGTAGGGGGGAGAGGATGGTGAGCGGTTTATTCCATATAGTCATTTGCTCCTCGATACGACCATGTCTCACAGCTTCTCGCCGCATTGCGAGCAGAACTTGTCGCCTTTGCGGACTTTGGCATCGCAGCGGGGGCAGCGGCCGTTGCGCACGGGTTCGTTGGTGGTGTCGATGAAGCTGGCGGTGACGATGCCGCCGGGGACGGCGATGAGGGTGTAGCCCAAGAGCATGATGAAGCTGCTGAGGAAGCGGCCGACGGTGGTGACGGGCGTGATGTCGCCGTAGCCTACGGTGCTGAGGGTGGTGATGGCCCAGTAGATGCTGGTGCCGATGTCCTTGAAGGCGCTGTCGGGTTCTCCGCTCTCGATGATGAACATGAGTGTGCCGAGACAGATGACAAGGACGAGGACGAAGAGGAAATAGACGGCAATCTTGTGGAGGCTGCGGCTGATGGCCTTGAGCAGCATCTCGCCTTCGTTGAGGAAGGAGAAGAGACGGAAGATGCGGAAGATGCGGATGAAGCGGATGCTGCGCAGGATGAGCATGTAGCGCGCCCCGGGGAGGAAGTAGGTGAGATAGGGTGGCAGCACGGCCAGCAGGTCGATGATGCCCCATCCGCTGAGGGCATAGCTGCGGCGGCTCTCGGCGCAGTAGAGGCGGGCGAGGTACTCGATGGTGAAGACGACGGTGAGCAGCGCCTCGAGGGCTCCGAGCGAGATCTTCAGCCAAAGGGGTAGGACGGGGATGCTCTCGACGAAGAGGATGATGAGGCTGACGGCGATGGCGATGGTCAGCACGATGTCAAAGCGGCGCCCGGCGGGTGTGTCATCATCGAAGATGACCGAGCGGAGGTATTCTTTTTGTAGCCAAAGGGGACGTTTCATAGGCTGTTGTCGATGTTGTTTTTATGTGTTGGCTTTAGGCTCTACATGTACGGCGATATGCGTGTCGGGGCCGTAGTGCCGGCGCAGCACATCCTCCACCTCGGAGGCTTTGTCGTGGGCCTCGCGCAGGGAGATGTCGCCGTCCATGAGCAGATGGAGCTCGATGGCGTAGTGGTTGCCGATGCGGCGTGTGTGAAGGTCGTGAGGCTGTTCTACACCAGCTACGGAGGCTGCCAGCTGCAAGATTTCAGCTTCTACCTCGTCGGGCAGCGAGTGCTCCATGAGGTCGCCGATGCCGTTGCGTAGCAGATCTATGGAGACCTTTGCGATGAAGGCGCCCACGATGAGGGAAGCGATGGGGTCGAGCACTGCCCAGCGTTCGCCAAGGAAGATAGCGCCGCCAATGCCTACGGCAGTGCCGACGGACGAGAGGGCGTCGCTGCGATGGTGCCATGCGTTGGCCTCCACAGCCTGCGATTGCAGCAGTCTGGCTTTCATCATCGAGTAGTGATAGACGGCCTCCTTCAGCACTATGGATAGCAGCGCCGCCCACAGTGCCAGCATGCCGGGGGCTTCGAGGATACCTCCTGATGCCCACAAAGAAATATTCTTGATGCCGCTGTAGATGATGCCGACAGCCACGGCCAGCAGGGCGATGCCGATGATGGTCAGCGCCAGCGTCTCGTATTTGCCATGGCCATACTCGTGGTCCTTGTCCTCGGGCTTGCTGCTGATGCGCACGAAGACGAGCACGACGACATCCGTGACGAAATCGCTCAACGAATGTACGGCATCCGCCACCATAGCAGCACTATTGCCCAGGATGCCGGCCACAAACTTAAAGACGAGCAGCACCACATTCACGGTGCCGCCCACCAGTGTTACCCGATAGATTTCCCTGTTGCGTTCCATGAGACAAGAGAAATGTCGTCGATGTGTGGGAGTGTCTTATGCTTCCAGCGTGAGCACAAAGCGTGTGCCCTTGGTGAATTCTGGGTCAATGGTAATCTCACCGTTCATCTTGGTGGCCATCTGCTGACAGATGGGGAGGCCGAGGCCGTCGCCCTGCGTGAGGTCGCGGACTTCCAGGAAGGGCTTGAAGACGTTCTCGCGCTGCTCCTCGGGGATGAAGCTGCCGGTGTTGGAGACCAGGAACTGATGCTTGTGTGCACTGCGCTTCTTGAACTCCAGGCGTATGTGGCCGTCCTCGGGGGTGTATCTGGCGGCATTGCGCAGCAGATGGGAGAGGATGTGGCTCACGTAGTCCTTGTTGATCAAGGCGCTCATGTTGGGCGCATCTACGGCCACGATGACGCCGGTCTTCACCAGCGGCTTGATGTCGTTGGCCAGCGTCTGACAGAAGGGCTGCAGCGCTGTGTCTTCCAGCTCCACCGTCTCATCGGGATGGCTCTCCAGGGCGGAGAGGGTCTGGATGTGTGCGGCGAAGTCCTGCAGGGCACGCACCTCGGGGCGCGAGGCATCCAACTTCTGCAGTGTGGGCGTGAGCTGTGCGGAGATATTGCTGATGAAGTGTGCCTTCAGGGCGTTGTTGTCGTTGGCGGTGCGGATGGTCTTCTTCTGCTTACGGGTAAGGTGGATGAGGCGCAGCATCACCAGTGTGCCCACGGCCAGTACGCCAGCGAGGATGATGACCAGAGTCCAGAGGCCGATGATGGTGCGTTGGTGCGAAGCCAGCTTCTCGTCCTTCTCATTGATTAGGGCCTCGCCCTCGGCAATCTGCTTCTTCAGGGCGTTAGTGGCATCGTTGAACTTCAGCATGTAGGTGGAATCCTTCCATGCGATGTAGCCGCTGTAGGCCTGTGCCACCATGTTGGCACTGCCAGAGCGGCGGCCGTTGGCGATAAGGGTCTGATAGACCTCGTCCACGCGATCGTAGTCGCCGGAGGCGGTGAGCTTTGTAGCCATCTCCTTGAAGACAGCGTTGCCCTTGGTGTCCTGTCCGAAGGTGTAGTAGTGGATGGCTTTGTTGTACAACAGGTCGTTCTGTGTGGCCTCATCGGCGGAGGCGTTGGCGAACTGCTCCATTTTGTCGAGATGCTCCTTGGCGCGGTCCACGCGGTGCATCTTCACATACATGGTCCATCTGCCGCGCGATGTCTTGTAGTGTTCAGCCGCCATCTGTTCCTTACTCAGCTTGCTGTTGGCTGCGATGGCGTGGTCGATGTCTCGCAGGTGGTCGAAGGCCTCCTGATACTGGCTGGCAGCTATTTCGGCTTCGGCACGCTTCCAAAGAGCGCTGTCCTGCGCGCTGGCACCCATGGCGCAAATGAACAAACTAATGGCGATGATAAATCCTTTTCTACTCATGATATTTCCTTATATGTTAATGTTTTTATTCTCTTTCCGAGCGCAAAAGTACGTATTTCCCCCCGTACAGCCAAAAGAAATACTGGTTTTTCTTTGCGTGCGTGGTAGAAAATACATACATTTGCAGCGCATTCCGTTATGTGGTATGTCATCAATGATATGAAGATGAAGATAATACAGCATCTGGTTGTCGTTGCGTTGTTGGTCGTAGCTCAGTGGTGCGGTGTCGCTGCAGTAGCACAGCCTGCAGCCGTCTTTACTCAGGACACCATCAGCGATGCACTGCTGGCACGAATGCGCAAGGGAGGCTCGTGGAAAGCGGAGACGCCTGTCGCATTGCGCGCCGAGCTGCGCTATCTGAGGATACAGCATTGGGATGCTGACGGACAGCCGCAAGTGGGAGAGATGGTTGTCAACCAAAGGATTGCCGACCGTGTGCTGCGCATCTTCCGTAAGTTGTACGAGGCCGGTTACCGCGTGGAGCGGATGCGCCTCGTGGATGACTATGGAGCCGATGATGAGGCGGCGATGCAAGACAACAACACCTCTTGCTTCAACTTCCGCTTCATCGCACACACGAAGAAAATCTCAAAACATGGCTCTGGGTTGGCCATTGATCTCAACCCGCTGTATAACCCTTGCGTGAAGGCTACGGGAAACGGTGCTAATGACATTCAGCCCGCTGCAGGACGCCCCTACGCTTTCAACCGTCAGCGCCGCAAGGATATTCCCTATAAGATTGACCGTAAAGACTTGGCTTATAAGTTTTTTATAGCCGATGGCTTCACGTGGGGTGGAGCATGGCGGTCGCTGAAAGACTACCAGCATTTCGAGTTCCCGCAGTGATGGGCTTCAGCGCTGATACCATCGTTTTATTGATGAGGCTTGAGCGGTGCCAGATGAGGATCAGCAGCGCTCTCGGCGTTGGCCTGCTCCAGGGCAAGGAGGTCTTCCTCTTCACCGACGACCCATAGAATGTCGCCCACGTGGAAGGGAACTTGCGGGTTGGGGGCAACGAGGCTGTCGCTGCCGTCACGTTCTACACCTACCACCAGACAGTGGAAGTCCTGGCGGATGCCGCTCTGCTGGATGGTCTGTCCCATGAAACGCGAGCCGAAGCTGATGACGATGCGGTTAAGCTTCATCTCCGTCTTGGCAACTTCCTCGGACATCGCCTGCCGCGTCTGCTGCTCAAGGGCCTGGCTGAAGGCAGACAGCTGCTCATCGGAACCGATGACCTGCAGACGGTCGCCAGGTAGGATGGCCGTCTGACCGGAGGGGATGTTGATGCGGCGGCTGCCGCGAAGCACCGACACGACGTGCACGCCATAGCGCCTGCCCAGATTGAGCTTGGCCAGCGTCTGACCGGCCCACGGCAGTCCCACGGGGATGATGATGTCGGAAAGGTGTATGTCACGCTCCATCAGATGGCCTGCGAACTGCGGACGGTTGGAGCGCTTGGCGGCCTCGCGCTCGCGGAGGTTCAGGTTGTCGGTGAAGGTCTTCTCGATGCGGATACTCTGCTGTTTCAGATTGCGACTGAGAATCATGACGGCAATGGCTGCGATGATGACGAAGCCACCCAAAGCTCCCGTCCAATGGAGCGTGTGACCAATCACGTAGCCCACGAAGACGGCACTTAGCAGGATGCGCAGCAACTGCACAGCCACCAGGGGCACGCGGTTGAAGCGGTTCTCGTTCCACAGCGTCTTGAACTCCTGGCTGTGATTCTTCTTCATCATCAGGGCACGCAGGAAGGGCGAGAGAGCCAGCAGTGTGAGGGTGGCCAGCAGCACATTGTCCCAAGGGTCGGGGATGAGGCTCATGAAGAAAGGGTCGGCGAGATTGAACATCATCGTCATGATGGCGATGCACAGCACGCCGTAGATGAGCACCAGCTTGCCGACCGTCAACAGGTAGGTGCGCCAGTTGTTCTCCTGAACCATCGTGGTGGGTGCGCCGCTGGCATAATGCTCCAGCAGTTGAATCCATGCCTTGGGCAGATGGGGGATGATGGCATTGTAGGCCGGCACGGCCATGCGAATCATGTACGGCGTGGTGAAGGTCGTGAACACCGAGACGGCTACCACGATGGGGTAGAGGAAGTCGCTCGTCACTCCCAACGAGGTGCCGAGGGTGGCAAGGATGAAGGCGAACTCACCAATCTGTGTGAGCGAGAAACTGCACTGCATCGCCGTCTTCAGGGGTTGACCGGCCAACAGAAAACCGCCGGTGCTGAAGATGGTCTGGCCGAGCATGATGGCTGCGATGATGGCGAGGATCGGGCCGATATACTGTCCGATAAGGGTGATGTCCACCATCATACCTACAGACACGAAGAAGATAGCCCCGAACAGATCTTTCACTGGCGATACCAGGCGCTCAATCTGCTCGGCTTCCATCGTCTCGGCCAGGATGCTTCCCATGATAAAGGCGCCGAATGCTGGGGAGAAGCCCACAGAGGAGGCCACCACCACCATGCCAAAACATAGGCCGAGGGCCATGATGAGAAGCGTCTCATTACTCATCAGCGGCTTCATCTTCCGAAGGAAAAGAGGTATCAGATAGATACCTACCACAAACCACAGGATGAGGAAGAAGACCAGCTTGATGATGCTCATGGCCATCTGCACGCCCTCGAACTTCTGACTCACAGCCAGCGTGGAGAGCAACACCATCAGCACAATGGCCAGGATGTCCTCGATGATGAGCACGCTCAACACCAGACTCGCGAAGCGCTGCTGGCGCAGACCCATGTCATCGAAGGCCTTGAAGATGATGGTCGTGGAGGACATCGCCAGCATACCGCCGAGGAAGATGCAGTCCATCTGGCTCCAACCGAAGAGATGGCCGGTGAAGGTGCCTACGCCCATCATGCACACGATGATCGTGCAGGCGGCAATGATGGGCGCAGAGCCCATCTTCATAATTTTCTTGAACGAGAATTCAAGCCCCAAGGCAAACAGCAGGAAGATGACGCCGATGTCGCTCCACAGATGCACATTTTCCAGGTCGTTGACACTGGGCATATACGACATGTTGGGCGAGGCCAGGAAGCCGGCTACGATGTATCCAAGTACGAGCGGCTGCTTTAATTTCTTGAAAAGAAGGGTCATGACACCCGCGATGATGAGTATCAGCGCGAGATCGGCTATCAATGGTTCCATTTGAATGTTTTATTTTTCGAAGGCCAACTTAATCTGCTGGTCGAGATCCTTGTAGTGAGCACGCGTGGCGGCATCACCGCCGGCAGCACGCACGCGCTGCTGGATCTGCTGAAGGGCCATGGTCACATAGGCATGAGCCTCGTCCTTAGAGCCTGTGCTCCACGCCTGAATGAGGCGCTGCACAGCTTGTGTCTGGACATAGCGGCGCCAGCGCGTGAGCTTCTGTCCGGAAACGGTTTCGCGGAACAGCAGACGCACGAGGTCGTTGACATAGTCGGCACTCTGATAGGTATTCTTGGCGCTGCTGTAGGATTCTATGCGGCTGAAGGTGGTCGCAGAGCATAACGTGGACAACGCCAAATCAGCCAATGAGCGGGCGGAGAGCTGGCCATCGCGCGTGAGGCGATTGATATAGGTGACTTCTGTAAGCCATGTGGGCTCTGTGAGCACCTCGGCATCCAGCCACTTCATGGCACGCTGCATGCGCTCCTTCTCTTCCGGAACGAATACGGGGCCAGTCTGTTCCACGCTCTTGTAGTCGTGGTAGAGGCCGGCGATGTTGCGGCTGACATGGCCTACATAGCGGCGCATCTGTCCTACGACACTGCCGTACATCTGCTCCAGATTGTCGTCGAGGTCGCCCTCCTCGCGCACCCACTGCGGCAGTTGCGGCAGGATGCGCTTCAGGTTCTTGATGCCGTAGTCGCTGGCACGCATGGCATCATCGCCAAGGTCCTCAGTCTGGGCTCGCGGGTCATTATCGTTGCCCTCGCCGCCGAACCAGTAGCGACGGCTCTTGGATAGCTTGTCGATGGTCATCTTATTGAGCATCAGGCGCTCGGCGTCGGCAGCAGCCAGACGTGATTTCTCGGAACCCTCAGTCTCTGCCACTTCGGGGAAGTAGCGGTAGCCCCACTCAATGGCCCACTTGTCATAGGTGTTGATGCGGGGGAAGATGCCGTCCTGAGAGATGTTGTCCTCGGGCTGGGCCACGTAGTTGAAGCGGGCATAGTCCATGATGCTGGCGGTGTGGCCGTTGGCCTCCACCCAAGCCTTGTTGCGCAGGCTATCTACAGGGGTAGCGCTACTGGCACCCATATTGTGGCGCAGCCCCAGCGTGTGGCCCACCTCGTGACTGCTTACAAAGCGGATGAGTTCGCCCATCAGGTCGTCGTCGAATTTCATTTTGTGGGTGCGCGGGTCGATGGCACCGGCCTGCGTCATATACCAATCGTGGCACAGTTGCATCACGTTGTGATACCAGCCGATGTGTGTCTCGATAATCTCGCCCGAACGCGGGTCACTCACATGAGGGCCGTAGGCATTGGAGATGGGCGATGCCAGATAACGGATGACCGAATAGCGGGCGTCCTCCAGGCTCATGCCCAATGAATCTGCGTTGTCGGGCCATTCCTCGGCGCGGATGGCGTTCTTCCAGCCGGCTTGCTCAAAGGCCGTCTGCCAGTCGTTGACACCGGCAATCAGGTATTTGCGCCACTGCTTCGGCGTGGCAGGGTCGATGTAATAGACGATGGGCTTCTTGGGCTCTATTAATTCGCCGCGCTGCAGGCGTTCTGCATCCTCAACACTCTTCGGCTCCAGGCGCCAGCGCGTAATCATATCGCGGCGGCGCACCTGATGCTGGTCGTCGCTGTACTCACGATGGCTCTCGATAAAATAACCCACGCGGCTGTCGAAATAGCGGGGGCGCATAGGTTCCTTCGGAAGCAGGACGAACGAGGTGTTCAGGCGAAAGGTCATCAGGCCTGTCAGGCGGCCGGAAACGCTGCGCTGGTTGGCGGCGACAGCGCCATAGGTCTTCACCGTCTGCACCTCGGTGTTGATGGGGTAGGTGTGTACACTCTCAATGTAGCTCAGCTCGCCCTTGTACCCTGCGGCATTATAGCGTTTTGCAGACTCACCAAGGCCTGTGATGATGTTCTCGCCACGCAGGAAGTTTGTCATCTTCACGCTGTACGTGGTGTGCTTCTTCACACGGCAGGGGATGCCGCGGAGACTGTCACCGGGAATGGTGTCGCGCACGGTTTTTGTGCCGATGCTATCTAATGTGAACGAGGCGATGATGGGGTCTTCCGTCGAGGCCACCAGCGCACGATGAATCTGGTCGGTGCTGTCGGCGGTGGCATCGTAAGCCATCGCGCGGAGCATCAGATGATCATTTGCCTTCTCCCAGTAGAGGACATGGCTATTTACCAACTCACCACCATAGACACCCAATTCGACAGGGGTCGCAATGAAACGGGTGGTGGACAGAAACGGACGACCAAGCAGCGAATCGGGAATCTGGAAGTACCAGTCGTCTTTATAGTGCTGAACGTTGAAGAGTCCGGGCTTCGCAGCAGGACGCACCTCCCTGCGGGGCGCAGGACGTTGTGGCTGTGCCTGGGCCCCTTTCTTTCCCTTCTTGCTTTTTGTGTTCTTGCTTTGTTCGGTTTGTGCTTTGTTCTTTTTCTTGAAAAGGCCGGCATCGATGGTCGCGTTGAGTGCGAAAGCGGCCAGAACAATGAGAATCAGTCGTTTCATATTATTCGTGTTTTGAACTCTTGAACTCTTGAACTTTTTGAACTCTTTTAACTTTTGAACTCCTTAGCCCCTCGCCTGATGTACAGTGACTTGTGGGAACGGGAAACCGATGCCATTGGCGTTGAAGGTGTTGTAGATTTTCTCGCGGGTCTGGAATAATACATTCCAGTAATCATCGTTGTCCACCCAGCAGCGAATGGTCATATCCACGGAACTGTTGTTCAGTTCGCTGAGCACTACTGTGGGGGCCGGATCATCTTTCACACGTTTGTCGCTCTGGAGAATATCAAGCACCAATTTGCGCGCTTTCTCCACATCCTCGCCATATTCGATGCCGATGACCCATTCCACACGGCGGGTAGGTGTCAGCGTGTAGTTCGTGATGGTGCCGCTGCTCATGGCGCCGTTGGGAACATAGATGAGTTTGCCGTCGGCGGTCAGCAGGATGGTGTGGAAAATCTGAATGGCCTGCACCGCACCCGAGGTGCCCTGTGCCTCCACCCAGTCACCCACCTTGTAGGGCTTCAGGAAGAGGATGATGATGCCGCCAGCGAAGTTCTGCAGGTTGCCGCTCAACGCCATACCGATGGCCACACCAAAAGAAGCCAGCAATGCTGCAAAGCTCGTGGTGTTCACACCCAGGGCACCGACCACAGAGATAATCAGCAACACCTGTAACAAGATGGATACGAAGCTGCGCACAAATGTCTGTACGCTAATCTCCACCTTACGACGCTCCAGAAAACGTGCCAGCAGATAGTTCAACAACTTAATCAGGTAGTGGCCAATGAGATAAACCACCAACGCCACAAGGATGTGCTTGCCGGCATCCAGCGACCAGCTAATCATCTGAGTGATTACCTGATCCCAATGAACATTACCTTCTGCAACACCTTTTGTAATCTCCGCAACCTTGGGTAGCACCTTGAGGCTGTCTGACGGTATTTCTACCGCTTGTAATAAATTCATCATTTTCTTTTCCCGTTATTAAAATCGGGTGCAAAGGTACTGCTTTAATACAGAAAGAGCAAAAAAATCCCATCCTTTTCTTCCTTTTCCCTCTTCCTTCCTCTCTCTTAGTTCTAAGCAGCGTTTAAGATGGATTCCAGAACTTGTAGGTCTGGGAACAGCCATCGCTGAGTCGCACTCTTAGGATGTTAAGTCTCTTGTGGGGCGTGAGTCTCATAGGAATACGCGGAGAATGCATATAATATAAATGTACGCGCGCGAACAGTCTTGATACAAGTCAATAACGGCTCTTTCTGCAAATAATTTCTTCATTTTTTTGTCGAAACACTTGCAGGAATGAAAAAGTCGCCGTACCTTTGCACCCGCAAACGAGAAAGGGACACCCCTGTTTCCAGGGGCTGTAGTTTACGCTCGCTCTGCTCGGGGTCTTCGGCCCTCTGGAATCGTTCTTTGAAAGATTAGCTAATAAGACAAAGTAGTACAAGGAAGCAAGAAATTGCAACCGTCATTTCTTATCCAAGCAGGTCACTCTCAAGTAAG
>ONCQ01000026.1 GCA_900316355.1 uncultured Prevotellaceae bacterium | reverse complement strand
CTGGAATCGTTAATGAAAGAGAAGAAGTTTTCTTTGTATCTGAGAGATTTGTGGGAGACATGGCGCGTATTGTATCAGGATTCCAAGGGGGCATCTAAAGATTCTGAGATCCCGAATTGGCTTTACAATGTCTATCGCAATATATGTTGTTGTACAATTCTTTCATATATAGAGCGTAATCCTCAGGACATAAATGCCATCAACGATTTTCTGGTAATGGCTCGCAAAGAAAATATCTTGAGAGAAGGAATTTGCGAATATGGCAACCAGTATTTTGTTGATATGTGCAGCCTCTTTCCTGAGAAATATAGAAATCGAAAGGATGAAGAATAATGCCATATTCAGTGTTAAAACGTTATTAGGATATGAATATAGACGTGTGTTTCTGATTCGATAAAGATATATCCTTGCTTTTATAGTATTCCATTCTTGAATTTTGACGAGATAGCTCGTATGTGGGATAATAGGTGGATTGGCACCCTTATCGCGAAAACCCTGCAGGGTTCGGAGAGGGGGCCTCTATAGTCCTTAAGCGTACCCTCTATAGTGTCTGCGCTTACCCTCTATAGAGGGTCAGGCGAGGGACTACTAGTGTCTTTTGTGTGGGATAGAATTTTTTTTGCGGAAAACCCTATGAGGGTTACGCAAACACGGAGTGACTATGGCGGAGAAATGGCAGGTTGCGTAGGGCTCATAGGGTTTTTGGCAAAACTTTATTTCGAAATGAACGGGTGAATGGAAGACATGTCGGACATCATCGTACTAACAGAAGCAAAGATGAAGGAGCTGGGCATCAGCGCGTTCATTAGGATAAAGGACCTGAGCGGTTTCTTTGACCCTAATATGAGGCGGATTGGGCTGATGTGTAGCGTTGTGGGTAACTGCGAGGCGTCGGTGTATTGGATTGGAACGGCATCCGCATATTATCTATGATTGATAGTTTTCTCTATAGAGTTTTTGGCGAGAAAAACCCTCATTCCCTCAAACTTATTGTATATCACGCCATAAGGGCTGAGGGAAAGCTGAGGGAATGAGGGATAATGTTAGGTCATTAGGGTCATTACGTTAGGTCGTGAGGGCACTCACGTAAGGTCGTGAAGGTCGTAACGTAAGGCCGTGATGGCGTGTCCCACTAGTGGGACAAGTCGTAAGACCATGCTCTTCATGGGCGAGGAACCTGTTGTGAATTTCCTCACTCCCTCACCAGTTTCCCTCATTCCCTCAGCTTTCCCTCAGCATTCCCTCAGCCCTTACGAGCTGAAAGCCAGCAGGTTTGAGGGAATGAGGGATTTTTCGTCACAAAAAAATATGTGCGTAAAGAAATATTGTGTATCTTTGTGGCGAAATATTACGAACTATGAGACAGAAACTATTTGCCATCTTTGCCTTTCTCTTTATCTGCGGCGCCAGTGTGTTCACCGCGTGCTCGTCGGACAACGCCACACCTTCTGGAACGAAAGGAGGCAATCGCGCCAAGAAAGCGCTGCTGATTGTTCTCGACGGCTGGGGTATCGGCGACAGGAGTAAGGGCGACGTGATTGCACAGACAACCACGCCTTATATCGACCACTTGTACGCCAACTACCCATACTCCCAGTTGCAGGCGTCGGGATCGTTCGTGGGGCTTCCCGACGGACAGATGGGCAACTCCGAGACGGGACACTTGAATATCGGTGCCGGCCGCGTTGTCTATCAGGATCTGGTGAGGATTAACCGTGCCTGTGCCGACAATTCCATCATGGAGAACCCGGAGGTCAAGTCGGCGTTCGGCTATGCGAAGGCCAACGGCAAGAGCGTGCATCTGATGGGCCTGACGTCCACGGGTGGCATTCACGCTTCGTTCAACCATCTTCTGAAGCTCATTGATATCGCCAAGGAGTATGGTATTGAACGCTGCTATCTGCATTGCTTCATGGACGGCCGCGATACGGACCCCAGGTCTGGCAAGGGCTTTATTGCAGACTTGCAAAGGTACGTGGATGAGGCGGGTGTGGGTGCTATCGCATCTGTCATTGGCCGTTACTACGCGATGGACCGCGACAAGCACTGGGATCGCATCAAACTGGCTTACGACCTGCTGGTACATGGCATAGGGCGTCAGGTGACGGACATGGTGGAGGGCGTGCAGTCGTGCTACGACTCTCACACGGAGGAACACAAGAACACCGACGAGTTCATGGAGCCGCTCGTCAACTGCAGCGTTGACGGACGTATCAAGGTGGGTGACGTGGTCATCTTCTACAACTTCCGCAGCGACCGCGCCAAGGAGCTGACCGTCGTGCTCACGCAGCGGGATATGGAAGAGGAGGGTATGCGGACCCTTCCTCATCTCCAATACTACTGCATGACGCCCTACGACGACACTTTCACGGGTGTGCACATCCTCTTCCCCAAGGAGAAGCTGAGTAACACCCTGGGCGAATACATTGCCAGCAGGGGACTGAAGCAGTTGCACATCGCTGAGACGGAGAAGTATGCCCATGTGACGAGTTTCATCAACGGCGGGCGTGAAGAGCCGTTTGAGGGCGAAGACCGTATTCTGGTGAACTCGCCACAGGTGGCTACCTATGACCTGAAGCCCGAGATGTCTGCCATCGAGGTGAAGGACAAACTGGTGGAGGCGCTCAAGACCAACAAGTATGACTGGATTGTGGCGAACTTGGCCAACGCCGATATGGTGGGCCACACAGGTGTTTACCCTGCCATCGAGACGGCTGTGAAGACGATAGACCAGTGCCTGAGTGAGATTGTGGAGACGGCCCGCAAGATGGGCTATGAAACGATTATCACGGCAGACCACGGCAATGCCGACCATGCCCTCAATGCCGACGCCACGCCCAACACGACACACTCCGTCAACCCCGTGCCGTTCATCTATGTAACAGAGAACAAGCACGCGAAGGTGCAGAGCGGCGTCTTGGCAGACGTGGCTCCTTCCGTCCTCCACATCATGGGGCTGGAGCAGCCCAAGGAGATGACGGGTGTGTGCCTCATTAAACAGTAAGGTTATTCCGGGAAAGATGTGGCAGCGTAGGTCGTGGCGATGGCACGGGCTACGGTGTAGGCGGTGGTCCAGGCGGCTTGGAAGTTGAAGCCGCCGGTGATGCCGTCGATATCGAGGAGCTCACCGGCGAAGTAGAGGTGGGGGCAGTGGCGACTCTCAAGGGTCGAGGGGTTGACGCTGCTGAGGGAGATGCCGCCGCAGGTGACGAACTCGTCCTTGAAGGGGGCGCGGGAGGCGATGGTGTAGGGGTCGGCGGTGAGGAGGGCGACGAAGCGAGAGAGGGTTTTGGGGGGGTGGGGGCAGGCGATTGGGTGTTGGGTGTTGGGGATTGGGTGTTAGCGATTGGCTGTTGGCTTTGGAGAGGAGGTGGTGCCAGAGGCGGGTGGGGAGACCAAAGGGGTGGAGGGAGGTGAGCTGCTTATGGGGATTGGCGGCGAGGAGAGCCTGCAGCTCGGCGCGGACCTGTTCCTCGTTCATGCCGGTCCAGTTGATGATGAGTGGCGCGTGGTAGTCGTGGTCGGCGAGGTAACGGGCGGCATAGCTGGAGAGCTTGAGGATGGCGGGACCGCTCACGCCCCAATGGGTGATGAGCAGAGGCCCCGAGGCGCGGAACTTGGTGCCGGGGATGGCGGCGGTGGCACCCTCGACAACGGTGCCCATGAGGGCGCGCAGCGCATGGTCTTCGATGCTGAAGGTGAAGAGGGACGGCACAGGGAACTCTATTTCGTGGCCGAGGTCGGCGAGCCAGCGGAGGCCTGAGAGGGAGGACTGGCCGCCGGTGGTGAGGGCGATGAAGTCGAAGCTCTCGGGAGAACCCTCGGGAACCGTAACTTGAAGGGGAGATGCGGGGGTGATGGCGGTGACGGGGGTGGAGAGGCGGATGTCGATGCCGAGGCGGCGGGCATGGTGGAGGAAGCAGTCGATGATGACCTGTGAGTCCTGGGCTGCCGGGAAGACGCAATGGTCGGGCTGCACGGTGAGGGGCACGCCATGGCGCTCGAACCAGGCGTAGGCATCGCGCTGGGAGAAGCCTTTCATGAGGCGCTTCATGAGACGATGACCACGGGGATAGACGGCGCTGAGGTCGCGGACATCCTCGAAGGTGTTGGTGCAGTTGCAGCGTCCGCCGCCAGAGACCTTGACCTTGCGCAGGAGATGCTGGCTGCGCTCGTAGATGGTGACGTGCATCTGCGGGCACATCTCCTTGAGGTTGATGGCGAGGAAGAAGCCGGCGGCACCTCCGCCGATGATGGCTGTTCGCATGGGGACAAGGATGGGGGTTACTGGCGGGTGCGCTCCTTGAGGATGCCGTGGCGGTAGGCGTAGAGGAGGTGCTGGAGTTCCTGGATTTGTGACAGGATCTCGCGTCCTTTGTCGGTGTCGCGGACGCGCAGGCGGTGGCCGCTGAGTTCGACAATCTGCTTGCTGGAGACGATATCGGTGCCTCGGCGGATGGCATCATCAGCGCTCTCGAAGGGTTCGTGCTGGATGAGCTCGAAGCCGCGACTGTGGAAGACGAGGGTGTAGCCGGCGATGCCGGTGGTGTTGTGGTAGGCTTTGGAGAGGCCGCCGTCGATGACCATGAGGCGGCCGTCGGCCTTGATGGGACTCTCTCCACCTGCCACGCGTACGGGGACATGGCCGTTGATGATATGACGGTGCTTACCTTCGACACCGAAGGCGTCGAGAATGCGGTCACAGACTTCGGCGTTGTCGCGCAGGAGGTAGTAGTAACCCTTTCGTTCTTCGTGCGTTGACTTGTCTCGGAGGAAGTAACGCTCGAAGGTGGCCATGCGGTCTTTGTCGAAGAGGGGAGAGTCCTGTCCGCACCACAGATACCAGAAGTAATCCTTGGCAAACTGCTTCTCTTGGCGGGGCGTGTCGGCGTTGAAAGCGGAGCGCATGGTCATGCCTATCTGATGCAACAGCTCGCGGCCGCTGTAGCGCTGGCCGTTGAGATCGACTTCCTTGAGGGTGCCGTCGGCATTGAGGGGCACGCTGGCGTGGAAGAGGAGGTTGCCGTTGTAGATGGCGTACATGCAGCCGTGGGAGAAGAGGCATTTGATGTGCTTCTGCAGCTTGTCACTGACGCGGAAGGAGTGGTGGAGCTGTCGCACCAGCTCGGCCTCCTCGGGGGTGAGGTCATAAGGGTGTGCGGGGTCGAGGGTGGGCAGGAAGGTGTCGGTCATCTCATAAGTGACACCGTCCTTCACGAAGAGGCCGCGTTCCTTGTCTATATACTGCAGCACGAGGCGGTCCTGCATCTGCCATTCAGGACGGCGCAGGATCATCTGGGCTTCGAGCTTGAATTGTATGATGGAGATGGCCTTGTGCATCTGCGCGATGAGGCGGCGCGTCTTCTCGTTGTGCGTGGTGTCGTCCTTGTCGAGGCGCGGGCCGAAGAGGTCGCAGGGGTCGCTGGCGTAGGTCTCCATGGCGAAGGTGGCCAGCGGCACGAGGTTGATGCCGTAGCCGTCCTCGAGGGTTTGCATGTTGCCGTAGCGCAACGAGAGGCGCAAGACATTGGCGATGCAGCAGTCGTTGCCGGCAGCAGCGCCCATCCACAGGGCGTCGTGGTTGCCCCACTGGATGTCGAAGCTATGGTGCTGGCAGAGGCGGTCCATGATGATGTGGGCGCCAGGACCGCGGTCGAAGATGTCGCCGAGGATGTGGAGCTGATCGACGGCGAGCTGTTGGATGACGGTGGCGAGGGCGGTGATGAAGGCGTCGGCGCGACCGGTCTCGATGATGGTTTGTATGATGCGGTCGAAGTAGGCTTGCTTGTCGTCGTCGGATGGTGACTCATGGAGCAGTTCCTCGATGATGTAGGCAAACTCGGCGGGCAGAGCCTTGCGCACTTTGGAGCGCGTGTATTTGGAGGACACCGACTGGCAGACGCGGATGAGGCGCTGGAGGGTGGTGGCGTAGAAGGCGGAGAGGGTGGTGTCGGACTGGGCGGCCTCGAGCTGGTTCTTGATAATCTCGAGCTTCTGCTCGGGGTAGTAGATGAGGGTGCAGAGCTCGCGCAGCTCGTCGGGACTGAGGGTGTCGGCATAGAGCTCCTTCACCTTGCGCTTGATATTGCCGGAGGCGTTCTTGAGGATGTGCAGGAAGGCTTCGTACTCGCCGTGGATGTCGGCCATGAAATGCTCCGTGCCCTTGGGCAGGTTCAGGATGGCCTCGAGGTTGATGATCTCGCTGGAGGCGGCGGCGATGGTGGGGTAGCTTCGGGAGAGAAGTTCGAGGATGCGTGGGTCGGTGGTGGGCATAGGGGCTGGGGGGGAGGCGGTTAAGGGTTGAGGGTTCAAGGGGTCAAGGGTTAAGGGTTTAGGGTTAAGTGGGTTGAGGGTTTATGGTTTTGCGGCCTCGTAATATCGGTATTTCGTTATAACGTTATTTCGACTATTGCCTGGCCGCTTCAATTCTCAATTTGAAAGTGCAGGGCACGCCAGTCGCCGTCGGCGAGGGTGTCACTGAGGGTGAGGCCGAGTGGGGTGGCGGCAGCGAGGAGTGGGGCGATGTCGGGCTCCATGAAGCCGGAGAGGAGTAGGTGGCCGGCGGGCTTCAGATGCGAGGCGAAGGCGGGGAGGTCGGCCAGGAGGATGTTGCGGTTGATATTGGCCAGGAGGATGTCGGCCTGCGGGGCTGCTGCGAGGCAGCTGGCATCGCCGAGGACTATCTCTGCCTCGCAGCCGTTGAGGGCGTAGTTGTCCTGGGCGTTGCGGACACTCCATTCATCGATGTCGTAAGCGAAGACATGGGCGGCACCGAGCTTGAGGGCGGCGATGCCGAGGATACCGGTGCCGCAGCCGGCGTCGATGACGGTGGCGCCAGCGAGGGGGGCGAGGTCTGAGAGCAGGCCCAGCATCAGGCGCGTGGTGGCGTGCTCGCCGCTGCCGAAGGCCTGACGGGGGATGATGTGCAGGAGTTGGCCGTCGGGGAGGGCGATGGGCTCGAAGTGGTGTTCGGCTTCCCAGGTGGCGTTCCAGTTCTCATCGGGGGCGGGGGCGGCGGTGAAGGTGATGGATAAACCCTCGGGAGAACCCTCGGGAACCGTAACGGGAGGGATGGAAGAATCCTCGGGAACCGTAACGGGAGGGATGGGAGAATCCTCGGGAACCGTAACGGGGAAGGTGGCAAGGGTGCTGGCGATGGCGGCGCGGATGGCGGCTTCGTCGTAGGCGTCCTGGAGGATGTAGGCGGTGAGGCCGGTGTCCGATGGCTCGAAGGTGTCGCAACCCGCGTCAGCCAACAAGGCGGCCAGCACATCTGCTGCCGCCTCGTTGTAGGGGTTGATATGGAAGGTGAGTTCCAGGTATTGCATGGGGTGGGGCGCCGCAGTAGGGCGCAGTGTATGGGTTATTTCTTCTCGGGCTTGCTGTCGGGCTGTTCTGCGGTGGCAGGCTTGCCCTTCTTATAGCGCTTGTTGAGGCCGGCGATGACTTCCTTGGTGATGTCGTACTTCTTATTGGCCCACAGCAGGTTATCGCCCAGCTTGGACATGATGTAGTCGTACTTCTTGGTCTTGTTATAGACCTTGAGGAAGGCCTGGATGGAGTCGCGGAGCTCGGCATTGAGCTTGGCATTCTCCATGGCCAGCTCGTTGGTGAGGCGCTGCTCGAGTTCGGCGAGATCCTGCTGCTCGCGAGCGAGCTGGTTCTGGGCGTTCTCGAGTTCGTCGCGTGTGGTGAAGCCGTTGCTCTCGTACTTCTTCTGCAGGGCTGCGGCGTGCTGCTGGAGTGCGCGCTGCTTCTGCTGGAGGGTGTTGGCGGCATTGTCGCTCTTCTGGTTGAGCAGCAGGTTGTAATCGACGCAGAACTGATACTGGCTCATGAGGCTGTCAATCTCGATATAGCCCACTTTCAGGCCTGTGACCTCCCCGGCCTCTGCGGGCGCTTCGGCCTCGGTCTCTGTTTCTGCTCCCTGTTTGTTGCAAGCGTTGAGCGCCAGCATGGCGCCAAGTGCGATAAAATAGATTTTCTTCATTGATGATATGTTTTTATTCTATACTTTATACTTTTGAACTTTAGGTCTAAACTCTAAACTCTAAATTCCCTCGCATGCGGCTTTGTGGCCTTCTGGTGGCGCTCGATGGCGTCCATGCTCTCTACGCAGTGGATGCCGCGTTCACGCATAGCCTTAGACGCCCCGATGTGCGTCATGGGACCGCGTGCATCGCCTTTCACCAGCAGTTTCAGGGCCAGTAGTGCGACCGCCAAGGCAATAATTCCGGCTGTGATGAGCAATAATTTAAGCATCTTCTGCGTTATATTTCATATAAAAACTTTGCAAAGATACATTAAACTTATGTGTCGAGCGCATGAATCAACGGACTTTAACCTAAATTAGCAATATTAAAATGGAAAAGAACCAACTCCAACCCGCCAGTGTCTTCGAGATGTTTGCTCGAATCAATGCCGTTCCGCGCCCCTCGAAGCGCGAAGAAAAGATGATAGAGTTCCTGCGCCAGTTCGGTGAGGGACTAGGCCTCGAAACCAAGGTGGACGACACGGGTAATGTGCTGATACGCAAGCCTGCGACACCCGGTATGGAGGCGAAGCCCACGGTCATCCTGCAGAGCCACATGGACATGGTCTGCGAGAAGAACAACGATGTGGACTTCGACTTCGACAAGGATGCCATCCAGACCTATATCGACGGCGAATGGATGAAAGCGAAGGGCACGACGCTGGGCGCCGACGACGGCATCGGCTGCGCCATGGAGATGGCAATCCTGGCCGATAACAACCTGAAGCACGGGCCGCTGGAGTGCGTGTTCACGCGCGATGAGGAGACGGGCCTGACAGGCGCCGAGGGTATGCAACCCGGCTTCATGACGGGTCAGATGCTCATCAACCTCGACAGCGAGGATGAGGGTGAGATCTTCGTGAGCTGTGCCGGTGGCTGCCGCACGGCTGTCACTTTCCGCTACACCCCCGAGGCGGCACCCGCCGACGCTTTCTTCCTGCAGCTGACCATCAAAGGCCTGACAGGCGGTCACAGCGGCGACGATATCGACAAGAAACGTGCGAATGCCAACAAGCTGTTGGCGCGCTTCCTCTACGACGGTATGAAGGCCTGGGGCCTGCGCCTGAGCGACATTCAGGCCGGTGGTCTGCACAACGCCATCCCGCGCGAGGCTACGTGTCTGGTGTGCATTCCCAATAAATATAAAGAACAGGCGCGCGTGAGATGGAACATCTTCGCTGCCGAGGTGCAGGAGGAGTTCAGCGTCACGGAGAAGACGATGGAGTTCCTGTTGGAGAGCGCCGATGCCGCAGCTACCGTGTTGCCCGCCGATGCCAACTGCCGTCTCATCAGCGCCCTGCAGGCTGTGGACAACGGCGTTTATGCCATGAGTCAGGATATCGCTCTCGTGGAGACCAGTTCGAACCTCGCCAGCATCAAGCAGGTGGAACCCGGTGTCATCGCCATCAACAGCAGCCAGCGTAGCTCGCTGCTCAGCAACCGCCTGAACATGGCGCACACGGTAGCTGCCGTCTTTGAGCTGGCAGGTGCCGAAGTGGAGATTGGCGAGGGCTACCCGGGCTGGGCGATGAACCCCAAGAGCGAACTGTTGCGCATCGCTCGTGAGCAGTATGTGCGCCTGTTCAAGAAAGAACCCGTCGTGCGCGGCATCCATGCCGGTCTGGAGTGCGGCCTGTTCTCGGAGAAGTATCCGGGACTGGATATGGTCAGCTTCGGTCCTACGCTGCGCGGCGTGCACTCGCCCGACGAGCGTCTGCTGATTCCCACTGTGGAATTAGTGTGGAAGCATCTGTTGGCCATATTGGAGAATATTTAAGAATGAAAAGTTAAAAGGCCCCCGAGCCCCCTAAAGGGGAGCATAGAGCCCCCGAGCCCCCTAAAGGGGAGCGTTGGGAGTGAAAAGTGAAAGAGTGAAAAATGAAGAATGAAAAGTGAAGAATGAAGAATGAAGAATAGTAAGATGATATACGAAAGGAAAGCTTTGATTAGCAAGCGCTTCAACAGAGCGTTCAGGTTACTTATATTTTTCATTTTTCATTCATTCATTTTTCACTCTTTTACTTCCTGCGACAAATACGACACGTTCACCACCGACCGTTCTGCCACGCTACAGTTCAGCAGCACGGAGGTGGTGTTCGATACGCTCATCACCACGATACCCTCTGCCACGCAGACGCTGACGGTGTACAACCGAGGCGACAAGGGACTGCGCATACGGCAGGTGCGGCTGGTGGGTGGCGCCGGCAGTCCGTTCCGCGTGAACATCGACGGCCAGGACCTCAGTCGCACAGCGGACAACAGCGCCACTGATTTTGAGGTGCGCCGTCGTGACAGCATCATGGTGCGTGCGGAGGTGACGGTGTCCGAATTTGGCAACGATGACTGTCACGAGGTGGGCGATGAGCTGATATTCACGCTGGAGAGCGGCGTGGAGCAGCATGTGGCGCTGCGTACCGTGGGGCAGGATGCCTTCTATCTCGACCGTCGCACGCTGGCGCAGGACACCACACTCACGGCACGGCGTCCGATTCTTGTGCGCGGCGAGCTGTCAGTGGCTGAGGGCGTCACGGTGACGATGGAGGCCGGCACACGCCTGCTGTTCCACGACGATGCCTTCATGACGGTGCACGGCCGCATCGTGGCGCAAGGGACGTTGGACAAGCCCGTCACCTTCCGCGGCGACAGGACTGACCACATCTTCGACTACTTGCCCTACGACCGTCTGCCCGGGCGTTGGCAGGGCATCACGATAGCCCCTGAGAGCACAGGCAATGTGCTCGACTATGTTGATCTCCACGGCGGTACCTATGGTATCCAATGTCCTCTTCCCGGCGACGGCAACGCGGTAGTGCCCATCACCGATGAGACACCCCTGAAACTGAGCCTCACCAACAGCCTCATACATAACATCAAAGGCACAGGCCTGATGCTTCGCGACTGCCGTGCGGAAATTGCCAACACGGAGATCTCCAATACGTTGGGACACTGCGTGGATATCGTCGGCGGCGATGTCGTGGCGACGCACTGTACCATCGCTCAGTTCTATCCCCTTGATGCCAATCGCGGCGATGCCCTGCATCTGGCGAATGTGCTGGAACGCGTTTATCATCCCCTGTATCGGGCCGACTTCATCAACACAGTCATCACGGGCTATGCCGACGATGTGGTGATGGGCGAATGGGCGAAACCATCGATGTTGCCATCGGATGTCACAGAGGCGTTGGAGGAGTATCACTTCATCCATTGCTTTCTGGCCACGGAGATACCGACCTCGTCGGAGTTCATTAACCGCTTCGTAGGTTGCGTGTATGACGACCCGCATGGCGAGTATGCCCATGAAAAGAACTTTGCATACATGGACACACATGCCTTCGTCTATAACTTCATGCCGCTGCCCATCTCGTCGATCTGCAAGATGGCTAATCCTGCCTACTCTGTGGCATGGCCAACAGATCGTCGCGGACACGACCGCATGACCGACGGCACACCCGATGCGGGGTGCTATGAATGGAAGGAATAATCCTGGGCAGATGTTTTGGCACGCCTTTTGCATGGTGAAGATTGTGTTTTTCTTTTGACAACAGAATACAATCTAACAAAACATCATATACTACTATGCAAAAAGGTAATATCGGAGTAACGACCGAGAACATCTTTCCGGTCATCAAGAAGTTCCTGTATTCGGATCACGAGATTTTCATCCGTGAAATTGTCAGCAACGCCGTAGATGCCTCGCAGAAGCTGAAGACACTCGCAGGTAAGGGCGATTTCCAGGGCGAGATGGGCGAGCTGAAGGTCAGCGTCAGCATCGACAAGGAGGCCGGCACCATCACCGTCAGCGACCGCGGTATCGGCATGACAGCCGAGGAAATCGACAAGTATATCAACCAGATAGCTTTCTCCGGCGCCAACGACTTCCTGGACAAGTATAAGGAAGACGCCAACGCCATCATCGGCCACTTCGGTCTGGGCTTCTACAGCTCGTTCATGGTCAGCGACCGCGTGGACATCATCACCAAGAGCTATCAGGATGCTCCCGCCGTGAAGTGGAGCTGCGACGGCTCGCCCGAGTTCACCCTCGAAGAGGTGGAGAAGCAGGACCGCGGCACCGACATCGTGATGCACATCTCCGAGGACTGCAAGGAGTTCCTGGAGAAGGACAAGCTGGAAGGCCTGCTGAAGAAATATTGCCACTTCCTGCCTGTGCCTGTCGTTTTCGGCAAGAAGCAGGAATGGAAGGACGGCAAGATGCAGGACACCGACGAGGACAACCAGATTAACGACACCACGCCGCTGTGGACGCACAAGCCCAGCGACCTGAAGGATGAGGACTACAAAGCCTTCTACCGCAGCCTCTATCCCATGGCTGACGAACCGCTGTTCTGGATTCATCTGAATGTGGATTATCCGTTCCATCTCACAGGTATCCTGTACTTCCCAAAAATCAAGAATAACCTCGACCTGCAGCGCAACAAGATTCAGTTGTACTGCAACCAGGTGTTCGTCACCGACCAGGTGGAGGGCATCGTGCCTGACTTCCTGACACTGCTGCATGGTGTCATCGACTCACCGGATATCCCCCTGAATGTCAGCCGCAGCTACCTGCAGAGCGACAGCAACGTGAAGAAGATCAGCGGCTACATCACCAAGAAGGTGGCCGACCGCTTGAGCTCGCTCTTCAAGAACGACCGCAAGGACTTTGAGGCCAAGTGGGATGATATCAAGATCTTCATCGCCTACGGTATGCTCTCCGAGGATGACTTCTACGAGAAGGCCAAGGCGTTCTATCTCGTGAAGGACACCGAGGGTAAGTTCTACACGCTGGAGGAGTACCAGGCACTCATCAAGGATGCCCAGACGAACAAGGACGGACAGCTCGTGTACCTCTATGCTGCCGACCGTGAGGCACACTACACCTATATTGATAGCGCACGCGCGAAAGGCTACAATGTGCTGCTCATGGACGGACAGCTGGACACGCCGCTCGTGCAGATGCTAGAGCGCAAGCTGGAGAAGACCACGTTTACGCGTGTGGATAGCGATGTCATCGACCGCCTCATCCAGAAGGACGAGCCCAAGGGTGAAGAATTGTCAGCCGAGCGTTCTGCCAATCTGTCAGCCGTCTTCGAGACACAGCTGCCAAAGACGGACAAAACAACTTATCACGTGGAGACACAGCCGATGGGCGAGGAGGCGATGCCTGTGGTGATTACCCAAAGCGAGTACATGCGCCGCATGAAAGATATGGCCCGCATACAGCCGGGCATGGGCTTCTATGGTGAGATGCCGGATATGTACAACCTGGTGCTGAACACCGACAACCGCCTCGTGAAGGAGGTGCTGGAGCAGAGCGAAGCCGCCACCGCAGAAGCGCTGAAGCCCATCGAGGCCGAGCTGCGCGGACTCAATGCCCGCAAGGCTGTGCTGCAGGCTGAGCAGGATAAAAAGAAATACGACGAGATTACCGATGACGAGCGCAAGGACATGGAACAGTGCCGCGCCGACATTGAAGCCCAGGAGGGCAAGCGCCGTGAAGTGCTGGGCGAGTACGCCAAGGGCAACGAGCGCGTGCACCAGCTCATCGACTTGGCGCTGCTGCAGAACGGTCTGCTCACGGGCGAGGCGCTGACCCGCTTCGTGAAGCGCAGCGTAGAATTATTGTAAAAAATTTGCAGGGGACAGCGAAAAGACCTATCTTTGCCCCGCATTCATCAACAGAAGAAGGAGGACTCATGGATTACGGATTCTCACCCAATATATCGAAGATTGTGAATTTCAGCAGCGAGGAGGCAGGACGTCTGCGCAGTGCCGCCGTGGCACCGGCCCATCTGCTGTTGGGCTTGATGCGCGAGGAGGACTGCACGGCTGTTGCCATCCTGCGACAGATGGGTGTGGATTTCGCGTCCCTCAAGTCGGAACTGGAGCGCATCGCCGAAGGTACCTCGGACGTCCAGCAGCCTGAGTTGGACGATGCTGCCAACCGTGTCCTCCGCCTGATGCTTCTGGAAGCACGCTCCATGAAGGCCGAACAAGCTGACACGGAGCACCTCCTGCTGGCGCTGCTGCGTGCCACGGAAGAGCCTGCGGCACAAGTGCTGACGAGCATGAATGTGGACTACCAAAGTGTGAAGAGCACGCTGACACAGAAGCAGGATTCGCAGGCGCGCTTCGGATTCACGGATGAGGACGAAGACGATGAGGAGGAGGACAATGACCTCCACAACACCGGGCGCCCCGGACAGCAGTCATCTGCCACTAAGAATGCTACCCGAAAGGGCGGCAAGGAGAACGGTACACCAGCCCTTGACACTTTCGGCACAGACCTGACACGGGCGGCTGCCGAGGGCTTGCTGGATCCTGTCGTGGGGCGTGAGCGCGAGATAGAGCGCGTGGCACAGATCCTCTGCCGCAGGAAGAAGAACAATCCCATCCTCATCGGGCAGCCCGGTGTGGGCAAGAGCGCTATCGTGGAAGGACTTGCATTGCGCATCGTGCAGCGTAAGGTGGCACGTCTGCTGTTTGACAAGCGCGTCATCGTGCTTGACTTGGCTGGCGTAGTGGCAGGTACCAAGTACCGTGGTCAGTTCGAGGAACGCATCAAGGCTATCATCAACGAACTGCAGCAGCACAAGGAAATCATCCTGTTCATCGACGAGATCCATACGCTCATCGGAGCCGGCTCCGCTGCTGGCACAATGGATGCTGCCAATATGCTGAAACCTGCGTTGGCGCGTGGCGAGGTGCAGTGCATCGGTGCCACCACCATCGATGAGTACAAAAAGAGCATCGAGAAGGACGGAGCCCTGGAGCGCCGTTTCCAGAAGGTGCTCGTGGAACCCACCACCATTGAGGAGACCATCACCATTCTGGAGAATATCAAAGAACGTTATGAGGAGCACCACAAGGTGCGCTATACGCCCGAGGCGTTGCGTGCCTGTGTGACCCTCACGGACCGCTATATGAGTGACCGCTGTCTGCCCGACAAAGCCATCGATGCAATGGACGAGGCCGGTTCTCGCATTCATCTCGTGAATATCCCCGTGAGCGAGGAAATCACCCGTAAGGAGGAACTCTGTGTGCATCTGCGCGAACTGAAGGACGAGGCGGTGCGCAAGCAGCAGTTCGAGCTGGCGGCTGAATATCGTGACCAACTGGCCAACGAACAGGAGCGGCTGGCGCTGATGAAGAAGGACTGGGACCACCAGATGCGTGATGTCCGTGAGCAAATCGACGAGAAACAGATTGCCGAGGTGGTGTCGATGATGACAGGCATCCCCGTGCAGCGCGTGGGTGAAGGTGAGAACGAACGCCTCCGCAACCTCGGCACGGCACTGAAGGGTGCTGTCGTGGGACAGGACGATGCCGTGGACAAACTCGTGCGCGCCATCCAGCGTTCGCGCGTGGGACTTAAAGACCCCAACAAACCCATCGGCACCTTTATGTTCCTGGGCCCCACGGGTGTGGGTAAGACCTATCTCACCAAGCGTCTGGCCGTGGAACTCTTCGGTAGCGAGGATGCCCTTATCCGCATTGACATGAGCGAATACATGGAGAAGCACACCGTGAGCCGCATGGTGGGCGCTCCTCCGGGATATGTCGGCTACGAAGAGGGCGGACAGCTCACCGACCGTGTGCGTCGCAAACCGTACAGCATCGTGCTGCTCGACGAGATTGAGAAGGCGCATTCCGATGTCTTCAACATCCTGCTGCAGGTGATGGATGAGGGCCGTATGACCGACGGCAACGGTACGACGGTGGACTTCCGCAACACCGTCATCATTATGACTTCCAACAGCGGCACACGCCAGTTGAAGGAATTCGGACAGGGTATCGGCTTCACACGCGGTGGCGACACGCAGAACCGCGAGATGGCGCGCAGCATCATCCAGAAGACGCTCCAGAAGCAGTTCTCGCCGGAGTTCCTGAACCGACTCGATGACATCATCTTCTTCGATCAACTCACGAAGGAAGGACTTCACAAGATTGTCGATATCGAGATGCGCCCGCTGCAGAAGCGCATAGAGGAGATGGGCTATGGCATTACCCTCACGGATGCCGCCCGCAACTGGTTGGCCGAGAAGGGCTACGATGTGCAGTTCGGGGCTCGTCCGCTGAAGCGCCTCATCCAAACAGCTGTGGAGGATGCCTTCTGTCAGTTGTTGCTCGACGGCAACATCCAGGCAGGGCAGACCATAGAGGTGGATGCCGCTGCGCCCGATGCCAAGGAGCTGACGTTGAAGGCAGCCGACATGGCAAGTGCATAATTCCTAAGATTCTTTATTGCTTACGCCTGCGGAAGCGGAAGAGCTCGCGCAGTGTATTGAAATCCTTCTTCACCTGGATGCCGATACCTTGAGTGGTAAGGGCTGTCTTGGTGAAGTAACGGTCGTTGGTTTCGCTGTAAGCTTTGAGGCTGATGCCGCCGTTGGGGGTGAGGAGCCATTGCACGTCGAAGTCGCCGATGAAGTTAGTGTTGGCGATGGGCGTGTCGCGATAGCCGAAGGTGCCGTTGATGAGGAGCCGGTTGTTGAGGAGGCGGCCGCTGAGCATACCCTCGACATCGACCTCGTTCCATCCTTGCGTGCCTGTGGAGAGGCTGGTGCCGAAGTTCCAGTTGTTGTTGCCGATGACTGAGCCGAGGAGGTTGTTCAGTTGACCGGAGATCGTGGAGGAGAGGAGACTCTGCATGGCGGCATTGGTCTGACTCTGACCTGCCGAGAGATCCTGCGTGTAGAAACGGCCGATACCGAGCAGATAGATGACCTGCATATTACGTTCCTCCTCGGTGGAGATGAGCGAGCGCACCATCTGCTTCTCGTCCTCGTTGACATTGGGGATGTCGAAGTCGAAGGTCACCTGTGGCTGCGAGGGACTGCCGCCAATGTTCATCAGACAGTTCACACGGACATTGCTGCTGGAGAAATTGTTGCCCACAGCCAGGTCGTTAAGCGATACGCTGGGCACGGTGTAGATGGCCTGCAGGTTGAGACTGCCTTTCATGGGGTCGCCGCCAAAAACGATGGTGCTGCCCTGTTGGAAGCGGAATTCCTTGCGGATGACATCTTGCAGCGAGAGGCGGTAGGTGCCATGATCTACGCGGTAGGTGCCATACATCTGGAAGTGGCCTTTATTATAGAAGTCTGCGCGCATGTGGGCATCGCCGTATAAGTCGATATAGTCTTCGGACTTGGCATCCATCAGCAGGCGCATCTGAGCCGCAGGGGTGATGTTGAGGTCGAAGTTAATGCGCATATCGGTGGGCTCGTCAGAAGTGGCCCCCTCTTCTGCCCCCGAGGGGGCTACATTACCATCATCAGTATTGGATTGAGCATCAGTGCCACCCTCGGGGGGCGAAAGGGGGGCCAGGTGGTTTTTCTCCTTATAGGTGATGAACTCATTTTCTGTCAGCGTCTCTGGTGAGGATACATTGTAGGTGAACACGGTGCCTTGAGTGGGCGTGCACTGGATCTCAACGTTCAGTTCGCCAGGTCGTCCGGACAGGTTTACGTTGCCATCGGCGAAGACGGTGCCGTAGAATGTCTGATCGCCAAAGTCGCGGAAGTCGTAGCCCAGGAAATCGTGCGCCTCGATGTCGAAGGCGTAGCGCAGGTTCTTGAAATGTTCGAAACTCAGGACACCGTCAAGGACGGCTTCGTGGCGACGGTTGTCGTTGCCGTGGTGGCGATCATAGAGATGGGCGTCGGTGATGCTGATGCCTCCGGGGTAGAGGCGGATGCTGTCGCCGCCAAGGGTGTGGTAGCGTGTGCCAAGGACAGGGATGCCCACGTCGAGGGTGTCCAACGCCAGACCTCCTTCAAGGTCGAGCTGCTTGAAGGGACCGTGGAGGTATGCGTAGCCGGAGGCTCGACCTTGCAGGTTGTCAAAGATACCCTCGGTGAAGAAATTCAGGAAGTAAATGTTCAGGTAGCGCGCCTGAATGTTCAGGTCCATGCCGCGTCCCGGCTCATGCCCCGGTTTCACGATGCCGAAGATGTGGCTTATCTCATTGCGGACGGGTTCACGCACATAGATGTCGAGGTCGATGGCTCGATCGTCCTTGCGGCCGAAGCCGCCCATGACGTGTGCCTCGCCCAACAGACCGCCGTTGAGCTTGAGGTCATCGACGCGCAGGTTAGCATCCACGGCGATGTTCTCATAGATGTCATGAATCTTCACGCCACCGGTGGCTTCGCCCTCGAACTCCACATCATGAAAGTCGATGATACCGAAGATATACTGTAGGTTGATGCCGCGCAGGTCGGCATAGAGGGTGTCGGCAGCATTGCGGGACACACGACCGTCCACGCGCAGGTGACGCCCAGCCTGTGACACCTGGAAACCACTCACATCCACGATGTTGTCGTGGTAGCGCACCCGTGACTCATGCACGTCCCAGATAGTGTCAGAGACGATGATGCTGGTGGGCTGGAAGTGAATGTCGGCGCCCAGCTGTTCTTTCTCATCCTTGAAGAATGAGGCGATAGCTGAGAGCTCACCTCGCTGCGAGGGTTCGTTGTGGTCGTCCCAGGCGAGGGTGGAGCGAAGCCTGTCGTGGCCGCCCTCGGCCAGCACGGAGAGATCCATGGGACCGCTTTCCATCATACGTTGTAGTGTGACGAAGGAGGTGAGGCTGTCGCGCTCCTGACGTGCCAGCATACTCACGGCGCGCATCTCTTCGTTGCCGTAGATGATGTGCGGGAAGTCAGCCATCATGGAGAAGGCATTGGATGCCACGTTCAGTTCCCCCTCGATATACCCTGGCTGGGGGAGTGACATGTCGATGCCGGCAAGCTGAAGCAACTGTGTGGTGTTCCAGAGGTTGACGGAGAAATTCAGTTTCTCTTCGGAGGCTACATTGCCCAATACAGGTGCAGCGATAAGCGAGGGGAGCGATTGGTGCAGGAGCTGTTGCACGGCCGGAGCCAGGTTGGCATAGCTGAACTGACCATCGGCATGGGCGTCGATGAAATCGCCGCTGAGCAGGAGGTGATGTCCGTGGTCGTCGTTGGTCGTGGAGATCTGCAACTGTTTCAACTCGTAGGTCTCGTCATCATGCAGTACGCGCACGTTGTCCAACCCTATACGGCCTTGTATGTCCTCCAAGGAAGCCATGTTCAGCTTCCATTCATTCGGCGTTTGCAGGTCTGTGGTCAGCTGCAGGCTGTACTCGTTGTCAGCGAGTTCAGTGTGGCTGCGCAGCGCATGTGGTGAGATGTCGAACTGCGTAGTGAGGAAGTCGAGACGTGTATCCTTGACAAGGAAGTTCCTCAGCTGGGCGCTGCCTTTTGCGGAACGCTGGCGGATGCTGCCGTCGAAATCCCCGTCGAGTGTGAGGTCATTGAGCGGGAATGAGGCATCGGCTGTCAGTAGCGAAGCTAGTTTGAAGCCCGTCGTCTGCACCTGGGCCTTGAAGCGGTCATGGGCCGTCATGTGACCGTCAGCCTTGATGCTGCCAAGAGTTGTTTGCGCTTGAAGGTGTGCTGTCATCACATCCTGGCTGCCATTTCCTGCCCATTCGCCCATTATGCTGACATCGCCTAAGCGACCAATCATCGCAGCTGTTTCAGCTGGGATAATCGGTTGCGGCTGGGTGCTGCTTAACGTTTGAAGGAGTGGCTGTGTGAAGGCCGGTTTCAGCTGAAGTTGTTGCAGCGTGACCTGCAGTTGGTCAAAAGCCTGCGCGCTACTGTCGCTGGGATGTAACATGCCGTAGGCCCGTAGCTGAAGGTCCAAGCCCTCAGCATCCATGGATAGGGACTGAAGATGCAACCATCGGGCCTGCTTCTCGGCGTGGATATCGATGTGCAAAGGCGATTGGAATGAGTGCAGGACAGCAGCAAAGGCGGAGAAGTCGGCAGGCGTGACATCGCCTCGCAGTAGGAGGCGGCTATGGTTCTCCTGCCACGAGGTGAGTTCGCCATCCAAAGATAGCGAAGGAATCTCTATTTGAGAGTGTGGCAGACGTAGGATGAGATGTGTCAAGAGTGCGTGCTGCGGGGTGCCAGATAACTGTGCGGAAAGGTCCTCAAGGATGAAACCGCTGTGTGACTCCTTGAACCGTAGTTCTTTAATAGCCAGAGATATACTGTCGTTGGTGAGAGTATTGATTTGAGCCTTTATGTTAAGGTCTTCCAACTTCATGTGGGCAGGGGTGAAGTGGTCCTTGTAGGGTTCGCTGTCGATGTCGTGAGTGATGTTACCCCGTCGGATGAGGATGCTGTTGATGGCCAGGTCGAGTGGGGTAGTGGTGGTGTCCTCGGTGGCGAAATAATCAACGAGGAATTGGAAGTTATATGGTGAGAGTGAGTCCGTGCGATGCACTCGGATGTCATAGCCGAAGAGTTGTACGTTGGCGATGTGGATGCGGCCGTTGAGGAGTTGCCAGATGTCCAGCTTGCTGCTCAGGCGCGTGGCACTCACGAGCGTGTCGCCCTGTTGGTCATGAAGCAGCACATCATCCAGCACGATGCGGTTCAGGAGTCCAATGCGTGCGTTGCCGATGCTGACCTCTGTCTGCAGCTCCTGAGACAGCATCACAGAAGACTTCGCGGCTAACCAGCGCTGACATGCTGGCATTGCCGTGAAGAGTAGTAATCCGAGGTAGCAGACGAGGATGAGTGCTACCACAAATCGAATGATATAGCTGAGCCTTTTGATGGTTCTTTCCTGATTTGTGAGAGCAAAAGTAGTGTTTTTTTGCTTCTTAGGCAAAATAGTTGGACGTTTATGCGTGATGATTGACGTTTTTTCTTTAATTTTGCGCAGTTTTTAGCTAAAACCATTTATTCATACTTATTTTATATGGCAAATGTAATCAAGTTACGCAAAGGCCTCGACGTAAACCTGAAGGGCAAAGCGAACTTGGAAACCATGCAGACGAAGGTCGAGGGCCAGTATGCGCTGGTCCCCGATGATTTCTGTGGCATGAAACCCAAGGTCGTTGTCAAGGAAGGGGATGCTGTCAAGGTCGGGGATGCCTTGTTTGTGGACAAGAGACATCCCGAAGTGAAGTTCGTTTCGCCTGTCAGCGGCACTGTCGCCCTCGTGGAGCGCGGAGAACGCCGTAAGGTGATGAGCGTGCGCGTAGATGCCGACGGCAAGCAGACGGCAGCCTCCTTCACAGAGAAGGAGCCGCTGAAGCTTCTGCTCGAAAGCGGATTGTTCGGGTTCTTCCGGATGCGTCCTTACGACGTGGTGGCGAATCCCGAGGACAAGCCCAAGGCTATCTTCGTGAGCGCGTTCAACTCAATGCCACTGGCTGCTGACTTCGAGTATGTCCTGCAGGGACAGGAGAAGGAGTGGCAGGCAGGTCTCTCTTTGCTGGCTAAGATTGCCAAGGTGAACCTCGGCATCAGCAAGCAACAGAAGGCGCAGGCGCTGACCGCTGCCAAGGACTGCACCATCACCGTGTTCGACGGTCCTGCTCCTGCAGGCAACGTGGGCGTTCAGATCAACCACGTTGATCCCATCAACAAGGGCGAAGTCGTGTGGACGCTGGGCGCTGAGGAAGTCATCTTCATCGGCCGTCTGGTGCTGACAGGTAAGGTGGACTTCACTCGCACCATCGCCGTCGCCGGTTCCGAGGTGAAGGCTCCCAAGTACGCCAAGACGCTCGTGGGACAGCCCATCAAATCTATCCTCGCCGGACAGATCGACGAAAGCAAGAGCCTGCGCATCATCAACGGCAACCCCATGGTGGGCGTAAAGACCTCCAAGGAAGGCTGGCTTGCAGCTCATGCCACGGAGGTCACTGTGATTCCCGAGGGTGACGATGTCTATGAGATGCTCGGTTGGATTGCTCCCCGCTTCAAGGAGTTCAGCACCAGCCGCAGCTATTTCAGCTGGCTGCGTCCTAAGAAGGCCGAATACGAGCTGGATGCCCGCATCAAGGGTGGCGAGCGCCACATGATCATGTCGGGTGAATACGACCGTGTGTTCCCCATGGACATCTATGCCGGCTATCTTGTGAAGGCTATCATCGCCGGTGACATCGACCGTCAGGAAGCCCTCGGCATCTACGAGGTGGCTCCCGAGGATTTCGCCATTGCCGAGTTCGTGGATAGTTCAAAACTTGAATTGCAACGCATTGTGCGTGAGGGATTGGATATCCTTAGAAAAGAGAACGCATAAATTGGACAATTGGACGATTTACAATTGGACAATTGTCTGTTCCCAAAAGGCGCAGCCCAATTGTAAAATTGTAAATTGTTAAATCGTAAGATTACATTATGAATGCAATAAGAAAATTTTTCGACAAAATAAAGCCGAACTTCGAGGAGGGTGGCAAGCTCCACGCCTTCCGTTCGCTTTATGATGGCTTCGAGACGTTTGCCTTCGTGCCCAACACCACGGCGCGCGTAGGCGGAACACACATCCACGATGCCATCGACAGCAAGCGCATCATGTCGCTCGTTGTCATCGCGCTTGTGCCTGCGTTGCTCTTCGGAATGTATAACGTAGGTTATCAGAATGCGCTCGCTGCCGGTCAACTGGAGAATGCCACCTTCTGGGGCATGTTCTGGTTTGGTTTCCTGGCCGTGCTGCCCAAGCTGATTGTCAGCTATGTGGTCGGCCTCGGCATTGAGTTCACCGTTGCGCAGTGGAAGAACGAGGAAATCCAGGAAGGCTTCCTCGTCTCGGGTATCATCATCCCGATGATTGTCCCCGTGAACACGCCGCTGTGGATGCTCGCCATCGCCGTGGCCTTCTCCGTCATCTTCGCCAAGGAGATTTTCGGTGGCACAGGTATGAACATCTTCAACGTCGCCCTTATCACGCGCGCGTTCCTATTCTTCTCTTATCCCTCCAGCATGACGGGCGACGACTCCGTCTGGGTGGCTCAGAACGCTATCTGGGGCCTCGGTTTCGATGTGCCCGACACGTTCTCAGCTGCAACCCCGTTGGGTGAGATTGCCGCCGGCGCCAGTGCCCTCAGCACCTCTCTCAGCGACCAGATCATCGGTCTCATCCCCGGTTCCATCGGCGAGACCAGCGTCATTGCCATTGCCCTTGGCGCCTGTCTGCTGCTGTGGACTGGCGTTGCCAGCTGGAAGACCATGCTCAGCGTGTTCGTAGGCGGTGCCTGCACGGGTTGGCTCTACAACGCCCTCGGCCTCTCGCCCCTCGATGCTGTGCAGCACCTCGTGCTCGGTGGCTTCTGCTTCGGTGCCGTCTTCATGGCTACCGATCCTGTCACCTCTGCCCGCACGGAAGGCGGTAAGTGGATCTATGGTTTCCTCATTGGCTTCGTGGCCGTCACAGTACGTGTGCTCAACCCCGGTTACCCCGAGGGTATGATGCTTGCCATCCTGCTCATGAACCTCTTTGCTCCGCTCATCGACTACTGCTTCGTCAGCCGTAACATCAGCCGTCGCGCCAAGCGTGCAAAGATTTGACAATTGGACAATTTACAATTGTACAAATGAAAAGTAAATCGTAAAATCGTAAATCGTAAAATCGTCAAATTAGATTATGGCAAAGAAATTTATATGCAGTCAGTGCGGTCAGACCTTTGAGGCCGCATCCATGCCCGACAAGTGCCCTATCTGCGGCGCTGACACTTCACATCTCTCCGAGGTGAAGTCAAAGGGCATTAACACCAACGGCAATGTCTATACCATCTGCTATGCAGCCGTAATGGTGGTGCTCGTAGCCTTCCTGTTGGCCTTTGTCAGCAGCGCGCTGAAGCCTGCTCAGGATGCCAACGTGGCTATCGATAAGAAGAAACAGATTCTTGCTTCCCTCAACGTTCGCGGCATCGCCAAGAGCGACGTGGAAGCGAAGTTCGACGAATTGATTCAGGAGACATGTGTCGTCACGCCCGACGGTCAGGTCACCGAAGGCGGTGCCTTCGAGGTCGAGACCAAGGAGATTGGCGAGAAGTTCCCTGTCTATAAGGCTAAGACCGCCGCTGGCGACGAAGCCCTTGTCCTGCCCTTGAAAGGTCGCGGCCTTTGGGGTGGCCTCTGGGGTTATGTAGCCGTTACACCCGACTTCCAGAAGGTCCTCGGTGCTTACTTCGACCATGAGAGCGAGACCGCCGGTCTCGGTGCCCTCATCAAGGAGGAGAAGTTCCAGAGCCAGTTCATCGGTCATCCTGTGATGGGCGCTGATGGCAAGGTGGCCCTCACCGTTGTGAAGAAAGGTGCCAGTGAAGCCGAGACTCAGATTGACGGCGTCACCGGTGCAACCCTCACCTCCAAGGGTGTTGGCGAAATGGTGCTCAGCGGTATCCAGCAGTATGTAGATGCATTTGGTGCTGCTGCGAACCCTGCTGATGCATGCAGCCAGAGCGAGACCAAGTGCTGCGACAAGCCCGAATGTGTCTGCGCTACCAAGCGTGGTTGTGCATGTCAGGATGGCAGCTGTGGTGATGCAGCCTGCAACTGCGCTTCTGATGCACAATGCTGTGCAAAAGAAGAGTGTTCCTGTGCTTGTGTCAAGAATGCAGACTTAGACAAGGAACAATAAACAAGAAACTTTCAACCTAAAACTATAGAAAGTTATGGCATTATTATCCAAAGCAAATAAGGAGGCACTGATCAGTCCGCTGAACTTGAACAACCCCGTGGTGGTGCAGGTGCTCGGTATCTGCTCGGCCTTGGCTGTGACGGCTCAGCTCGAGCCTGCCATCGTGATGGGTCTTTCCGTGACCATCATCACCGCCTTCTCCAACTTGATTATCTCTCTCATCCGCAACTCCATCCCCAACCGCATCCGTATCATCGTGCAGCTGGTGGTTGTCGCTGCGCTGGTGACCATCGTCAGCCAGGTGCTGAAGGCCTTTGCCTATGACGTCAGCGTGCAGCTCTCCGTCTATGTCGGTCTGATCATCACCAACTGTATCCTCATGGGTCGCCTCGAGGCTTTTGCTATGATGAACAAGCCCTGGCCTTCTTTCCTCGATGGTATTGGCAACGGCATTGGCTACGCCATTATCCTCGTCATCGTAGGCTTCTTCCGTGAACTCCTCGGCGCCGGCACACTGCTCGGCTTCCAGGTTGTTCCGCAGTGGTGCTATGACCACGGTTATGTGAACAATGGTATGATGACCATGCCCGCGATGTCCCTGATCCTCGTCGGCTGCGTCATCTGGGCACACAGAGCATATAATAAAGACCTTCAGTAATTATGGAACATCTATTAAGCCTATTCGTCCGCTCCATCTTTGTGGACAATATGATTTTCGCGTTCTTCCTGGGTATGTGCTCCTATCTGGCCGTGTCCAAGACTGTGAAGACCGCCCTCGGACTCGGCGTGGCAGTCACCTTCGTGCTGCTCATCACCGTGCCCGTTGACTACCTGTTGCAAGTTTATGTCCTTGGCCCCAACTGTTTGGTGGAGGGCGTTGACCTGAGCTTCCTGTCGTTCATCCTCTTCATCGCCGTGATTGCCGCTATCGTGCAGCTGGTGGAGATGATTGTCGAGCGCTTCAGCCCCTCGCTGTATGCCGCCCTCGGTATCTTCCTTCCCCTGATTGCTGTGAACTGCGCCATCATGGGTGCCTCGCTGTTCATGCAGCAGCGCATCACTATGCCCGACACCAACTCCCAGGCCATCACCGGCATCTGGGATGCTGTGGCCTACGCCCTCGGTTCCGGTATCGGCTGGCTGTTGGCTATCACCTGCCTGGCAGCCATTCGCGAGAAGATGGCCTACACCGATGTGCCCAAGCCCCTGCAGGGTCTCGGCATTACGTTCATCACCGTCGGCCTGATGGCTATGGCCTTCATGTGCTTCAGCGGATTAAATCTCTAACAGACCCACCCCCGACCCCTCCCGTAAGGGAGGGGAGAGCCTGCGGGGTGTTACGTTAAACAAAGTCTAATCATTAATCATTAAAAGAATGACCCTATAAACTTCCAAGCGCTAGCCGCTCCCCTCCCTAACGGGAGGGGTAAGGGGGTGGGTCTTCAATTATGAATACATCATTAATTCTCACAAGCATTGTGGTCTTCCTCGTGATTATCATCGCGCTGGTCATCATTCTGCTTGTAGCAAAGGCATACCTCTCGCCGAGTGGTAATGTCACGATTACAATGAATGGCAAGGACACGCTGTCCGTGCCCCAGGGTGCCAGCCTGCTCTCCACCCTCGCCGCTGAAGGTGTCTATCTCCCCTCAGCCTGTGGTGGTAAGGGTTCCTGCGGCCAGTGCAAATGTCAGGTCGTAGAAGGTGGCGGTGAGATTCTTGACTCTGAGAAGGGACACTTCACCCGTAAGGAACAGAAGGACCACTGGCGCCTCGGCTGCCAGTGCAAGGTCAAGGGCGACCTCGGCATCAAAGTGCCCGACAGCGTCCTCGGCGTCAAGGAGTGGGAGTGCACCGTTATCGGCAACAAGAACGTGGCAACGTTCATCAAGGAGTACAAGGTGGCTCTGCCTGCTGGCGAGCACATGGACTTCGAGCCCGGCTCCTACGCTCAGATCAAGATTCCCGCTTTCGACTGCATCGACTACGACAAGGACTTCGACAAGTCCCTCATCGGCGACACCTATCTGCCCGCATGGGAGAAGTTCGGTCTTTTCCCGCTCAAGTGTAAGAACCCCGAACCCACCATCCGTGCTTACTCCATGGCTAACTACCCCGACGAGGGCGACATCATCACCCTCAACGTCCGTATCGCCACGCCTCCCTTCAAGCCGAAGGATCAGGGTCCCGGCTTCATGGATGTCAACCCGGGTATTGCCTCTTCGTACATCTTCAGCCTCAAACCCGGTGACAAGGTCATCATGAGTGGCCCTTACGGTGAGTTCCGTCCGCAGTACGGCACAGGCCGCGAGATGATTTGGGTCGGCGGTGGTGCCGGTATGGCTCCCCTGCGTGCTCAGATCATGCACATGCTCAAGGGCCACGGCGTGAAGGAGGAAGACCGCAAGCGCCCCATGCACTACTTCTATGGTGCCCGTGCGCTGGAGGAGATTCCTTTCCTCGACGACTTCCTGCAGCTCGAGAAGGACTTCCCCAACTTCCACTTCCACCTCGCTCTCGACCGTCCCGATCCCAAGGCCGATGCAGTTGGAATCAAGTACACCCCGGGCTTCGTGGCTCCCGTCATGGGCGACACCTACCTCAAGGCTCATGAGGCACCCGAAGACTGTGAGTACTACCTCTGCGGTCCTCCAATGATGGCCAAGACCGTCCTCGACCTCCTGCACAGCCTCGGCGTCGAAGACGACATGATCCGCTTCGATAACTTTGGCGGTTAATACCAGCCAACCCTCAAACCAACGCTCCGCTGTCCCACGATAGCGGAGCGTTTCCTTTCCGCGTATTTCCGTTCCTTTCCGCAATTTTCCGTGCTTTTATTTTTCACTTTTCACCTAATTGTGTAACTTTGTCGCGTCATCACCCGAAAAAAGGCTCTTGGAGAGCTGAGAAGGTGGAACTACATACATTAAAGGCGTTATCTAACGCTTTGGCTTTGACGAAGTAAGAATCTCGCAAGTTCGAACACTCTGTCAAAATTCAAAGCAACGGCAACGCCCCTTGGGATGTTTATATGACAGCCCCCATTGGCCATATAGGCCAGAGGACTCAGTATATTCATCGGCGTGGGGCTTTCGCGCGTTGCTCGTTTCGACAAACAAGACATTGGAGGAATTGTATGTGATAAGAAAGAACGTATCACAGACTAATAGATACACAACATGAGTAGTAAATTTTTCAATAACGATACAGGCAACACCCTCTTTGACAAGCTTAAGGGCATCGCTTCTGGCATGGCCAACTTTGACCGTTTCCTAGCCGTTGTTGGCTTCTTCCGTTCTTCCGGATATTTCAAACTGCGCAAAGAGTTGGGCAACGTAGAAGAGATTAAGATTTTGGTGGGCATAAATATTGATGATATTTTCCGTCGGCACAACAAGACAATGCTCATGTTGGAGAGTGCCGAGAAAGCAAAAGTCGTCTATGACGAGGAGTTCAGGCAAGACATCGTCAATGCACGTTATGCTCCAGAGGTGGAGGAAGGCATCTTGCAGATGTGTCAAGACCTCGTAGAAGGCAGGCTCCAGATGAAGATTCATGCCACCAAGAATCTTCATGCAAAGTTCTACCTTTGCCTTCCCCATAACCACAATGAGAATACTGACGGCTGGGTTATCATGGGCTCCTCCAACATCTCTGATTCTGGACTTGGAACAACGCAGTCACCCCGATATGAGTTGAATGTAGCCATGAAGGACTTCGATGATGTGGACTACTGTCATTCTGAGTTTAAGAAATTATGGGAAGAAGCCGTTGCACTGACATTAGAGGATATCGAAAGCATCAAGCAAAAGACCTACTTAGGTAATCAACCTACACCATACGAAATCTATTTGAAGGTACTCATTGACACTTTTGGTGATCAAATTGAGGATGATTTCTCCATTCAGTTGCCCAATGGCGTTATGGAACTGAAATACCAGACGGATGCTGTAATTCAAGGATTTCAAATGTTGATGCGCCATAATGGCCTGTTCCTTGCAGACGTGGTGGGTCTTGGCAAGACGATGATAGCGACCATGATAGCCAAGCGGTTCATAGAGGCGAACGGCAAGAGCACAAGCATTCTAGTGGTATTCCCTCCGGCTCTTCGCGAGAACTGGGAAAATACGTTCAAGATGTTTGGCATTTCCAGAAAAGCGCAGTTCATTACTAATGGGAAACTTGCAAGTGTGCTGGAGGGGAAAGAGCAGTACAAGGCCAAGGAAGAGTTTGACTTGATTATCGTAGATGAGGCACATGGCTTCCGCAATGATGGCGCAGGCAAGTATGATGAACTGCAGAAGATCTGTAAGGCAGATTGCGTAAACGCAGGCTTGTTAAAGAACCAACGTAAGAAAGTGATGCTGCTTTCTGCGACGCCTTTGAATAACCGTCCAGACGACTTGCTCAATCTTCTTTTGTTATTCCAAGACAGTCAAAACTGTACGATTGATGGCATACCCAATCTAAAAGGGTTCTTTGCAGAGTACATCAAGGAATACAGAATATTGATGAAAGAGCGCGAGACTCGAGATGTGACTGCAGATGTAGATAGAATCTATGAGGTAATTCGTGAAAGGGTTATCGACAAAGTCACTGTCCGCCGTACTCGCCACAATATCGAGAACGACCCTGAGTATAAGAAGGACTTACAGACACAAGGTATTATTTTCCCAAAACCTCAGCCCCCTATCTCACTTGAATACGAGATGGATGCTAACACCAGTCAGCGTTTCTTCTACACATTGAATGTGTTATCGGATGATGGATTCAATCCTCATTTGCATTATGCCCGCTATCGTGCTGTTGAATTCTTGAAGCCAGAATATCGCGCCAGGTATCGTAACGCCGTTCATGTTGGCCAGACGTTGGCAGGCATCTATCGTGTTCACATGGTAAAGCGTCTGGAAAGTAGTTTCCATGCCTTCAAGCTTTCTTTGGCCACCTTGCTTCGCATCACCAACGACATGCTAAAGATGTTTGCCGAAAACAAGGTCATCATTGCCCCAGAGTTGAATGTGAAAGAGTTGCAGGCAAAAGGTATGGAGCTGGACCAGATTATTGAACTGGCCATGAAGAAAGGTTATCAGGAAAGCGATATTCTTTATCAGTCTGACGATTTCGAACCTGATTTCATCGAAATGCTTCGCCACGACAAGCAGGTACTTGAAGCCTTGAATGCCGATTGGCAGAAAGAACACGATGACCAGAAATATGACCTATTCCGTAAGAAGCTGGAAACAGAATTCTTCGATAGCCGGAACGTTTCAGGTAAGTTGGTGGTATTCTCTGAAAGTGTTGATACACTTAATTATCTCAAAGGCCGATTAGAAACTGAATTGGGCAGGAAAGACATATTGACCATTACTGCTGACAATCGCGACAAGAAAGCCACGATCATCAAAGAAAACTTCGATGCCAATAGCGAAGAACAGAAAGACCAATACAACATCATCCTCACCTCTGATGTGTTGGCTGAAGGTGTCAACCTGCATCGTTCTCATATCATTGTCAATTATGATTCCCCTTGGAATGCCTCTCGGTTGATGCAGCGCATTGGACGTGTAAATCGTATTGGCTCTGTAGCAGAGTGCATATATAATTATATGTTCTATCCATCCCCGCAAGGCAATGAACAAATCCAGCTTTACGAGAATGCCCTTATTAAGTTGCAGGGCTTCCACTCTGCTTTTGGAGAGGATGTGCAGATTTATTCCAAGGAAGAAATCGTCAAGCAATTCCAGATGTTCGATAGTAATGTGAAGGACAGCATGGACGAGAAGTTAGCTTTGATACGTGAACTGCGTGAAGTCTTTCACAACAACCGCGAACTATACGAAAAGGTGAAGCAACTGCCGTTGAAGAGTCGCGTGGCTCGCAGCACAGGCAAACATACGGACAAGTCTATTGTCTATGTCTCATCCGACGTGAAGACCGAATTCTATCTCGCTACCGATAAGACTGTAAAGCCTATCGATTTCCTGGAGGCCATCAAGTATCTGAAGGCAAAGCCAGGAGAGCAGGCAGCTCCGTTCCTCCCTGACAGTAAGAACTACGACCACGTCAACCGTGCCTTGCAAAAATATACCTCAGAATATGTGGAGGCTGCCGATGATGCATCTATCAATCGTACAGACCTTGACAACATCTCAAAGACAGCTCTGAACTTCCTTCGCAGGATTTCTCAAGTGATATCGGACAATACAACAAAGGTGCAATGCCATATTCTTACTGACTATATAAATAAAGGTATATATACCCAATTACCCCGTCGCTTGCGTGACCTCTCTAAGCCCTACAAGGGCGATAAAGTACAAATCAAGGAAGACGAAACCAAGCTGAAACGGACGTTAGCTGAACTCATTGATGAGTACCAGACCATGAGCAACGAAATGCAGGAAAAGGCTGTACCCAAAGTCAGCGACCCGCAAATCATTATTTCCGAGACTTTTATTTAGGATTTTATAGGCATGAAGCAAACAATCATATCATCAGAATATCTCAATGCAGTAAAGACCATCAAGCAAGCAATCCTTGAAAGTCGTTATCGGGCTGCCCGACACGTTAACAAAGAAGTGTTAGCTTTATATTATTGGGTAGGAAACTATGTTTCTGTACATAGTCGTACAGATGCTTGGAATACCAATGCCATTCCAACTATCTCTAAAATGCTTCAACAGGAATTACCAGGACTTACGGGATTCTCAGAAACGAACATAAAAAACATGCGCATATTCTATGAGGCATGGAGTCCTGTGTTAAATCGGCAGATGTTAGCTGCCGATTTGAATAGATATCAATCCTTCAGTGAGTTACTAAATCGGCAGATAACGTCTGCCGATTTAGGGAAAGAAGATTTAGACTGCTTTTTAAGCGTTGGTTTCTCAATACATCGGGAGATACTCAGAAAAACGGCAACAATAGAAGAGCGTTTGTTTTATATACGCCGAAGTGCAAAGGAGTTCTGGACTTACGAAAAAGCAAAATATCATCTTGCTGAAAATCTTTTCAAGAAAGAGGGTAATATCCAACAAACTAACTTCAATAAGACGATAGATAATGCAGCCTTCAAGCAACGTGCCCTTCAATCGTTTAAGGATGAATACTTGCTCGACTTCGTTAACATTGAAGACCCAGAATTGGTTGACGAAAGGGTGATAGAACAGCGTATCATTCAGAATGTAAAGAACTTCATCATGGCTTTCGGTCCCGACTTCACCTTCATGGGTAATCAGTACCGATTGGAGGTGGCGGGACAGGAGTTTGTAGTTGACTTGCTTTTCTTTTCACGCCGTCTGAGAAGCCTCGTGGCTTTCGAATTAAAGCGCGGTGAGTTCAAACCGGAATACACTGGAAAGATGAACTTCTATCTTGCGGCTCTTGATAAGTATGTGAGATTGCCAGATGAGAATCCGTCTATTGGTATCATCCTCTGTAAAACAAAAAATGATGAAATCGTTGAACTTTCGTTCTCTGACACGTCTAAGCCAATGGGAGTAGCTACCTATCGCACTTCTCAGGAATTGCCTCCAGAAATCAGGCAAGCATTGCCAGATATGGAGGATTTGAAGAAATTGATGAATGAGTAACAACAAAAACGTACCTATCATGACCTATACCAAAGACAACCTGCGACAGATATTTCAGCAGCCGTTCAATCAGCAAGAATGGCAGAGCATATTACGCAACTACTTCCATGCTACCGAGCTGAAAACAGAACCAGAGCGCATAGATGGTACAGCTGATGACGAACAAGGCTACTACCTTGGTGCCATTGACACCACAGATAACTACCGCATCGGCTTGTTCTATTATCAGATTCAGCATGGCAATGTGGCTCGCAAACGTGTTGGTTTGCGTAACCTCGTCAAGTCATTCATCAATCCCAATTGGGGCGAGTTCGATGCAGCCCTCGTTGTCTTTGATAGTGGTTCCGTCTGGCGTTTGTCTTTTGTCTGCGATATAAAAGGTGAAAACACAGCCGCCAAACGTTTCACTTACGTTTTTGGAGAGAGCGACAACTACTATAATACACCTGTAGGTCGTTTCGATGCTTTGCAGCGTAACGGCATTTCCTTTGAGAACATCAAGGATGCCTTTTCAGTGGAGGCATTAACAAAACAATTTTATCAAGACCTGTATGAGTGGTATCAATGGGCCGTTGACCCTGATACGGGAATTACATTCCCAAACGACACGACAATAGAGGAGGATGACCGTGAGGATATTGACATCAAAATTATCCGATTGATAACACGTCTCATGTTCGTATGGTTTATCAAACAGAAAGGACTTATACCAGAACGAATCTTTGACATAAGATTTTTGTCAACAATACTCAAAGACTTTGATGCCCAGTCTGAAAGCAATGGGATATTTTATAATGCGATTCTCCAGAACTTATTTTTCGCCACACTTAATCGCGCCATTACTGACGAAGATGGCAACCAACGGAAATTTGCAAAAGGAAGTAAACGCGACATCAAGACACTTTATCGCTACGCTGAACTGTTTTGCATAAGTGAGGAGGAAGTTATCAGCTTGTTTGCCGAAGTGCCCTTCCTGAATGGTGGTCTTTTTGAATGCCTCGACAAAACACGGTATATTGATGGTGTGGAAGTGGCATATAACTTAGATGGATTCAGCCGCAACGACATGAAATTTGCAGACGGTCGCTACAAACATCGCGCCGTAATACCAAATATTCTTTTCTTTGAACCCCAACGAGGACTGATTTCAATTCTCAGCCGATATAACTTCACTATTGAGGAAAACTCGCCAGAAGAACAGCAAGTGGCTCTCGACCCAGAGTTGTTAGGTAAGGTGTTCGAGAATCTTCTTGGGGCATATAATCCTGAGACAAAAGAGACTGCCCGTAATCAAAGTGGCTCGTTCTATACTCCCCGAGAGATAGTAAACTACATGGTGGACGAAAGTCTGATTGCTTACCTCGGTGACTCTTCATTTGTGCGCTCGATTTTTCATCCAGACTTTGTGCCCGACGAACTGCGATGGTCTGATTACCAGATGATTTCCGGAAAATTAAAGAGCGTGAAGATTTTTGATCCTGCATGTGGTTCCGGGGCTTTCCCTATGGGATTACTTAACCGAATCGTGGATGTCTTACAAAAGATAGATACAGATACGACGACCTACGACCTGAAGTTGAAAATTATAGAGAACTGTCTCTATGGTTGCGACATTCAAAGCATAGCAGCACAGATAACAAAATTACGCTTCTTTATCTCACTCATTTGCGACTGCGAGAGAGACCCATCGAAACCTAATTTTGGCATCCCTACGCTGCCTAACCTTGAAACCAAATTTGTAACAGCAAACACCTTGATAGCAAGGAAAAACAAAGGTAAAGAAGTACAGGGCAATTTATTCGTGGATAGCCAAATCAACGAAATCAAACAGCAACTGCGCAATTGCCGTCATCAACATTTTAACGCTTCTTCTGCGGCCAAGAAGGTAAGGCTTCGTAAGCTGGATGAGGAACTAAGGGGCAAGCTGACAGAGCTTTTATCTGAAGGCTTCGAAAGCCAACTCGGTGCAGAGCAACTGGCAGCATGGAATCCTTACGACCAGAATGCAGTGAGCCCATTCTTTGACTCTGAATGGATGTTCGGCATTACTGATGGTTTCGACATCGTCATTGGCAATCCACCATATATCCAGTTGCAAAACAATGGCGGTGAACTGGCTCGTCTCTATCAAGATTGTCATTTCAAGACCTTTGCCCGTACGGGTGACATCTATTGCCTGTTCTACGAACGCGGATGGCAACTATTGAAAAACGGAGGCCACCTTTGCTTTATCACTTCTAACAAGTGGATGCGTGCTGGCTATGGTGAAAAGACAAGAGAGTTCTTTGCTGATGAGACAAACCCCATACAGTTAATAGACTTCGCTGGCGTAAAGATTTTCGAGAGTGCTACCGTCGATACAAATATTCTCCTTTTTTCCAAGTCTGCGAACCAGCACAAAACCATCTGTGCTGTTACAAGCAAAGAGAACAAAGACAGTGTAAAGAATTTGAGCGATTTCGTGCAGCAACAGAATACCGTTTGCGAGTTCTCTTCGTATGATGCCTGGGTAATACTGTCGCCTATTGAACAGAGCATCAAACGGAAAA
>ONCQ01000041.1 GCA_900316355.1 uncultured Prevotellaceae bacterium | reverse complement strand
GTCCGCCTTGAAGCCACGCTGTCCGCCGCCGTTGAGGAAGTCACTCTCGGCCGCCATCGTAGCCATCTTCTCCAGCTTCGCCATCGGGTATTTGCGCAGCAGTGCGCACAGCTGACGTCGGCATACGCTGTCGAGCGTGTCGATGGCAGGGATGGCAGCCTGCATGCGGCACATCTCCCCATTGAAGATCTCCACGAAGTACTGCAGGTCCCCCTCCGTGACCACCTCCAGGGGCTGCTGTGTCGGGTACTCGCGCGCCTGCGTTAAAGCCTCAACAACAACAACCTTCTTTCTCTCTTTACTTTCTTTGCTACTTTCTTTCATTTCTGTCTTTCTTTTTTGTTACAACGCCGCAAAGGTACAGAAAAGAAAAGGCATCCCATTGCCCTGCAACGGAATGCCAATGCCCTGCCAATGCCTGCCAACGTTTTGCCAACATCGATGGAGCGACGAAGCATCTGCTTTATTAAAAATACCTAATGAAACACCTCAAAAAGCCAGGTTTTATTGCACAATTCTTATTCTTGCACTATCTTTGCGTCAATAGATTCAACTGATTCATCATAAAAATGAATGATCATTTCGCCATACAGCTCTTTGAAGACAAGAAAGTCCGCATCGCATGGGATGCCGAACAGGAGAAGTATTATTTCTCTGTCGCGGATATAGTACAAGTGTTAACTGACAGTGCAGATGTCAAGCAATACATCAAACGTATGCGGGCACGTGATCCTGAGCTTAATTTCAAGTGGGGTACAATTTGTACCCCTGTTGAAATGTTGGCTCCAGACGGCAAGCGAAGGAAGACCCGCCTCCGACTATATCAAACCCATCGAAAGTAAGGATACGGTATAAGACTCGAGTCTATTTATTTGTGGTGAGAATAGAGTTCCCCCTGCAGCGCCCGCACGACCTCACGGATGTTCCAGTAGTCACACTTGTACGCCATATGTTTTACGGATACGTGATTGTCCAGTCATGGGCTTCATACCATTCGCGGTCCGCTTGGAAGTGCTTGAGGATAAACTCAGGCTTGATTTTCCATTTAGCAGCCTCTAACTTTTGAGCATCACCAATGAAGATCTGTTGGATTGGGTGCTGAGCAATGTATTCTTCACGGGTAAGCTCTGCATGCCCGAAAGGGCCTTTTGTCGTAGGTGGAGTATAATCATAAATAAAATCAGATATCAACCTATCATTGAGATTGATTGTATCAGGATTATCTCCGTCAACCATTATCATATATATCTCCAAATCACTATTATTGATGCAAGTGGCGATAATTGGTGGCTCATATACCCATCCTTTGCACTGGGTTAGCCCAAGCAGTATAATGGGTAATAATAAATAAAACAGGATTCTTTTCATCGTCAGAGGGTGAGTTAGTGGAATACTCAAAAGAGAGGTATAAACGTATTAAAGATTGCTGCCGCAAAGGTAGCAATACATCTGTGGGCTGCTTCCTTTTTATTCCCCTGTCACCTTTCCGATAAAGAAGATGATATTGCTGTTCTTCTCTGTGATGGCGAACAGGAACGGACGGTTGGCCGTGAACTCTGGATACTCTCTCATTCCAGTGGACACCTGACTAACAGTTACGGAAGCTGCCATGGTTCCCTTTTCATCCACCGTTATCTTGGATTTCTGCTTGATGAGCGATAAAAACAGTGGAATAGAGGAATCCTTCAACATCCTGGAGAAATCAGCCTCGGTGCGGCTGAAGGCGGATTTGACACCCAAGGCTGTCAAGGGCTGTCGGAGATCTTGCTCCGTGGATATTTCAAATCGAGGCATCTGCAACATGAGATATTCATCCTTCATATTGGCTGTCAGCTGCTTCCAGCGTTCCGCAGTGAAGGTGCCAAGCAAATCTTTCAGCGACGTACTCTTGTCTGTGGGCATGAGAAGGATCATGCCAAACGTGCCGTCATGGTATGGCAACCGAACGGCCTGAACAGTCTCATCTTGCCAGTATTCGAAAGTCGCCATCTGGACCATCATAGGCTTTTTTACCTTCTGGCCACTGCTAGTCGTGAAATCTTGTTCTGTCGTGAAATAGTCTTCGAACCCATATAGCCACTGACCTTTGAAATAAAGGGAGTTGAGCAATATTGCAGCACCCGAGGAACTGATATCGCCGCTCTGCAGGATTTGAGGTATCAAACCCTTCGTCATCTGCTTACACCAGTCATTGACGTGGGTTGCAACCTCATCGGACTTTGAGAAGTCCATGCATTCTACACCTGCCTGATAGTAGCCCTTCATATTGGCCGCATACTGGCCGTTGAACGAGGCACCAATGCCACTGTTGGCAAGCAGGAGATTGGCAACGCTCAGCTCCACCTTCTTGTCGATGAGCGGAGCGTTGGTCATCAGGTTGCCGAAGAACTCGTTGACAGCCTTCGTGTCGTACTGCCCAAAGCAGAGCGCCTGCATGAGTTCCTGGCGTGTCGTGCCGTTAGCACCATCGTTGAGCATCCCTAACATATATGCAGCGCTCAAGGGAGATATGACCATGTCGCCGGCATTCACCTTGCCCACTTCTCGCATCAAGTTCAGTGCGAACTGATTGTTTGCATCCACCATCTGTTTCTGTGCCTCTGTCAAGATGATGCCCCCAGGCGTCTGCTTGATGACAGGCTCCACGACAACCACTTTCTCCGGTTCCTCTTTTTCTTTCATCGTAGAATCCGTATCAGAGGAACACGACATCTGCAACACGGTGCAGGACACGAATCCAAAGATAATACAAAAGTTCTTTTTCATAATTTCTTGTTTTTAGTTGGGCAAAGGTAAATCATAATTTCTCCAAAAGTTCACATGTCTTCTGTTTTTATTCAATATTACCTTGATTTATTGATACGATAGCACCAACTTCCGCTAAGAACTGCCCATTTTGTCGGAGTCGGATAATACCGCCATTATTAATGATTAGCGTACCGCCACTTTCAACAACTATGTCTCTCACTTAGCCAGGACCTTCTTCCCATCGCGGATATAGATGCCGTGAGTGGGCTGCTTCCTTTTTATTCACCTGTCACCTCCGACATATGTCATTAGTTCTTCTTTGTCAATAACTGGCATTTCCTGCCTAAGTTCTTGCAATTGTTTTTTTAGGATTGTTCTCATGTCTTTTGTAATTAATCTGTGTAATTAATAGATGAATTAATATATGTTTTTTAATTGCATACAAATTTGTCAATAGAAAACGTCCAGCGTATACCATCTTCTATATGTTTATAGGTCGCTTCAACGAAGAAACCAGGAAGGGTTTCACCATCTGCACAGTACAACTCTGTGAAATAGTTCGCTGGGCACCTTCTGATGAAATCTTTCAGCTCTTGGAAAGAAATGCAATGATTGTCAGTGGATAAACAGTTAATATCGTATTCCCCTTTTTCATTTTTAAAAATGAAGCAATCATAGGTCTCTGAGATGCCATTTTGTGGGGCTAATGTCTTTTGACTTATTTCTTTTGCCATAAACATCAGTTGCCGATTATAATGATAAACCCAGGTCCCGTCTAAACTTTTATCGAGTTCGCCTAAGATACTTGGCTTCCCTTGTTGCTGCCGTTGAATGAGCTGCTTCTGATCAACGTCAAGTCGGTAATAATATGGAGAAACAAGATAACCAAGGTAATTAAGGGGGTGTTGAAGCAGATAGAATGTATGCGGCTCTGTCTTGTTATATTGACATGCCTGCTCGCCTTTGATGCTATCTAAACGAAGATACTGTGGAGCGTCAACAATGGACCACCCCCGGTGTGGAGAAGTAATGTGTTTAGCCTGGATTGCTATCGTCCAATAGGAGTCTTGGTCACATAGTGTTGGATAAAGGATACCATACTGATATGTATTTTTCGAGAGGCGTAAATTGTCAGCTTTTTTGCCCACTCGTGGATGAATGGCGCCTGGGTGCTGAGAGTAAACAACGACTTCAGACATGGGGCCGTGCCACTGTGGAACACCATTCTGCTGATATTTTGCGTATGCAGCATACATGTCTGCTAATGTGATGCCTTCTATAGTTATATACGCGGGCATTGCAAAAAGCAATAATATATAATTTTTAAGCATGATGGTTATAATTTTGTCCCATTCCATCGGATTATAATCCGATGGAATGGATGTAATGAATGATTAGAGCTCAATGTCGGCGTAGTAGAGGGTATCGCCGTCGATGATCTGGAGCTCGTAGGTACCTTCGAGGTCAGAGGGGAGGGCGAGTGTGGTGGTGCCAGCGGGGATGATGGTGGTATAGACCACGTCTTCATTCTCATCAACCAACTGCAGCACACAGCCGTCACACGGCGTCTCAAACGTCAGCACGTTACCGTCTATATATACGGTAGGCGCGAGGACGGGGGATTTGGGGTTGGGCGTACCTGGTTTTGTGGGTTTAATATACCCTCTTTGAAATGTAATGTGTAAACCCGGAGGAGGGCATACGGCGTTCATGAACGCAGGCAGCGCGAGGATGCAAAGAAGAGTTAGAAGTTTTTTGAACATACCTTTTGCGGTTTAAATGTTAATGGTCGTGCAAAGGTATGCGCTTTTCAATAAATCCCCCAAATATTCTTAGCAGAAATAATTCACCAAAAATTCACCAAATTCGAGATAAACGTCTCACTTTATTGGAGTTCCAGTAGTTTCGCATCAAGGTCTGCAGCGCTCTCTACATGGAAGAGCTTTGCCGCTATACGCTTCCTGGCGTTGGAAACAGTGGAGGAAGAAGTGTCCAATAACGTGGACATCTCAGAGGTCTCAAATTGCAGACGGGACAGAAGGCTGATCCGATACTCCTGCGTGGACAAAGAGTGTTCTGTCGTGATATAAAGATAGAATCGAGGATAATGAATACGTACTTGCTCTATGAGCGCCTTCCATTCATGGGCCTTGGCGGCACGCGGCTGTATATGTTTCGACTTTTGGCCGTCTATAATGATGGAACTGGGATGAGAGATGCTATGAAAATGATGTATGGTTTCAGAAAGAGACTCCTGACTTGAGGCATTGGGGATGTCGCTTTCTTTGAGTTTAGAGCTAAGGAATGTAACCTGTTGCTGCAACGTATGAAGTCTGTGTTCCTTCGCTTTCATCATGGCTTCTTTTCCAGCCCATTGATCTGCGGCTTCGCGCAGGATTTCAATCTCCTTTCGGGTCTCTTCCAGTTCCTCTTTGGCATGATAGTAGTCCCGTGCCAACCTCCTCTGTTCTTCCTTCTCACGACGGTAGGCTTGATAGACAATGACTCCTATCATCAGGACTATCGCCATGACAAGCAGGAGGATGTTCTTGAGATGTTGTTTTTCCTGCCTTTCTTTTTGTGCCTGCCGCATATGGCGGTTATAATTATATAAGGATGCCGTCTTGTGGACTTCAGCGGAGTTCATCTCACTGTGCATGGCATCATTGGCATCAGCATAGAGGGGCGCAAATTTTGCGATGGAATCGGCGATGCCACGTTTACTATAGACGGAGAGCAACCCTTTATAGCCCGCTTCAAACTCACCTGCAGCAAGCACACGACGATAGTAGTATTCGGCAGAATCCAATTGGTTGATACCATCGAAGTAGAGGCCGATGGTGTAGTAGAACATCTCCTTGCCAGGCTTTAGATTTCCCTCATCATCAAAAATACCAGACTCCTCTCTGATGATAGAAATAGCTTCTTTTGCTTCATCATGCTGTCCACGAACGGCAAAATAATAGGCGGGCATTAACAACGCTAGTGCCGCATTCTCTTGATACCCATAATATAAAAGCTGTTTCCGAGCACTTTCTGCATTTTGAATAACGACATCGGTATCATTGAGAAGGTAATAAGCACATTCTAATCTTAAAGGGCCTAGAAGCCCCTCTAACGTATCCCCAATCATCCATGAATAATGATTGTACTTCTTTTGTACGTCTATTTCATCTTCAGGTAAGTTCTGTGCATCAAACACCACTGCCATCTGGCCATAGATGTTGCGGAGGATTCGGAAATCGCAGTCGGAGTCGGTGGTGTCGGCGCGTTCGATGGCGGTCTGATAGGCTTCGATGGCCTGCGGTGCCTCACCCATGTCGGCATGGGCGCGACCGAGGAGGTAGTAGGCCAGCATCTGGTCGTTGGCGTTGTGCCAGGGGTGGTCGAAATAATTCACAAGCACCCGCGCCACACTGTCACTGCGGAATACCGTATCAGCCAGGTTCCACTCCTGCAGCTCCCTCAATGCCGCGTGCATCGCCCTGTCGCGCCGCACGGCCCAAGTGATGCCCGCCGCCAGTGCTGCCGTCAGCACCAGTCCGCAGGCCATCCTAACAAAGATGTGCTTTTGTCTCTCTACATTCACGGATGGGTCTGAATGTAATCCTTGATTTTAGCCATGAGCACCTTGGATGGCTCAATCTTCTGTTCTACCTCTTCCCGTTCAATGTCGATAAAACAGTTATATTCCCCATCCTCACGGAGCTTCTGTAAATGGGAATAGAGACGTCCGTCTTCTTTTGAGAATACCCCCGTCTTCACGTAGAAAAGGCTGAACTTGCCTACGGCCCCACGATGCGTGCCAACTTCATGTTTGTCATGAATCAGCAAGGCACTAACAGCGTGGAATAGTGCATAGTAAAGCCTGTTCGCAACCAATTCCCATTGCTCTGCTTCTATCTGCACTTCCATCTGTGCCCACGTCTTATCTGCCTTCTCCAATTCAAGCGTGACGATTACCTGTCGTTCTTCTTCCCTAAGACTCATATATTTTCTTTTTATCTTGTTCGACATTGTAGTAGAACATGGTGTGAGGCCCTTGTTCCCATTGTTGTCTGGTATAAGCTCGGGCACTGATGTCCTCGCCGATATCCCATCCCATATCTGTAAACGGGAAGGTGAGGTCTTCTGCTTCCAAACGTTTTAGCTTGTCACGATTCAAAAGGATTAACAGATCCCAGTCGGAATCGGGCTTTGCGTCCCCGCGAGCACGTGAGCCATAAAGGTACATCGTGCTTCCAAGAGGAAGTACACTGGCAGCTACACCCTTTATGCGGTCTAACACTTCTTCGTGGCTCATAGCATCTCTTTTATTGTTCTGTGCGGCAAAGGTAGGGATAAAAAGTGAAAAATGAAAAAAGAAAGAGTGAAAAATGGAGAATATGCATATTTTGGGGGCGATGATGCAGTGTCTCTCTTGGAAAAGTTGTACTTTTGTCGCAGAAACAAGAAAAAATAGATTCTTGGTTGACGTACGTACCGCATCGATTACACCAAGCGTTTTGATAAGAATTTGAAACGCTGGCTCTTCATTTTTCTTCCACTCCTCACTTTTTCATGAAAAAGTTTGGCAGGGGACGGAAAATGCGGTACTTTTGCGAAGCGTTATTCTACAATGAAGGGCGCAGCCACTTTTATGAAACGGATTCAATGCTTGGCGGTCGCACTGCTGACCGCACTGACAACGATGGCACAGACTGCAACTCCTGTGGTGCCACAAACCACCACGAAGAAGAGTTTCACACTCGACGACCTCATGCCGGGCGGTTCTACGTTCTGGAATCTGCAACCCAAGTACATGTTCTCCACATGGTGGGGCGAAGTAGCCGTGGAACTGACGGTAGATGAGGCAAAGAGAGTGAAGAATGAAAGGTCCCCGAGCCCCCTAAAGGGGAGCGTGCAGGGGGTGAAAAGTGAAAGAGTGAAAAGTGAAAAATTAACGCTGTTCACGGCGGAGGACCTCAATGCCGTTCTCGGCGAGAAAATCGTTCGGGCATGTACGAATCTCACCTTCCCCTATGCCGACCAGCCTGTGGTGAAGGTGCAGACGCCGAAGGAGATTATCCTCATCGACTTCGAGAAGAAGGAGGTGGTGTGGCGAGGCCAGATTCAGGAGGGCGCCAGCGAACTGACATGGAACAAGGCAAGCCGCGCGATGGCCTACTGCATCGGCTCGAATGTCTTCGTGCAGACGGCCGACGGCCAGCGCCGCCAGCTCACCACCGACGGCAACGACGACATCGTCTATGGCCACAGCGTCAGCCGCGATGAGTTCGGCATTTCCAACGGCCTCTTCTGGAGCCCCGACGGTCAGCGCCTGGCCTTCTACAAGAAGGACCAGAGCCGCATCCCCAGCTACCCGCAGGTGGATATCACCCAGCGCATCGCCGCCACATACGTGGACAAATACCCGATGGCGGGCGAGGAGTCGGAGGATGTCAGCGTGGCCGTCTTCGATGTGCCCACGGGCAAGACGGTGTGGCTGCAGAACCCGAAGCCCAAGACGGACTACATGACCAACCTCTCATGGGCGCCCGACGGCAGCAAGCTCTTTGTCTTCGAGCTCAACCGCGACCAGAACTTCATGCAGCTCTTCGGCTATGATGCGGCCACGGGCATGAAGGATGCCGAGCCGCTCATCGAAGAGAAACACCCGAAGTATGTGGAGCCCCTGCACACGCTGACGTTCCTGCCGTGGGATGCCACGAAAGCTGTGATGCAGAGCAGCCGCGACAACTGGAACCACCTGTATCTTATCAATTTCTCCAAGAAGATGTATCCCGAATGGCGCGAGGCAGCAGGCGGGGGCACCACCTGCGACCACATCGCAGTGACGCTGCTCACACCGGGCGACTTCACCGTGCGCGACTTCCTGGGCTTCAACCAAAAGGAGAAAACAGCCCTCTTCATCGGCAATGTCACTCATCCCCTGCACCACACGATTCACGCAGTGAAAGTGAATGAGAAAGTGAAAAGTGAAAAATACATATTACTGTCTGCGGGTGAGGGTGTGCACAGCGCCACACTCAGCGCCAATGGCTCCCAGCTCATCGACACCTATTCATCGCCGACTGTAGCGCGCCGCGTCACCCTCCTGTCCACCAAGAAAGGGACCGGGAAAGCGGGAGATGGGTCTTCCATTCTCCTAGATGCAGAAGACCCATGGAAGGACTACAATGTGCCGGAGATCACCAGCGGAAGCATCAAGGCGGCCGACGGCGTCACAGACCTCTACTACCGCCTCATCAAACCTGTGAACTTCGACCCCACGAAGAAATATCCCACGGTGGTCTATGTCTATGGAGGTCCTCATGCCCATAATGTGCAGGCCTCACGCGGCTATTACTTCCGCGGTTGGGAAATCTACATGGCACAGAAGGGCTACGTCATCTTCGTCCTCGACAACCGCGGATCGCAGTATCGCGGCCAGCAGTTCGAGCAGGCCACCTTCCGTCACTTAGGCGACGAGGAGATGAAGGACCAGATCTGCGGCGTGGAGTTCCTGAAGACACTGCCCTACGTGGATGCTGACCGCCTGGGCATCCATGGCTGGAGCTTCGGCGGCTTCATGACCACGAACCTGATGTGCACCTACCCCGATGTCTTCAAGGTGGGCGTGGCCGGCGGGCCGGTCATCGATTGGAAATACTACGAGGTGATGTACGGCGAGCGCTATATGGATACGCCGCAGCAGAATCCCGAGGGCTATGCCTCGTCCGGCCTGCTGCCGAAGGCCAAGAACCTGAAGGGTCGCCTGCAGATCATCCTGGGCTACAACGACCCCACCTGTGTGCCACAGCACACCCTCTCCTTCATCCGTGCCTGCATCGACGCCGGCACACAACCCGACCTGTTCCTCTACCCCGGCGACGGGCACAACATGTTCGGCACCGACCAAGTGCATCTGCACGAGCGCATCACCCGCTATTTCGAAGATTATTTAAAATAACTCATAATGAACATCCTCTTACTCGGCAGTGGCGGCCGCGAGCACGCCCTCGCCTGGAAAATCGCACAGTCGCCCAAGATTGAGAAACTCTATATCGCTCCCGGCAACGCCGGCACAGGCCAGGTGGGCGAGAACGTGGCCTTGAAGGCCGATGACTTCGAAGGCATCAAGAACTTTGTGCTGGAGCACCAAGTCGATATGGTCGTCGTAGGCCCTGAAGACCCGCTGGTGAAAGGCATCTATGACTTCTTCCGCAACGATGCCCAACTGCGTGACATCCCCGTCATCGGCCCGTCGAAAGCCGGTGCACAGCTGGAAGGCTCCAAGGACTTCGCCAAGGGCTTCATGCAGCGCCACGGCATCCCCACAGCTGCCTACCAAACCTTCACCCCCGACACTGTGGAGGAAGGTTGTGCCTTCCTCGCCACACTGCAGGCTCCCTATGTCCTCAAGGCCGACGGCCTCTGCGCCGGCAAGGGCGTCCTCATCCTGCCCACGCTGGAAGAGGCACAGAAGGAACTGCGCGAGATGCTGGGCGGCATGTTCGGTCAGGCCTCAGCACGCGTGGTCATCGAAGAGTTCCTGAGCGGCATCGAATGCTCTGTCTTCGTGCTCACCGATGGTAAGGACTACAAGATCCTGCCCGAGGCCAAGGACTACAAGCGCATCGGCGAGGGCGACACAGGCTTGAACACCGGCGGCATGGGCAGCGTCTCGCCCGTACCCTTCGCCGACAAAGCATGGATGCAGAAGGTCGAAGACCGCATCATACGTCCTACGGTAGAGGGCCTGGCCGCCGAAGGTCTCGACTACAAAGGCTTCATCTTCTTCGGCCTCATCAACTGCGGCGGTGACCCCAAGGTCATCGAGTACAACTGCCGCATGGGCGACCCCGAGACCGAGACCGTCATGCTACGCATCAAGAGCGACCTGGTGGAGCTCCTCGAAGGTGTCGCCGAAGGGAATCTTGCCCAGCGCACCATCGTCTTCGACGACCGCTCTACCGTCTGCGTGATGCTCGTCAGCGGCGGTTATCCCGGCCATTATGAGAAGGGCAAGGTCATCACGTTGAACGATGCGCATGCGCTCAGCGAAGACTCCATTATCTTCCACGCCGGAACAGCCATGAAAGATGGTCAGGTCGTGACAGCCGGCGGACGCGTCATCGCCGTCTCCAGCTACGGCAAGGATAAGGCAGAGGCACTGGCCAGAAGCTTTGCCGGTGCCCAACAGATACAATTTGAAGGCAAGTACTTCCGCCGCGACATCGGCCAGGATCTCTAAAAATTGAAAGATTGAAAAGGCGGTTGCAAAATAAGGTTGCTGAGAGCTCGGCGACACTGCCTGTGGCTTTCATCATCATGACGCTGCTCTGGTGGTGGCCATCGCACGACGACCTGTTCCTCCACCTGTTCGGGTGGCTAACAAGCGTCGCCACCACCTACTTCATCATCGAGACCAATGCGAAATATGCCTTCCTGCGCATACGTTCGCAGATGATGGCCGCACTCTTTCTGCTGGTGATGGCCGCATGCGCCTTCCTGCATCCCTTCAGCCCGTCCTCCCTGTGCCAGCTGTGCCTCACCATCTCCCTGTATGCCCTGCTGCACACCTATCACGATGTCCATGCCGCAGCGCATACCTTTTACGCAGCGGTAGCCCTGTCCATCGCCACCGTGCTGTGGGCACCCCTCGTGTGGTTCATGCCCGTTCTGCTCTGGTGCCTGGGCGTCTATCTGCGCAACCTTGACCTGCGCAATCTCGGCGCAGCCCTCTGCGGCTTCCTGCTGCCATATATCGCGTGGAGCAGTGCTTTGGCCATACAGATGTATTACGACCTATTCACCACATCGGTGATTGATCAGCTTCCTGCCACCGACTATTTCCGTCCTCTGCTGATACATGGCCAGCAGTGCATCGCTCCCTTCCACACCCCCGACATACATCTCTTCCAGACCCTTCCGGATCTTCTCCTTCGCCACCCTGCCGAGAGTGCAGCACTCATCACCGTCGGGCTCATAGGCTTGACTGGCTTCATCCACTACATGCGCAAGAGCTACGATGACAAGATACAAGTGCGCATGTATCACTACTCCTACATGACCTTCCAGGCCGTCATGGCCCTGTGGATGCTGCTGCAGCCCTCCTGCTTCCGTCAGCTCTTTCCCCTTTTCATCATCGTGACAGTGCCGTCAGCAGCCCATTTCATCGCATTCACCCGCACCTGGTTCACCAACTTCTGGTGCCTCCTCCTCACCCTCTCCCTCCTCCTCACCACCCTCCTCAATATATCCCCCTCTTGAACCCTTGAACCCTTAAACTCTTTGAACCCTTTGAACCCTTGAACCCTTAAACATGTCCTTCTTCATCACCTTGCTTCAATCCTGGGGCTACTGGGGAATGCTCATTGGCGCCTTCATAGCCGGCAGCGTGTTTCCCCTAAGTAGTGAAGTAGTGCTGACAGCCCTGCTACTGGCCGGCCTCGACCCCATCCGCCTCTTTGTGTTTGCCACGATAGGCAATGTGGCAGGCTCCATGTTCAACTACGGCATCGGCACCCTCGGCAAGATAGAATGGATTGAGCGCTACCTGCACGTGAAACGTGAGAAGGTGGAGCGCGCCACACGATGGTTGGAGCGTTATGGTGTCTGGTTAGGTCTCTTCTGCTCGCTGCCCTTCATCGGCTCCGTCATCGCCGTCACCCTCGGCTTCACACGCACCAACCTATGGCTCTCCCTGCTCACCATCACCGTCGGCAAGGCCACCCGCTACGCTGTCCTTCTCTATGTCCTTGTGCAGCTGTGAGCCACCCGAAAATGATGTATGCTTCAGGGTGAAAAGCAAGAATGGCAAGTGAAAAACACAAGTTTCTTGGCTTTTGTTCGGTCATATCAGGATTTCTTTCTACTTTTGCGGCGCCGTATGCGCACAGGAGCACATGGCGCTCATCAGAGATTCATCACCAGAGACAACAACCCTCAATAGAGAAATGAAGCACTTTCGTTTAGTCGATAACCTGCTGGGGTGGCTCGCCTTTGCCATCGCAGCATTTACTTATTGCTCCACGGTGGAGCCCACGGCATCGTTCTGGGACTGCCCCGAGTTCATCACTACAGCCTATAAGCTGGAAGTCGGTCACCCGCCCGGGGCACCCTTCTTCATGCTCACCGGCAATCTCTTCACGCAACTGACGAGCGACCCGGGGAAGGTGGCGCTGATGGTGAACATCATGAACGCGCTGCTGAGCGCGCTGTGTATCATGTTCCTCTATTGGACCATCTCCCATCTGGCGCGTAAGCTCATCTGCAAGGACGGCTGGGTGCAGACGCTGCCACAGCTGATTACGGTGGAGGCCGCCGCCATGACGGGCGCGCTGGCCTACTGCTGGAGCGACACCTTCTGGTACTCGGCCGTGGAGGGCGAGGTCTATGCCTACTCCAGCCTGTTCACAGCCTTGGTGTTCTGGCTGATGCTCAAATGGGAAGACAACGCCGACAAGCCGCATAGCGACCGCTGGCTGATTCTCATCGCCTACCTCACAGGCCTCAGCATCGGCGTGCACCTGCTGAACCTGTTGTGCCTACCGGCCCTGGTGCTGATATACTACTACAAGCGCACCAACCATGCCACCCTCAAGGGCAGCATCTATGCCCTGATTGGCAGCTTCGTGCTGGTGGCTGCTGTACTCTATGGCATCGTGCCGGGCATCGTGAAAGTGGGCGGATGGTTTGAGCTCCTCTTCGTCAACACCCTCTCACTGCCCTTCAACAGCGGCCTCATCACCTATATCATCGTGCTGGTGGGCGTGGTGCTGTGGGCAATATGGGAAACGCTGCAGGTGAACAGCGATACAGCCAACCGCCTGCGCATGAACATCTCCTATCTTCTGTCTGTTGCCATGCTTGGCATCCCGTTCTACGGCTACGGATGGACGAGCATCGCCGTCGGGGCCATCGTGCTGGCAGCCCTCTATGCCCTGTTACAATGGCGCAGGGAAGGCAAACACCTCGTGTCGGCACGCCTGATGAACACCTCGCTGCTCTGCATGCTGATGATTATGATCGGCTACTCATCGTATGCCGTCATCGTCATCCGTTCCACTGCCAATACGCCCATGGACCAGAACTCACCCGAGGATATCTTCACACTGGGACAGTACCTGAACCGCGAGCAGTATGGCTCACGACCGCTGTTCTACGGACAGGCCTACACCTCACAGGTGCAGCTGAAGACCGATGGCGGCTACTGTGTCCCCGTCTCCAAGGAGGGTGCAGCGGTGTACCAGCGTAAGGAGAAAGCCAGTCCCGACGAGCCGGACCGCTACGAGATACAACGTTATGACATCGAGTATGTCTATGCCCAGAACATGTTCTTCCCGCGCATGTACAGCGACCGCCATGCCGAGGCCTACGAGTCATGGATGGGCGGTGTGCAGGGCACACAGATTCCCTTCGACCGCTGCGGCGAACCTATCATGGTGAAGATGCCGTCGCAGCTGGAGAACATCCGCTTCTTCCTCTCCTATCAGGTGAACTTCATGTACTGGCGCTACTTCATGTGGAACTTCGCAGGGCGCCAGAACGATATTCAGGGCAATGGCGAACTGGAACACGGCAACTGGCTCTCCGGCATCCCCTTCATCGACAACGGACGTCTGGGCAATCAAGAACTACTGCCCACGGAACTCAAGGAGAACAAGGGGCACAACGTGTTCTACTGCCTACCGCTGCTGCTGGGCCTGCTGGGGCTCTGTTGGCAGGCTTGGAAGGAGAGGGATGGAAAACCCATCGGCATCCAGCAGTTCTGGGTGGTCTTCTTCCTCTTCTTCATGACGGGTCTGGCCATCGTGGTCTATCTCAACCAGACGCCGATGCAGCCGCGTGAACGTGACTACGCCTATGCCGGCAGCTTCTATGCCTTCGCCATCTGGATAGGTCTCGGCGCTGCCGCCATCGCCGACCTGATCAATGAAAAGTTTATAGTAAAGAATGGAAAAATGATTGGGGCGCTGGTGTCGCTGCTGGCACTGCTCGTGCCCGTGCAGATGGTGTCGCAGACATGGGACGACCACGACCGCAGCGGGCGCTACACCTGCCGCGACTTCGGCCAGAACTACCTCATGACACTGCCCGACAAAGGTTTCCCCATCATCTTCACCAACGGTGACAACGACACCTTCCCGCTCTGGTATAACCAAGAGACGGAGGGCGTGCGCACCGATGCCCGCGTCTGCAACCTCTCTTACCTGCAGACAGACTGGTACATCGACCAGATGAAGCGCCCGGCCTACGACTCACCCAGCGTGCCCATCACCTGGAAACGTATCGACTATGTTGCCGGTACGCGCGAGGGCATCCGTGTCAGCCCCGGCACCCTGGAGCAGGCTATCAACTACTACAAGGACGACCCTGTCACATGCCGTCAGCTACTGGGCGAGAACCCCTATGAGCTCTCCACCATCATCGACAAGTGGATCCTCAACTCCAACCCCGACATGCAGATCTTCCCCACCGACAGCCTCGTCATCACCATCGACAAGGAGGCCGTGCGCCGCTCAGGCATGATGATGGCTGCCGACAGCATCCCCGATGTCATGCACATCTCGCTGAAGGGGAAGCGCGCCGTCTATAAGAGCGAGATGATGATGTATGAGATGCTTGCACGCTGCAACTGGGAGAGACCTCTTTATGTGGCCATGACCGTGGGCTCCGAGAACTACGGCAACCTCGGCAACAACTTCGTGCAGGAGGGTCTCGCCAACCGCATCACACCCTTCAACACCAAGGCCAGCGGCCTGCGCGTAGATACGGAGAAGATGTACGACAACGTCATGAACCGCTTTAAGTTCGGTGGCATCGACAACCCCGACATCTACCTCGACGAGACCGTGACACGCATGTGCCTCACCCATCGCCGCATCTTCTCGCAACTCGCCGCACAGCTCCTCAAGGAGGGCAAGAATGACAAGGCCCTCAGCGTGCTGCAAAGAGCTGAAGAAGCCATCCCCGAGGCCACCGTGCCGCACAACTACCAGGGTGGCTCCCTCGAGATGGCACGCACATGGCTCGCACTCGGCAAGCTACAAGAGGCTGCACACATCGCAGATGCTGTGGCCAAGAACGCGGCAGAGTACTGCAACTGGTATGTCAACCTCAGCGACAAGCGCCTGAAGGTGAGTCAGGAGGAATGCCTCTACTATCTCTACCAACTCAACGATGCCCTCCGCGTCCTCGACGATTCAGATCCTAAGAAGAGCGCGACCTACGATGCAGCATTGCAGCGCTACAGCAACCTGCTGCAAGGACGTGTCAATATGTAATGATTATTGAACAACCCGCCCGCTTCCTGCGGTGGCTCTATCCCCATGCCACTTGGCGCATGGACCCGTCGGTGAAGGCCGTCTATCTGACCTTCGACGACGGGCCCATCCCGGAGGCTACGCCCTTCGTGCTCGACACGCTGGCGCGCTACGGCATCAAGGCCACCTTCTTCGTCGTGGGCGACAACGTGCACAAATACCCTGAACTATTCCATCGCATCATCGCCGAAGGGCACCGCGTGGGCAACCACACCTACAACCACATCGGCGGCTTCCGATGGCTGTCCAGGAACTATCTGCGCAATACCAAGAAAGCCCACGAACTGATGATTGAGGAGCTCACCAAGATGAACACTACCGACAGCAACCAAGCATCAATCATCAATCAACTACTCACCGCCCCACTCTTCAGACCGCCGCACGGATGGATGCGACCACTGCAATACCAGGTCATACGGCGCAAGAAATACCACATCATCATGTGGGACCTCGTCACACGCGACTACAGCCGTTGCCTCACCGCAGAAGAGGTTCTTGAGAATGTGAAACGCTACGCCCGCAACGGCTCCATCATCACCTTCCATGACTCCCTGCGCAGCATCGACAAACTTCATGTCATGCTCCCCACCGCCCTGGAATGGCTTCTTGCACAAGGTTATGAATTCCGCCTTTTCGACTGAGTCACGCCTGTGCCGTCAGCATCAGGAGAGAGCGTAGTGCAGGCGGTACGGCATGGTTGCTGTCGAGGCGTTCAACCTCAGCGAGGTAGCGCTGCGCGTGGGCCATGTCGCCTAAGCCCAGATAGCCCAGGGCCAGCATCAGGTTGCAATGGATGGTGTTGCGCTCCTGCAAATCGCCGTCCCACACGAGGAGGTCTGGCAGCGAGACTGCAAAGTAATCCATCACCACCTTATCGAAGAGATGCTGCTTGCCGTAGTTGAGCAGCTTGTAGCACAAGCCATTGGCCTTGCCTTCGTCGCCCAGCTTGCGATAGGCCAGAGCAGCGTAGAAAATCTTGTCGGGCTTTGCATCATTGTAGTACATCGCGGCGGCAGGCTCCGTAGGTCCTACCGTAGCCTGCTCGTAGCAGCGGCGAGCCTCCTCTTGATTTCCCTTCATCTCATGGGCAAGACCTAACAGGTAGTAGAAGTCATTCTCCTGGGCGCCATACAGCTTGCCCTCGCCAAGATGGTGAGGATATGTCAAGCACTCGCCTAACAACTTGATGGCCTTATCTATAGACTCCTGACTGGCGAGACACGCCTTGGCCAGCTCCACGCGACAGATCTGGTACTGCGTCGGCACCTTTCCCTCGCCCCCTTCCCACGGGTGGAACTGGTGGGCATCCAGCTTCCGCATGGCCTCCTCGTAGCGTCCCACCTGATTGAGGAGCGTAATCTCCTCGAGGACGAGGTCATCGCGCCGCGCAATGAGCGCAGGGTACTGCTGCAGGAAGGCGAGGCGCTCGGCATGAGAATGCTGCAGTCGTTTATAGAGCTGATCTAATTCCATCAGCACGCGCTCGTCGTTCTCATCGAGGTGGAAAGCCCGCTCCATATACGTTACGGCCTCCTCCGCACGCCCCTGCTTGTTGAAGCGCGCCAGCGCCAGGTTGCGCCAGACGGTGGGGAACTGGGAATCTAACTGAGCAGATAACTCCCAATTCTCGATGGCAAGGTCATACTGTCGCTTGTCGTAGTAGAGGCAACCGAGGTAGTAGGGTGCCTTGGCACCCTTCGGATTCTTTTCCTTTGCAGCTTCCAAAGCGATGACATCCTCCGGACGGTTGGGGAAGCAATAGGCGGAATCCGCCTCTTCAGCAAGCTGCAGGTAATCGCCCCCCATATAATAATAGGTCATAGGCGTGACAGCCTGCGCCTGAATGGCCAACTGCCAGATCGTGGAAGCCTCGTCATGAAGTCCTGCGGCAGCATAGTCAAGGGCCACCTCATCATAGTTCTTAGCCAGACCCAGCAGCAGTTCCTGCATCTCCCTGAGCACCGCCTCATCGCCCGTAAGCAGATACAGCTCATAGCGGCAACCGTAGTTGAAGAGGTCTGTCTTCAAGGCAGCCTTACAGAGTGCCACAGCCTCATCCTTCCGACCCATCATGCGCAGTACAGCAGCCCTCAGCGCCAAAGCCTTCTGGTTGTGCGCATTGTTATCCAGGCAACGTTCCAGCTCGTCCAGCGCATCTTCTAAGCGACGCTGTGCCACAGAAATCTTTGCCGCCTCGAAATAGCCGGCATCCGCCCACGCCTTGCTCCACGTAGCCTTCCAGAACAAGTCATAAGCTTCTTGTAGGTAACCACTCCCCTCGCCCTTTGGAGAGGGGCTGGGGGTGAGGCTTTGATACTTCAACGCCAACGCCAGGTTATAGATGGGTTCGCTGTCGTAGGGATTGGGATTGCGCTTGGTGATGAGCTTCACGGCCTTGCGCAGATAGCCTTCAGCACGGGCGAAGCGGCATTTACGGATATACCACAGTCCCATCGCGTTGAGACAGCGCACATCGTTCGGGTCACGGCGCAACGCCTCCTCATAGAAGTCAAGGGGCGACCACGTCGCGTGGCGGTACTGCTCCAGGTGCTGCCCCGTCAGGAACAGCTGTTCGTTGGTCTTCACCTGCTCCGGCGCCACAGCTGCCTCGGCGCTGTCGGGAATGGGGCGCACCTCATCGCTCTCGGCGTGCCAGCTCAGTACGGTACGCTCACCATAAACGAACGATTTCACCGCCTCAAAAGTCAGCTCATTGAACTTGGCGCTTTTCACATCTACCGTTTCCGTGAGCACCGTCTCGGGTGAGAGTGTGAGCTCCTTCTTATAATAGATTTCACCGTTGTCATGGCGCAAAACCAACGTAACCTCCTGCTTGCTCGTTGCAAAGACCTTGAACTCCACGAGGTGACCGCTCCCCTCTTTCTTCGGAGAGGAGTCGGGGGTGAGGCTCTTGATATTGAAGATGAGATCCTTGCTCGCCTCCTTGACCACTCCTAGCTCACGATAGGGCATGAAATACTGCGTGAAGCGCTTCTCCTCATACGGCATCAGCCATGTGAAGTCGGGCTGATTCTCAGTATATACGCCTGCCATCAGCTCGATGTAAGGACGGAAACCTTTGCGCTCTACATGCCACCGCTGGGCCTCCTCGGGCGTCACCTCATCCGTCAGACATCTGTCCCATGCCCGACCGAAATCGCCATTACCCCACGTCCACTGCTTCTTGCCGGGCGAATAATGGTGGGAGGCCACATGGAGCATGCCGGCCTGCGTGTCGTTTTCATAGCCGCCCTCAAAGTTGAAGCGTGAGTTGACACCCATATACGAGGTGGGTACATAGATGTTCTTGTAGTTGGAGATATCCACGCCCGCCGAGTAGTCCATCTTATAATAAGTTCCCGTGGCGATAGGGAAACTGCTGACAGCACGCTTACCATGGTCGAAGACCGCGTTGATATCAGGAGGGAAGACACTCTGATAGGCATCGTTCACCTCTACGGCAGGATTGGCCCACCAGAGGAACGTCTGCGGGATGTCAGTGCGGTTGTAGAGCACCCCCTTGATTTCCAGATACGCGCAGCCCGGTCTCAAAGTGAAACCCGCCATACCCTTCTGGTGGAACATCTTCTCCATCTCAGAGCACCACACCGTCACGCTGCCGTCGGCATTCTCCTCAATGATATGGTCCGCCGGCATATAAGTTGTCGGACGATGGTGCTGCGGCCAGTTGAACTCTATGCCGCCGCTAATCCACGGCCCTGCCAGGCCCACAAGCGCTGGCTTGATGACATGGTTGTAGTACACAAAATGGCGCTTCTTGATCTTGTCGTAAGCCATCTGCACACGACCGCCCAGCTCGGGAAGAATCATCACCTTGATATATTCGTTCTCCAGCCACACGGCCAGATAGTCGTGATCCACCTTCTCATCGGAAATCGTCTCGATGACAGGATATGGATACACCACGCCACTGGAGCCCTGATAGACTCGCTTCTCCAAAAACATCGGGTTCTTCTCGGGTCGTCCTACCTCATAGGTAGGAATCGTGACCATCTCACGCCAAGCTTTGACCATGTTAAAACTCTTTATCTTATTTTATGATGTTTCTTTCAATCTTCCAATTTCTCAATTTTTCAGTCTTCATTCTCTCCCACCAATTCCTTCTCCAACTCCTCCAGGCTCTTGCCCTTCGTCTCTGGGCAGTTGCGGAACAGGAACAGGAAAGCGAAAGTGCAGATGGCGGCATAAATCCAGAAGGTGCCGCTACTGCCCAACGCAGCGTTCATCGAGGGGAAGGAGAAGGTGAGTGTGCAGCAGCCAACCCACAATGCAAAGGTGCAGATGGCCATCGCCACACCGCGGATGCGGTTGGGGAAAATCTCGGCCAGCAGCGTCCACGTGACAGGACCCAGCGTCATCGCATACACCGAGATGGCAGCCACCACCAAAGCCACCATCAGCACACCCGTCATGCCCTGATAGTAACAATAACCCAACGTGGCATAAATGATACCAAGGCCGCCAGCACCGATGAGCATCAGCGTTCTGCGCCCCCAGCGCTCAATGGTGTACAGCGCCACAAAGGTGAAGAGCACGTTGGCAATACCCGTGATGACGATATTGATGAACATCCCGTCCACATCAAACCCCGCCCCCACGAAAATCTCCTGTGCATAGTTGAAGATGACATTCGTGCCGCACCACTGCTGGAAGACAGCAATGAACAGCCCCAGCAGCAACACCTTGCGGTATTTGGGAGAGAGGAGAGAGGGGGACTCACAGCCGCTGGTATGTCCAACGCCCACCCCACGCGTCCTCAAGAACACCGGACTCTCCGGAATCCAGAAGCTCAGCAGCAGGAAGACAGCAGCGGGCAGCGTTTCAGCCCAGAACATCCAGCGCCACCCCCATGCGATATTCCACGCCTGGGCGGCAGGCACTGTGGTGTCACGAGCCAGCAGCATATTCACTATCTGCGCGGCCAGGATGCCCAGCACAATCGTCATCTGATTCAGCGACACCAGGCGCCCACGCACCTCAGCAGGGCTCACCTCGGCAATATACATCGGGGAGAGAGCCGAAGCCACACCAATACCCACACCACCCACAAAGCGGGCGAGGTTGAAGAGCATGAAGTCATTGAACAAACCCGTGCCCACAGCAGAGACCGTAAACAACACGGCAGCCGTCGTCAACAGCGGCTTCCGGCCATAGCGGTCGGCCAGTGCGCCCGCCACCATAGCACCCACCAGGCAGCCCACCAGCGCCGTCGTCATCGCCACACCCTGCATCACAGGTGATGCATCGATACCGAAGAACAACTCATAAAACGGCTTGGCACCGCCGATGACTACCCAGTCATAGCCGAAAAGCAGGCCGCCCATCGCGGATACCATGCAGATGAAATACGTGAATCCCTTGCTGAAGTTCTGCTGTGTCATATTGCGTGAGATAGGAAAACAAACGGTGCAAAGGTACATGATGCGCGTTGTATCTCCAAATTTTCAAGCCACTTTTACACACATTCCAATACAGATGGCAGGATGACAAGCTACTCTCTCGCTTTTTGCCACGTATGGCAAATGCATTTGCCACACATGGCAAAACCATTTGCCATACGTGGCAAAAGGTACCCTTTCAATGATTATGGTGGTATACTTTTCAATTACTATTTACAAACTAGGGCATCAAGTAGTACCAACAATTTGATTTTTTCACGATTCGTTACCACTAAAAGGGCAAATTCCACAAAAAATCATAGAAACGAGCCACAAAACGGCAAATTGCTGATATAACCAAAGGTTATTCAAAAGAAAAAGTGTAACTTTGTAGCCAATAAAAGACATTCTTCGACAAGAACAATATGGCAAAGAAAATAATAAAAGAAAAGGCAATAGAAGAGGCGTTATGGGAATCAGCCAACAAACTCCGTGGCTCTGTGGAACCATCGGAGTATAAGCATGTGGTATTGAGCCTTATTTTTCTGAAATATGCGCACGACCGCTTTACGGAGCGGCGTAATGAACTAGTGGCTGAAGGCAAAGAGGCTTTTGCTGACAATCCCGTATTCTATAATGCCAAGAATGTTTTTTATCTGGAGCCCGAGAGCCGTTGGGATTTTCTGATTGAGAACGCCAAGCAGAATGATATTGCCATCAAGATAGATAATGCGCTGGCTAAGGTGGAGCAGAGCAACCCCACGCTGAAGGGTGCCCTGCCCAGCAACTACTATGCAGGGCTGTCGCTCGACCGCACCAAGCTCGCGGCATTGCTCGATGAAATCAATAAGATTGACACCCTGAAAGACCCTGAGAACGATCTCATCGGTCGTGTATATGAATACTTCCTCGGCAAGTTTGCCATTGCCGAAGGTAAGGGTAAGGGTGAATACTATACGCCGAAGACTATCGTCAACCTGATTGCCGAGATGATTGAGCCTTATCGTGGCAAGATATATGACCCTTGTTGTGGTTCTGGCGGTATGTTCGTACAGAGCATGAAGTTTATCGAGGCTCATCATGGTAATAAGCGCGATATCTCTGTCTATGGGCAGGAATACACCAACACCACCTATAAGCTGGCGAAGATGAACCTCGCCATTCGTGGCATTGCCTGCAACCTGGGTGAGATGGCTGCCGATACGTTCCACAACGACCAGCACAAAGACCTGAAGGCAGACTTTATTATGGCTAATCCTCCATTTAACCAGAAGGCTTGGCGTGCAGAAAACGAACTGAAGGATGACCCACGCTGGGCTGGCTACGACGTGCCTCCTACAAGCAATGCTAACTATGGTTGGATTCTGAATATTGTCTCAAAACTATCTGCTAATGGAACAGCAGGTTTCCTTCTTGCCAATGGTGCATTGAGTGGCGACGGCACAGAACTGGAAATACGCAAGCAACTGCTTCAGAACCATTTGGTTGAGGCAATCGTTATTCTTCCACGAAATATGTTCTACTCTACGGACATCAGCGTGACGCTTTGGATTCTCAATAATAACAAAAAGGCTCGCACGGTGGAGCAGAACGGCAAGATGGTTCGCTATCGCAATCGTGAAGACGAAGTGCTGTTCATCGACCTTCGCCAATGGGGAGAACCATTCGAGAAGAAATACATCCAGTTCTCTACGGAGCAGATACAGCTGATTGCAGATAACTTCCATCACTGGCAGCGTGTGGACTATGAAGATACCTATCACAACGAGCCTGAATATTGCTACTCAGCCACCCTCGACGAGATAGAGAAGAAAGGCTGGAGCCTTGTGCCAAGCAAGTACATCGAGTTTCGCAACCGTGACGAGCAGATAGACTTCGATACCAAGATGAAGCAACTGCAAGTAGAAATGCGCGACCTCTTGCAAAAGGAAGAAGATAGTAAGCAGCAGTTGAAAGAACTCTTTGAGAAGTTAGGCTACACTTTGTAATTCTTTCCAATGTTTAAAGAACTGGAAAGAATTGGAAAGAAAAAGAGAAGTCGTAATGAGTAAGATAACGAAGAAAAAAGATGATGCAACCAGATAATAAAAGCATATCACACGGTATTCGAATCCAGTATGTCAGCGACCTCCATCTGGAGTTCCCTAAGAATCGTCAGTGGATTGCAAAACATCCATTGGAGGTAACTGGTGATATTTTGCTTGTCGCTGGCGATTCTGCATATCTTGATCTGCCAAAGTCGGAATGCGACACTTATTCTGAATATAAATTCTGGGATTGGGCGAGTCAGCATTACAGCCAGGTTATAGTGTGTTTGGGCAATCACGACTTTTACGGATATTATGACTTGTCCTCTATGCCAAACGGCTTCTGCAAACAGATTCGCCATAATGTTCATGCATACTACAACAGTATAGTGCATCTGGACGACATGGACATAATCGTTTCTACATTATGGTCGAAGATAGAGCCCCAGAATGCATTTCAGACGGAGCAAAGTGTGAGCGATTTCTATCGTATCATGTATGGTGAACATCGACTGACGGCAGATGATTTTAACCTTGAACATGAGCGTTGTCTCGCTTTCATCAAACAGGCTGTTTCAGAAAGTGATGCGAAAAAGATAATCGTTCTTACACATCATGTTCCTACGCAATTATGTACTGCTGCAGAATTTTTAAACAGCACTATTAACGGTGCTTTTACGGTAGAATTGGGCAACTTTATAGCAGATAGTCAGATTAACTACTGGATATATGGACATTCACATCGCAACATCAGAGCACAAATAGGCGACACACTCATTGTGTCCAATCAGTTAGGCTACATCTCGCATGGAGAGCATCTGACGAACGGGTTTAATCCGTCTGCTATGATTGAAGTTTAAAACGAGATTGCAAATTAATAGAGGATAGAAGAATGACAACATACCAGCGTTTAGGCGACTATATCAGAGAGGTTAATGTTCGTAATCGGGAGCTAAGGGTTACGAACTTGCTGGGACTTAGTATGTCCAAACAATTCAGACCATCTACTTCAAATATTGTTGGTGTTGATTTAACCAAATATAAAGTGGTAGACAGAAATGTGTTTGCGTTTGACCCCATGTCTGTAATACGTGTTCACAAAGTA
>ONCQ01000025.1 GCA_900316355.1 uncultured Prevotellaceae bacterium | reverse complement strand
TTTATAGAACCGCAGCCTAAAAATGTACCATTACTATGGAAGAGGATGTATTAAGACAAAAAGAGGCCGTGTCTGGTACTTTTGACACGACCTCTTTTTCATGCCCAAAAGTGAATTTCATCCCCTTTTCTTTTGCGTGCATCGATTAAATCCCGCCCCCTTTCCGGTCATGAAATCCAGATTCCCCAGCGCGGCGTGAACATCGTCCGCTCTGCCGACGGCTCTACCCGCAAGGTGCTGTTGAAGGAAAGACAGGAGTGCAATAACTATCTGCCGCCAATGCATCATCCTCACATGCATTGGCGGCAGTGTTTCAGAAAAAACTTTTGCGGAAAACACTACGGACACTACGCAGGTGGCAGATAGCGGGTGCGAGGGAGGGCGTTGTGGCGCGCAGCCCTAAGCACCATGCTCTTTTCATTAATCCATCATGATGGCACAATCAATCCATCATGATGGATTAATCATTCCATCATGATGGAATAATCTATTGACCGTTCTTAGCAGAGCGAAGCGTCGCAAGTGACGAGCAGAGTCTTGGGCGTTGGCTTTTGGCTTTTGGCGGTTGGTGGTTGGGTGTTGGGTGAGGGGGGAATTGCGTAGTGTTCGTAGTGTTTTCGGCGAAAATATTTTGCCGACAGCGTATTTTGTTATACTTTTGCATCGACGGCAATATCCTGCGCATCGCCATTAAGTTAAATTATCATCAAACCCATGAGTCACTTACGGTTTATCGTCATAGGGATTACAGACGCGCCGCACCCCTGGTTTCCGCCAGAGGTGATGGAGATCATCAAGGAAGGAAAGGTGTTCTCGGGTGGTAAGCGCCACCACGAGATTGTGGCACCGTTGCTGCCCGAGGGAGCGGAGTGGATAGATATCACGGTGCCGCTGGAGAGGGTGTTCAATGCCTATCGTCTTCGCAGCAACGCTGCGAAGACGATAGGCGTGTTTGCCTCGGGCGACCCGTTGTTCTTCGGCTTCGCGAACACCCTGAAGCGTGAGTTCCCGGAGGCGGAGATGAAGGTGTTCCCCACGTTCAACTCGCTGCAGATGCTGGCGCACAGGCTGGTGATGCCGTACCACGATATGCGCATCGTCTCGCTGACGGGGCGCCCGTGGCAGGAGTTCGACCGTGCGCTGATAGAGCGGGCACCGAAGATAGGCGTGCTGACGGATAAGGAGCACACGCCGGCTGCCATCGCCCAGCGGATGCTGGAGTATGGCTACACCTATTATAATATGTGTGTGGGTGAACATCTCGGCAATCCCGAGAAGGAGCGTGTGACGACCTTGACGCTGGAAGAGGCGGCAGGGCAGGAGTTCGCGATGCCGAATTGCGTGATTCTCGACGGGCAAACCGTCGAGCGCACTGGGATATTCGGCATTCCGGATTCCTCCTTCGCATTGTTGAACGGGCGCGAGAAGATGATCACGAAGATGCCGATACGGCTGTTGACGCTGCAGGCACTGGAGTTGCCCACAAAGAAGGTGTTATGGGACATCGGAGCGTGCACGGGCAGCGTGAGCATCGAGGCTCGGCTACTGTTCCCGCATCTGCATGTCGAGGCTTTCGAGATACGTCCGGAGTGCGAGGCCATCATCCATGAGAACTGCCGCAGGCATGGGGCTCCGGGAATAGAAGTGCATATCACAGATTTTGCATGTTGCGATATCGCAACATGCAAAATCTGTGATGCCGTTTTTATCGGCGGGCATGGGGGTAAGCTGAAGGAGATGATGGCGAAGGTGGTGAGGGTGATGGCGCCCGGCGGTGTCATCGTGATGAACAGCGTCACCACGCCCGTTGTGGAACAGATGACGAACCATCGCCCCAGCAGCCACCAGCTGTGGGATGAGGCGTGCCGTGAGCTGGGCCTCCGGCAGGAGCCGCCCATGCGCGTGGTCATCGATGACCATCATCCTATTGTCATCCTCAAGGCTCATCTTCGCTGATGAGATTGACCGTGAAGGAGGCATAAAAAACTTATCGGCCTTCCCACGCATGGGAAAACCGATAAGATGTAGATGAATGAAAAGGCTTACTTCTCGTCGCAGGAGATCATCTTCCAGCAGCCTGCGGCAAGGGCAGCACCGACGAAGGGACCTACGATGAAGACCCAGAGGTCGGCGAGAGCCTGACCACCCTCGAACAGGGCGGGACCGATGCTGCGTGCGGGATTCACGCTCGTGCCGGTGTAATGGATGCCGACCAGATGAATCAGGATGAGGGAGAGGCCGATGGCCAGACCTGCGAAGTTGTTGGTGGCACCATTGGTCTTCGAGGTGGCGCCGAGGACGACGAGCACGAAGATGTACGTCAGCACAATCTCAACTATCAAGCCGTTGACGGCACCGTAGGTGCAGGCGTTGGCACCCGTAGCCGTGGTGATGACGATGGCGGGATCCATACTGACAATGCCGTAGAGGACAGCAGCTGCGAGGATGGCACCGATGACCTGTCCACAGATGTAACCGCACGCGTCCTTGGCAGAGATGCCGCCGTTGAGGAGGACGCCCAAGGTGATGGCGGGATTGATGTGGCAGCCGCTGATGCCGCCGATGGTGTAGGCCATGGCGATGACGCAGAGACCGAAGGCGATGGCTGTGCCCACGACCGAAGCGGTGTCGATGCCGCAACCGAGACTCACGGCCGTGCCGCAACCAAGCAATGTCAGCACGAAAGTGCCTACCATTTCAGCAAGATACTTTTTCATGTTTGCTACGATTTTGAGGGTTAATAGATGTGTTAATTAGGCTTTTCCGCTTCAAAAATAGTGCTATAATCGGTGGTGGCCAAATTTAAGAAGAGAAAAATGACGGATGGATAGCATTTTTATGAGGAGCGGACTGCAAGAAAACAGAAAAAATTTGGATGGAAGGGAGAAAGTCTTTAATTTTGCAGCGCATAACAGGAACGTAAAGAATGATAGCAGTTGTACAGATTAATGCAGCGGGCGGCGAGATAGCTCGTCAGCTGCAGGCGGCATACCATGCCGACGTCATCTCGCGTGGTGACGTGGGCGAACGTTGGAAGGACTATGATGCCTTCGTGTTCATCAGCGCCATGGGCATTTGTGTCCGCACGATAGCACCTTATATCGAGGACAAGCACACCGACCCAGCGGTGGTGTGCATCGACAGCATGGGTCACAATGTGGTGGCAGTGCTGAGCGGTCATGTGGGCGGCGCCAACGCCTTGACGCACGAGATCGCAGACTTGCTTGACGCTCATGAGGTCATCACCACGCAGAGCGACAACGCAGGGTTGTGGGCGCTGGACACGCTGGCCGAACGCTACGGATGGGGCCTCGTAGGCAACCCCAATGACATGAATGAAAGCGTTATCGCTTTCGTGAACCGCGAGCCTACGGCGCTGCTCATAGAGGCCCGCGATGAAGGTACAGACTACATGGAGTCCACATTGCCAGAGCATGTGACCGTCATCAACGATATCAGCGAGGCAGCCTCAGGAAACTACAAGTTGCTAATCATCGTGTCGCCCTATGAGCGCACGGCGCCCGAGGGTGTGTTGTGCGTCCACTATATTCCTTTCGTAGGCGTGATGGGCTTCGGCCTGGCACATCATCCTGAGGACTACGAGGATATCTACGACCAGATGAACCGCGCTCTCACGGAGCGCGGCGTGCTGCCCTGTGCGCTGCGCTACTGCACCATCGATGTGAAGCGCGACGAGCCTTTCATCCGGGTGCTGGAAGAGGAGAAAGACATCACCGTGGAGTTCTTCACGGCAGAACAGCTGGCTGCGGTGGAGGTGCCGAATCCCAGCGACACGGTGGCGAAGCACGTGGGCACGCCCAGTGTCTGCGAGGCTGCGGCCATCTTGGGTTCCGGCGGTGGTGAGCTGATTGTGCCTAAGATGAAGGGCAAGAACTGGACGGCGGCGCTGGCGATTAGAAGACCCACCCCCCAGCCCCTCCCGAGCCTCACCCCTAACCCCTCTCCTGTGGGAGAGGGGAACTTTAGGGAGGGGAGTAATAGCCTTCAGGACGAGAGATTAAACTTGGCGGATGCCTGCTCAGTAGAAACTACTCCCCGCCCTACAAGGGAGGGGCAGGGGGGAGGGTCCGGTTTCATTGAGATTGTCGGTGCCGGCCCTGGCGACCCGGACCTCGTCTCTGTCAGGGGGCGTAAGATGCTGGAGCGGGCAGACTTGATTCTGTATGCGGGTTCGCTGGTGCCCAAGGCACTGACGGAGTGTCACAAGGAGGGCGCTGTGGTGCGCAGCTCGGCGGACATGAATCTCGAAGAGCAGTGCGCACTGATGAAGGAACACTACGACAAAGGACATTTCATTGTGCGGTTGCACACCGGTGACCCCTGCATCTTCGGTGCCATCCAGGAGCAGATGGCTTTCTTCGACAAGGAGGGGATGCGCTATCATATCACCCCCGGCATCAGCAGCTTCCTGGCGGCGGCTGCCGAGTTGCGGAGTCAGTTCACCATCCCCGAACGTACGCAGACCATCATCCTGACGCGTGGCGAGGGCCGCACGCCGATGCCCGAGAAGGAGCAGCTGCATCTGTTGGCAAGGAGCCAATCCACGATGTGCATCTTCCTCTCGGCAGCCATCGTAGATGACGTGCAGCGTGAATTGTTGCGGGAATATCCCGAGGACACGCCCGTGGCAGCGTGCTACCATCTGACGTGGCCCGACCAGAAGATCTATCGCGGCGTGCTGAAGGACCTGGCGAAGATGGTGCACGACAACCACCTCACGCTCACCACCATGCTCGTCGTGGGCGAGGCCATCGACAACCGAAAGGGACTCTCGGAGCTGTATAACAAACATTTCACACACTTGTTCCGCAAGGGAGAGGAGCCTCACCCCGACCTCACCCCTAACCCCTCTCCAAAGGGCGAGGGGGACTTAAAGGGCGAGGGGAACTTAAAGGGCGAGGGGAACTAAAGGGAGAGGGGAACAAAAAAGAGTGTGCGAGGAGAAGGGAATGGGTTGTAAATCGTAAAATTGTAAAATTGTAAAATCGTCAAATTAATACGTGTTGTTGGTATTTGGTGGAACAACGGAAGGGCGTAAGGCCGTGGAGGTGCTGGAAGAGGCGGGGAAAACCTACTTCTACAGCACGAAGACAGGTGAGCAGGAGCTCACGCTGCACCATGGGCTGCGCATTGATGGGGCCTTGGATGCTGAGGCGATGTGCACCTTCTGTCGCGACCATGATATCCGGCTCATCATCGACGCTGCCCATCCCTTTGCCGCTACGTTGCATTCGACCATCCAGGAGGTGGCGGCAGCACAGGACATCCCCGTTGTCCGCTACGAACGGATTTATCCTCCCCGCGACCCCGACATCACATGGATTGACGACTACACACAGGTTCCCACAGACATCAGCTCCCTGCTGGCCACCACGGGCGTGCAGAGCATCAGCAAGCTGAAGTGGCTGGAGGGCAAAGGCATCAAGGTGTTCTACCGCATCCTCCACCGCGAGAGTTCCATTGCGCTGGCCAAGGCACAGGGTGCTGCCGCTGACCAGCTCTGCTACTATACCGAGGCGGATGAGATAGGCGTTGAGGCCGATGCCATCCTGCTCAAGGAGAGCGGCGAGAGCGGCGGCTTCACGGAGAAGGTGAAGGCGGCCCGCGACAGAGGCATGAGGGTGATAGCGATCAAGAGGCCGTTGACAATGGACAATCGATTGTCCATTGTCAACGGTCCCTATGGCTTGCGGCGGGCGGTGGAGAGACTGTTGCCGGAGTTCTTCCCGCTACATAGCGGGCTGACTACGGGAACGTGTGCTACGGCGGCAGCTGTGGCTGCTATGCTACGGCTGACGAAAGGCGAAACACCCGAGGAGGTGCCGGTGGTGCTGCCCAACGGCGAGACGATAACGGTTCCTGTCGGTTATGGCGACGGGTATGCCTATTGTATCAAGGAGGCGGGCGATGACCCAGATGTGACGAATGGTATTGAAGTGAGGGCGGAGGCTGGCGCAGAGAGAAGACCCACCCCCGACCCCTCCCGTGGAGGGAGGGGAGAGGCTGGCGCAGAGATGGCAAGCAGGAATGAAAGTCTCCCCTTACGGGGAGATTTAGAGGGGTCTTTAGAGGGGTCTTTAGAAGGGTCTGGGTCTATAGTAATCCTTGGCGGTGAAGGGGTAGGGCGGTTCACGCTGCCCGGCTTCGACTATCCCCCGGGTGAGGCCGCTATCAACAAAGGACCGCGCGAGATGATTCGCAAGAACCTGCAGCGGATAGTCATGGCCAACAACCAATGGCCAACAGCTAATGGCCAACAGCCAACAGCCAATAGCCAATGGACAGTCACCATCTCAGTGCCCGGGGGCGAGGCGATTGCCCGACGCACCTTCAATCCCCGTCTGGGCATTGAGGGAGGCATCTCGATTATCGGTGTGTCGGGCATCGTGAAACCGTTCAGCGAAGAGGCGTTCATTGAATCCATCCGCAAATGTATGACTGTGGCCAAGGCGAGTGGTGCTGAGCGCGTGGTCATCAACAGCGGCGCCAAGAGCGAGGGCTTCCTGAAGGCGCGCTATGCCGACCTGCCGCGTCAGGCGTTTGTGGAGTACGGCAATTATATCGGCGAGACGCTGAGGATAGCCAATGAGCTGGGCATCAAGCACGTCACGCTGGGCGTGATGTTGGGTAAGGCGGTGAAGCTGGCCGCCGGCAACCTCGACACACACAGCAAGAAGGTGGTGATGGACAAGGCGTTCATCGCGGAGCTGTTGCGCGAGGCTGGCTGTGCTGAGGATGCCGTTGAGGCTGTCTTGTCACCCTCGTTTACGTTGGCTCGCGAGCTGTGGCATCTGCTGCCCGCTGCATTGCTGCCTCGCTTTGCCGACATCGTTATCCGTCGGTGCTACGCGCACTGCCATCCCCTGCTGCCCGACGGGCAGCTGACCATCCTGCTGATGGATGACGATGGGCGGATTTATGAATAATCATTCTTCGATGTCGTCCTTACGCTTGTGGAACAGCACCATGGCGATGACGGGTGCGCCCACGAGTGCTGTCACGGAGTTGACGGGCAGCGCTCCCTCGAAGCCCGGCATGCGGGCGATGATGTTGCACACGAGCGCCAGAACAGAGCCGCAGAGCGCGGTGGCGGGCATCAGGATGCGATGGTCGGAGGTGCGGAACAGCGCGCGTGCCAGATGCGGTACGGCGAGACCGATGAACATGATGGGACCGCAGTAGGCCGTGACGATAGCCACCAGCATGCCCGAAGACACGATGACCAACATGCGGCTGCGGCGTATGTTCAGCCCGAGGTTGGCGGCGTAGCGGTCGCCAAGGAGCAGCAGGTTCATGGGCTTCACTAGGAGATAGGTGAGGGGCAGCAGCACACACATCAGTCCGATGAATAGCATCATTTCGTCGCCGCTGACGCGTGAGAAGGAGCCGAGACCCCATACGACAAACGACTTCACATCCTCCTCGGGAGCCAGGAACTTCAGCACACCGATGATGGCATTGGCCAGATAGCCAATCATCACACCGATAATCAGGAGCGTGACATTTCCTCTAACCTTCTGCGATACCCAGAGAATCAGCAGCATCACGGACATCGCACCGATGATAGCAGCCACACTCATGGCGGCATCGCCGAGGTAGCCTAAGCGCGAGAGCGCTACGCCACCTAACTTGCCCGACAGCAGCACCACGAAGGCTACGCCCAGGGCAGAGCCGTTGCTGATGCCCAACACGGAGGGGCCTGCCAGCGGATTGCGGAACACCGTCTGCATCTGCAGACCGCTGACGGCGAGACCTGCGCCGGCCACGATGGCAGTGAGAGCTTGTGGCAGGCGGCTGCTGAAGATGATGTTACGCCAGATCTCGTTTTCAGTTGAGAGTTGAGAGTTGAGAGTTGAGAGTTGAGAGAAGAGGATGCGACAGACATTCGCGGCAGGAATCTTCACGGACCCCAACAGCAGGTTTACGATGAGTAAAATGACGATGCTGACGGCGAGGAGCAGGAGGTATAGTGCGGTTCTTTTCATTAGGGGGCTAAGAGGCGGTAGAAGGTCGGTTGATAGTCGGATTCCATGAGCTCAGGATGCAGGATGGCGACGAGGTCCTTGAGGAGGACGTCGGGTTGCACAGGTGAAATCTCATAGTAAGGCGTCTTACGCATATTGCAGTAGATGACCTTGCGCTCGCGGAAGGCCTTGAAGAGTTCATTGCGTGGTTCAGAGGCGCGCAGGGCTTCATAGGAGAAATCTCCCGGGAAGCTGTTGAGGATGCGCCAGTAGTCGGCATCGGCAGCGAGGGCATACGCCTTCTCAAACTCCAGGTTCTCACCGGAGGTCTCGTCGTCGTGTATGACATAGTCGGCACCGGCGTCGCGGAAGATCTGTGCCAGGTAGTTCTTGCCGCCTACCGCGTGCCATGAGCCGTAGTGCATCTCGCCGCTGATGATGGTGGGGCGCTGATGGGTGAGCCCCTGTGCGGCCGCTTGGTCGAGTTTCTCCTCGACACGCTTCTTCAACTCGTTGTAGCGCTGCTCGATGCCTGCGAAGATGGCGTTGGCCTCTGCTTCGCGTCCGATGAAGAGCCCCACAAACTTTATCCATTCCGCCTGCCCCAGCGGGTCGAGTTCTTTATATCCGAGGTGAGGCACGAGGGTGATGCCCGTCTCCTTGATGGCATCGTAGCCGCCACGCTTGGAAGGTGAGATGAAGATGACATCGGGATTGGCGGCCAGCACCATCTCCGTGTCGAAATTCCCTTCCATTCCTATCTTCACGATGCGGCCGTCATCCGTGCGTTGACGTATGTCGGCGTTGAAGAGGTTCTTGGTTCCTGTGATGCCGCTGATGAAGTCGTGGGCATCGAGGGCTGTGAAGTTGGAGAGCTGTAGGGCGGTCATGCAGAGGGCGCGGCGGATGGGGACGCGGATGGGGGTGTAGCCCTCGGGAACCTCGGGAGAACCCTCGGGAACGGTAAGGGAGGCGGGGATGAGGGCGAAGTGATAGTGGCTACCGACATCTACGAGGCGGATGCCGGCGGAGTCGCGCACGGAGAACTCGGTGGCGTAGTTCACCTCCACGGCTACTGTGGTGTCCGCAGTGCTTGCCTTATCAGCGTCGCCTGTGCTCGCCGTCCGTTGTCCGCAAGCGGTCATCAGCATCAGGGCCGTCAGGAAACAGAAAATCTTGTTCATGATTATCAGTGTTTTGTTTCTGCCTGCAAAAGTACGTAAAATAATTGATTCCACACACATAAATGGGAGAATACCTACTTTTGATTACTGTCTTTATGGGTAATAATTGTTGTGAAGAGTCTAAAAACACCTTTTTTAGGTATTGCGACATGCGGGAATTCGCCGTACCTTTGCAGCCGGAAAAAATAACATTGTCGGATATACAAAGCATACAGTATGATAAAAGGATTGATTGTGAGTGCCGGGATGATGCTCTTGAGCATCAGTGCAATGGCACAAGATGCTGAGGACCAGCGCGTAGATGGCGTGACGGGCGCTTCGCCGCAGCGGCCGGGGACCGAGGCTGTCAGTGAGGCTCCAGAGGTGAAGGCACATGATGACTACACGGAGGCGGACGGCTATCGCAAGTACCGCGTGGGCGGCTATGGCGAGATCCTGGCACAGTTCAAGAACTACGGCATTAACCGCTTCAACGGCACCGCCCAGGGAAATAGTGACTTTAAGCGCAATACCATCTCCATTCCCCGTTTTGTGTTGGCCGGTGACTATAAGTTCAACAAGCACTGGATGCTTGGGATGGAAGTGGAGTTTGAGGCAGGCGGCACCGGCACAGCCTACGAGATAGAGAACACCGAGAATGGAGAATATGAGACCGAGGTGGAGAAAGGCGGCGAGGTGGCGCTGGAGCAGTTCCACATCACCTACCGGCTGAACAACGCCTTCATGGTGCGCGTGGGACATCAGATTGTGCCCGTGGGGTTGACCAATACTCACCATGAGCCAGTGAACTTCTTCGGCACCGTGCGTCCGGAAGGCGAGACCACACTCTTACCCAGCACGTGGCACGAGACGGGTCTCAGCATTCTTGGTGAAGTGGGCAAGCAATGGACCTTGTTCGACTATCAGGCCATGGTGCTGGCAGGTCTCAATGCCAACGGCTTCGACCGCAACACGTGGGTGGCCGGCGGCAAGCAGGGCTTCTTCGAGGTGGACAACTTCACCTCGCCCGCTTATGTCGCGCGTGTCAATTATAAAGGTGTTCCCGGTTTGCGCCTGGGTGCCTCTTTCTACTATGTGCATAATGCGGCTGCCAACAGCGACAAGCCTCAGACCTACACCTTCGACGTGCCTGTAAGAATATGGTCTGTAGATGCACAGTATGTGCACCGTTACTTCACGGTCCGGGGTAATATCCTCGGCGGTAAGATTGGCAACAGCTCCCTGCTGACAGCCAAGAACAACCGCCTGAGCAGCAAATCCCCCTACAGTCGTCTGGCACCTATTGCGGAGCGCGGCGTGAGCTATGGCGCAGAGGCTGGTATCCATGTGAAGGGCTTCGTGCGGAATCCCAAATGGTGGGACATCACGCCCTTCTTCCGCTATGAATACTACAATCCGCAGGAGAAAGTAGTTGTGGATGCCAATAACCTGAAGGGTGCTGACGACAGGCTGAAGACCCACATGTGGGTGGCAGGCCTGAACTATCGCCCCCTGCCCTATCTGGTGATAAAGGCAGACTACACGCATCGCAGCATCGGCGACGGAAAGTACAAGTCGGAGAACGAGTTCGCGCTCGGCGTGGCGTTCGTGGGATGGTTCCTGAAGGACAATAAATTCAGAATTGATCATTAAACCATAAAAAAACTTAAAACATTAACGGACATGAGAAAGAATGTACTGATGATTGGCCTGATGGCCTTGTGCCTTGGCTTTGCCGCCTGTAGCGATGACAACAAAGATGACAACGGTGGGGGCCTGAATACCATTCCCGAAGGGACTGAAGATGTGGAGATTCAGGACAACAACATCGATGTGACGCCCGAGAACATCACCGCTTGGACGCAGTATGCCACAGCCGTGGCCAATCTGCTGACCAAGGATGCTTCGGACTTGAATAAGGCGTGGAGCGTCAGCTACAACGACGGAGAACCTTACGCCCAGACCTTTAAGGACTTCGGTGGCGAATACCAGAGTGCAGCAGCCTGTGTGCAGCAGATTGTTGACGGATGCATCGATATCGCGAGTGAGGTGGGCACCGCCAAGATTGGTGAGCCGCGTGATCTGTGGGAGGCCGGGAAGTACACGGAGGCGGTGTATGCTGTGGAGTCATGGTACAGCTGGCACTCTATTGATGACTATTCCAATAACATCCTCAGTATTCGCAATGCCTTCAACGGCACCCGTAACAATCAGGAAGCAGCCCACTCTCTGGCAGCTTTCACGAAAGCGGTGGATGAAGGCCTGTATGCGTCAGTAAAGCTGCGCATCGAAGCTGCCTACAATGCGATCAAAGGAATGAATGCTCCCTTCCGCAGCCATATCGGCAATCCCACTGTGCTCAAGGCGATGGTTGCCTGTTCAGAACTGGTGGATGTGCTGCAGAACAATCTCACCACCTTCGTCATCGCCCATGCTGATGACGATGAGCTGGAGGCTATCGTGCACAACTATGTGGATCAGGTGGTTCTTCCCACCTACGCCGACCTGGTCAGCAAGACCACATTGCTGCGCCAGTCTATTGTGGAGCTGAGCCAGCAACCTTCATCAGCCGCTTTCAAGAGAGCTGCTGACTTGTGGATTGAGGCTCGCGAGCCCTGGGAAACCAGCGAAGCTTTCCTCTTCGGTCCCGTTGCTGACCTGGGACTTGATCCCAACATGGATTCCTGGCCTTTGGACGTCGATGCCATCAAAGGTGTGCTGGAAAGTGGCAAGATTGAGGAGCTGATCAAGTGGGAAGGCGAATACAGCGAGGATAATGAGGATATCGAGGCTGTCCAGAATGTGCGCGGATTCCACACGTTGGAGTTCCTGTTGTTCAAAAACGGTAAGGCACGCAGTTACTGATGAAGAACCATACCATATTATGGTGCATTGTTCTCACAGCCCTCTGGGGTTGTGAGAATGATGGTTTAGAGGTGAAGGACATTCGCGACATCGAGGTGCCGGAGGGTTTTGTTCTTTCTGCCGGCACCTCTACGGTCTTCAAGAATTCCAGCTATGCCTATGACACGGATGCCGACTGGGTGGGCAATATCCCGGCCAATGAGAAGCGGTTCACGCATGGCGACCGCCTCTATGACAATCCCATGAATTCCGGCAACGGCCTTGGGCCTGTCTATGCAGGCTACTCGTGCGGCTCGTGTCATCGTAATGCAGGTCGGACCAAGCCGAGCCTGTGGACACAGACCGGCACCGACCCCGACGGCACGCCCTACTACGGCAGCGGTGCCTACGGTTTCTCGTCGATGCTGGTGTATGTTACCCGCAAGAACGGCGCTTTCTTTCAGGATTACGGACGTGTGATTCACGATCAAAGCATTATGGGTGTGACAGCAGAAGGCAAGCTGGAATGCCGTTGGCACAGCCAGCAGTTCACCTTCCCCGACGGCACTCCCTATGAGCTTGTCTATCCAGAATACACCATCACCGACTGGTATAAGCCCACCTATCGCGACACCGATGAACCCATCCGTCCGGAGGACCTCTTCTGCACCGTGCGCATTCCTCTGCGCCATGTGGGCATGGGGCAGATGATGGCGCTCGACCCAGCAGAAATCGAGGAACTGGCGCGCCGCTCGAACTACCCCGAATACGGCATCTCAGGACGCGCCAACTACATCACGGAGCGTGGGCGCCTGCAGTTGGGACTCTCGGGCAACAAGGCACAGCACGCCGACCTCACCGTGGAGCTGGGCTTCTCCAGCGATATGGGCGTCACCAACAGCCGCTACCCCGAGGAGATCTGTGAGGGGCAGAGCCAGATGCAGCAGGGGTCTATGATGGGACTGCTCTACGACAAGCTGGAGATCTCGACAGAGGATATGGAAGATGTCGATTTCTACCTGCACGGACTGGGCGTTCCTGCCCGAAGGCTGGGTAGCACGTCCACACAAGTCAGCTACAAACAACGCCAAATCACGGAACGCGAGATGGTGGCCATCGGCGAACAGAAGTTCTTCGAGGCCAAGTGCCACCTGTGTCATGTGACCACGCTGCACACCAAACCCCGTGGCGCTAAGTTACTCAATGGCACCGAGCTGCCGTGGCTGGGCAACCAGACCATTCATCCCTACAGCGATTACCTGCTTCACGATATGGGCTCTGAGATCATGGGCGTTGGACTTGACGACCACTATGTCAGCGGACTGGCTCGCGGCAACGAGTGGCGCACGACCCCGCTGTGGGGCATCGGGCTGCAAGAGAAGGTGAATGCGCACACCTATTTCCTGCACGACGGCAGAGCCCGCAACCTGCAGGAGGCCATCCTATGGCACGGAGGTGAAGGCGAAGCAAGCAAGAACCTCTATAAGAATATGCACAAGGATGACCGCTCGGCACTGATAAAATTCTTAGAGTCACTATAAAGACCCTCCCCTCACCCTCCCTTGTAGGGAGGGGGTGATTACATATAAAAAACTACCTTATTATGAGAACATATAATAAACTCTTATTTATCATTTGTTTAGCCATTCAATCGGTTCCCCTCGCAGCACAGGAAACCACTCCCTCCTTACAAGGGAGGGCGGGGGGAGGGTCTGTAGGGTCTTCTTCCTCCTCACCTAGCATCGACATGGAAAACGGTGTGCTGGGCATTGCCGACAACCGCGGCTTCACGCTGCAGTCCAAGAACGGCAAATTTGTCTTCAAACCCTATCTGATGCTGCAGACGCGCGGTCAGTTCAATTATTACGACGACGAGGGTTTGGACAAAGCCTACAACCAGGACAACATCGCCAACTCCGGCTTCGCCATGCCCTACGCCATCCTGGGATTCACGGGCAAGACCTTCGGCTGTCTGGACTACAACCTGAGCATCAATGCGGCCGCCACGGGCGCCAACATCCTGCAGCAGGCGTGGCTGGACTACAGCATCTCGCCCGCAGCCCGCTTCCGTGTGGGTAAGTTCAAGACGCCCTTCACCCACGCCTATCTGACCACGCTGGGCGAGACGCTGTTCCCCATTGTACCGACTTCACTCTCCACGTCCACCATCATGCCGCATACGTTGAATGCAGTGACGCCGCAGATTGCCACCGGCTTTGACGTCGGCGTACAGTTCCACGGCGTGGCCAAGCTGAATAAGAAAAAGGACAGCTGGCTCATGGGCTACGAGGTGGGACTGTGGAACGGCAGCGGCTCTGTCGTGAACGGCGCCACCAAGACCATCTCCGATGACTGGCACATCCCATCGCTGCTCTATGCCGGCCGCCTGACCTTTATGCCATGGGGGAAGATGCCGCAGACGCAGGGTAACGCCCGAATGCTGAAGGGGCGCCACATGCAGTTCGGCATCTCCGGCGGACTGAATGTGGAGAGCGAGAGCGAAAGCACCAACGACGCACGCCTGGGGGCCGAGTTCGCCATGCTCTACAACCGCTGGTATGTGGGCGCTGAGGCCTATTGGATGCACGTGAGCTTCACCAAACGGCAGAAAATCAGCGACAAGTTCAACTACTGGGGTGCCTATGCGCAGGTGGGTTACTTCGTCTGCAAGACGGTGCAGTTGGGTGTGCGCTATGACTTCATGGACCGCAACGGCACTTCAAAGGATGGTTTCCTGAATATGCCGGCCGTGGTCTGCAACTACTACATCCCCAAGGTGCATCTGAAGCTCTCTGCTATGTACCAGTTCACAGGCCGCTGGGGTCATGACACTCAACTCGACCGCGATAACGATGACTTGGGCATCAGCACACACTATGCCTCGCTGCAGGCTCAGTTCAGTTTCTAAAATCGCACTTGACATGACACATCGTACATCGTACATCCCACATCGTACATCATTATTTGCTTTCGTGTCACTTCTTGCGCTACTCTTTGCCGCCTGTGACTCGGGTGACATTGAGGAGCAGACACTGGCCACCACCGATAACGGACGCACGGTGAAGCTGACCGCTGTCCTCTCAGGCATCGACTCCTGGGATAGGAAATATTCTGTGTCGCTGGCTGGCTTTACGGCGGGCGACAACTACGCTCAGGTGGTGCGCGCCCTTCCCAATACCACGGCCGATGGCACAGCGGTGGAGCTGGTGCTCTCCAATATCGGCAATAATATCAATACGGTGGAGTTGGCCATCACAAACCGACTGCGCGAACGCATCATCACCCTCGCCAGTGTGAATATGGAGGATTTCGCGGAGCAGAAAGACACGATTCGCATGGATCTCGGAGTGATGGACGTGAGCCGGATGGGCGCACTGCAGTTCGGCTTGTTTGACCGAGCTTGCATACAGTGTCATGGCGGGAATGGAGGTGCCGGAGCAGCCAAACTGAATCTGACAGCAGGACACTCGTTTGCCAATCTGGTGGATGTGCCCAGCACCCGCAAGGAGGGTGCTGTGCGCGTGGTCAGCGGAAATAGCCAAGCATCCCTTCTGCACCAACTCGTCTCCGAAGGTGGAGAAAACCTGTTGCATGTGAACCATACGGAAATTCTCAGCAACCAGTTCAGAGAAAACCTGAATGAAGTCAGACAACTGATTGATGACTGGATCGCAGATTTGAAGGGGGATGATTGAGAGATTGAAAGATTCTTCAAGCGTGAAGCGTCGCAAGGCGCCGAGCGGAAAAATTGAAAAGATGAATAATAGAAACATTTTATATCTTGAAGACATCGGCGTCCGTGCCGAGGTGGCCAGTTTCCGCCCGGAGACAGGCGTTGGAGAATGGCACGTGATGTTGCATGTGGAATCTCGCGGTGAGCGCTTCGAAGACCAGTTGCGCCGAATGTATGAGGCTGAGGATCGTCTGCCCCACATGCCAGGATTTGAAGGAGCGCAGTACATCCTCAAGCGCTACTTCCTGTCTGACAGCACCAACCAGCAGCCCTTCATGCGTCAGCAACCCGACATCGCCATCTCCATCATCCAGCAACAGCCGTTGGATGGTTCCAAGGTGGCGGCATGGCTCTACCTGACGAGCGGACAGCAGATAGCAACAGAGCACGGAATGGTTGTAGCCAGCCACAATGGCTACCGCCACCTGTGGCAGATGGGCCTCATCTGCAATCAAGGCGACTCGGCAGAGCAGACTGAAGCCATCCTGAATCACTACGAACAGCAACTGCAATATTTCGGGGCTACGCTGGCCGACAACTGCATCCGCACATGGTTCTTTGTGCGTGATGTGGATACTCAATATGCAGGAATGGTGAAGGCGCGACGCGAGAACTTCGAGCGGCAGGGACTGACACCTGCAACCCATTACATCGCCTCCACGGGCATTGGTGGCGGACCTGCTGACACGAAAGCACTCATACAGATGGGCACCTACGCCCTCACAGGCTTCCAACCCTCACAGCAGCGCTATCTCTACGCCAAGACCCACCTGAACCCGACCTACGAATACGGTGTCACCTTCGAGCGAGGCACATGTGTGGAATATGGCGACCGCTCACATGTTTTCATCTCCGGCACCGCCAGCATCAACAATCGAGGTGAGGTCATGTATGTAGGAGATATCCGCCAACAAACGCTACGTATGTGGGAGAATGTCGAAATGCTGCTCAGCGAGGGCGGAATGGACTACTCCAATGTCATGCACCTCGTGGTCTATCTGCGCGACACGGGCGACTACGAGCTGGTCAGCGAGATGTTCCGACAGCGCTTCCCCGAGATCCCGACAGTCATCACGCTGGCACCCGTCTGCCGTCCTACCTGGCTCATTGAGATGGAATGTATCGCCGTGAAACGTAACCATCATCCGCAGTACCGTCCATTTTAACGTCCCGACAGATGAATTTGTGCGCAGATGTGCGCACGTGTCAGCGAAAATGCTTACCTTTGCACCATGAAAATGAATACTTCGAACATTTGGCGCAGGCTCCCCTTCATCCTGCTGCTGGCCGTGGCCGTGGCGATAGCCATTGCCACCGTTGTTGAGAATCAGTACGGAACGCATTACGCCTTGCAGCATGTTTATGGTGCCTGGTGGTTCATCGCCTTGTGGGCTGCCGTGGCTGTTGCTGGCTGCTGCCAGCTGTGGAAGAGAAAGATGTGGAAGAACTGGCCGGTGCTGCTGTTGCATGTCAGTTTCCTCGTCATCTTAGCCGGTGCGCTGACCACCCACCTCACAAGCCGCAGGGGTATGACGCATCTGCGCGAGGGCGAGGCGACCAGCATCTACTGGACGAAGGACGACCACGGAGCCTACACCCGAACCGGCGAAATGCCTTTCTATCTGGCACTGGAGGACTTTGAAATCAAATACGACGATGATGGCACGACTCCTGCCGACTATGTCAGCCATGTCGTCATCGCCACAACAGAAGGTAAGGAAGAGGCGACGATCTCCATGAATAATATCGGCCGTGTGGAGGGCTACCGCATCTATCAGACCTCCTTCGACGACGATGGCTGTGGCAGCACCTTCACCATCAGCTACGACCCTTGGGGGACGGCTGTCACGTATGCTGGCTACTTGCTGCTGGCGCTGAGCATGATTGCTGTTTCCGTGAGCAAACGTCGCCATCGCCAGCCCGGTGCACGGCGTGCCTCCTGGCTCTCCACGGCGCTGTTCGCCTTCTGTGGCACAGCGATGGCATCGTATATGGTGATTGCCATCGCCATGCAGCCGCTGGTGCCCATCCTGCGTTCGCCATTCCTCTTTGTCCATGTGGGCACCATCATGTTGAGCTATATCCTGTTGGTGGTGAGTGTTGTGCGTCGCGAGGCACTGCGTCCTGCAGTGTTCCTCCTGGCCACGGGCATCTTCCTCGGCGCTGTGTGGGCTAATGTCTCATGGGGCAGCTACTGGTCGTGGGACCCTAAAGAGGCATGGGCGCTGGTGACGCTCATCGTCTATAGCCTGCCGCTACACCACCAGAGTCTGCCGTGGTTCCGCTCCGACCGCAACTATCGTCTCTATTCCATTATCGCATTGGCCTCCCTGCTCATGACCTACTTCGGCGTGAATTACTTGTTGGGAGGTCTTCATAGTTATGCTTGAATGATATGAAGAACTTGAAGATGTATGAAGCCAGCGACAAGATGGTCACGCTGATCAAGGATAACTCCAGCGTCTTGCAGACATTGGGCTCCTTTGGCATCCAATTGGGCTTTGGCGACAAGACGGTCAGCGAGACCTGTGAGATGAATGGTGTCGATACCTACACCTTCCTGGCTGTTGTGAACTACACCATCAATGGCTACGGCGAGTTCGACAATGATGAGCACATCAGTGTGGCCACCCTGTTGCACTACCTGAAGGCCAGTCACACCTATTATCTCGATTTCCAACTTCCCTTCATCCGACGTGAGCTGCAGGAAAGCCTCAGTGAGGACGATGCACTGGGCCACCTCATCATGAAGTTCTATGATGATTATGCCCAGGAGATTCGTCGCCACATGAAATATGAGGAGCGCACGCTCTTCCCCTATGTGGAGTCGCTGCTCGCAGGCTCTCCCCTGAACACCTATAACATAGAGACCTTTTCCAAACATCATGAGCAGACCGACAAGATGCTGCGCGAGCTGAAGCTCATGATTATCAAATATCTGCCCTCTGATGCGTTGCACAACAACCAGCTGACGGCCACGCTCTACGATATCTACAACAACGAGGAATGGCTGCGCCAGCATGCTGAGGTCGAGGACCATATCTTCGCTCCTGCCATCCAGCGTCTGGAGCGCTTGGCGCAGCAGGATGATGTGTCGAAGAACATCTCGGCGATGGTCGCCAATGGTGGGGCAGAAGGCACCGATGCGCTGAGCGATCGCGAGCGTGAGGTCATCATTGGCGTTGTGCAGGGCTTGCAGAACAAGGAGATTGCCGACCGCCTGTTCATCTCCGTGAACACCGTCATTACACATCGCCGGAATATTGCCCGCAAGCTGCAAATCCACTCGCCGGCAGGCCTCACCATCTACGCCATTGTCAACAATCTCGTGGATATCTCGTCTGTCAAGCTCTGACACGGATGCCACAGCAGTATGCGAAAGAAGCAGAAATGGAACAGACACATTGGTACGACCGCATCTGGGCGGCACTGATATTCTTCACGCGCCTTCCCTTCTGGCGTCTGCATCAGCCGCCGCAGGCGTGCTACCGAACGGTGGTAGAGCATTGGCCGCTGACGGGGTGGCTGACGGGTGGCGTGGCGGCTGTCACGCTATGGGTGTGCAGCCAGTATCTGCCTTATGCCCTGGCTGTGCTGCTGGCCATCGTGGCTCGCTTGCTGCTGACGGGCGCTCTCCACGAGGATGGGCTGGCAGATTTCATGGACGGCTTCGGCGGCGGCACAGACCGCAACCGCATCCTCGCCATCATGAAGGATTCCCATATCGGCACCTTCGGTGTCCTCGGCCTGATTCTCTACGAGCTCATGCTTGCCGCCTCGCTCTTCTCGCTGTCGCCTCTCATGGCGGCCGTCGCCATCTGGGCTGCCGACCCCTTTGCCAAGATGCTGACGGCACCGCTCGTGGTGGTGATGCCTTACGCTCGTCGCGAAGAGGAGGCGAAGGCAAAGGTCGTCTATCGCAGCATGAGCTGGTGGGCCGGTGTCAGTCTCCTGATTCAGGGCGTGTTGCCGATGGGCATTTTCATCTGGCTCACGAACATCTATTGGGGCTGGCTGGTCATCGTTCCCACTCTGGTGATGACGCTGCTCAGTCTCCACATCTGGCGGCGGCTGCGTGGCTACACTGGCGACTGCTGCGGGGCTGTCTGTCTGCTTGTGGAACTCTCGATACTGATGGTCGTGGCCGCGGAGATGGTCAGATGACTGTCGGGATAAAGGAATGAAGCATAAAGCATAGAAACATTGAGCAAGATTATTCTCATCACCGGAGGACAGCGCTCCGGCAAGAGCGCGAAAGCGGAGGAGCTGGCATTGCAGCTCTCAGAGCATCCCGTGTATGTGGCGACAGCCCACATCTGGGATGAGGAGTTCCGCGAGCGTGTGCGTCGCCACCAGCAGCGGCGCGGCCCGCAGTGGACAAACATCGAGGAAGAGCGCACGCTCAGCCGCCACGATGTCAGCGGGCGTGTCGTCCTTGTAGATTGTGTGACGCTGTGGCTTACGAACTTCTTAGGCCTCACCCCCGACCCCTCTCCAAAGGGCGAGGGGAGTATAGATGTTGACAGGATTCTCAGCGAGGCCAAGCGTGAGTTTGATGCTTTCACACAGTATGAGGCTACCTTCATCTTCGTGACCAACGAAATCGGATTGGGTGGCGTCTCGGAGAATGCCCTGCAGCGTCGCTTTGCGGACCTGCAAGGGTGGATGAACCAATACATCGCCTCCAAGGCTGACGAAGTTTTTCTCATGGTGTCCGGATTACCACTTCAAATCAAATGAAAGAGTTTAATATACAACCTGTAGATAGAGCGTTGCAGGCTGCCATTCAGCAGAAGATAGATAATCTGAACAAGCCCAAGGGCTCGCTGGGTCGCTTGGAGGAGTTGGCGCAACAGGTGTGCCTTGTCCAGCAGACGTTAGCGCCTTCGCTGGCACATCCTTGTCACCTGCTGTTGGGGGGTGACCATGGCATCGAGCGCGAAGGCGTCAGTGTCTCCCCGCGCGAGGTGACCTGGCAGCAGATGATTAACTTCACCCGCGGCGGCGGTGGCGTGAACATGTTCTGTCGCCAGCATGGCTTCACGTTGCGCATTGTCGATGTCGGCGTGGATTACGACCTCTCTTCCATCCCAGGTATCCTCGACCGTAAGATTGCTCGTGGCACCAGGAACTTCCTGCACGAGGCGGCGATGAGCGAGGATGAGTTTAACCACGCCATACAAATCGGTTGCGATCTGGTGGACGACTGCGTGGCCGAGGACTGTCGCGTTCTCTGCATCGGCGAGATGGGCATTGCCAACACCTCACCCTCCAGCATCTGGATGCATCTCTTCTGCCACATCCCGCTGGAAGAGTGCATAGGAGCCGGTGCCGGCCTCGATGCTCCTGGCGTCCGCCATAAGCATGAGGTGTTGTCGCAGGCTGTTCAGGCCTACAAGACTTTTGAGGCCAACGAGTCTCAGCAGGGGGATGAGAAGAACACCTTGTTGGCGCTTCGCTATTTTGGCGGCTTCGAGATGGTGACGGCCATCGGTGCTATGCTGCGGGCGGCAGAGCAACATGTTGTGGTGCTGGTGGACGGCTTCATTATGAGCGCCTGTGCCCTTGCTGCCATTCGGCTCTATCCCTCAGCGCAGGACTACATGATCTTCACCCATTGTGGTGACGAGAGCGGCCATCGTAAGATGTTGGAAGCCATGAATGCCCGTCCCCTGCTTCAGCTCGGCTTGCGCCTGGGCGAGGGCACGGGTGCCCTCTGCGCCTTCCCCATCGTGGATTCTGCTGTGCGCATGATGAACGAGATGAACAACTTCGACAACGCGAAGATTACCAAGTACTTTTAGGATATAGCCAAGAGACAAAGGCACACGACTATCACCATCAGCACCTCTGCCGTCCGGTTCACCCGAACGGCAGTTCTCATGTCTGCTGTGGTGAGCGGTCTGTCGTTGTCGCCGATGTAAGGTTTTGGGAAGAGTTGTCCGAAGTAGTAGTGTGGTCCGCCGAAGCGACAGTCGAGGATAGCTGCCAGTGCCGCTTCGGGGTAGCCGCTGTTGGGCGAGGCGTGCTGGCGGCCGTACTTGCGGATGAAGGCGATGCAGTCCAGGCCTCCGCGCTGTGGAGCGTTAAGAAGGAGTCTCCCCGCGCGGGGCAGGAAGAGGGGAGCGGTCATCAGCAGGGCGGTGAGGCGTGCGGGGATGAAGTTGGCGATGTCGTCGAGATGTGCAGCCCAACAGCCGAAGTCCTTGTAGCGTGGCGTCTTGTAGCCTATCATCGAGTCGAGCGTGTTGACCATCTTGTAGGCCAGCATCCCTGGCGCGCCCAGCAGCATAAACCAGAAGAGCGGAGCGATGACGCCGTCGCTGAGGTTTTCGGCGAGCGTCTCCAGCGCTGCCGTGCGCACCTCCTGTGCCGTGAGCTCCGAGGTGTCGCGTCCCACGATGCGCGCCACCTGCCGACGGCCCTCGTCGAGGGAGCGGTCCAGTGCCAGGAACACCTGCCGCACTTCGCGAATCAGCGTGGTGCCGGCGAGGCAGTAGAAGACGATGACGGTGTTCCACAGGATGAAGAGGGACGAAGGTAGAATGACGAATGAAGAATTGATAAGCCATGTGAGGGCGAAGACGAGTGCGATGCTGCCGACGGCCATGACGGCGCCCTTCAGCTTGCGATGAGCGCCCTTGTTGAGGCGATGCTCCCAGAAGCTTATCCATTTGCCGAACCACACAATGGGGTGTGGCAACCATGCCGGGTCGCCTAGGCAGAGGTCAAGCCCCCAACCTGCTAGCAACGCTATGATGCACAATTCATAATGCATAACCATTTAACCCTCAGCCATTCAACTATAAACTATCAACTTTAAACCTTAAACCTTAAACCTTAAACCCTTAACCCTTAAACCTTACCATCCCCTCCACCAGCGCATCGTTCTCCTCCGGCCGCTGTGCCGCTATGCGGAAGTGCTGCGGCGTGAGTCCCTCGAAGTTCGAGGCATCGCGGATGAGGAGGCCGTGTTGGCGTGCGAGGTAGTCCTTCAGCGCGGCTGCCGTGCCGCAGGTCAGTCGGCAGAGCATGAAATTCGTTTGTGTGGGCATCACCTCCACGCCCTCTATCTCCTGCAGCCGCTGGCGCAGGCGTTGTGCCTCGTCGAAGTCAGGTCGGCAGATGAGTTCATCGTGTGCCAACAGGTACTTCCCCGCCTCGATGGCCAATGGCGAGACAGCCCACGGGCGCAGCTTCTCGCGGATGCGTGCCGTGAGCTGTTCGTGTGCCGTGATGAATCCCAGCCGCAGACCCGGCACACCATAGGTCTTCGTCATGGAGTGAATCTGCACGCAGCGCGCTGTGCGGCAGCCTTCCTGCGCCGACATCACATGCTGCGGGGTGTAGTGCTCGTAGGACTGGTCCAGCACCACCAGCTGGTGCTCTGCCATCATGCGGTCGATGTATGTCTGGTCATAGACCTCGCCTGTGGGGTTGTTGGGGTTGCAGAGCCACAGCATGGTGCTCTCGCCGCCCTCTTCACGGCCGAACATGCGGCAAGCATCGGCATACTCGCTGAAGGTGGGCGTGGGGATGACGGCGCGAAACGGGAACGTCTGTGCCACGAGATAGATGGCCTCTGTGGCGCCGCTGGTGACGATGACGTTGGCGGGTTCGATGCTCAGCCGCTCGGCTATCAGGCGCTCCAGCGACCATGCCTCAGGTTCCGGATAGTGATCGATGAGCTGTGGCTGTGCCGCCAAGAAGTCCATGAGGGCTTGGTGGCTCTGGTGGGCATAGATGTTGGAGCTGAAGTTCGCCCGGATGCCCGTGTACTGATAGATATCGTCGCCGTGGCCTTGAATCATGGTGCTTGCAGGATTTGGTATATTCGGTCGATGTCCACATGGCGGCGCACATGGTCGGCCAGCAGGTCGTACTGCTGTTCCTTATATTCTTGTGGTGAGAGGGCAGGAGAGAGGGCCTGTGTGTCGAAGCCGCGCAGCAGATACTCGATGACGGGGCTGTTGTCCAGGAAGCCGTGGATATAGGTGCCGATGCAGCGTTCCGTCTGCACGATGGCGTCTGCCTGACGCCCGTCTGCCAGCGTGCTGACACCTTGGTGAATCTCGTAGCCCTGGCATTTCTCGCCTTGAAACTCGAAGGTCGTCTGTCGTGTGGTCTTCTCGTTTGCCATCGTGGTGGTGATGGGCAGCAGTCCCAGTCCCGGCAGTCGCGCGACATCGCCCTCGATGCCTTCGGGGTCTTCCACCATCTGTCCCAGCATCTGATAGCCGCCGCAGATGCCCACAATCCTCTTCCCGTCGCGGTGAGCACGCTGGATGGCCTGTGCGCAGCCGTTGCGGCGCAGCTCCAGCAGGTCGTCGAGGGTGGCCTTGCTGCCTGGCACGATGATGATGTCGGCGTGGCTGATGTCATCGGTGTTGTTGGTGTAGAAGAGGTTCACGCGAGGGTCGCGTTCCAGTGTGTCGAAGTCCGTGAAATTGCTGATATGGCGCAGCAGCACCACGGCGATGTTCACCCTTCCGGCAGCAGCCTGCTCGCTTCTGGCTTTCAGCTTTTCGCCCAGCACCACGCTGTCCTCTTCCTCGATGTGAATATCCTTGGCATACGGTATCACGCCCAGCACGGGCACGCCGCAGATGTCCTCCAGCATCTTGCGCCCGCTGTCGAAGAGGCGCAGGTCGCCGCGGAACTTGTTGATGATGATGCCTTTGATGAGGCTGCGGTCTTCGGGCGTCTGCAGTGCGATGCTGCCGTAGGCCGAGGCGAAGACGCCGCCGCGGTCGATGTCGGCCACGAGAATCACGCACGCCTTGGCATAGCGCGCCATCGGCAAGTTCACGAGGTCTGTGTCGCGCAGGTTCAGCTCTGAGATGCTGCCGGCGCCCTCCATGACGATGGGGTTGTAGCGCGCTGCCAGACGGTCGAAGGCGGCGCAGACCTCCTGCCGGAAATCCAAGGTCTGTTCCTCGCAGGAGAACCGCGAGGCGCAGGTCGTGGTGCGGCCTCGCCGCCAGAAGTCATACGCGTCGCGGTTGCCGATGGGGCGGCCGTTGAGCACCACCTGCGAGGTGTGGTCGGAGCTGGGTTTCAGCAGCAGGGGGTTCATATCCGTGTGGCAGGGGATGCCGGCGGCCTCGGCCTGCACAGCCTGTGCGCGCCCTATCTCCAGTCCCTCGGGGGTGGCATAGGAGTTCAGCGCCATGTTCTGCGCCTTGAAGGGCGCAGGGCTGTAGCCGTCCTGTCGGAAGATACGGCAGAAGGCGGTGGCCACCACGCTCTTGCCTACGTCGCTGCCGGTGCCGGCGAACATGATAGGGTGCATTTTTTTATGTTTAAAGTTTAAAGGTTCAGGTTTCAGGTTTCAAGTTTCATTCGTCATTCGTCATTGACCTTCAGTCGAGCCTGCTCACGCTCGGGATAGTTCAAGCGAGCTTGACTCTCCTCTCGCTTAATCGCAGCCTTCGTCATTCGTCATTCGTCAAGAGCAATACAGGTGCGTATAGCTGGCGAGCACATTCTTATGGCGGAACACCGGCGTGGCCACCGGTTCTCCTTTGGCATTAAAGACCTGGCATGCGGAGGGCGGCGTGGGGCCCAGGAACTGTGTGTAGTGAAACTCATGACCGCGATATTCCCGTCCGTCCAGCTCGAAGCGCCGGTAGCCGAGAGAGAGGTGGCGGTCGGCCTTGCGGGCAGTGATGGAGTAGGGCAGTACGCCGCACATGGGGTGCTCGCCCTCGTCGTCCACGATGCTCTGGCAGAGGTACATCATCCCCCCGCATTCCGCCACGATGCGGCCGCCGCGTTCGGCATAGTCGCGGATGGCATTGCGGAGCGCTTCGTTGGCCACCAGCTTCTCCACATGCTTCTCGGGATAGCCGCCTGGCAGATAGAGCAGCGCCACGCCCTCATCACTCCCTATGAGCGCTGCGAGCAGACGGAGGACACCCGCATCGCCGGGCTCCTCGGGGTCAAAGAAGCGGAACGGCCCTCGCTGGCGCAGCTGCTCCAGCGTCTCCTCATAGATGAAGGAGAACGCCTCGTCGTTGCGTGCCACCAGGGTGAGGCCGGCGCTCTGCCGGTCGGCGGCGGGTGCCGCGTGGGCGCAAGGCGTGCAGCCCTCAGGGCTTGGCGTAGCGCTCTCATCATGGTCGGCAGGCAGTCCCGTCTGCGTCAGCTTGTCGAGGTCTATGTGCTCCTCCAGCAGGCGCATGAGCTCGTCTGTCTCTGCCGCCTCGGAGAAGTCGAGGCCCAGATAGCGCGAGCCTTGCTCCAGCTGCGCACTCTTGGGCAGACAGCCCAGACAGTCGATGCCCACCTCGGCAGCCACCTCGCGCAGCATTGCCGCATGGCGCTCGCTGCCCACGCGATTGAAGATGATGCCGGCAAAGCGCAGCTCCGGGCGGAAATGCAGGAAGCCCTGCAGGAGGGCGGCCATCGAGAAGGCGGCCGAGCGAGCATCCACGACGAGCACGATGGGGACGTCCAGCGTGGCGGCCACCTCTGCCGACGAGCCGCGGTCGCGGTCGTAGCCGTCGAACAGCCCCATCATCCCCTCGATGATGCAGATGTCAGCCTCGCGCGCATAGCGCTCGAAGAGCTCCCGCACATGATGGCGTGAGGCCATGAACGTGTCCAGATTGATGCTGGGGCGCCCGCAGGCGGCGGCATGGAACTTCGTGTCGATGTAGTCCGGTCCGCATTTGAAGGGCTGCACGCGCCACCCTCGGCGGGCAAACAACGCCATCAGCCCTCGCGCAATCGTTGTCTTGCCCGAGCCGCTCATAGGTGCCGCTATCAGCCATCGTGGATTCATGCGGCAAATGTAAGTATAATCTTTTGAACCTCCAAAAAAAGATAGAAAAGAATGCAAAAAAGCAGGTTTGTCTCATTTTGTGGCTTCTTTCTTGCGCGCTTCCCGCAAAAATATATACCTTTGCCAGCGAAATAACATCAATTATCATTATTCCATACGACTATGAAAACCTTTCATTTCAAGTTTTTCGGCGAGGCGCTGATCCTCGCATGTGGTATATTCTTTGGCTGCAAAGCCATCAAACAAGGCATCGTGCAGTTCAAGGAACTCGACCGCACCGTCACCGCCAAGGGTCTCTCCGAGAAGGAAGTCAAGGCCGACAAGGCCACGTGGCCGCTGAAGTTCAAGGAACTCGGCAACGAGCCGGCAGAGCTCTATGACCGCATTGAGAAGAACACCAAGACCATCGTCGGTTTCCTCAAGGCCAACGGCTTCAGCGATGATGAGATATCGCTGGCGCCCCCCACGCTCGTGGACCAGCAGGCCAACATGAGCTACTCCAGCGAGACCGTGCGCTACCGCTACAAGGCCAACTGCGTCGTCACCGTCGTCTCCAGGAATGTCGATCTCGTGCGCAAGCTCGTGAGCCGCCAGGCAGAGCTCATGCGCCAGGGCATCACCATCGTCGGCAATGAGTACGACGAGGGCTCCGTCGTGACCTATGAGTTCACGGGACTCAACAACATCAAGCCCGAGATGATTGCCGAGGCCACCAAGAACGCCCGCAAGACCGCCGAGCGCTTCGCCGAGGACTCCGACAGCGAGCTGGGCAAGATACGCACCGCCGACCAAGGGCAGTTCAGCATCGACAGCCGCGACCAGAACACGCCCTGGCTCAAGAACGTCCGCGTGGTCACCACCGTCGTCTATTACCTCAAGGACTAACCCCTCTGTTGACATAGCAGAACAGACATGGAATATATGTCACAGGAAGGCTACGACAAACTCGTGGCCGAGCTCAGGCAGCTGGAGAGCGAGCTGCCGCGCGTGAAGCAGGAAATCTCGGAGGCCCGCGACAAGGGCGACCTGAGCGAGAACTTTGAATACCACGCCGCCAAGCGCGAGCAGGCCCGCCTCTTGGGGCGCATACGCTTCAAGCAGCGCGTGCTGGAGTTCGCCCGTGTCATCGACATGTCGCGCCTCCACGGCGACAGTGTCGGCTTACTCAGCAGGGTGGAGATGACCAATCTCACCAACGGCAGCAAGATGACCTACACTATCGCCAGTCCCCACGAAGCCAACCTTCGCGAAGGCAAGATCTCCATCAAGTCGCCCATCGGACAGGCACTGCTCAACAAGAAAGTGGGCGACACCGTAGAGGTGCAGGTGCCCGCCGGTGCCCTCAAACTCCGCATCGACAGCATCACACTCGGCGAGGCGCCCAGCGAAGCCCCCGACGAGGCCGCTGATATGTAAAAATACGACGATTATTACACACAAACCATTAACAAATTAAGTGATGAAAAAGATTCTTATGACGCTCGCCGCCGTCCTTTGTTGCGGGGCCACAACAACAGTGTTCACCTCCTGCTCTGCTGAGGAGGAAACCCCCACTACCTACAGGTATGAAGTGAAATTAGTGGAATATGCAAGGTACTACACCGATGAAACCAATCAGTTACAGACGGCTTTCAACAACGCCATCGGCACCGACGGTACGGTCTATACCTATCACAAAGACAACCAGGACAGTCAGATGAAATCCGCTTGCGATGGCGTCAAGAAACGCTACACCGACATCAAGAGCGTCTATCTCAAGTACGAACTCGTCCGCATCGCGAGCGCCGTAGGAAGCCAGGATGTATCGACTGTCATCGCCAACTACGAGTTCGGCCAAGCTCTCACCAATCCATACGTCTATTACGCCTTCGTCACCAACAGGGATGAGGCCTACGCCGCATTGGAGGCCAAGAAAGCCACACTCGACGAAGAGACCTACCAGGCCAGCCTCACAACGCTGAGGAAATTGGTGAGCAAACACGAGGCCACCAATTCGCCAACGGGAGGAACTATCATACACAGTGTCACCTCGGTGTTCGAAACACCTTATCAGGAAGAATTCACGAAGCCTTGGCTGGACGATGAAACCAGCACTCAGGGCCTCATAACCAACTGTAACCAAATCGCCGACGAACACGTCAACGATGTGCTGGCCGTAGAGGTCACCGTCGCCGTCACCAAGACCGGCTTCTTCGACAAGAAGGTCACCGAGATATGGAAAAGGACCTTCCCGGCCAACGTAGAGTAACTTATCCCTTATAACGCATGGCGCCCCGAAAAACGCTATTGCTGTTTTACTGAATGGAGGGCGGTGCTTCCACGACAACGGACGGCACCGCCCTCCCTTTTTGCCCTGAGAAGTCGCTTTTTAAGACCCGCTCGCGCGAAAAGAGCAAAAAAAAGGGTGGGAGTGAGGAAAAAGTGTCAGCTGTACATCTTCGAATCGAAAATAATGACTATCTTTGTGGCGAATATTCATTAATACATTAAGATTATGGCAGTAGCAACATCTTTTTCCAAGCCGCCCCAGATGGTTATCACTCTGGAAGATAATGCGCTCGTGGCCGATATCAAACGGGCTCTGAAGATGATACGTGGCGTGGCATCGGTGCGTGTGGCCAACATCAACGATGACAATGCCATCACTCCCGTCATGCGACGCTCCATCAACAAAGCTCGCCGAGAATATGCGAATGGCGAAACCATCAAGTGTAGCACCCCAGAGGAGATGCAACGCTATTTCGAAAGCCTATGATCTATACCATTGATTATTCCAGGGAAGCGGACAAGACGCTACGCAAATGGAAGAAGTCTAACCCTCAGCTCTTCAAGAACATTATAACGATAATTAAATCCTTCGCTCGGCCCTAATCTGCAACAGCGTCTGAACCCTTAACCCCTTAAACAGATGACAGAAGATGAATATGCGGATACAAGAATCCCCGCCACGGGGCGAGGGAGAAGGGAACTATTGCCAAAGGGGTTCCTGCTGCCAGCTATCAGGAAATCCCATAGCTCGCGGATCAACAGTCGGATACGATACCAACAGCCCTTTGAGTTCTGTGGCAAATGTGTTAGACGGATCAATGGCATTGAGCCAATAGGCAATCGCGCACAGTTGCGGATAAAGTCTGTCTTCAGGAAAGGCGAATTCTTTTATCCAAGGCTGCCTCGACCGATGTGGCAAGCGCATCTTGATGGCAAATCGACGATTCCAGAGACGCGCATGATGAGCACAAACATTACGAATGATTGTCAAGTTCTCCAACCAATTCCGCATAAATTCATGCTGTGGAATCCCAAAGCTACGCGCCACTTCTTTACGGGTCACATTATCGGAGAAATTGCTGTATATGCGCGAAAGGGTGCTCAGCGTAGCCATTTCCAGTGTTTTCCATGCTGGTGGCATATCGGGAGTATCGTACTGCTTAAAATGCTCCAAGATGAAGTCATCAAGTGTCCTGTCAAGGGCATCCCGCAATTTGCTCATATGATTCTGGAACAGTTCTTCGCTGATGAACAACTCCTTCTTCATAAACCAGAACGAACCGAACTTGATGGAGAAGTGTTGAATCATCCGAGTTCGTACGGCGACTTCGATAATCTGTATCGCGCGGAAAACAAGCGATTTCAGTTCGCTGTCAAAGCGATAGAGGTCGAGAGCCGCTTCGAAATGACTGTTCTCACGAAAGTGATGCCGGCTGCTATCGTCCTCCATCAATCGCCAGTATGCCGCCAGACGAAAATAGCTGATGTTTTCAAGCACCTCCGCAGCAGCAGCCTCATCGTCAAAGATGAGGCCCCGTTGTTTCAGCGTTGCTATTTGTTCGACAATGGTGAAAGGTTGTTTGGTATATTCCATATAAAAAAACCGTCCCGCCCTGGTGCGCTGTTCTTCGGGAAGCGTGGCGGGAACTATCCGAGCGCAAAAGTACGCTGTTTCACCGAAATGGCCAAACAAGACCCATTCAAAAAGGTGTAAAATATGCTATCAAACATATAAATAGCGCCTGAGTCCTGATTTTTTGAACCCTTAATCCCTTAAACAGATGACAGAAGATGAGCTGGAGGAAAAATCCCCTTCTTTCCTCATTTTTCACGTTTCATTTTTCGTTTTTAATTGAATAGTTGTATCTTTGTGGCGACAGACGCAGATGCAGTTGTCATAACCCCATATAGCTGATCCTTGTTGCTCTCTTTTGTTAATTTTTGATCTTTTCGTTTTTTTCTCACCTTTTTTGTATTACTTTGCACGAAATATGACGAGGTACAGAGTTGTTATAACAGAGAAACTGAGTCGCACGATTGAGACGGATGCAGAGAATGAGGCAGATGCCGTCAAGGTGGTGAGGCGGATGTATCGAAATGGTAACATTGTTCTGGATGCTTCGGACTATATTGAAACGAAAATCAGCGTGGAAAGGTGAAAAATAGAGCCTACGGCATCAGTTATTCGAGTTAAATCGTTAACTTTGAGGCGCTTTCTTTGTTGCGCACATTCTTGCAAATAACAATGGGCAGATGATGTATATTATGCGAGAAAGATGGTGGGGAATCGGTAAAAGTTCGTGAAAATTCACCATTTATCGCTATTTTTTACTTTTTCTTTTTTCATTTTTCACAATAATATGTACTTTTGTGACGTAAAACAAAAAACGATGAAGAATAGTCTCCTTGAACACTCTCACGCACGCATCGCCGCTCTGTGCCGTAAGCACAGGGTGCGGCATCTGTATGTCTTCGGTTCTGTGCTGACACCACGCTTCACGGATGAGAGTGACGTGGATTTCCTCGTGGATTTCAACACGGATGAGATTGGCGACTACCTCACCAACTATTTCGAACTGAAAGATGCGCTGCAGGAGGCCTTGGGACGCGAGGTGGATCTCGTGGAGGAGAAAGCTGTGCGCAACCCCATCTTCAAGCGTAATATCGAACGAACTAAGACAGCCGTCTATGGATGAGACGATTCAGAAATATCTCTATGATGTGCTTGGCGCAGTAGAGGAAATCAACAGCTATTTCGACGATAAGCCCATGCTATTTGAGGAGTTCCATAACAACTTCATGCTTCGGCGTGCGGTGGAACGGAACATAGAGATTATGGGCGAAGCCATGAACCGAGTCCTGAAAGCTGTCCCTGACATCAAGATTACGAATGCCCGCAGGATTGTGGACACACGCAACTACATTATCCATGGCTACGACAGCCTCTCTTCCGACATCCTCTGGAGTATCATCATCAACCATCTGCCGCTGTTGGAGAGTGAGTTGCGCGAGATGCTTGGGGAATGAGGCTTCAAGCTTAACCATTAACCCTTAACTATAATTTGCCTATGAGCTGAGATACGATAAAGGACATATAGGATGAACGTCCACTTTTGATTCTTGTTTCCGAAAGATTGGGGAATTTGAAGGAAATCATCAAGAACTGAAGTAGATCGTTCACGCCGCTCGGCGTGGACATTTACTCGTTTAAGATGATTAGGTAGCCCCAACACCTCGGAAACGTAGACGAAGTAATTTGTCCACGTTTTTGTTGTATTTATTTATACCCTCAAATAAACAAAACTATGTTAAAGAAAAATCTTATTTCTACAGTTATCACCATATTCATGAGTATGGTCAGTATCAATGCTTTTTCCTACGATATCGCAGTTGAAAATGCAGATGGCGTAACTATTTACTATAATTATTACAATGAAGGACGAGAATTGGAGGTGACAGCCGTTCCAGAATGGACATACCCCAAATACACAGACTCTATAGTTATTCCAGAAGAAGTAACTTATAGTGGAAGGACACGAAAGGTCACATCAATTGGCACACAAGCTTTCTATTATTGTAACATCACTTCTATTACTATTCCAAAAAGTGTGACTAGCATAGGAGTAGGGAATTTTGGGGAAGGCACATTTTATGGATGTCAGAAACTAACATCTATAATGATTCCAAGCAGCGTTACAACCATTGGACGTGATGCATTTAAAGGCTGTACAGGTTTAACCTCAGTTCAAATTGAGGAGATAGGCTCTTGGTGCAATATTTCATTTTATAACGATGAAAGCAACCCTCTATCTAAAGCTCGTCATTTATTCTTGGATAATATTGAAATAACAGAGTTAGTTGTACCAGATGGCGTAAAAAGTATTGGCAACTATGCTTTCCTAAACGGTGCTGGATTTAAATCTGTTATCATCCCTAACAGCGTTGAGAGTATAGGCACTTGTGCTTTTCAAAAATGTATAGGTTTGACTTCCGTGAACATTCCGAACAGCGTGACAGACATAGGCGATTCTGCATTCGATGGTTGCAGTAGTTTAACTTCTGTGAGCATCCCAAACAGTGTAATGTTTATTGGAGCGAAGGCTTTCCATAATTGTAACGCATTGAGTGAGCTAACCATCTCGAATAACGTGACAAGCATTGGTGAGAAAGCATTCTATAATTGTTATAAATTGCAGTCCGTTACCCTCCCCAGTAGTTTGGAGAATATTGGATCAAATGCATTTTATGGTTCTAACTTAGAAACTGTATTTTCATATATTAAGAATCCTTTTGTTATTAAAGGAAGAAATGATACGTATCCAACGTTTAGTAAAAATACCTTCTATAATTCTACTTTGTATGTGCCCGAAGGTACCATTGAGAAGTATAAAACAACTGCTGGATGGAAGGATTTTGTGTTTATTGAAGAGATGGCAGGAGGTGGTGAAGAGCCCATCGTTGAACAATGTGCAATGCCGACAATTCATTTTGCCAATGGCAAGTTGTCGTTTGAGTGCGAGACGGAAGGAGTTGAGTTCGTTTCGGAAATAACAGATGTGGACATCAAGAAGTATTATAGCAGCGAAATAGATTTAAGTGCAACCTATAATATTACAGTTTATGCCCAAAAGACAGACTATGAAAACTCCGAAACCGCTACCGCGACTCTATGTTGGATAGAAGCAGAACCGCAAACGGAGGGCATTACGGACGATGCTGTATCGGTGAAAGAGGTAAAGGCGGTGCCCGTGCTGATTCAAACATCGGGCACCCAGCTGTCTATCGAAGGTGCTCCTACTGGTGCAGGTATAGCAATCTTTGACCTCAATGGTCGTCTCATCAGTCATACAAAGGTCGCGGCAACTGGCACAACAAAGATTGCGGTTCCGGCTGGCGAAAAGATGCTGATTGTGAAGGTCGGCGAGAAGAGTGTGAAGGTCATGAATAAATAGTTCTATAACAAATAAATTGTTTAACCTATGGGAAGATGTTAAATCGTCCCATAGGTTGTTATATCATTATTATGCGAGAATTTACAATGGATGATTATGACAGATTCATAAATCTGACTTCATGCTTGTTCCAAAAGAACAATGTATATGATACATTCGTTCTTGCAGATAAGCAATGGGACTATGCATGCATAGAGATTAAATCTATATCTCAGCATCTAGATTTATTTCTCAAGTACGCTGACAGCCAGTTAAGGAAGAAAGAGGCTGAGCTAGTATTCTCTATATCTGAGACCCTCTTTTGGCGACTTACTTTTTTGAAGAATTGGAAAGATGCCCTGAATATTACATTTGATAAAGAAATAGAGAGCCCCTTTAATCCGTGGGTTCTAGCACGAATAGAACAGATCTCGGAACTGCAGAAAACATTAGTAAGCACTAACTTTCAAACGCATTGTCGTGGTGAAAATGGTAATAACATCTTTGCAGCCAGCAACCATTTGTATAGTTCAATTTTGGAGCATAGCCAAACATTATTCGATGAAGGTTATGATCAAATTGACAATATTGATGAGTGGAATCATGCAATTGGTTCTTTCATCTGTGGTATTCATAAGTTTGATGCAAAAGAGGATTTTCCATCAGATTTGATGGGAGATTTTATGGAGAAATATCTTTCGGCTGTAAATCAGGTACTTTTTGAATTTCAGAAGATGTATTATCCATATATAAATACTTCCTATACAAAAAGAAAGAAACTACCTTCTTCTGAGTCTATCAGCCATATAGAAGTATTTAGGAAGAGTAATTACTATCATCGTATAAGAGATAACTTCTCTAACATTACTACTCGCAAAGAACTGGAGATAATACTCAACGAGGACGAACACAGATATGCTCCCCTTCTCAAGCAATATAAGACAAGTATAATAGACAAAACTGTTCCTGCGCTTTCGGTAGAAACTGCTATCAAAGGCTTTTCCAATTGGATGGATCTCCTAACAGTTGCCGCTCTTTTGCAAGATCATGATGAACAACAGGATTCACACAAAGCCAATGAGATAAAGCAAAATGACCATTTTCCTCCATGCATGAGCATTGAGCAGGGACGCGATTTGCATCGCTATCTTGTTGCTAAATCTTTCATTGATGCGATGACTGATATGCCTTCGTTTCTATACCTAATGGGATGCACATCTGAACAACCTACTGAATTGAAGTTAATCCCTTGGTGTCAAAACAAACAACTTCTTCGAGATTTATTGGAACATGCTTTCTTGCCTTTACTGGAGAGTAAAAGCTTTCGCTTTTCAGATTTGGAAGAACTGACACCAAAATGCTTCGTGAAGAACGGAAAGCCATTTTACTTAGCAAAACGTAAAAGAATTATATCCTATGCAAGTGATATAATCAAAAAATTCTTTGCGACATAGATATGACTCGTATATATCCGCTGATAATCAGCTAAAAACGATAATTATGCGACCTTCGAAACTTTACGAAGGTCGCATTTTTTATTTGCTTTTTTTATTGCCGTTTCGGCAAAAGTTTCTAAGTTTGTGCTCGCATTCTGCTGAATGCAAGCTAATCATTTTTATCTAACCGCGAAGCGCGCTTGAGCCTGCACCGGTGCATTTTGGATGCGCATCCACTCTGCGAGCCGAGCATAACACTTCGAGGTTATGACCAAGGACATTGTGAAAGTCCCCGTACGGGGCATGACGGCTGAGGAGGTGCTGACTCTTTGGCTGCAGGGTGAACTTTACACCAAGAAAAAAGAACTGACACGCGAAGAGCTTCATCAACGTTGCATTAGTGAAGCGCTGGCGTATGTTTCCGCCATCGACGAGTATGCAACAGAGGTGTGGCGGCCGCAGCTACGGCAGCTGTGGCAGGCTGTGGTCTGCGATGAGATGTTCACGAATGCGTTGGTGATGAAGAAAGGGCGGCAGCGAGGACTGTTGAATCGCTACGTAATGACGGCGATTGTTTTCTACTTGCAGGCGCTGGACATCTATCAGAACGTTATCCAGATTGAGCTTCACAGGAGGCTGGAGAACGTGAATGATAGGAATAGCGTTTATAAGGGTGCCTGCAAATACCAGCTCTCCTTTGATCAGAAGAGGCGCATACGCGAATTGAAAGATTTTCTTGCAAGTCGAAAATAAATGTTTTTCGCCCCGGAAAGAACTTCCGACCTTTGCACCGTGAAACCACTTAAACATCTTAAATAATAAACTAAAAACAAGGTACAATTATGGAAATCAACAGTGAACGATTCAAGAGCTTGGTTGATAAGATCTTCGGGCTGCGCGAGGACCTGGAGGAGCTCGAAGGGGTGATATTGAAGCGGACAAAAGCGAGCCACAGGACTGGCTGGAGGTGTATCTGCGCGACCAGACAACGACGTGCGCCATGCTGGCCAACAAACGCGACTTCATCTTGAAGTTAATCAAGGAAAAGACAAAAGAATTGCTGACATTATTAAAAGATTACGACTATGAAAACAACTGACAACAAGAAGCAATCTCCCCACCCTAACAGGGGCGGGGCCGGGGGAGAGGCCCTGGAATGGCTCCCGACATGGGAGGGAGTGCTGATGTACGACCCCGAGGACTTGCTCTACAACCGTCCGCTGCGCCTGTGGCGTGTGCGCAGCCATCATGGTGTGCGCATACGCTATGAGCTGAAGGGCAGTGTCGAAAAACACAAAGGATGCCTTGCTTTACAGCCGCGATACCAATTCGTGTTCATGCATAAGGGTAAGTTCATACAACTCCTCCGCTCCCACGCCACGATGCTGGCCTGGACGGGCTTCGCACTCAGTAACCGCCGTTATTGGGTCATCGACCACATCAACGGCAACACGCTGGACGACCGCCTCAGCAACCTGCGCGTCATCCCCCAGCGTGAGAACCTTCACAGCAGTGAGAAATACTGGGAGAACCAGCGTCTCTCCCCGGCTGAACGCAAGCGACGCGCGCGGATTCGTATCGCATGGCGCGAACAGATGCGCCCACATGTCATCGCAGCCCTCGGCCCCGGTGCCACCGCCATTGACGTGGAAATGGAACTTACGCAGTTACTGATTGAGCATAAATTCAACTATGAAGAAGATTGACAACTCGGGTGCTGCGAGCACCGTGATAAGCCACGACATCGTGGCGCTGGAAGAGGCGCTGAAAGAGCGCGTCGTACACATGGTTTACGTCAAGAAGAACGGCGCTATGCGCGATGCCCATGGCACACGCGCCAACGCCCTCATCCCCGTGGGCTACCGCGCACAGGGACGACGCAAGGCATCGCCCTTGGTGCTGACATACTGGGACACTGACCGCGGCGGATGGCGATGCCTGCTGCGTGATAGGCTGATGGGGTGGATTGAAGCCCCCGAGCCCCCTAAAGGGGAGCGTAAAGCCCCCGAGCCCCCTAAAGGGGAGCGTAAGGAATGACGAATGAAAAATTCAAGTTTCGGATGTAAACAACTTGTTGTCTGTCAAGTATTTTATTTCTATCAAGAATTAGAATTGATGAGAATGAATAGAATGTCTTTTGCTTTGCAAAAGCTAGTAAATTCTCTAATTCTCTAATTCTTGATCAATAAAAAACACATCCGAAAGTTCAGCGAAGCTAAAAATGAAGGTGCGAAAAGGGCAGGTTTTAGAAAGAATGAAGAAAGAAAAGAAACGAAAAAGAAGCAAAAAGAAAAGAAATAAGAAAGAAGTTAGAAAGAGAACCCGGAGGAGGTCTGTTTGGGCGCTTCCGAAAAAATCGAAATCGTTATGGCTAACATCAGAAACAATCACCCCGCAGAGCTGCGGATAGACTGGAATCAGTTCATCAAGTGGTTCAACGCTACGCTCCAGATGTACGGCAGCTCTATCGCCCCGCTGAAGTACATCACCAAGGGCAAGCGCGTACAGGCACAGCGTATTGTCAATGAACTCGGCACAAAGCAGGTGCTCATCGATGCCGTGGTGGCCATGGCCAAGAGCAACCTCTGCAACGGGCGGTGCCGCACAAAGCTGGATGGTTGGAAAGCCTCATTCCCGTGGATGCTTAGCAAGGATGAGATTATGGCAGATCTGGCCAACGGCAAGTACGACAACCCGCCCACCACCGAGCTCACGCCCGAGGAGCAGCGGCAGCTGGAGCAGGAGCGTTACCGCCAGCAACAGGAAGAGCGCCGCGCCGAAGCCCGACGCATCGAGGAGGAGGAGCGCGAGCGTAGGGCACGGCAGCGCGAGGAATGGGCACGAGGCTGCGTCAGCTACGGGGAATACCAAAGGCTGAAGGCAGAAGGACGAGTCCCAACCTGAAACTTGAAACCTGAAACTTGAAAAATCATGGAACTACTACTTGAAAGAACTGAGAAGACACAGACGTACACGGCAGGAAGCCTGTACGTCGTCAACGAGCTGGGCAAGGCCTACTTCTGCGACACGCTGGAGCCCAGCCTCCATCCCACCAACCACCTGCGCCCCAAGGCCATCCCTGCCGGACGCTATGACGTGGCCGTCACGTGGTCGCCACGCTTCA
>ONCQ01000037.1 GCA_900316355.1 uncultured Prevotellaceae bacterium | reverse complement strand
CATCGAAACATGGAATACATAAAATCAGCAGTCTGTCAGGCACTTACGGGAATAATCTCCACGTTCGTCTTACCCTTGATTTCTTGGTTATATTCCCCTATGCTCTTTACGCTCTCGGGTATGGAAACGGATTGTAGACCGCTGCAACCATCGAACGCATAGCTTGGTATGTCGGTCACGCCATCAGGAATGGTGATGGAGGTTAGGGCGCTGCAATCTTTGAATGCAGAACCACCAATGCTTGTCACGCTCTCAGGTATGGTGATGGAGGTCAGGCTGTTGCAACCTGCGAAACAGCAACTGCCAATGCTTGTCACACTCTGGGGTATGCTAACGTTCGTAACTTCTTGGCCATTGATATAAAGATGTTTAGTTAAATACAATGGATTAGATTCCAAACCATTAAAATTAATTCTACATAAGCTTTCTATAGATTTATATTCAGCTTTTGTTAAACCGCTGCAACCTGTGAAGGCGCCATCACCAATGTCGGTAATGCTGCTGGGAATAGTGATAGTTGTCAAACCGCTGCAACCAGCGAAAGCGTAATGTCCTATTGTAGTTACGCTATTTGGAATAGTAAAAGAGGTTAGGCGGCTGCAACCATTGAAAGCGTAATCACCGATGCTTTCCACATTATCACCTATAATATATTCTTTTACTTGACTACCAAATATATTTTTAAGAGATAAACTTGAACTGTAAACCTTTGATACAATGGCATTGCTATTAAGTTCAACTCTTACAAGACTACTGCAATTATCAAACGCATTAGAAATAACGCTCGTTACGCCCTCAGATATGGTGATGCTGGCAAGACTATTACTATTTTTGAAAGCGTAAAAACCGATGCTTTTCACATCATTACCTAGAATGTATTCCTTTACTTGGCTGCCAAAGATATCTTTTATGGATGAAATTGCACTATAATTCTTTGATACGATTGTATTGCTATTAAGTTCAACTCTTGAAAGATTGCTGCAACCGGTGAATGCCCATTCCCCTATGCTCGTCACGCCCTTACCTATAATGACGGAGGTTAGACTGCTGCAATAGCTGAAAGCACCACTTTTTATGCTCGTCACACTCTCAGGGATGGTAACGGAAATCAGGCTGCTGCAATCACTGAATGTGCCACTTTCAATGCTTGTTACGCTCTCGGGAATGGAGATAGTAGTTAGACCGCTGCAACCATGAAAAGCATTTGCACCAATGCTGGTGACACCCTCCGGGATATTGATGGACGTCAAGCTGCTGCAAGCAATGAAAGCTCCATCTCCGATGCTCGTCACATGCTCGGGGATTGTGATGGAGGTCAGGTTGTTGCAACTATTGAACGCGTTACTTCCTATGCTGATAACGCTGTTCGGAATAACAAAAGAGGTCAGGCCGATGCAACCAGAAAAGGCACAATCACCGATGCGTTCTACACTCTCACTTATAATATATTTAGAGACCTTTTCACCAAACAGATGTGTTAATGATAAGTCAAAACTGTAATCTTTTGATACGAGTGCACTGCTTTTAAGTTCTACTTTTGAAAGACTATTGCAATTGCAGAAGGCATATGCCCCAATGCTTGCCACGTTCTCGGGGATGGAAATTGAGGTAAGACCGCTGCAACCATAGAAAGCATAACTGCCAATCGAGGTCACGCTGTTGGGAATGGCGACAGAGGTCAAACCACTGCAACCATCGAACGCATAACTGCCTATCGAGGTCACGCTGTTGGGAATGACGACAGAAGTTAAGTTTTTGCAGTTGTAACATGCGGAGCTGCCAATACTCTTCACTCCATCGCCAAACACATACTCCTTTACTTGCGAACCAAATAATGCAGCTAATGTCGAAGAGCTTTCATAGGATTTTGAAGCAATAGCATTGCTATTAATCGTGACAGAGGTCAGGCCGCTACATTCCCTGAACGCACGAACGCCAATCTCGGTCACGCTGTTGGGGATGGTGACAGAGGTCAGGCCACTGCAACCACGGAACGTCTCATCGCCAATCGAGGTCACGCTGTTGGGGATGCTGACAGAGGTCAGGCCACTGCAACCTTCGAACGCACGACCAGCAATACCTACAGTTCCTTCCTTCAATACGATTCCTGATCCTTGGGGCATGGTTCCTTTATATTTATAAGCAACTTTGCCTATATAAGATAAGCCATCAGGCTGCTTTTTATACCACGCAGTACCTTCGAACGCATCACTGCCAATCGAGGTCACGCTGTTGGGGATAGTGACAGAGGTTAAGCCGCTGCAATCATAGAACGCATAATTGCCAATCGAAGTCACGCTGTTGGGGATGGTGACAGAGGTCAGGCCACTGCAATAATAGAACGCAAATTCGCCAATCGAGGTCACGCTGTTGGGGATGGTGACAGAGGTCAGGCCACTGCAACCTGAGAACGCAGAACTGCCAATCTCGGTCACGCTGTTGGGAATGGTGACAGAGGTCAAGCCTCTGCAACCAGAGAACGCCAGATAACCTATCGAGGTCACACTGTTGCCAATGGTGACAGAGGTCAGGCCACTGCAACCAGAGAACGCCTCATTGCCAATCGAGGTCACGCTGTAAGTTTTTCCACTATACGTTACTGTTTCGGGAATGACAGCACTACCTGTATATTCATTCGAATAACTGGAATAAGAGTCCCCTTTGTATGTTACCGATACAGTAAGATCTGTGGATGATGTAATCTTGTAAAAGATGCCGTCAACCTCAAAGTCATGGGCAGAGGCCACACATGCTACCATGCTCATGAACATGGCCAGCAGGAATGAGAATGTTTTGTGTTTCATCATAGATTCTATAAGTTATTGTAATTTTTTTCTTTGAATAGGCTACAAAAAGAAAACGTGGACTTCACTTCGTCTACGCTTCCCAGGTATCGCCAAACACCATTGCAATCATATCCGAGTAAAAGCCCACGCCATCGGCGTGAGCATCCGTGCTTTTACTCTTGATTGCTTCTTAAATTTGGCGAATTCGGGGAAGCAAGAATCTAAGCGGACGCTTCTGTCTGTATGTCTATCTATTATGGTTTATTTCATGAACAGTTTAAGGGTTTAAAGGTTCAAGAGTTTAAGGGGTTATTTGTCCTGTGGCGGAACTTACGCTATTTCGTGAGCATAGTTCTGGTAATTACCTAGAATCTGCTCGATGTGAATGACTTCGGAACAAGAGTCCCATGTCACGCCGCCACCCATGAGATACCAGTTGGGGCGTTCTTTCAACGGCACCTTCTTCATGCTAGGGAAGGCTGAAATGGGCATAACGATGGAACGCCCATCCTGCAAGTCCACTTGGAACTTGCCTCGTTTGGGGAAGGACAACGACTTAATGCGTGGTGTCACATTCCAATATCCTTCTTGCGTGTACATAGTCTTATTTCTTTACTTTTATGATTCTTATGGTCTTGCCGCTCTTGAACTGCTCCCACTGATGTAGCAATTGCTTGCGATAATCTGTGGCTATTTTCAGCACTTCGCGAGCCTGAGCATCTGTAAGATCGCCTTGTTTTTCAACTTCTACGTTAGGTTCCAACCATATTTTACACAGCTTTTCCATTCCTCGCTTACCCACATGTACATGAGCGCGATTCTCATTAAAGTCTGTGTTATAGAACAGAAAGTTCCATATTATTTTGGCTGATATGTATAGGAGTATCTTAGGCATTCAGTAGCTTCTTTTTGCTATCAAAAGAAATCTTCTATGAGGTTTCACGCCACAAAAGTAGCGATTAATATGATTCGGGCAAAAGATTTCGCACAAAAATGTGCAGGGAAGCACGGAATAAAGGATTGAAGGAGCTACGGGAAGAGGATAATTTGATGTCTTCACAAAGAAAACATGAAAATTATTTGGCGGAATCGCAGAAAATGTGTTCCTTTGCGGTGTCAAAACAATAGTTTTGAATATCCGGGTAGAATCCCGCGTGGGGTAAGGCCTTATCGATACTGCCCAATTTTAGAGAGCCGTCGCTTTGCGCTGAGCGCTGTCTGTATGTCGATCTATTGTTTTATTGCATAAACGGTTTAAGAGTTTAAGGGGGTTAAGGGGTTTACTTATACCATTTCATGAGCATAGTTCTGGTAGTTGCCCAGAATCGCTTGCAATCTTCAGGACTTGCTTCACTTGAGCATCAGTGAGATCTCCTTGTTTCGCGCCGTAATGTATAGGAGTATCTTTGGCACTATGTTTTAAGCTATTTATCGGTTTCTCGCCACAAAAGTAGCAATGTTTTCTTAACCCGCCAAAAGAATCAGGGATTTATTGTGATTTCGTTTGATTTTGTGGGCGAAGGGTCAAAGGGAAATGAGGTCGCTCATGATGTCGTCGGAGACCATGAGGGCGTGCTCGGCGAGGTGGAGGGAGGAGCCTCTCCCCGACCCTCCCCCGTGAGGGAGGGAGAAGTGATCTAAGATGAGGCGGCCGGCACGGAGGTGGGGAGCGGCATTGGTGAGGAGGGCGTCAAGACGGGACTGGCCGAAGCGGGCGAGGAAACGGGCGAGGTCGATGCCCTCACGGGTGCGGAGGCCGCACATGACGGCTTCGTTGTGGAGATCGGTAGTAGTCAAAGTTTCATAAGAGAAAGGAAGGGCCCCCTCCTGACCTCCCCGAGGGGAGGAATAGTAGGTGACGTAGTCATCGAGACTTGGGAGGTTGGCACGGCGCGTGCGCTGGCCGTCGTAGCTGTGGGCACCGGGACCGAAGCCGAGGTAGGGAGAGCCTGTCCAGTAGCTGCTATTATGGCGCGAGCGGAAGCCTGGGAGGGCGAAGTTGGATATCTCGTAGTGCTCGAAGCCTGCCTCGCGGGCACGCTGGCAGAGGCGCTGGTACATGGCCACAGACAGCTCGTCGCTGGCTTCGCGGATGCGGCCCTCATCGCGCCAGCGCGTCAGCGCTGTGCCCTCCTCATAGCTGAGGGCGTAGGCGGAGAGGTGCTGGACGCCGAGGGAGAAGGCGGTGTCGAGGTCGTGTTCCCATTGCGCGAGTGTCTGGCTGGGGAGGCCGTAGATGAGGTCGATGCTGATATTCCGAATACCGGCTTCCTGCAGGCTGCGGACGGCATGGAGCGCTGTGGCGCTGTCGTGGCGGCGACGGATGAGGCGCAGGAGCTGGTCGTCGAAGGTTTGAATGCCGAGAGAGGCCCTGTTGACTTCGCGCAGCCTGCTCCCCTCCATCACGGGAGGGGCTGGGGGTGGGTCTAAATCATCGGGATTCATCTCCATGGTGACCTCCGCCCCCTCCTCCACCTCATAGTTGGCATAGACGGCATCCAAGATCTGTTGCAGCTGTGCAGGGGTCAGCAACGAGGGGGTGCCGCCACCTATATATATCGTACGCACACGCGCATGAGGAAGCTCCTCGCGACGCTCCTCGATCTCGCGGCAGAGGGCACGGACATAGTGGGCGGCCTCCGCCTCACGTGTGGTGGAGTAGAAATCGCAGTAGGAGCACCGCGAGCGACAGAAGGGAATATGGATGTAAAGGCCCGCCATGGGAAGTATTGAGAGTTGACTAACCCGTTTCACGGCGCAAAGTTACGTTTTTTTAGCTAAAAAAGGTCAAAAGATGAGCGGAGTTTGAATATTTATTGCTAACTTGCGCACGTTTTTACGGAATATGTGCCTCAGAAGTATCTCTGAAGGCTCACGGAACGACACCTATAAACTAATAACTAAATACGTTACCGTCTATGAAAACCTATCAGACGAAAGAAATCAAGAACATTGCCTTGCTTGGCAGTGACGGGGCTGGTAAGACCACCCTCACCGAAGCGCTGCTCTACGAGAGCGGCATCATCTCGCGTCGCGGACGCATCACGCAGAAGAACACCGTGAGCGACTACCTGCCCGTGGAGCAGGAGTACGGCTACAGCGTCTTCGCCACGCCCTTCCATGTGGAGTACAACAACAAGAAGCTGAACATCATCGACTGCCCGGGTTCCGATGACTTCGCAGGCGCAGCCCTCACGGCCATGGGCGTGACGGACACCACCATCCTGCTCATCAACGGCGCCGCCGGTCCTGAGGTGGCCACACAGAACCACTTCCGCCTCACGGAGAAGATGCAGAAGCCCGTCATCTTCCTCATCAACCGCTTGGACGAGGAGTTCGACTACGACCACCTGCTGGAGCAGCTGCAGAGCATCTACGGCTCGAAGGTGGTGCCCGTGCAGTACCCCATCAAGACCGGTCCGGACTTCAACGCCGTCATCGACGTGCTGCTGATGAAGAAATACTCCTGGAAGCCCGAAGGCGGCGCACCCATCATCGAGGACATCCCCGCCGACCAGATGGACAAGGCTACGGAGATGCACAAAGCCCTCGTGGAGGCTGCTGCCGAGCACGACGAGAGCCTCATGGAGAAGTTCTTCGAGACCGAGGAGCTCACCGAGGATGAGATGCGCGACGGCATCCGCGCCGGCCTGGCCGCCCGCGGCATGTTCCCCGTCTTCTGCGTCTGCGCAGGCAAGGACATGGGCGTGCGCCGTCTGATGGAGTTCCTGGGCAACGTGGTTCCCTTCGTGGATCAGATGCCTGCCGCCCACAACACACGCGGCGAAGAGGTGAAGTGTGACGCCAACGGCCCCACCAGCCTCTACTTCTTCAAGACTGCCGTGGAGCCGCACATCGGCGAGGTGCAGTACTTCAAGGTGATGAGCGGCATCGTGCGCGAAGGCGACGACCTGACGAATGCCGACCGCGGCTCGAAGGAGCGCATCGCGCAGCTCTTCGTATGCGCAGGCGCTAACCGCACAAAGGTGACGGAACTCGTAGCCGGCGACATAGGCTGCAGCGTGAAGCTGAAGGATGTGAAGACGGGCAACACCCTCAACGGCAAGGACTGCGACAACCGCTTCGCCTTCATCAAATACCCCGAACCCAAGTACATCCGCGCCATCCGTGCCGCCAACGAGGCTGAGACGGAGAAGATGATGAACGTGCTGCAGCGCATGAGCCAGGAAGATCCCACATGGGTAGTGGAGCAGTCGAAGGAGCTGCGCCAGATTCTGGTGAAGGGTCAGGGTGAGTTCCACCTGCGCACGCTGAAATGGCGCATAGAGAACAACGATAAGATCAACATCGTCTATGACGAGCCCCGCATCCCCTACCGCGAGACCATCACGAAGGCTGCCCGCAGCGACTATCGCCACAAGAAGCAGTCCGGCGGTGCCGGCCAGTTTGGTGAGGTGCACCTCATCATCGAGCCCTACGCCGACGGCCAGCCCGTCAGCGAGGTGTATCGCTTCGGCGGTCAGGAATTCCGCATCAACGCCAAGAGCGAGGAGATTATCGACCTGGAATGGGGAGGCAAGCTGGTGTTCATCAACAGCGTCGTAGGCGGCGCCATCGATGCCCGCTTCATGCCCGCCATCCTGAAGGGTATCATGAGCAAGATGGAACAGGGTCCGCTCACAGGCTCCTATGCCCGCGACGTGCGCGTCATCGTCTATGACGGTAAGATGCACCCCGTCGATAGCAACGAGCTCTCCTTCATGCTCGCAGGCCGCAACGCCTTCAGCCAGGCCTTCAAGGAGGCCGGTCCGAAGTTGTTGGAGCCCATCTACGATGTGGATGTCTTCGTGCCCAGCGACAAAATGGGCGATGTGATGAGCGATCTACAGGGCCGTCGCGGCATGATCATGGGTATGACCTCAGAGAACGGCTACGAGAAGCTCACCGCCAAGGTGCCTCTCAAGGAGATGTCCAGCTACAGCACAGCGCTCAGCTCCATCACCGGCGGCCGTGCCAGCTTCGTGATGAAGTTTGCCAGCTACGAGCTCGTGCCCGCAGACGTACAGCAGAAGCTCCAGAAGGAGTTCGAAGAGAGCCAGAAGGATCAGGATTGATTCTTCTGCATACCGCACAAAGAAGCCCCGCCTGTTGTGGCGGGGCTTCTTTTGTGATTATCGCGTCACTTGGAAGGAAATCTGGTAGAAGCAGGGATAAACGTTGCTGCTGGCATCACTCTGTCCTTGTGAGTGCGGCACGATGATGCGCACCTTGGCAATCTGCTCGTCGGAGGTCTGACGCCCCAGACGCACATACGTGAAGGGGACAAGCCAACCCGCAGGAACGCTGGTACTGCCGTAGCGGCGATACATGGCACCGCCGCCGTTACTGGTGTTGAAGGAGGCTGTGAAGGTGCCATAGGCGTTGGCAATGTCAATAATGTCGGGCGTGGTGTTGTAGTAGAGCGTCTCGTTGCTGCTCTGCACGGTGTCCGCCAGAATGTTGAACTCGGTGTAGCGGGCGATGACTTGCCTGCTATCGCCGGACTCCAGACGGTCGCCGACGCCCTCACGCACAATCTGCATATAGACGCCGGAGTTACCGAACATCACATATTCGTTGCGCTCCACATTCGTCGTCTCACCCTGCGCCTTGAACTGGTCTTCGCTGATGGTGTTGATGCGGCCCACATGAATGAGCTCGTTGCCATCATGGTCCCGGATGGTGACATCGCGGCTGATGAAGCGGCTGATGGCATCGCGCTCCTTCTCCTTCATCTCGGCGTAGGTCATGTCCTTCTTACAGGAGGCTGCTGTCAGCAACACGGCAACGGATGCCGCTATATAATATATAAGGTGTAGCTTCTTCATGATTGACTCTTACTATCTTTCTGTTATCGATTCAGCTGTCTTTCCATTTGATTTCGGGCGCAAAGGTACGCATAATTTACGACTTACGATTTAGAAAATGGCAAAATAATGTTAGAAAAAAAGTAAAAAATGCTTGTCAATTCACAGAAAAGCAGTACCTTTGCAAGCCGATTATTATCAAGGAGCCCTATAAAGGACTCACAATCTGCGTGTTAATAGCCTTTCTCATGGCCTGGGAGGGTGGTTAGTGAATCGCAGAGGTGTAATGCGCGCCGGTGTGAGCCCGGCAAAAAGAAACAAATTAGTAGTAACAACAACAATTAACAAGAAAGAATGGACACTTTAAGTTACAAGACCATTTCTGCTAACAAGGTGACAGCCACGAAGGAGTGGGTCGTAGTGGATGCTACGGACCAGGTCCTCGGTCGCCTCGCCACGAAGGTAGCCAAGTTGCTGCGTGGCAAGTACAAACCCAATTTCACGCCCAACGTGGATTGCGGTGACAACGTCATCATCGTCAACGCTGACAAGATCCAGCTCACCGGTAAGAAGATGACCGACCGCGTTTATCTGCGTTACAGCATGTACCCCGGCGGTCAGAAGGCCAGCACGCCTGCTGACATCATCGCCAAGCCCAACGGCTACGACAAGCTCCTGCGCCGCGTCGTCAAGGGTATGCTCCCCAAGAACAAACTGGCCGCTCGCCTCATCACGAACCTCTACATCTACGAGGGCCCCGAGCACAAGCACGAGGCACAGAGCCCCAAGGCCATCGATATTAACCTCTACAAATAAACAGAAATGGCAGTAGTAAATGCATTAGGTCGCCGCAAGAGCGCCGTCGCCCGTGTTTATGTGACAGAGGGCACTGGTAAGATTACCATCAATAAGAAGGACCTCACGGAGTACTTCCCCAGCAGCATCCTTCAGTACGTTGTAAAGCAGCCCCTGAACCTGCTCGACGTCGCTGAGAAGTATGACATCAAGGTGAACCTCTTCGGTGGTGGCTACACTGGTCAGAGCCAGGCTCTCCGCCTCGCCATCGCACGCGCACTCGTTAAGATTAACGAAGAAGACAAGAAGGCCCTTCGCGCTGAAGGCTTCATGACCCGCGACTCCCGTGAGGTTGAGCGTAAGAAGCCCGGACAGCCCAAGGCACGTCGTCGCTTCCAGTTCAGCAAACGTTAATATATCGGCTCCAGTTTGCTGGGCTGCATAAATTGCGTTTAGTATCTAAACCTTACGGATTCCCCGTGGACTACCGTAAGGTTGGTTGAGAAACAACAAAAAAGAAAGTAAACCAACTAAAAAAACAATTATGTCAAGAACAAATTTCGACACACTACTTGAAGCAGGTTGCCACTTCGGCCACCTCAAGCGTAAGTGGAACCCCGCCATGGCTCCGTACATCTTCATGGAGAAGAATGGCATTCATATCATCGACCTCCACAAGACTGTGGTGAAGGTTGACGAGGCTGCTGAGGCGCTGAAGAATATCGCCAAGAGCGGCCGTAAGATCCTCTTCGTTGCTACTAAGAAACAGGCCAAGTCGGTCATTGCCGAGAAGGCAACGGCCATCAACATGCCCTACGTCATCGAGCGCTGGCCCGGTGGCATGCTCACCAACTTCGCCACCATCCGCAAGGCTGTGAAGAAGATGGCTAACATCGACAAGCTCACGGCCGACGGCACCTTCGCAAATCTCTCCAAGCGTGAGATTCTGCAGATTAGCCGTCAGCGCGCTAAGCTGGAGAAGAACCTGGGCAGCGTTGCAGACCTCACCCGTCTGCCCGCAGCACTCTTCGTGGTTGACGTCCTCAAGGAGCAGATTGCTGTTCGCGAGGCTAACCGCCTGGGCATCCCCGTGTTCGGTATCGTGGACACCAACTCCAACCCCGACAACGTTGACTTCGTGATTCCCGCCAACGACGACGCCAGCAAGAGCGTTGAGGTTATCCTCGATGCCTGCGTAGCTGCCATCGCTGAAGGTCTCGAAGAGCGCAAGGCTGAGCGCATCGACGCTGAGGCCGCTGTCGAGAAGGGCGAGAAGGGCAAGAAGGCTGCCAAGCAGAGTGCTCGCGTAGAGGAGGAAGAAGCAGAAGCCGAGGAAGCTCCCGAGGCTGAGGCTGAAGAGGCTCCCGTGGAGGAGTAATTTAGTTTAAAGTTTAAGGTTTAAAGTTGTATGAGGATACAACCAATAGGTGATGTTCTCATGACCTTTAGACTTTAGACTTTAAATCAAACTACATTAAACTTTAAACATTAAACTTTAAACTGCGGGCGAACCCCGCATCTAACAAATGGCTGTATCAATCAAAGATATCCAGAAACTGCGCGAGATGACCGGTGCAGGTCTGGCTGACTGCAAGAAGGCTCTCGAGGAGAGCAACGGCGAAATCGAGCCCGCCATCGAAATCATCCGCAAGAAGGGTCAGGCTGTGGCTGCCAAGCGCAGCGACCGCGAGGCTTCTGAGGGTTGCGTACTCGTGAAGGTGGACGGCAACTTCGCTGCTATCATCGCCTTGAAGTGCGAGACTGACTTCGTGGCTAACAACGCCGACTTCGTGAAGCTGACACAGGACATCCTGGATGCTGCTGTGGCTGCTCGCTGCAAGACCCTCGACGAGGTGAAGGCTCTGCCCCTGAACGGCACCACCGTGGCTGAGGCTGTCGTGGATCGCAGCGGTATCACTGGTGAGAAGATGGAGCTCGACGGCTACAGCGTCGTTGAGGGCGAGTGCATCGCTGCCTACAACCACCAGAACAAGAACACCCTCTGCACCATGGTTGCTCTGAACAAGTGCGTGGAGGACGCTACCGTTGGCAAGAATGTTGCCATGCAGGTGGCCAGCGCAAGCCCCGTGGCTGTGGACGCTGCCTCTGTTCCTCAGGAGACTATTGACAGCGAGCTGCGTGTGGCTGTCGAGAAGACCAAGGAAGAGCAGATTGCCAAGGCTGTGGAGGCCGCTATCCGCAAGGCTGGCGTGAACCCCGCACACGTTGACAGCGAGGACCACATCGAGAGCAACATGGCAAAGGGCTGGATTACACCCGAGCAGGCTCAGATGGTTCGCGAGATCAAGGAGAAGGTGGCTGCTGAGAAGGCTGCCAACCTGCCCGAGCAGATGATTCAGAACATCGCTCAGGGTCGCCTGAAGAAGTTCTTCAAGGAGAACTGCCTGCTGGAGCAGGAGTTCATCTGGGACAAGAACATGACCGTGGCTCAGTATCTCCAGAGCGTGGACAAGGCTCTCACCGTGACTGCCTTCAAGCGCTTTACACTCCGTGCTGAGTAAGCGAATCAAACAATAGGAAAAGAGAAGGGGATGTGCGATTGCACATCCCCTTCTCTTTTCCTATGTTGCGGAGGCTCGACTCGAACGAGCGACCTCCAGGTTATGAGCCTGGCGAGCTACCAACTGCTCCACTCCGCGATATTCCAACAGACATTTCTGTCGTTTGCGGGTGCAAAGGTACGCCTTTTCTGCGAAATAGCCAAGAGAATAGACGAAAAAAATGCGCTATGAAGCCTTTTTTGCTCACGTGTGCAAAAAGAAACCGTCGTTTTCTTGCATGAATCACACAAATCAGTTACTTTTGCACTGCTTAATGAACCAGAAATTATGCCACAACTGAAAACGCGCCAACTGCTGGTCGATGTGGCTCGCCAGCTATTTGCTAAGAATGGCTTTGACAACACCACGATGAACGATATCGCCGAGTCATCGGGGAAAGGACGTCGCACGCTGTACACCTATTTTAAGAACAAAGAAGAAGTGTATTCTGCTGTCATCGATGCCGAACTCATGCGTATTTCCTCGATGTTCCTGGCTGTCGCCCGCCGTCAGATGCCACCATTGGAGAAACTCGTGGAAATGCTATTCGCACATCTAAGTCTGATGAAGGAAGCCGTAGAGCGCAACGGCAACCTGCGGTCTGCTTTCTTCCGCAATATTTGGAAGGTAGGGAGTGTACGCAAGAAGTACGACAAAAAAGAGCACGACATCTTCGCCAAGACTTTGGAAGAAGGACGTCAAGCCGGCGTTTTCGATATTGATGATGTAGTGTTCTATACCGACATCATTCAGGCAACTGCCAAAGGCCTTGAGGTGCCATACATCTACGGGCGACTGGGGGTGGGCATGAATATTGAGGTCACACGCCCTATGGTCACTAAGATCCTACGTAGAGCCTTGGGGATGAAGGAAAAATGAAAAATAAATCATTGAGAGATTGAAAGATTCTCGAAAGAACTGAATATCGAAAGAACGACATATCGACATGTCGAAGAATTAACATAGTAAATTGTCAAATTGAAAATATAAGATGGGACTTTTAACAGGAAAAACGGCACTCATAACAGGTGCCGCACGAGGCATTGGCAAGGCCATTGCCCTGAAGTTCGCCGCTGAAGGCGCCAACATTGCATTCACCGACCTCGCTGTGAACGAGGAAACAGAGGCCGAGATTGCAGCCCTTGGCGTGAAAGCCAAGAGTTATGCCAGCAACGCTGCCGACTTCGCCGAGAGCGAAGCCGTGGTGCAGCAGGTGAAGGCTGACTTCGGAAGTATTGATATTCTCGTGAACAACGCCGGCATCACTAAGGACGGTCTGATGCTGCGCATGACCGAGCAGCAGTGGGATGCTGTAATTGCAGTGAATCTGAAGTCGGCATTCAACTTCATCCACGCAGTAGTACCCATCATGATGCGCCAACGCGGCGGCTCCATCATCAACATGGCCAGCGTCGTGGGCGTTCACGGCAATGCAGGACAGGCCAACTACAGCGCCTCCAAGGCTGGTATGATAGCATTGGCCAAGAGCATCGCCCAGGAGATGGGTCCCAAGGGCATCCGCGCCAATGCCATTGCTCCCGGTTTCATTGACACCGCCATGACTCAGGCACTGCCCGATGAGGTGCGCAAGGAATGGTGCAACAAGATTCCTCTCCGTCGCGGCGGTACCGTGGAGGACATTGCCAATTGTGCGACATTCCTCGCCTCAGACTTGTCAAGCTATGTCAGCGGACAAGTCATTCAGGTTGACGGCGGCATGAACATGTAGGACTCTTCCCCGACCCCTCCCTAAGCAGGGAGGGGAGTAGTTTGCAAAGGTGATTCCACTATACGAAGATAACCATATTATCATCGTCTCGAAGAGTGCGGGTGAAATCGTGCAGGGCGACAAGACTGGCGACACTCCACTCTCCGAGACGGTGAAAGCGTATATCAAGGAGAAATACGCGAAGCCCGGCGCCGTGTTCCTCGGCGTCGTACATCGTTTAGATCGCCCCGTTAGTGGAGTTGTGCTGTTTGCCCGCACGAGCAAAGCCTTGGCACGCCTCAATGAGATGTTCCGCACGCAAGCTGTTCAGAAGACCTATTGGGCACTTGTGCAGAACACACCGCGTGAGCCGGAGGCTACGCTAACGCATTATCTTGTGCGCAACGAGAAGCAGAATAAAAGTTATGCCTATGACCATGAGCGAGCAAACGCCAAGAAAGCTGTCCTCGATTACAAGATTATAGGTCACACAGATCGATATACGCTCCTTGAGATACATCTGCACACTGGTCGTCATCATCAAATCCGCTGCCAGCTGGCTGCCATTGGCTGTCCTATTCGTGGTGATCTTAAATACGGTGCACCACGCAGCAACCCCGATGGCAGTATCAGCCTTCATGCTCGCAGCATCCGCTTCGAACACCCCGTGAGCCATGAGGAGATATACGTCGAAGCACCCCTTCCTGATGAAGGTCCGTGGCGGGGAATATCAAAAAATTAAGGTGAAAACGAAAAAACTTTCAACTTGAAACCTGAAACTTGAAACTTTTTCCTTACCTTTGCCCCCGCAAACCGCAAGAGAGCGGTGGTGTGTTCTCGATACGCGAGACGCATCCCACATTCGGAAGGATGGTAGAGTGGTCGATTACAGCGGTCTTGAAAACCGCCGTGCCGCAAGGCACCGGGGGTTCGAATCCCTCTCCTTCCGCTACAAGAGGAGCCCATGCAGGCTCCTCTTTTTCGTCTAAAGGACAAAGAATAGCCCACGTATGAAGATTTTCGCTGTAGGAATGAACTATGCCGCGCACAATAAAGAGCTCGGCGAAACGTTATATCAAAAAGAGGATGCGCGCGCGACAACGCCTGCAGCGCCCGTCATCTTCACGAAGGCAGACTCTGCGCTGCTCAGTGGCGGCAAGCCATTCTTCATTCCGGATTTCACAGAGCGCTGTGAATATGAAACGGAGTTGGTGGTGCGCATCTGCCGTCTCGGACGTAGCATCTCGCCCCGCTTTGCACATCGCTACTACGATGCTGTCACAGTGGGTATCGACTTCACAGCACGCGACCTGCAACAACGTCTCCGTGCACAAGGACACCCTTGGGAAATCTGCAAAGGCTTCGATGGCTCTGCAGTCATTGGGCGCTTCGTTCCGCTCTCAGGAATCGAACGTCAGGTGCAGGACCTGCACTTCCACCTCGACATCAACGGGCAAACGGTGCAGACAGGCCACACAGCAGATATGCTGCACCCAGTGGACGAGTTGGTGAGCTACATCAGCCAGTTCTTCACCCTCAAGACAGGCGACCTCCTCTATACCGGCACACCGGCGGGCGTGGGCCCCGTGCACATCGATGACCATTTAGAAGGATGGCTCGAAGATGAGAAAGTGCTGGAATTCAACGTCAAATAACCCTCTTCAAATGTTCAAAGTCCTAAGATATCTTCTTTTCCTTTTCCTCCCGCTCTACGCCACGGCGCAGGACTTCACCCAGTTCGACTGGGAGAAGTTGCGCATTGACAGCGTTGTACCGACTTATCATGAGGTGGTGCCTTTGGAAACAGATTACAGGCTATTCGACTACACGGTCTCCGTGCGTTATCCTGAATGGGCCGCACTCACGAAGAGCGAGACGGAGCGACTGCTCGCCATCCCTGGCAGCACAGAGCTCATCGCCGACACGCTTGTCATCTGCAGCCACGTAGGCATCAGCCGCGGAGAGGGGCTCCTGGACATCAGTTTTGTGCCCATTGTTCACCATGGCAATAGGTTCTACAAACTCCTAAGCGGAAAAGTGGAGATTGCGCCTTTCATGAAGCCTGCCAAGGCCCGCAAGCTCATGGCAAAAAGTCCATCAGCGACAAACAGATGGGCTTCACAGAGTGTGCTGGCACAAGGTCGTTGGGTGAAAATCAGCGTGGAGAGCGATGGTATTTATCACTTGACACATGCAGCCATCAGCGAGATGGGCTTTGGCAATCCCGCCAACATACGCGTCTATGGCTACGGCGGCCATCTGCAGAAGGAGGTCATCGATGCCGACACCGATTTTGATGATTTGGAGGAGGTCTCCCTATGGCCGGTTGCCGACGGTTACCTTTTCTATGCCAATGGTTTGGACACCTTCCGTGGCGGACGCCATATTCCAAACCACTATGCCCGTGCAGCTTACTACTTTGTGACAGAGGCCGGTTCGCCAGTGGGTGCCTTCCCCTCAACAGGTTCTTCTGCAACACCAGCAGATGCAATCTCTACTTTTGATGCCTACGTTTCCTACCACCCTCAAGGCTATGCGTGGTACCACGGCGGACGTCAACTGTTCGAGAACTATGACTATGCCAACGGAAACAGCCACAACTACACGCTGACCCTACCCTATCGCAACGCCGGAGTCCAAGGACGTCTGGCGGTGAGCTTCTCCGCGGCTGAAGCCAGCGTTACACAGGCGACGATTCGCTTCAACAACAACGCGCTGGGCACCTTCTCCCTGTCGGCACTACCAGACTACTCGTCCGCTACTGTCGTGGAAAAAACCTATACAGTGAACGCCCCTGCAGCGTCCAATATCATCAATATCACCAGCACCAAAGGCCATCACGCCCGCCTCAACTTCCTGACGCTGAATTACACCGGAGCCATGGTTCTGGATGGCGGTGTACAACAGATACGGTTCACCCAGACACTTGACAACACACAAGCTTTCGAAATCTCCTACGCAACAGGTCAGCAACCGCAACTATGGCGTCTGCCCGAGCGTGGAAAGCCTGCAACAGCCATTACCGGCACAGCCACGACGGTCAACGGTGCGCCCTGCTATCGTGCGGTAGTGGATGGCGACGGAACGGCTCACAGCTATGTTGCCTTCAATGTGAATGCATACGAGACCTTCCCTCAGCCCATAATCGTCGGCGAGATTGGCAACCAGAACCTTCATGCCGTAGAGGCTATGGATATGGTCATCATCACCCCCGCCAGCGGTATCTTTGATGCAGAGGCAGAACGCTTGGCAGCTGTACACCGAGAGGTGGATGGACTTCGTGTGGGTGTATTCCGTGCCGACATGATTTACAACGAATTCTCCAGTGGCACGCCAGATGCCACGGCCTACCGTCGTTTCCTCAAGATGCTTTACGATCGCGCTACGACCGACAGCGACCGTCCGCGCTATTTATTGCTCTTTGGCGACTGTGCCTGGGATAACCGTATGCTAACCTCTGCATGGAGCAAGTTAGATCCTAACAACTTCCTGCTCTGTTTTGAGAGTGAGAACTCTACAAGTGACACCCAATGCTACGTCATGGAGGAGTACTTCGGTCTGCTTGATGACGGTGAAGGCAGAACGCTGACATACGATAAAACAGATGTGGGAGTGGGGCGTTTCCCCGTACGGTCACTGTCTGAGGCCAAAGCCCTAGTTGATAAAACCATCCGCCATATTCGCGGAGAGAACATCGGTGCTTGGCGCAATGTCGTCTGTGTGATGGGTGATGACGGCGACAACAACCAACATCTGAGAATGGCTGACAATGTGGCTAATACCATTCAGAATAACCATCCTGAATTGGAAGTGCGCAAGGTCATCTGGGATGCTTTTCCTGTCGTGACATCAGCCAGTGGCAACCGCTATCCCGCCATCGGAAGACTCATCCAGCAGCAGATGGAAGAGGGAGCTCTGATGATGAATTACACTGGTCATGCAGCCACCTACTGCCTGTCTCATGAGATGGTACTCCGCATTGAGGATTTCGCAGGGTACAAGTCTCCGCGCGCTCCTCTGTGGGTGACAGCCGCCTGCGATGTCATGCCCTTTGACAGCCAGATAAACAATATCGGCGAGACGGCCATCCTCAATCCCAACGGTGCTGCCGTAGCGTTTTATGGTACTGCACGCACGGTTTTCGCACAGTCCAACGAACCCCTGAACGTTGCCTTCAGCAAAGCGCTCTTTGCAGCTGATGCCTCAGGACGCCCCCATCGTGTGGGCGATGCCGTGCGCATCAGTAAGATGAATAGCCCTTCGAGCGAAAACAAGCTGCACTATGCCTTGTTAGGCGACCCGGCCCTCACCTTCGGCAATCCCAGTAACCGTGTGGTGCTTGATGCCATCAACGGGACGCCGGTGGTTGACCTTCCGGAAGACTTCATGCTGCATGCAGGAGGCAAAGCGCGCTTCTCCGGACATATAGAGCGTAACAACGGCGAGACCATCCATGATTTCAAGGGCATCCTCACAGCACGTCTCTACGATAGTGAGAGCACCGTCGCATGCCGCAATAATACCAAGTCGGACACTGTTTTCACCTATAGAGCCTACGACAAGATTCTCTACAATGGTCAGGACAGCGTACGTAACGGACGCTTTGATCTGGTTTGTCCTGTCCCCATTGACATACGGTATTCCAACAAGGAGGGCCGTCTTTTGCTCTATGCCAACACCATTGACTGCCGCTATGAAGCTAACGGCTACAGCCACGACTTCGAGCTCGGTGGCACAGAGCCTGGCATCACGGATGGCAAAGGCCCCGTCATCTTTGCCTACCTGAACGATGACTCCTTCACTGATGGCCAGACTGTAGGTGCCACACCTTATTTCGTGGCTAACATTTCGGATGAAAATGGCATCAGCGCTGCAGGCAATGGACTCGGTCACGATTTGGAACTCATCATCGATGGCAACCCGATAACCACCTATACGCTCAATGATTACTTTAGCGGTGAGTTCGGAGACTACACCCATGGGCACGTAGCCTTCTCCATCCCGCGTTTGGAAGCTGGCGAACATCAATTGGTATTCCGCGCCTGGGATCTACTGAACAACCCCAACTCCACTACATTGAACTTCGTGGTTGACCCAGAGCTGCCCCTGAACATCCTGAAGATTTACGCAGCTAACAACCCAGCTCGCTCGCAGACGCAGTTCCTTGTTTCCTACGACCGTCCGGGCAGTGTCTGCGAATTTACTGTTGAGGTCTTTGACTTTACGGGTCGCCTGCTATGGAGCCACGCCGAAACAGGCAGCAACGACACTGGTTTCTATGCCATACCGTGGAATCTCACCACAGGCAGCGGTTTCCCCTTGGGCAGCGGCATATATCTCTACCGTGCCCGCGTAAAGTGCGATAACAGCGAGGAAGCGACCGCTTCGCAGAAACTGATTGTCAACCGTAGGCAATAAAAGACGATTCCTTTCGTTATATAGAAGGTAACAGTTTCTCGGAAACCCCGTAAACGCATGAAAAGAATCTTCTCATATCTCCTTCCTCTCCTTGTCTGGGCCTCTGCAATCCCTGCCGCAGCTCAGGATAAGGAGAATATGTTCAACCCTGTGACAACCAGTGTCACCTCCATGGCCATTGCTCCAGATGCACGTGGCGGCGGTATGGGTGATGTGGGTGCCGCTACTGAGGCGGATGTCAACTCACAATACTGGAACCCTGCCAAATACCCCTTCTGCGTGAGCCGCGCCGGTGTGGCCTTGAGCTATACGCCCTGGCTGCGTAAATTAGTGAGCGATATCAACTTGGCTCATGTGGCAGGCTACTATCGCATTGGCGATTATAATTCCATCAGCGCTTCGCTCCGATATTTCTCTTTGGGCGAAGTGTCGCTGTGGGACAATGAAGCCGGTTCGGCCATAGAGGGCATGACCATCAAGCCTTATGAGCTCGCCGTTGATGCCGCCTATTCGCGTATGCTTTCAGATTATTTTTCGATGGCCGTTGCCATGCGCTTCATCTACTCGGACATCACCTACGACTATACCGCTGAGAGCTCTGCCGGTAAGGCTTTTGCTGCCGACATTGCATTGTACTACAATAACTACTTCATGCTGGGCAATCGCGAGTGCCAATGGGCATTTGGTCTGAACATCAGCAACATCGGTTCCAAAATCAGCTATGGCGGTGATGACAACTCTGAGTTTATCCCGACGAACCTACGTCTGGGCCTGAACTTCACCATCCCTTTCGACGAGTATAACCGATTGTCCATCGCTGCTGATGCCAACAAGATGCTGGTGCCAACATATCCAAAGAAGGAAGCTGATGAGAGCGACAATGACTACACTGATCGTGTGCAACGTGAGTACTACGATGTGTCGCCCATTGCCGGTATCTTCAAGAGTTTTCACGATGCCCCCAACGGCTTCAAGGAAGAGATGCAGGAGATACAATGGTCTGTAGGTGCTGAATACAGCTACAACGACCGTTTCTTCGTACGTGTGGGTTACCACGATGAAGCAGCCAACAAGGGTAATCGTAAGTATATCACAGCAGGTGCGGGCTTCAAGATGAGTGTATTCTCCATTGATGCGGCTTATGTATTCTCCACCGCTCAATCCAACCCTCTCGACCAGACCATGCGCTTCACCCTCGCCTTCGATGTCGATGGCATCAAGGATCTCTTCGGCAGAAGACGTCGCTAACTTTCAACTTTAAACCTTCAACTCTAAGCTAAAAACATGCGCATTGGTTTCGGCTATGATGTTCACCAACTTGTAGAGGGTCGCGAGCTATGGCTTGGCGGCATCAAGATTGACCATTCCCTCGGACTCCTCGGCCATTCAGATGCCGATGTTCTCATCCATGCCATCTGCGATGCGCTCCTTGGTGCTGCGAACTTGCGTGATATCGGCTATCACTTCCCCGACACCGCCGCTGAGACGGATGGCATCGACAGCAAGATTCTGCTACGCAAGACCATAGCACTGATAGCCACTAAAGGATTCCGCGTAGGCAATATTGATGCCACCGTGTGTGCAGAGCGCCCCAAACTCAATCCCCACATCCCAGCCATGCAAGCTTGCCTCGCCGAGGTGATGGGCGTTGATTCAGATGTTGTCAGCATCAAAGCCACGACCACCGAGAAATTGGGATTCACAGGCAGACAAGAAGGAATCTCTGCCTATGCTGTCTGCCTCATTGAGAAGGCCTAAGCACTCTTTCCGCTCCCCTTAACGATAACAAAATGACCCTCGCACGCTGCTTTTAGTCTCTCTTCGTGCGCGCGTTACAATAGAATTTTGTACCTTTGCGGCCAAATTCGCACGCGTATGCACACACGAGAAGAAAAATTAGCGGCTTTCGGACGTTTGCTCGATGTCATGGATGAGCTCCGAGAGAAGTGCCCATGGGATCGCAAGCAGACCAACGAGAGTCTGCGCCCCAACACTATTGAGGAAACCTATGAGCTGGCAGATGCCATCATCAAGAATGACAAGGCAGACATCTGCAAGGAGTTGGGGGATGTCCTGCTCCACATCGTTTTTTATGCCAAGATAGGCAGCGAAACTAACGACTTTGATATCGCCGATGTTTGCGACAAGCTTTGTGATAAATTGATTTATCGGCATCCGCACGTCTTTGGTCCCGAAGCTGAGCGCATCGAAAAGGGCGAGTTGACTGTTGACCAGGTGCTTCAGAACTGGGAACAACTGAAAGTGAAGGAAAAAGATGGCAATAAGCGCGTACTCAGCGGTGTGCCTGATGCCCTGCCCTCACTCATCAAAGCCTACCGCATTCAGGACAAAGCCCGTGGCGTAGGCTTCGACTGGGACAAGCGTGAACAAGTGTGGGATAAAGTGCGCGAAGAACTCGGTGAGCTGGAGGCAGAGCTCAACCGCGAAGACAAAGAAAAGAGCACCCAGGAGCTGGGCGACTTCATTTTCTCGGTCATCAACGCAGCACGCCTCTACAAGCTCAACCCAGATACGGCACTTGAGCTCACCAACCGCAAATTCATCCGCCGATTCACCTATCTCGAGGAGCACAGCATCCGCATCGGCAAACCGCTCACCAAGATGACTCTTGAAGAGATGGATAAGATATGGGAAGAAGCAAAAAAACAAGAATAATAATATGGAAATAAGTAGCAAGTATTCACCCTCTGAAGTTGAAGGGAAATGGTACCAGTATTGGTTAGACAATAAGCTGTTCAGCTCCAAGCCGGATGGCCGTGAGCCCTATACCGTAGTCATTCCGCCCCCAAATGTAACGGGTGTACTGCACATGGGACATGTATTGAATGAAACCATTCAGGACATACTCGTACGCCACGCACGTATGGAAGGGAAAAATGCCTGCTGGGTTCCCGGCACAGACCACGCCAGCATCGCTACAGAGGCTAAGGTCGTGAACCGTTTAGCTGAGCAGGGCATCAAGAAAACAGACCTCACCCGAGAGGAGTTCTTGAAGCACGCTTGGGCATGGACCGAAGAACACGGAGGCATCATCCTCAAGCAGCTGCGCAAGCTTGGTTGCTCCTGCGACTGGGACCGCACAGGTTTCACCATGGATGAGATTCGCAGCGAGAGTGTCATCAAGGTCTTTGTGGATCTCTATCGCAAAGGCCTCATCTATCGCGGCGTGCGCATGGTCAACTGGGACCCCAAAGCCCTCACGGCCCTCTCCGACGAGGAAGTGGTCTATAAGGAGGAGCACACGAAGCTATATTATATGAAATACTACCTGGCCAACAGTGTGCCCGGCGATTTCGTCGCCGGGGAAGGCAACATTGTCCACAAGGACGAGCGCGGCTATTACGCAGTCGTTGCTACCACCCGTCCCGAGACCATCATGGGCGACGTAGCCATGTGCATCAACCCCAACGACCCGAAGAACCAGTGGTTGAAGGGCAAGAAGGTGATTGTGCCCGTCGTGGGCCGCGTCATCCCTATCATCGAGGACGAATATGTAGATATCGAGTTCGGTACAGGCTGTCTGAAGGTCACCCCTGCCCACGATGTCAACGACTATATGCTCGGCGAGAAATACAACCTCGAAGCCATCGACATCTTCAACGACGATGCCACCCTCAGCGACCGCATCGCCACGGCCCAGCAGAAGTCGCTGGCTGAGGTGAGCGTGTCCGCTGATTTCGTCATCGGATTAGAGAAGTATGTCGGTATGGAGCGCTTCGCCTGCCGCAAGCAGATTGCCGAGGACATGACCGCCGCCGGCCTCATGGAGAAGATTGAGGACTACGACAACAAGATTGGTTGTTCGGAGCGCACAGGTGTGCCCATCGAGCCGAAGCTTTCCATGCAGTGGTTCCTGAAGATGCAGCACATGGCTGACATCGCCCTCGACCCTGTGATGAACGATGACATCCAGTTCTATCCTACCAAGTACAAGAACACCTATCGCCACTGGCTTGAGAACATCAAGGACTGGTGCATCTCGCGTCAGCTGTGGTGGGGGCACCGCATCCCGGCTTGGTATCTTCCTTCTGGCGGCTTCGTTGTCGCCGAGAATGAACAGGAGGCCCTGCAGCTTGCCCGCGAGAAAAGCGGCAACAATGGCCTCCAGTTGAGCGATTTGAAACAGGATGAGGATGCCCTCGACACCTGGTTCTCCAGCTGGCTGTGGCCCATCAGCCTCTTCGACGGCATCCGTAACCCCGGCAACGAGGAGATCAAGTACTACTACCCCACTGCCGACCTGGTGACAGGTCCGGACATCATCTTCTTCTGGGTGGCCCGCATGATTATGGCCGGCTACGAGTACGAAGGCGAGATGCCGTTCAAACACGTCTATTTCACTGGTATCGTGCGTGATAAGCTCGGCCGCAAGATGTCCAAGAGTCTCGGCAACAGCCCCGATCCCCTCGACCTCATCGAACGCTTTGGTGCCGACGGCGTGCGCATGGGTATGATGCTCAGTGCCCCTGCCGGCAACGACATCCTCTTCGATGAGAGCTTGTGCGAGCAGGGTCGTAACTTCAACAACAAGATTTGGAACGCCTTCCGACTGGTGAAGGGATGGGAAGTGGCGGCCCCCCTGTCGTCCCCCGAGGGGGACACGGATGCCAAGTCCGCTGCCAACACTATAGAAGCCCCCTCGGGGGCCGTAGGGGGGGCCGGTGCCCTTGCTACACAGTGCTTCGAGGCCAAGTTGCGCCTCGCCGCAGAGGAACTCGCCGACGACTTCAGCAAGTATCGCCTCTCCGAAGCCCTGATGACCGTCTATAAGCTCTTTTGGGACGAGTTCTCCAGCTGGTACCTTGAAATGGTGAAGCCCGCATACGTGGATGGCAAGCCGCAGCCCGTGGACCGCACTACCTACGAAGCCACGCTCCAGTTCTTCGAGGTGCTACTGAAGATGCTGCATCCCTTCATGCCCTTCATCACCGAGGAGCTGTGGCAGGCCCTCTACACCCGCAAGGCTGGTGAGAGCATTATGCGTGCTGAGCTTCATCTGCCCGCTGCCACGGAAGCCGACCGCAAGCTGTGCGCTGACTTTGAAGCCGTCAAGGAAGTGGTCACAGCAATCCGTGCCGTGCGCAGCCAGAAGAATATCGCACCACGTGAAGCACTCGCGCTGGAAGTACTCAATGCCAACCCGTTTGCTGCTTTCGATGCTCCCATGATGAAGATGGCCAACCTCTCTGCCGTCAATGTCGTCAGCGAGAAGAGCAGCGGTAGCGCCTCCTTCCTCGTCGGCACTACGGAGTTTGCCGTTCCCCTCGGCAACCTCATTGACCTCGATGCCGAGCGTAAGAAACTCGAGGGAGAACTGCAGCGCCTTGAAGGCTTCCTCGTCAGCGTAGAGAAGAAACTCAGCAATGAGCGTTTCGTGCAAAACGCACCTGCGGCCGTCGTGGAGATGGAACGCAAGAAGCAGGCTGATGCTCAGCAGAAGATAACGTCTATACGCGAAACACTCGCCAACCTATAATAAAAATAGCCCCGCCGATGGCGAGGGCACTGAAAAAGTCCCGTTAGGTAATTTTTAACAATACAGTCTGCACATAGTCAGTATATTATTTGGCTATGTGCAGATTTTTTTGTACCTTTAC
>ONCQ01000048.1 GCA_900316355.1 uncultured Prevotellaceae bacterium | reverse complement strand
CAACGTGGGCCGCGTGGCCATCGGTCTGCCCGCCTTCATCAGCGCCACCCCCAAGGGCATTCTTGAACTGCTGCGCCGCTACAATGTGGAGACGGCAGGCAAGAAATGCGTCATCTTGGGTCGCTCCAACATCGTGGGCAAACCCATGTCGCAACTGATGATGCAGAAGGGTGTTGATGCCACCGTTACCGTGTGCCACTCGCGCTCGAAGACCCTGAAGGAGGAGTGCCTGCAGGCCGACATCATCATCGCTGCCATCGGACAGCCCGCCTTCCTCAAGGGCGATATGGTGAAGCCTGGCGTGGTGGTCATCGACGTAGGCACCACCCGCATGCCCGACGCCACGCGCAAGACTGGCTACCGCCTGCAGGGCGATGTCGATTTCGATGCCGTAGCCCCCAAGGCCAGCCTCATTACCCCCGTCCCCGGCGGCGTAGGCCCCATGACCATCTGCATGCTCATGCAGAACACCCTCGCCGCTGGCAAGAAAGAGTACTACGCCTAAACACGCTACGTTTTACTTATAGATGACTGAGAATTGACAAACTAGAAAAAGTGGGGCGGGAGGGGGTGAAAATGAAAAAAGTGGGGCGAAAGTTTGGTGGTTTCGTGGGAAAGCGCTACCTTTGCACCCGCAAAAGCCGATGAGGCTGGAGCGTTTTCCAACATGGTGACTATAGTTCAGTTGGTTAGAGCGTCAGATTGTGGTTCTGAATGTCGTGGGTTCGAGTCCCACTAGTCACCCAAAGAAGAAATCCCTGCAATTTTCAGAGTTGCAGGGGTTTGTTTTTCAAGAGGGGGGATGTAATGGGGGGGAGTAAAAAAACAAGAGGTTAATAGGAACATAACAAGAAGTAAATAAGAAGTTAATTCGCTACGCTCATGGAAGTAACAATTGGACAACGCTTACACGGGCTCTTCCTCAGAGCCGTTGTCGTCGTGGTGTGTGTGCTGACCGTGGTGCCAGCTCAGGCTGTGTTGAAGGAGCGCGACCTGGCCCGCACGCTGGGCGTGCTGCGCGAGGAGCTGGCTGCCGACTATCAGAAACAGCAGATGTTCATGGCGCGCTACGAGCAGCAGGGTGCTGCGCAGCACCAGCAGTTGGTGTGGTTCATGAACCAGTGTGAGCAGATAGGGCTGATGCTCTACTCACAGTCTATGGACAACACGTTTGACATGGCTTATGCCTGCCAGCAGGCCGTGAACCTCTATCGCCAGCTGGACAACCAGCGCAGCGGCAAGCTGCCCTACGACAAGATGATGCAGCGTATGCGCAACGAGATTGAGCGCTACGACTCGCTCATCGTGGCGCTGAAGAGTATGCCCCCTGTGGAGAACGGCAATGAGGATGCGCTCACGGAGAACGATGTCAAGGTGCTGAATGCCATCGACTCGCTGGAGTCCACGATGGGGGATATCGACCCTGATGCCGTCAGCGCGATGCCTCACCGTCCGCTGGGCGAGGCTATGGGCGACGATGAGCCGCACGAGCCTCTCTACCTCTCGGGCCAGCAGCTGGAGGACCGCCGCGAGTGTCTGAAGTATGCCGAGACGTTGCGCGAGAATATGCTGAAGTTCCTGGAGACGATGGAGGCGGAGAGCTCCTACTACGCCAGCGTCAAGGAGAAGGTGGCCCAGCTGAATGCCTTTGCGCAGTCGCGCTACAGGCTGCTGCAGGACAATATCTTCAAGAATGGCGGCTCCAACTATTTCAGCATCCTCTCGAACTTCCCGATGTACATGCATTTGGCGAAGCAGTCGGCATCGAAGAAATATGCGCCCTTCCGCGACCATGAGCACAACTACTCAGAGTGGCGCGGGGTGCCTGTGCTGTTCATCAGCATCTTCGTCATCTTCTACCTCACGCTGTCAATGGGCCTCACGTATATCGTGCTGCGCTGGCTGCTGCCGCGTCGCTGGCGCGGCGAGAACTTCCGTCAGAAGCGGCAGATGCTCACCAATGTCATCGGCGTGGCGCTCTTCGCCATCATCGTGATGATTGTGCGCTCGCTGGTGGACAGGAACTTCATTCAGATGAGCACCTCGTTGATTATCACGATGGCGTGGCTGATGGAGGTCATCTTCCTGTCGCTGTACATCCGCCTGAAGGGCGAGCAGCTCTCTCACGCCTCGAAGATTTATATGCCGCTGATCACACTGGCCTCGCTGGTCATCATGTTCCGCATCGTGCTCATCACCAACAGTCTCCTCAACCTCATCCTGCCTCCGCTGTTGCTGGCCTTCACGGTGTGGCAGCTGCTGGCTGTGCGCCGTCATAAGGAGGGGTTGCCGATGCTTGATGTCGTCAGCTGTCATCTCACCTCCATCGTCATGGTCGTCTCCTGCATCGCCACATGGATTGGCTACACGCTGCTGGCTGTGCAGATTCTGGTGTGGTGGACCTTCCAGCTGGCAGCCGTGATGACCATCACGTGCTTCTACGATCTGATGGAGGCCTATGAGAACCGCTTCATGCTGCGCCGCCTCTGTCCGGAGCTGCGCGAGCGGATGGATCAGGACGAGGATGTAACGGAACAGGCTGCGCCCATCTTCCGCAGGATGCGCCGCGGACAGTTCATCACGACCACGTGGTTCTACGATTTCGTGAAGCTCTCCCTCGTGCCCATCCTGGCCGTGGTGTCCGTTCTCGTGAGCTTCTACTGGGCAGCAGAAATCTTTGAGATGACCAGTATCTGCCATAAAGCCTTCTTCACGAACTTCATCAATGTGCCGGATCTGATTCAGGTGTCGCTCTTCAAGCTGTGTCTGGTGGCAGCCCTATGGTTTGTGTTCCGCTATCTGAACTATGCCATCCGCAGCTTCTATGTCTATTTCCGCCTGCAGACGAGTTCCGACGAGTCGCTGAACACGACGCTGGCGCGCAACGTCATTGCCATCATCATTTGGGGCCTCTACTTCATCATCACGCTGGTGATCCTGAATGTGCCTAAGAGCGGTATCTCCATCGTCACGGCAGGTCTCGCCACAGGTCTCGGTTTCGCTATGCAGGACCTCATCGAGAACTTTTTCTACGGTCTTTCGCTGATGGCCGGCCGCCTGCGCGTGGGTGACTTCATCGAGTGCGACGGCATTCGCGGCAAGGTGGAGAGCATCAGCTACCAAAGCACGCAGATCATCACCAACGACGGCTGTGTCATCGCCTTCCTCAACAAGACGCTTTTCAGCAAGAACTTCAAGAACATGACACGCAACTACAACTACGAGCTGCTGAAGCTGCCCGTAGGCGTGGCCTACGGCACCAATGTCCATGAGGTTCGCGCTATCCTCACCGAGTCGTTGAAGCCTGTGCAGCAGGAAACGAACGCTGCCGGCGAGTACATCGTTGATCCGGCTCGTGACATCTCCGTACTCTTCTCGGATTTCGGCGACAGCTCCGTGGATCTCACGGTCTGCATCTGGGTGCTTGTCGAGGAGAAGTACACGCTGGCTGCTGAGGCCAAGGAAATCATTTATGAGGCACTGAACGCTCACCACATCGAGATCCCCTTCCCACAGCGCGATGTACATATCATCAATGCGTAAGTCCATCATCCTGACACTGCTGGCAGCGCTGCTGCTGACGGCCTGCTCGCCGAAAAGCGAACGGGCGGCGCAGTTGCCGTCGTCGCGCGGACTGCCCTATGAGGTGGCGCTGATTATACCGCAGGCGCTGTATCAAGGCGCGCTCAAGGACACGCTGGAGGCGGTACTGAAGGCTTCCACGCCTGTGCTCAATCAGCATGAGCCGCTGTTCCGCGTAGATGTCGTCTATGGCGAGGCAAACCTGACGGCGTGGCGAACGATGCGCAACCGCCTGCTAGTGAGCGTGGAGGCGGATGCCCGGCGTCCTGAGATGGGCGTGGCGCGCAATGTGATGGCACGCCCGCAGATTGAGGTGAAAGTCACGGCGCGCAACGCACAGGAGCTGGCCGCCTTCATCGGTGAACAGCGTCAGCGCCTGACAGACCTGTTTGTGGACAGTGAGCTGGAGGTGGAGGCTGCACGCCTGCGCAGGAAATACAGCCGCATGACGGCCGACAGCCTGCAGCGCTTTGGCCACCGCATCTGCGTCCCCGATGGCCTGCACGCCGCCAAGGTGGGTCAGGATTTCCTGTGGACGGGCACGAACCTCAACGACGCCGACCAGAACTTCGTCTTCTACAGCTATGCCTGGGACGGCCGTCCGCTCACCTCCGAGCAGTATGTAGCCATGCGCGACAGCGTCATGTGCATCAATATTCCCGGCGCACAGGCGGGACAGTGGATGCAGACGGCCACGGTGACCTCTCACGATGACTCCCTCGCGCGCGTACCTCTTATTATGTCGCGTATGCGCACGATTGGCGGCGCCAGTGTTCATGAGGTCCACGGCCTGTGGGAGATGCGTGGCGCTGCGCTGGGCGGTGCCTTCGTGGCGCTGGAGCGCATCGATACTGCCGCCCGCCGCGTCCTCGTCACCGAGGGCTTCATCTACTCGCCCCATTCGCCCAAGCGCAACCTCATGCGGCAGATGGAAGCCGCCCTGCGCACCTTCGAATAGAAGGGGCTCCGCAGTGTCGCCGATGTTATTGGTTTGGGCACTGGGCTGCATTTCTGAACAGATTTCTTGCTGTTTCTGAAAACTTTTGTGTACCTTTGTCGCGAAATTCCAAAGACAAAGGATATGAAACATTCTTTTAAGGACTGGGTGGTGGCCACACGCCCGTGGTCGTTTCCCGCATCTGCGATGCCCGTGCTCGTTACGATTGCGTGGTGCTGGGCACAGGGCACCGCCTTCAACGGCTGGCTGGCGCTGTGGGCGCTCGTGAACATCATCTTCGTGCACGCTGCTGGCAATGTCTGGAGCGATATCGCTGACTACCGCAGCGGTGTCGATGCCAAGGACACCTTCGGCGTGCAGCTGCTCGTCAACGGCGATTTCACGCCACAGGAATTCAAGCGACTCTCCGTCACCCTCAACATCATCGCCGTGGCCGGCGGTCTCGCCCTCGTGGCCCTCACGGGTCTGCCGCTGTTGTACATCGGCATCGCCGGCATCGCTCTGTCGCTGCTCTATCCCTATCTGAAATACCATGCGCTGGGCGACCTCGTCATCATCCTGTGCTACTCAGTGTTGCCCATGACGGGAACCTCGTTTATCGTCTCCGGCGCTATACACTGGCCTGTGCTGTGGCTGGCTGTGCCCGTGGGCCTCATCACGGTGGCCATCCTGCATGCCAACAACGTTCGCGACATCGAGACCGACAGTCGTGCCGGCATCTCCACCTTCCCCATGCTCACAGGTCGCCAGTTCGGCGTATGGCTCTATGCCGCCGAGGTCCTGGTGCCCTTCCTGTGGCTCGTGGGGCTGATGATAGCGCGTGTGGAGCCCTGGTGGCTCGGCATCGCCTTCCTGGCCATGCCCGTAGCCGTCAAGAACGCCCGCACGATTCTGGCCTACAAACAAGGTGGCAAGGAGTCCTATGCCAATCTCGATGAGAAGACCGCCCAACTGCAGCTCATCTTCAGCCTCCTCCTCATCATCGGCCTCCTCCTCAGCCGTTATCTATGACCCCTCCTCCCTCAACCCTCAACCCTCACCCATAAACCCTCAACCCTTAACCATAACCCCTCCCTCCCCCGTGCCCCGTATTCTCTCTTCCCTCCTTGTTGCCGCCGTGTTGTGGTTCCTAATGTTCTCGCCTTGGACGGCATCGTATTTCAATTTCTGGTATGCGATGACCGCTTCTGCGCTCATCCTCACAGCGCTTGCGTGGCTCTTCGGTGGTCTGCGCTGGCCTCGCATGAGTGTCCGTGACTGGTGCCTCACTGCAGTCCTGGGCGCTGTCATTGCCATGTTGCTGTGGTGTGTGTTCTGGGTGGGGGATAAGCTGTCGCAGTGGATGTTCGACTTTGCGCGTCCGCAGGTCGATCTCATCTACGGCATGAAGACAGGCAATGCCCCGTGGCTGCTGTCGCTGTTGCTGCTCTTCATCATCGGTCCTGCCGAAGAGCTCTTTTGGCGCGGCTATGTGCAGCAGTCGTTGGTGTGGTATATGATGCGGCGCTATCGCCGGATGCCGAAGGCCCGTGCGGCGCGCAAGGCCAAGAACTGGGCTTACATCCTCGCCACTGCAGCCTACACCCTCGTGCACCTGCCCTCAGGAAACTTCATGCTCATCATGGCTGCTCTCGTATGCGGCCTCGCCTGGGGTGGCCTCTATCGCCTGATGCCTCGGCAGCTTCCCGCCATCGTCATCAGCCACGCCCTCTGGGATGCTGCTGCCTTCGTCTGGTTTCCCCTGTAAATTTGCTTTTTTTCAGACCTCTGCCACAGATTGGCATACCTCCTTCCTTTCTTTGCAGCAAAATCATGAAACATGGACAACGACAGAGGAAAAGTACACTGTATGCGAGATTTTGCAGCCATAGATTTTGAGACGGCCAACAATGAGCGTAGCAGCGTATGCTCTGTAGGAATCGTCATTGTTCGCAATGGCGAGATAGTTGATTCGTTCTACTCGCTCATCCAGCCGGAGCCGAACTATTATAACTATTGGTGTTCGCAGGTGCATGGTCTCTGTCATGAAGATACTGACGAGGCACCAGTTTTTCCAAAAGTATGGGCGCAGATAGAACCTCTGATAGAAGGCTTACCGCTCGTTGCTCATAACAGGCCATTTGACGAGGGCTGTCTGAAAGCAGTTTTCCACGTTTATCAGATGGACTATCCTGACTATGAGTTTTACGACACGCTGGCCGCCTCCCGTCGCAAGTTCCGCCATCTACCCAACCACCAGCTGCACACTGTTGCTGCTGAATGTGGTTACTGTTTAGAGAACCATCACCATGCGCTGGCCGATGCAGAGGCGTGTGCAGCCATAGCCTTGGAGATACTGTGAAAAGGGCGTTCATGGATGACATATTTTTGAGGTTTGCAGACTCTTTGTGAAAGAAAAAGGTTATCTTTGCGGGCGAAATCACGAACGATATGGAAGAGAACAAGATCATCATCTATCAGACAGATGACGGACAGACGCAGATTGATGTCCGTCTGGAGAACGAGACGGTGTGGTTGACGCAAGCCCAGATGGCCGCTCTTTTTCAGAAAGACAGAACTGTAATAACTCGCCACATCAATAATGTTTTTAATGAAGGTGAGTTGAACAGAGAAGAGGTGTGTGCAAAATTTGCACATACCACTCGACATGGTGCGATTGAAGGGAAACAGCAGATACAAGAAACAGCCCTTTATAACCTTGATGTAATCATCTCTGTCGGCTATCGGGTGAAGAGTAAGCGCGGTACTGCTTTCCGCATTTGGGCTCGTAAAATCATCAAGGACTATCTTGTTAAAGGCTATGCTGTCAATGAGCGCATCCGAAAAGAGCAGATTGGCGAACTGCGTCAGTTGGTGGGTATGCTTGGACGCACCATCCAGAGCCAGCCACTACTTTCCACCGACGAGACGAATGCCCTCTTCGAAGTGGTGACGAATTACACCTACGCTCTGGATATCCTCGACAACTATGATTACGAGCGACTGACTATCGATAAAACGACCAAGGAAGAACCTTTCCATGCTACATACGAGAATGCGATGGAGGCTATCAATGGCTTGCGCGATAAATTCGGAGGTTCCGTCTTGTTTGGCAATGAGAAGGACGATTCGTTCAAGAGTAGCATAGGACAGATCTATCAGACCTTTGGAGGTGAGGAACTCTATCCCAGCGTGGAGGAGAAAGAAAGCCGCCATGTTGCTCTACCTTGTCACCAAGAACCATTCCTTCAGCGACGGAAATAAACGCATTGCAGCCACCCTCTTCCTCTGGTTCCTCAACAACAATCACATACTCTATCGTGAAGACGGTTCTAAGCGATTGGGAGACAATACCCTCGTTGCCTTGACTCTGATGATTGCAGAGAGCAAGACTGAGGAGAAGGACGTGATGGCGAAGGTGGTGGTGAATCTGATTAACCAACAGAACGTGTAAGAAAAGCCTGTGCCTGGATTGCAAGAGAGATATTGTAAATATTAAACACAAAGAAACTTCAATTACTATGTCGTATTATCACGATAGTTGTTATGACAGATAGGCTATTCTCAAAATATTTGTGGTTGATTACCACAATCCATGATGCTGGCAAGATCTCGTTTGAGGATATAGCAAGCAGATGGAACGATGCGTATATTAATGATTTGCATCAGCCATTGAAACTCAGGACCTTCCATAATCATCGCAATGCGATACTGATGCAGTTTGGAGTTGTGATAGAGTGTCAGAGGGGCTCTAACCTTTATTATATAGAGAATCCAGATGTGTTGAAGAAAGACTCCATCAACCAATGGCTGCTTGATTCCTTTGCAGTAAGCAACCTCTTGATGGATAATCGCACTATTAGCGACCGAATAATGTTGGAGGATGTACCGTCTGGGAGATACTACCTTGAAATTATTATAAAAGCGATACGAGAGAATTACCAAATATCGATTGATTATGAGGATTTCTTTGGCAATACCATACAGGGATTAACTATCAGCCCCTATTTTATCCGTTTATTTAAACGTCGTTGGTATGTGTTAGCTTTTGTTGCTCAAGAAAAAGAGATTCATCGCTTTGGACTTGATCGAATCAAGCGCATAGAAGTATTGGAATCTATGTTCAACTATCCAAAAGATTTCTCGCCCCAAGATTATTACACAGATTATTATGGCGTATTCCACGATGCCGAACTAACAACCATACGTCTGAAGGCCTATGGGGTAAAAGCAAATTACCTGCGTTCTCTCCCTCTGCATCACAGCCAACATGAGATTGAATCTAATAATGTATATACCATTTTTGAATATAGGATAGCTCCAACGTACGATTTCATTCAAGAGATTCTGAATCACGCCAACCAGCTGGAAGTATTGTCTCCAGAGTTTTTCCGTCAGCAAATCAAGGCTATTATTCAAGAAATGTACAGTTTCTATGAATAATTTTCGTTGATATGCAATCATGTTGCATTTCGGCGTCATACCTTTGCAGAAAAAATGAAAGAGTTATGGCAAATACTGAAAACATTAAATTCCTCCAGAGTGAGAAGGAATGTGAATCTTGGTTTAAGATTAAAGAAAATGGAGATGACGTCATTTTAGAATTTTGTTCAAAGGATGTTGTGGGAGATATTGTTATTCCAGAGGGTGTGACGTTTATTTGGCCACCTGCTTTCGGGGGATGTTCTGGCATTACATCAATCACGATTCCCAAGGGAGTAACGAAGGTTGAGACTTATAGCTTCTGTAATTGCTCCGGGCTAACTTCAATTAGTGTTGCATCAGATAATCCGAAATACGATAGTCGAAATAACTGCAACGCAATCATAGAAACAGAGAGTAACATCTTAATTAGTGGGTGTAAAAACACGATTATCCCCAAGAGCGTAACGAGCATTGGCAGCGGTGCTTTCGCTGGTTGTACTGGGCTGACATCAGTTAGAATCCCCGACTGCATTACGAGCATTGGATGCTTTGCGTTCTGTGGCTGCACAGGACTCGCGACATTTTCAATTCCCCAAAGTGTAAAGAGAATTGACGATTTTTGCTTCATCAAATGCTCCGGTCTCATGTCCATTACCATTCCCCAAAATGTAACAAGCATAGGTTTGTCTGTCTTTTCTGGCTGCAATAGTCTCTCGTTCCTTAGCGTTGCCTCTGGTAATCCGAAATACGATAGTCGAAATAATTGCAACGCAATCATAGAAACAGAGAGCAACACCCTGATAAGTGGATGTAAAAACACCATGATTCCTGATAGCGTAACAAGCATTGGATATGGCGCTTTCGAGGGATGTTCTGACCTAACGTCAATCACAATTCCCGGTAATGTAAAGAAAATCTGCCTTGGAGCCTATCGCGACTGTTCCCAACTTGTGTCTGTAACGTGTTTTGCCAGAAAAGTTCCGAAGTTGGGAGAGACGGTGTTCCAAGGTCTGCCTCTCGATTCTGCCACACTATACGTACCTAAATCATCTGTGGGCGCCTACAAAAGAGCAAATCAGTGGAAAGACTTCGGTCGTATCGTGGGAATAGACATTTAATGGATTTTGTTTTATAAAAAATGAAAGAGTTATGGCAAATTTTAATGAACTTGAAAGATTGGGTGAAAGGTTCCCCAATAAGAATGTTGGTTGTGGCAATCCTGATTCGAAAATTCTGGTCGTCACACAGAAAGTAGGAAACGAAACAGAGGACTTTAAGTATCTCCGAAAGCTATTCGTAAAAATCCTTGGCGCAGAAGACATCCTTGACCTCTGCTATTATGTTGTTTACGATGAAGAATTATTGAAAGATTCTTTCTTTAATCATTTTCCGGCCATCATATATACATTCATTGATGGCAGCCAATTGGACCAGCAAAATCCTGGAAGATTATTAGGGATGGAGTGGTTTTCAGACTGTACCGTTGAAGATGGAGCTATTCAGCGTTTATTTGTAGCGCACTCGAAAGCAGAAGCGGATAAACCAGAAAGAATGATGCTCTGCACATACACATTTGATAAAGTCTCACATACTATCCTCAAATGCAGCAGACTATTACTCAATTGGTTTCTTTTATCCCAAAAAGAAAATAATCCTCAATAAAGATAGTTTTCCCAAAAACAATTGTTATATTTGCAGTAGAATTAAATAAAACAAGAGTATTATGGAAAGAGAAGAATTATTTGATAAGTTTATTAATGAATGTGAGATAGAACCACTAAAATTTTGTGGTCAAGGAAATCCCAATTCAGATATATTGATCATCGGTAAAGAATCAACAGACACAAGCGAAGAGCTTATTCGTGAAAAAATTATGTTGTGCAAGGATAAAATAAACAGGGATGCTCCAAGACCTATTGATTCCAAGAACAAAACATGGGCTAATTACCAAAAATTACTTGATGAAGTATACCATCGCGAGTCAGATTATCCTGATAAATGGGATTTTGAGAAACTTGCTTTTACAACAGAAATGAACAATATCCCAAGCAAGCATTCTCATCTAACGAAGAAGGTGAAGGATGGTATTGAAAAACGTATTGCATTTTTCAGAGATTCAAAATTCATTCAGTCATTCCCTGTGGTGGTATTAGCATGCTCAAATTATATCAGAAATGATGAAACAAGTGGATTTAGAATTAATGAAACGTTTAATGTTGAGTATGATAATGAAATTTTAGAAGATGGCCATCGACAAGGTGAGTATAAAAAATATCCTAAAGGTTTTTGGTTTTACACACATCATAGTAAAGACAAAAAGAAACTCGTCATTCATACCATACAATTTAGCCAAATTCATGGTAAAATGATTAAGGATATGGCCTCTGTTATTAGAGACCATTTAGATCATTTGAGAAAACTTGGATTAATTTGATAATAGAAAAATAACATGGCCAAACACAATAGATTTCCTGGGCAATACTGCTTTATAGATGATTCTGGAAAAGTTAAAATCCCAGGAAGGTTTGTTTATACAGAGGGATTGGCTGCAGTTCTAGACGAAAACAACGACAAATGGGGCTTCATAGACGAAACAGGCAAGGTTGTGATTCCATGCCTATGGGAATTTGTTGGATATTTCTCTGAAGGATTAGCTGCCGTTGCGGATGAACATGATAAGTGGGGATTTATTGACAAAACAGGTAATGTTGTTATTCCATGCCAGTGGAGGTGGGCTGTGTGGTTCATAAACGGAATGGCATTTGTCAAAAACGAACAAGACAAATTTGGCTTCATCGATAAAACTGGAAAGGTGGTGATTCCGTGTCAGTGGAAATGGGTAGATAGTTTTTCCGAAGGATTAGCTCCTGTTCAAGACGAGAATGACAAGTGGGGCTACATTGATACGACAGGGAAGTTGGTAATATCTTGTCAATGGAAAGATCCCGCAATTTTCTCTGATGGATTGGCGGCTGTCAAAAACGAACAAAACAAATATGGTTTCATTAACAAAAAGGGTGAGTTAGTGATTCCGTGTCAGTGGAAACTGACACACACCAGTTTTTCAGAAGGTTTGGTCGGCGTTAAGGATGAGCATAACAAGTGGGGCTACATTGATACAACCGGGAAACTGGTAATACCTTGTCAATGGGAAAATGCAAGTGATTTCCGTAATGGAATAGCCTCAGTTTGGAAACGAGGGAAATGCTTTCATATAGACAAAACAGGAAAGATTGTTTCAATGTAACACGGCATTAAACAATAAAACTTTGGCCATCATTCATGAATAAGAAAAGAGACTATTAGAAGCAAAATACGAGAAAATAGTGTTTGGATTGTAAGATGACTAATCGTTTATAAAGAAAGATGAACAAAAGGGGAACTGAAACAGGTAAAAGAAATACGCCAATAGCTACGTTGATAAAAAATTTTATCAACAAGAAGAGTGGCAAGGTGTCTGATTCTCGTGAAGAGATTCTATGGAGATTTAGATATCTCGATTGGAAGGATCAGAAGAAGATAATATTGGCGTTCCTTGATTCCTGTAAAACAGATAGGCAGTGGGCGTATTCTATGATGCTTGACTACTGGGACATATCGTTTGAACTTAAAGTTAAGGAACTATGGGAGCAACTCCATGAAGAGCGATGCTCATGGGTTGTCATCCGTCACTTCCCTGTGAAATACTTGTCTCAGAACCTTGAGCAGTTCACGGAGAACAGGGATTACTTCTTTGTTAGTTTGCGACTTGCAGTGGATGAGAACTATATTATAAAGAAAGATAAACTGTCACTTACAGATTATCTTTCAGTTCTGCATCACACAGGAAGACATATTTCTGATGATGAAGCAAAAGATATCCCTTACATATTAGTTCATAAAATTTGTGTAGAGGGATTCTCAGGATATGAAAGGCAATTAGACAGATATGCAGATAGTCGCAGAGGGATTGTCATAAGCCCTATTCATTTCCAAGACGTGAACCTTGCTTTGTACTATCTACGCAACCTTGATTGTAGTCATATTGTCTCACAATTTGAAACGTGGAATGCGGAAGTACAAAAGACAATACTCGATAGTCCTGAATACAAGGCTGTTGCTAAGTCTGATTTAGACGAGTGGGATGACCTGAATGCAAGAATAAACATTGCAAGGAAGTATGCATATCTTGCCCTTGATGACAAGTATAAACTATCTTCAGACCCAGATATAGAAGAGGTTCTTAAGCCGAAAGGTTGGTGTGTTGAGACTATCTTGCCGAAGTCAAAACCAATAATACCATCAGATGCATCAGAACTGCAAGATCCTTCTATGCTTAAAGAGATGATAGCCCGGAACACAGCTCTCAAAAATCTAGTTGATAGGTTTAGACTTGTTATAAATAAAGATAATATACCTTTTTAATATCATTATAATTACTGGCATCACCAATGCGAGATTTTGCAGCAATAGATTTTGAAACAGCTAACAACGAGCGCAGTAGCGTTTGTTCTGTGGGTATAGTCATTGTTCGTAACGGAGAGATAGTGGATTCGTTCTACTCGCTCATCCAGCCGGTGCCGAACTATTATAACTATTGGCGTTCACAGGTTCATGGTCTTTGTCACGAAGATACTGACGATGCGCCTGTGTTCCCCAAAGTATGGGCGCTGATAGAACCTCTGATAGAAGGTCTTCCATTGGTGGCTCACAACAAGCCTTTTGACGAGGGCTGTCTGAAAGCAGCTTTCCACTTCTATCAGATGGACTATCCTGACTATGAGTTTTACGACACGCTGGCCGCCTCCCGTCGCAAGTTCCGCCATTTACCCAACCACCAGCTGCACACTGTTGCTGCTGAATGTGGTTACTGTTTAGAGAACCATCACCATGCGCTGGCCGATGCAGAAGCGTGTGCGGCCATTGCCTTGGAGATACTGTGAAAAGGGCGTTCATGAATGACATATTTTTGAGGTTTGCAGACTCTTCGTGAAAGAAAAAGGTTATCTTTGCGGGCGAAATCACGAACGATATGGAAGAGAATAAGATTATCATCTATCAGACAGAGGACGGACAGACACAGATTGATGTCCGTCTGGAGAATGAGACTGTGTGGCTAAATGTAGAGCAGATGTCGCTCCTTTTTAATCGTGAGGAGTCAAATGTGCGTCGTCATATAATTAATTATTCAAAGAGGGTGAACTTGAAAGAGAGAATAACGTGCATTTTTTACACGTTAATGGAGTGAAAAAGCCAGTTCCCTTTTATAACCTTGATGTAATCATCTCTGTCGGCTATCGGGTGAAGAGCAAGCGTGGTACAGCTTTTCGTATCTGGGCTCGTAACATCATCAAAGATTACCTTGTTAAAGGTGATGATTGCAGAGAGCAAGACTGAAGAGAAAGATGTGATGGTAAAGGTGGTGGTGAACTTGATAAATCAGAGAAATGAATAACGAACTGGCCGATGCCGAAGCCTGCGCCTGGATAGCAAGGGAAATATTATAGAGAAATAATGAATATAGACGGACAAAACATATTTCTAAGAGCAATTCGAAACGAACATGTTTCATCCTTAAATGACTCATATCCGTTTAATCTCCCTATTGTACGCAATTTAAAAACATTGGAGTTTTCAAAGAGTGTTACATATATTGTGGGAGAGAATGGATCAGGAAAGTCTACGCTCCTAGAAGCCATTGCTAATCTTTTAGGTCTGAATGCTGAGGGCGGAAGTAAGAATTTCAACTTTAGCACACAAGAGACTCATTCCACTCTCTACGAGGAATTACGCGCCGTGAGAGCTGACATCAGTTATAGGAATACCTTCTTCTTCCGTGCAGAAAGTTTCTATAATGTTGCCTCCGAGGTAGATAGACTTGCCAAAGAAGATAAAAAAATGTTGTACAGTTATGGTGGTATCAGCCTTCATAAACAATCGCATGGCGAAAGTTTTATGTCATTATTCACAAACAGGCTGAGGAACAAAGGACTGTATATCTTTGACGAGCCAGAGGCTGCTTTGTCTTATATGAATCAGCTACGCTTTCTTGTCTGGATGAAAGATTCTGTCAATGCAGGTTCGCAAATCATTATCTCTACCCATTCACCTGTTATACTCGCATATCCTGACGCTGATATTTATGTAGCAGAAGATGGCATCCTTAAACACTCTTCATATTATGATTGCTATATTTATCGCGACATGCTAGCATTCATAACGAATAAAGACCTCGTAATCAAGGAACTCTTTTCAGAATAGGCAATTTAAAAAATTTTTATGTAACTTTGCAATAGACAAACCTAATCAAAATATGAGTAAAGTATTTCGAATTACACCTAAACGAGTGAAGCGCTCTAATGGGCAGGTGCTGACACCAGACATGTCAATCACCGTGACGACACGTTCACACACCACCACTCCATTCTACAATGGAGCAGCAGAGATTTAGGAGCGAAAGCCGCCATGTTGCTCTACCTTGTCACCAAGAACCATTCCTTCAGCGACGGAAATAAACGCATTGCAGCCACCCTCTTCCTCTGGTTCCTCAACAATAACCATATACTCTATCGTGAAGACGGTTCTAAGCGCTTGGCTGACAACACTCTCGTTGCCCTTACGCTGATGATTGCAGAGAGCAAGACTGAGGAAAAGGATGTGATGGTGAAGGTTGTGGTGAACTTGATAAATCAGCAGAATGAATAACGTACTTGCTGACGCAGAGCGGGGAGGAGAGGGGATCAGTCTTTCAATGTCTCGTAAGACGGAATGTCGGGGAGAAATTCGTAGGTGTTCTTTTCTCTGTTCAAGTGACAGACGATGTGGTGGAGACCGTTGCTGACGATGAGCCATTCCACGCGCAGCACCGTGTTGTAGCGCCACACCTGGTCGAACACCTTCTGTGTCAACGCCACCGAGGGCGCCTTGTACTCGATGATCATCTGCGGTTGGCGGTCGAGACCGTAGAGCACGCTGTCGCAGCGGCGCGTCATCCCATTGATGGTCAGCGACACCTCGTTGCCCAGTAGCCCTGCAGGATAGCCTTTATGCTGAATCAAATAGGCCGTGAAATGCTGGCGCACCCATTCCTCCGGCGTCAGACGCACACGGCGGCGCCGCAGCGGGTCGAAGACCGTGTAGCCGCTGTCGCCCGACTCAATGCGTAAGTCGGCCGCAGGCAGGTTCAGGGGCGGGTAGGAGAGAGTCGCTTCGTCTTTCACGATGCAAATTTAGGGATAATATTCGAAATATCTGCCGTTGCAGACCGATAATTCGAAAAAATCCCCTATCTTTGCAACCAAATAACCAAAAAGAAGTATGAAAACAAAGCAAGAAATCGTGGAAAACTGGCTTCCACGCTATACCAAACACCCGCTGGAGGACTTCACGGATTTGGTGTTGCTGACCAACTTCAACAACTATGTGGATTTGTTCTGTGAGCATTTCGGTATCGAGGCTCCGCCCTATGATGCCAACATGCGCGTAGCCATTGCAGGCGGAATTACTATCATCAACTTCGGTATGGGCTCGCCCAACGCTGCCATCATCATGGACTTGCTGAGTGCTGTCAAACCGCGTGCCTGCCTGTTCTTGGGCAAGTGTGGCGCCATACCTGCCAAGGTACAGATGGGCGACCTCATCCTGCCGCTGGCGGCTATCCGAGGCGAGGGTACGTCGAACGACTACTACCCGCCCGAGGTACCAGCACTGCCGGCCTTCATGCTGCAGCGCGCCGTTAGCTCTTCGATTCGTGACGCGGGCCATGACTACTGGACGGGAACGGTCTATACCACCAACCGCCGCATCTGGGAGCACGATGAGACGTTCAAGGAGTATCTCCTGCGCACACGCGCCATGGCGGTGGATATGGAGACTGCGACGCTCTTCACCACCGGCTTTGCCAACCATATCCCTACAGGAGCCCTGCTGCTGGTATCGGATAACCCAATGACACCTGAAGGCGTGAAGACGGCGGAGAGCGACCGTAAGGTCACCACGAACTTCGTTCATGACCATGTGCACATCGGCATCCTGTCGCTGCAGAAGATTATGAGCAAGGATAAGACCGTTAAGCACTTGAAATGGTAGTTCTCCGTTTAACGTTTAGCGTTTATCGTTGAGTTTTCATTTATGGCAAAGAAAGCAGGAGGCATCAGCTACGAGGACATCGCGCGAGAGGTGCGCGCAGGTGACTTCAAATCCATCTATTATCTCATGGGCGAGGAGTCCTATTACATCGACCGTCTCTCTGAACTCATCGTCGAAAACGCCATCACCGAGGACCAACGGGACTTCAATCTTACCATCCTCTATGGCCCTCAGACCACTGCTGAAGAGGTGGTCAACGCCGCCAAGCGCTACCCCATGATGGCAGACCGTCAGGTCGTCGTTGTGCGTGAGGCTCAGAGTCTCCCGCATAAGGAGATGCTCGCCTTCTACGCGCAGAACCCCATGCCCTCTACCGTCCTCGTGCTATGCCACAAAAATGGCACTCTCGATGGCCGCACCAACATGGCAAGGGACATCAGAAAGGCTGGAATAGTCTTTGAATCCAACAAACTTTATGACCGTGAACTGCCTGGTTTTGTGGGTAGTTATGTCAAGAATAAGGGCGTTGAGATTGCGCCAGACGCGTGTCAGATACTCTGTGAACACGTAGGCGCCGATCTCAGCCGCCTGGCAGGGGAACTCGACAAGCTGATTGTGGCAGTGGGCGAGGGGCACCGCATCGATGCACAGGCCATACAGGACAATATCGGCATCAGCAAAGAGTACAATACCTTTGAACTCACCGCCGCCCTCTCCATGAAAGATGTGGTCAAGGCGAACAGAATAGTGAAATATTTTGACAGCAATCCCAAGAACTTCGCCCTACAGCCTACACTCGCTACACTCTTCAAATTCTACTCAGATCTGATGCTTGCCTACTATGCTCCTGCGAAGACAGAACAGGGTATTGCCGACTGGTTAGGGCAAACAACCTGGCAGGTGCGCCGCAACATTATTCCAGCCATGCGCCTCTACACCGCCACAAAAGTTTTCAAGATTATTGCTGAGATACGCCGAACGGATGGTGCATCGAAGGGTGTAGGAGGGCAAAAAACGACCGATGGAGCACTCCTCAAGGAGCTCGTTTATCAAATTCTGCACTGATTTTTCGCTATTCTGGGATTCTTTACACACAGAATTTTCAGCCCCTAACGAACTTGATTCAAGTGAGATAGGGGCTATTTTTGTGCGCTGAGAATTGCGCAAAAGGGGGAGAACACCCACACGCTCGACTATCACTCAACCATTGAAATTTCGGAGACTTGGAATTCACGTTTGCATTTCTTGACATTTAAGGATAAGAATCTGTTCGACTTTCCGATTTGCAAATACGAATATTTATGAGCAAAAGCATGTAGATTCAGATTTAAGAATCTAAATTTGCAACCCGTGAATTTTGTGTTTTGAAATATGAAAATAGCAATTTGAATATTCGAATCTTTGAATATGCAGATGTGGTAAAACATTATATAATCATCAAAATCAATTATATATAACGAATAGCTATCAATTACTATTACCTGTTCATGTCAAAATTCTTGATTTTCGGTCGCTCGGAAACTGAAAAGACTATTTCGACATGTTTTAATGTGCAGATAGCCAATAGTTACGGATTTTTAATTCGACTAAATTCTTTAAGTGTTCGGTAATACGTCCTGTGTGATTCATGTTTCTAAATCCGAATATGGTCGATTCAAGGGTTTATAATTCTGTATTTACACATTAGAATACATTAAAAACACGAATTTTAAAAATTTTGTCTTATAAATTTGGAGATATAAAAACTTTTTTCATACCTTTGCACCGTCAAACCGATACGGCCACCACACAGAGGCCACCTCAAGAAGACAGTCGAACGATGAAGGAACGCATTTCGCAAATCATGCAGAGCCATAAAATGACTCAACGCGACTTTGCTGCCGCACTTGGAATTTCACCCTCTTCGCTCTCCAGCATCTTCAATGGGCATACCTCACCTACTAATAACACCGTGCAGGCCATACACCGTCGGTTCCCCGAGATCAGCATCACCTGGTTGATGTTTGGCGAGGGTGACATGGAGACAACTCCTGAGAAGGACGACTCACAGGCGCAGGCTCAGACTCAGCAGGACGAAGGTGTTCGTCTGACAGACACTGCCACCAAGCCCAGCGGTAATCAACTCACACTCCCCCATACCCCAGCCGACAAGGTTCTGGAAGCCCCAGTGACGGTTCGAGAGATTGTGAAATATGTTGACAAACCGCAGCGCCACATCACAGAAATCCACGTCTTCTATGACGATGGAACCTTCGAGACCTTCTCGGCTCGTAAGGACTGATACGCTGATTCTTCTTCAAAAATATACACATATTTCACTTTTACCCAAGAAAGCTGGCCGCAACCTCTCTCTTTTCTACTCCTTATTTTCTACTAGCGGCCAAAAAAGGGAGCTCCAACCCGTGAGGGCATGAGCTCCCTTTTTTAGTGCTGTGCATTCTGCCTTGGTTCAATCCGCTGGACTTGAGATTCCTGTAAGGCTGTTGGCTTTTGGCGACACAGACTTAATGGGCGGCACCGATGAGGTCGCGGACGCTGTCGAAGTGGTGGCGGTGGAGATAGTTGGTGATGCCATCGATGACCTTCATGGTCACTGTGGGATCGATGAAGTTAGCAGTGCCAATCTCCACGGCGGTGGCACCGGCGAGGATAAACTCGATGGCATCGGTGGCGTTCATGATGCCGCCAAGGCCCACGATGGGGATCTTCACCGCATCGAAGACCTGCCATACCATGCGCAGCGCCACGGGCTTCACGGCAGGACCGGAGAGGCCGCCGGTGCCGATGCTGAGGACGGGCTTGCGCCGTTCGGCATCGATGGCCATGCCCATGAGGGTGTTGATGAGTGACACGGCATCGGCTCCCTCAGCCTCCACGGCGCGCGCGATGTCCGCGATGCTGGTGACGTTGGGTGAGAGCTTCACGATAAGCGTCTTTGGATATACGGCTCGCACGGCTTTGACGACGCTGGCGGCACCCTCGCAGGTGACACCGAAGGCCATGCCGCCCTGCTTCACGTTGGGACATGAGATGTTGAGTTCGATGGCGGGGATGTCGTCGAGCGCGGCGATGCGGCGGGCACATTCGGCATAGGTGTCGATGCTGTGGCCGCTGACGTTGACGATGACAGCGGTGTGGAGTTTCCGCACTTCGGGGTAGATATGCTCACAGAAGTAATCGACACCTTTGTTCTGCAGCCCCACGCAGTTGAGCATCCCCTGTGGCGTCTCTGCCATGCGAGGATAGGGGTTGCCTTGGCGCGGTTCCAGCGTGGTGCCCTTGACGATAATGCCGCCGAGGCGGTTGAGATCGACAAAGTCCGCGAATTCAAGGCCGTAGCCGAAGGTGCCGGAAGCGGTCATCACTGAGTTCTGTAGGTCCAGTGTGCCTATTTGAATCTTAAGATCTGCCATTACCATTTCAGTTTTTCAATGTTAAACACAGGCCCTTCCTTGCAGACACAGACGTGTCCCTCCGTGGTGTCTTCCACACAGCAGAGGCAGGCGCCGAGACCGCAGGCCATCAGGTTCTCCAACGATGCCTCGCAGGGGATGCCTTTCTCACGTGCAAGGCGTGCTACAGCCACCATCATGGGCTTCGGACCGCAGGTGTAGATATAATCGTAGGCGGAGGTGCCGTTCCATAGAGAATGCTGCGTGACAAAGCCTCGTTCGCCGAGACTACCGTCCTCGGTGGTGATAAACACCTCTCCAGCTTCGCGGAAGAGCTCCATTTGCAGAAGGTCTTCGCGCGTGCGCGCTCCTAATAAGAAGGTGGGCTGTGTGCCTTGGCGCTTCAGCTCCTGCCCCAAATAGAGCAGGGGCGCAGTGCCTACGCCGCCGCCGATGAGAAGCGGGGAGTGAGGGGTTGGAGAGAGTGTGAAGCCGTTGCCCAGCGGCAGTACCAAGTTCACGGTATCGCCTGCCTTTAGCTCCGCCAACGCTCTCGTGCCGGCACCTACAACGTGGATCAGAAGCCACAACTCATTGGCATTGTAATCTACCAGGTTGATGCTGATGGGGCGGCGAAGGAAGGTGGCGGGGGAGCCATCGACGCGCACCTCCACAAACTGTCCAGGCTGCATGGGCGGGAGTGGTGTGGAGGAATCGGTGAGCTGCAGAAGGACATAGCCGGGGCGCGGTGCACTGGTGCGGCGCACCACGAGGTCGAGGATGTATTTCTTCATCATTGCAGAGTGAATAGCTTGATTGCGGTAGCAAAGGTAAGGAAAAAATATGAACCGATGCACAAGTGAAAACATTTTTTCACGTTAAAAGTTTGTTGCACTCGTCTTTTTGCTATATTTTTGTGCGGATTATTAACACAAAACGTCTAATAGATATATGATGCAAGCACGATTAGCAACACGAGGAGGTTTCCTCGCTATTCTGATGCTGGCGGCTCAGGTAGCTGCAGCACAGACGATTACGTTTTATACATCACGCACTGCGCGCGTTCAGAAGAGCGCGGACGGGCAGCCCCTCGTGCGAAACCACGATTTCGTGGTCACGGCGCAGCCGGAGGCTGTGAAGGTGAAGAAACAGGTAAAGGGCGACATCACCACCTACGCCACCGCTGACTTGCGTGTGACGGTGAACAGCGCCACGGGTCAGGTGGCCTTTGCCGACGGCAAGGGCAATGCGCTGGTGAGTGAGGATGGTCATCGCCTGACGCCCATCACAGAAGGTCCCGACCGCGGCCACTATCGCGTGCGACAGTCGTGGGCGATGGCTGCGGACGAACCCCTCTACGGGGTAGGGCTGCTGCAGAACGGCAAGATGAGTCAGCGCGGCGAGAACAGGATGATGCAGCAGTCGAATCTGGAGGATTATGCCAATGTATTCCAAAGCGTGAAGGGCTACGGAATCTTCTGGGACAACTACTCGCCCACGCAGCTGGACAGCCGTGAGGGCCTCGCGCTGGAGTCGCAGGTTGGCGAGGGCGTGGACTACTACTTCGTGTATGGCGGTACGGCCGACGGAGTCATCCGCGAGATGCGTCATCTCACGGGGAAAGCTCCAATGTTGCCGCTGTGGACATACGGCTTCCACCAGAGCCGTGAGCGCTATAAGAGCCAGGCGGAGCTATTAGGCGTAGTCCGCCGCTACCGTGATCTGGGCATCCCTCTGGACGGCATCATACAGGACTGGCAGTATTGGGGTAGCAATTACAACTGGAATGCCATGGAGTTCCTGAACGAAGACTTCCAGCAGGCGCAACAGATGATTGACGAGGTGCACAACAGGCACCACGCCCACATGAGCATCAGCATCTGGCAGAGCTTTGGACCCGAGACGAAGGGCTATCGCCAGATGGCAGACAAGGGACTGTTGATGCACTTCGAGACATGGCCGCAGAGCGGACTGCCGATGTGGCCACCGCGTATGGATTACCCCAGCGGCGTCCGCTGCTATAATCCCTTCACGATGGAGGCACGCGACATCTATTGGGAGAATCTCACGCGCCTGCATAAAATGGGTATTGACGCCTGGTGGATGGACTCTACCGACCCCGACCATCTCTCGTATCAGGAGAGTGACCTCGACGAGGTCATCCCCGTGGGAGACGGCACGGCCTCTTACCGTTCTGTGCGTAATATCTTCCCTCTGGCTTGTGTGGAGGGCGTTCATGACCATCAGCGCGCCGCCTCCGATGACAAGCGCGTGTTTATCCTGACGCGTTCCTATTTCGCAGGACAGCAGCGCACGGGAGCCAACACATGGAGCGGAGATATCGGCAGTAGTTGGGATAGCTTCCGCAAGCAGGTGCCCATCTGCCTAAACTATACGCTGACAGCCAACCCGCAGGTGAATACAGATATTGGCGGCTTCTTTGCTGGTGCCTACAACACGATGGGGCATCACTCCGCCGTACGCAATCCGCAGTATCAGGAACTGTATGTGCGCTGGATGCAGTTTGGTGCTCTCTGCCCAATGATGCGCAGCCATGGCACTGATGTGCCGCGCGAGTTGTATCTCTACGGCAAGGCTGGAGAGCCTGTCTATGAAGCGCTCGTTGCGGCAGTGCGGTTGCGCTATCGCCTGTTGCCGTATATCTATAGCACCTCGTGGCAAGTGGCTCGCCACGACGACAGCTTCATGCGCGCGCTGGTGATGGACTTCCCGCAGGACAAGCGCGTATGGGATATGGGCAGCGAGTATATGTTCGGCAGGGCATTGCTGGCAGTGCCGGTGACGAAGCCTCTCTATACCGAGGAGAAGATAGTCCGTACGGATGCTATGACGGGATGGGACAAGCAGGAACAAAAAGAGGAGGGCAGAGGATATCCGGCTGTCAGTTGGCAGGATACACACACTTATGAGGCCTACTTGCCCGAAGGGACCGATTGGTATGACTTCTGGAGCGGCCAGCGCTTGACGGGCGGCCAGAAGGTGAGTGTCACGATAGGGCTGGACCACAGCCCGTTGTATGTACGTGCTGGCAGTATCCTGCCTCTTGGCCCCGACGTGCAGTATGCGGCAGAGAAGGCGTGGGACGAGCTGGAGGTGGTTGTCTATCCTGGCGCCGATGGCACTTTCACGCTCTACGAGGATGAGGGTGATTCCTACCGCTACGAGCAGGGACAATATACGGAGATACCCATGCGATGGAATGATCGCCACCGGCAGCTGACCATAGGGAGTCGCACGGGTAGCTACACAGGGATGCTGACGACGCGACACTTCCGCGTGCATACTCCAGATGGTACCGTGCACAACGTGGCCTACAGCGGCAGGCAGGTCCACGTGAAACTCTGAAAAAACACTGAGGCTGGGTCACAAACGTGTGGCCCAGCCTCGGTGCTTAAGGGGAGTGTGTGTACTTAATGTGTGTGGCTCATTTCGTCCTCATCCTTCATATCGATTTCTTCTCCCTCAGAGGAGTAGAACTCGTATTGCAGGAAGGCAAGACGTTGGTTGGGAATCACGCGGACACCAAAACCGTATTTCATTTGCCAGCGTCGCTTAATAGAGAGAAGGCCTTGATTGATGTAGGCGGCGACGTAGGGATGTACGTGGAGTACAAAGCTGCGAATGCCGAGTTCGCCGGTGAGCTTAGCAATCTTTTCTTCGAGGACATCGGTGAAGAGGAAGCTGGATTTGATGGTACCCTTGCCCAAACAAGTGGGGCAGGTCTCATCCACGCGCACCTCCATAACGGGGCGCACGCGCTGACGCGTAATCTGCATCAGACCGAACTTGGAGAGCGGCAGAATATTGTGGCGGGCGCGGTCGCGCTTCATGTTTTCAACCATGCGTTCGTAGAGCTTCTGTCTGTCTTCAGCGACATTCATGTCGATGAAGTCCACGACGATGATGCCGCCCATATCGCGCAGGCGCAACTGGCGGGCCAGTTCATCGGCAGCGCCCAGGTTGACTTCGAGGGCGTTGGCCTCTTGTCCGTCAGCGTTCTTGGCGCGGTTGCCGCTGTTGACATCGACAACATGCAGGGCCTCGGTGTGCTCAATGATGAGGTAAGCGCCATGCTTATAGCTCACTGTCTTTCCGAAGGAGGTCTTGATCTGGCGGGTGACGTCGTAGTTGTCAAAGATGGGCAGCTTGCCCTTGTAGAGCTTGACGATTTCTGTCATCTCCGGTGCAATGAGCTGGACGTAGTCACGGACTTCGTCGTAGATGCGTGCATCGTTGATGAAGATGTTCTGGTAGGTCGGGTTGAAGAGGTCGCGCAGGAGGGCTACCGTGCGGCTGGTTTCCTCGTAGCATAGAGTGGGCAGTTCCTTGGCTTTCTGGGCGCGTGTGATAGCGTCTTCCCAGCGCTTGAGGAGCACCATGAGCTCGCTGTCCAGCTCAGCTACGCGCTTACCTTCGGCCACCGTGCGCACGATGACACCGAAGTTCTTGGGCTTGATTTGCTGGATGAGCTGCTTGAGGCGCGCACGCTCGGCGCTGGACTTAATCTTGGAGCTGACGTGAACCTTGTCTGTGAAGGGCACGAGGACGAGGAAACGACCAGGGAAGGTAATCTCGCATGTCAGGCGAGGACCTTTCGTGGAGATGGGTTCCTTGACAATCTGCACCAGCAGTTCCTGTCCCAGCTGTAGCGTGTTCTGCACGCTACCTTCCTTGGGCAGCTCTGGCTGGATGCTGGCCTTGGCGATGGGGAAGAGGTTCTTCTTATCGCTGCCTACTTGCTTGAGGTACTTGGCAAATGAATTGAATTGAGGGCCTAAGTCCTGATAATGGAGAAAGGCGTCGCGTTCATGACCAACGTTGACGAAGCACGCGTTGAGGCCTGGCATGAGCTTGCGGACACGCGCATAATAGATGTTACCCACATTGAAGCGAGCCTGAAGCTCCTCCTCTTGGTATTCCACGAGGCGCTTGTCCTCGGTGAGGGCTATGGCTATCTTCTTGGGTTGTACATCTACGATAACTTCACAGGTCATGAGATTTACAATTTTACGATTTTACAATTTCACAATTTATAGTCAACTCGTCAATATGTCAACTCGTCAACTATTTATTATAAACAAGGAACAAATCGGCCCAGAGCACGGGCGCGGTTTGTTCCTATGTTGTGACTCACAAAGTCTGAGATGACGGAGAGTCCAACAGAGCACGTTGTTTTATTTGCTCTTATGTCTGTTCTTTCTCAGTCTCTTCTTACGCTTGTGAGTGGACATCTTGTGTCTTTTTTTCTTCTTTCCGCTTGGCATAGCTGTAGGGGATTAAAGTTTAATGTTTAATGTTTAATGGGCTGATGTATTCTCCTTATAACGAATTATTTAACAGCCTCGAAGAACACCTTGGCGGGCTTGAAAGCCGGGATGTTATGCTCGGGGATAATCATCGTGGTGTTTTGAGTGATGTTGCGGGCGGTCTTCTGTGCGCGCTTCTTCAGGATGAAGCTGCCAAAGCCACGGAGATAAACGTTTTCGTCGTTGGCCAAAGCGCCTTTCACCTGCTCCATAAAGGACTCAACCACTGTCAGTGCTGTTGTCTTGTCGATGCCGGTCTCCTTAGAGATATAGCCGACGATTTCTGCTTTTGTCATTGTTGAATAATGTGAGAGTTTTAATATACTATTTCTTTTGCTTTCTCAATTCGGCCTGCAAAGGTAGGTATTTTCAATCAGTTATGGAAATCTTTTGGCCTTTTTTTTATAAAAAACTTATTTTTTTGGTTTCTTCTTCCGACCTTTTACGCAATATTGGCTACATTTGCAGCATGAATGACGGATATACAGAGTCGCTGTTGTCATGGTATCGTGAACATGGGCGTGACCTGCCGTGGCGAGCTACGCGCGATGCTTATGCTATCTGGCTGAGTGAAATCATCTTGCAGCAGACGCGCGTGCAGCAGGGCGAGGCTTACTGGCATCGCTTCATGCTGCGTTTCCCCTCTGTGGAAGCACTGGCAGCGGCCTCGGAGGACGAGGTGTTGCGTCTGTGGCAGGGGCTAGGCTACTACTCTCGGGCGCGCAACCTGCATGCTGCGGCCAGGCAGATTGTGGCGGAGGGCGCTTTTCCACAGACACTGGAGGGTATTCGTGCGCTCAAGGGGGTGGGGGATTACACGGCGGCTGCCGTGGCATCGTTTGCCTTCGGTGTGGATGCTGCTGCCGTGGACGGCAATGTCTATCGTGTGTTGGCCCGCCACTTCGGCATAGAGACACCCATCAACAGCACAGAGGGTAAGCGCGAGTTTACGGCGCTGGCTACAGCGCTGCTGCCCCACGGACAAGCCGCAACCTTCAATCAGGCGATGATGGATTTTGGGGCGCTGCAGTGTACTCCGCATGCGCCGGTGTGCGCCGCATGTCCTGTGGCCGAGACGTGTGCGGCGTTACGCACGGGGCGCGTGGATACGCTGCCCGTGAAGCTCCTCAAGACGAAGGTGCAGGAGCGACGCCTTACCTATTTATATATAAGGTTTAACCATGAGACTGCTATCCGAAAGCGTCCGGCAGGGGATATCTGGCAGGGGCTATGGGAGCCCGTGGCCGTGGAAGGCGAACAGTGGTTGGAGGAGCTGGCAACGCGCTGGGCAGCAGACGGTGTAGTGCTGGTGGAGAAGGATGTGAAGCATGTGCTGACGCATCGCATACTCATGGCCGACTTCTATTTCATGGAGGTCACAGAAAAGCCCCCCTTGCCGGAGGGCTACATCTGGGTGAAAGAAACGGATTTAGACGACTACGGTAAGCCGCGGCTCATCGAACGACTGCTGGCGCAGCTGCCTTACCCACAATCACTTTGATTTTAAGGATGCGGCGTTCGTCCACCTCCATCACCTCAAAGGTGAAGCGGTTGTGGGTGATGCGCTCGTGCTCCTGCGGGAATTCGCCTTTGATTTCCAACAGCAGGCCTGCAAGGGTGTCGGCGTCGGGGGCTACATCGTCAAAGGTGTCCTCGGGGAGCTGCATGATCTTGCGGAAGTCGGAGAGCAGTGTCTTGGCCTCGAAAATATAGGTGTTCTGGTTGAGGCGCTGGTAGGAGCGCTCGTCCTCGTCGTACTCGTCGTTGATTTCGCCCACAATTTCCTCGATGATGTCTTCCATCGTCACCAAGCCGCTGGTGCCGCCGAACTCATCCACGACGATGGCGATGTGCACCTTTTGCGCCTGGAAGTCACGCAGCAAATCGTCAATCATCTTTGTTTCGGGCACAAAGGTGGCAGGGCGCACGAGCGTCTGCCAGCGGAAGTTCGTGGTTTTGCTGAGGTGGGGCAGGAGGTCCTTGATGTAGAGGATGCCCTTGATGTTATCCTCGGTGTCAGCATAGACGGGTATGCGCGAGTAGTTGTTCTCCACGATGCACTTGATGACCTCTGGGAAGGGCGTTTTCACATCGAGATCAACCATATCCACGCGGGGCGTCATCACCTCGCGCGCCATCTCGCCACCGAAGCGGATAATGCCTTTTAGCATCTGCTGTTCCTCGGCAATCTCTTGTTTATCAGTGAGCTCCAGGGCTTGTTCCAAATCATCCACGGAGAGTTGCTGGGTGGACTTGATGTGTGTGGCAATCTTGCCTGACTGCAACAGCAACCAACTCACGGGCCACCACAACTTGACCAACACCATGTAGCCGGGCGCGCAGAGGCGCGCCATAGCCAGGGGCTTCTGCGCGGAGGCTATCTTGGGCATCACCTCGCCGAAGAGCAACAGCAGGAAGGTGAGCAACACGGTCATGAACAGGAACTCCATGATGGCGTTTTCCCCGAAGTTGAGCACGGGAGCAGGGCCGCCGACAAAGAAATAGTTCAGCAGCATGATGATAGCCACATTCACGAAGTTATTGGAACAGAGAATGGTGGCCAGCAGACGCTCGCTGTCCTCGAGGAGCGCCAGCACGCGTTGGTCGGTGGTGGTGCGTTCTTCTTCCAACTCAGCCCTGTCGGCCGGTGAGAGGGAGAAGAAAGCTATTTCGCTGCCGCTGACGAAGGCGGAACAAACCAAAAGAATGACGGCCAGCGCCAGAGCAATCCAGGCACCGAGGGTGGGGGCATTGGTGGTGATACCGTCGAAGAGGGCTACAAAGCCCGATAGAAAACTATCCATTGGTGGCAGGAATATCTTTTTTGGAGGAGAAGAGCTTCATGTCCTCGGCCCATATCTCCGTGATATAGCGCGTGATGCCCTGTTTGTCCTCGTAGGAACGGCTTTGGATTTTTCCTTCCACGTAGATGCAGTCTCCGGTGTGAACGTATTTCTCCACTGTCTCGGCCAACTTGCGCCATAGCACGATGTTGTGCCATTCTGTGCGCTCGGGGACTTGTGTGCCGTTGGCCAGTGTGTAGCCGCGCTCGCTGGTGGCCAGACGCACCTGTGCCACGCAGACGCCCTGGTCCACATATCTGATGTCCGGCTCTTTGCCGACGTGTCCTAAGAGTATGACTTTGTTAATGCTGGGCATAGCTGTTGAATGAGTGTATTGATTGAGTTGGCAAAGGTAATAAGAATTTCTGGGATTTGACGGTTGTTTGCCGATTTATTTTCTTTTTTCGACAAATTGAAGGAAAAAGTGTACGTTTTTTAGCCTCTTTTATGTTCTCAGTGGATTTTTTTACGTAAATTTGCGCGCATCAATCATATTCACTTTTTTATCCATGTTGATTCTCTTTAAGCTTTTGGGCTCCTTGGCGCTCCTCATGTTTGGCATGAAAACCATGAGTGAGGCATTGCAGAAGATGGCGGGCCCACAGTTGCGCCATGTGCTTGGCGCGATGACGACAAACCGTTTCACGGGCGTCCTAACAGGTATGGTGGTTACCGCCTCCGTGCAATCCTCCACAGCCACCACGGTGATGACGGTCTCTTTCGTGAATGCAGGCCTCTTGACGTTGGCGCAGGCCATCTCGGTAATCATGGGTGCCAATATCGGAACGACGCTCACGGCGTGGATCATGTCTGCAGGTATGTCGTTTGACATCACCAGTGCTGTCTATCCGGCTTTCTTTCTGGGCATTATCCTTATCTATCTGAAGAAGTACCGCTATATCGGTGATTTCCTCTTCGGCCTCTCTTTCCTGTTACTCGGTCTTGGCACGCTGCGTGCCACGGGCGTGGAAATGCATTTGGGTGAGAACCAGACAGTGCTGGAGTTCTTCTCGTCGTTTGACAGCAGTTCATTCCTCACCACATTGGTGTTCCTGCTGTTGGGCGGTGTCATGACGTTCTGTGTGCAGTCCTCGGCAGCCGTGATGGCCATCACGATGATTCTCTGCTCCAGCGGTGCGTTGCCTATCTATCAAGGTATTGCGCTTGTGATGGGTGAGAATATTGGTACCACCGTCACTTCTAATCTGGCTGCTCTATCAGCCAACACACAGGCACGTCGTGCGGCTCTGGCTCACATGTTCTTCAATGTCTTTGGCGTGGTGTGGATTCTGTTTGTTCTGCATCCTTTTATTGATATGGTGTGTGGTTGGGTAGGTTACGATGTGACGATGACCAAGGAAAGCGTCTCATCGGAAGTCTTCATCGCCAATGCAGCCAAACTCAGCTTTGTGCTGGCTGCTTTCCATACGACATTCAATGTGCTGAACACTTTCATCCTGATATGGTTTATCCCGCAGATAGAGCGCTTCGTTTGCTGGGTCATCAAGCCTAAGAAGGTGGACGAGGAGGAAGACTTCCGTCTCCACTTCATCACGGCTGGTTTCATGAAGACTCCCGAGCTCTCGGTCCTCGAGGCACAGAAGGAGATACAGGCTTTCTCCGACCGTATGCAGCGTATGTTCGCGATGGTGCGCGAGCTCCTTGTGCTCTCAGCTACTGCTACAGGCAAGAAGCGTACGAACCAGGAGACGGAGTTCAACAAGCTCTTCACGCGTATCGAGAAGTATGAGAGCATCTCGGACAATATGGAGTTGGAGATTGCAAAATATTTGGATCAGGTCAGCGATGCACACCTCTCCGACGACACGAAGGCCAAGATTCGCGCCATGCTGCGTGAGATCTCAGAGCTTGAGAGTATCGGTGATAGCTGCTACAATATGGCCCGCACCATCAGCCGCAAGTACCAGGGCAAGGAAGACCACTTCAATGAGCCGCAGTACGTGCACCTGCATCAGATGATGGAGCTCACCGACAACTCGCTGACATTGATGAACAAGCTGATGAGCGGCCGTAAGGAGGCTTTTGATATCAACCGCACCATCAACACGGAGCACGAAATCAACAACTACCGCAACCAGCTCAAACAGCAGAATATCATTGATGTCAATAACCATGAGTACACCTACGCAGTCGGTACTATCTACATGGATATCGTCAACGAGTGTGAGAAACTCGCCGACTACGTTGTCAATGTCGTGGAAGCTCGCATGGGAACAAGATTATAAAATTACACTCAAACATCACTGCAAAAAGAATGAGGTCGTGTCAAAAGTACCAGACACGGCCTCTTTTTGTCTTAATACATCCTCTTCCATAGTAATGGTACATTTTTAGGCTGCGGTTCTATAAATGC
>ONCQ01000024.1 GCA_900316355.1 uncultured Prevotellaceae bacterium | reverse complement strand
TTATCTTTGCACTCACTAAGAAGCGTTCTTTGGAAATGTGTATAACGAGACAGAATATGTAATTCAGCTCGTTTCTAAATCGTTACCTAATTACCATTCGAAGCGAGGTAACAAAATGATTTCTAAAGAGTTATAATTTTCCCCGTAACAACTATTGGCAAATATGCGTTCAGTTGTTGCAGCAGCCTGGCTTCCGTTACCATACCCAAGAGTGTGACCGACATCCCAAGCAATGTGTTCGATAGTTGCAGCGGTCTTCAATCCGTTACCATACCCGAGGGCGTGAAGAGCATTGACAAATTTGCGTTCACCTGTTGCAGCAGCCTGACTTCCATTATAATCCCCGAGAGTGTGACGAGCATTGGAATTAATGCGTTCAACGGATGCATCGCCCTTTCAAAAGTTGAATTAAAGAGCAACACGATAGCGTCAAAAGCTTACAAATCAACTTCATCCTTGAAAAATATATTTGGCAGTCAAGTAACAGAATATGTTTTAAGTGATGAGGTGAAAAGTATCGGTAATTACGCTTTCTCTGGTTGCAGCAGCCTGACCTCTTTCACCATTCCTGAGAGCGTAACAAGCATCGGGAATCAAGCGTTCTCAGGTTGCAATGGCTTGACCTCCATCATCATTCCCGAGAGCGTGACAAGCATCGGAGATGAAGCTTTCCTTGGTTGTCACGCTCTAACATCCATTACCATCCCTAGCAGTGTGACGAGTATTGGAACTGGGACGTTCGATAATTGCAATGGTCTGACCTCCATCACCATTCCTGAGAGCGTAACAAGTATTGGAAATAGTGCGTTCAATAGATGTAGTGGTCTGACCTCCATCACCATTCCTGAGAGCGTAACAAGTATTGGAAATAGTGCGTTCAATAGATGTAGTGGTCTGACCTCCATCACTATTCCAGAGAGCGTGATGAGTATAGGTTATCAGTCATTCTATCTTTGTCCTAATCTAACAAAAGTTGAATTAAATAGCAATGCCGTTGTATCAAAGGCTTACAGCTCAAGTTTTTCCTTTAATAATATATTTGGCAGTCAAGTAACAGAATATGTTTTAAGTGATAAGGTGAAAAGTATTGGTGATTACGCTTTCTCTGGTTGTGGCGACCTGCCCTCCTTCAGCATCCCTGAGAGCGTAACGAGCATTGGATCTCAAGCGTTCTCTGGTTGTAGCGGTCTGACCTCCATTACAATTCCGAACAGCGTAACTTCTATTGGAAGTAGCGCGTTCTTAGGCTGCAGTGGAGTAACCTCGGTCATTATAGGTAAGGGTGTGACGAGCATTGGTAGTGACGCTTTCAAAGACTGCCAATGCCTGACTTCAGTCACTATTTCTGATATTGAGCCGTGGTATAATATTTCCTTTGACAACAACATGTCAAATCCTCTTTACTATGCACAACATTTAATCTTGGACGAATCGGATATTAAGGAACTCGTGATTCCGAGCACTGTCACCTCCATAAGCGATTATTGCTTCTATAATTGCAGCGGCCTGACCACCGTCACCATCCCCGAGAGTGTGACAAGCATCGGAAGCGATGCTTTTTCGGGCTGTAGTAATATGGGAACAATCACCTATATGTCAGCATCTCCTTTTATCTTAGACAAAGCGATTTTCCCAACTCAGTTTAAGTCCGAGGGCACATTATATGTACCTGCAGGAGCTCGACAGAAGTATGTCGAAAGAGGATGGAGCATGTATTTCCTCAACATTGAGGAGTTGGGAGATGAGCAAACATGTGTGAATAGTGTCGCAGGAGAATCGGGCAGCCAAGTTCTGTTCAACAATGGTTCTATCTCGGTACAAGGCGCTGATGGTGACACTCTCATTCAGGTCTATGACCTCAATGGCCGTCTCATCGGTCAGACGAAGGCCGCGGCAACTGGCACAACAAAGCTCGTCGTTCCATCTGGCGAAAAGATACTGATTGTGAAGGTCGGCGATAAGAGTGTGAAGGTCGTGAATAAATAATTAATCTTGTACATAATAATATTCAATATCAATTATTCAATATGTATTATAAAATCTCAAGAGTCATATCTCATTTAGCTGGCCTGTTTGGATGTTTCACAGCTATTTATCTCCTTTGTAATGAGTTTCCCTCTACTGAGGTGACATTAGACTATCAAGGCGTTATTATAGGCATTCTGGCTTTATTAGTGACTTTGCTGCTAGCTTGGAATATCTATAACGCGATAGGGGTAGAGCAGAGGGTTACCGAAGCACTGTCGAAACAGGAAAAACATGACATAGATAAGGACAGAGCCTTTAATGACTTAAAAAATGAGGTCAAATCCATGATTGCGGATTATCAAGCTTCAACTTCTGAACAGATTAATCAAATAAAAGAACGGGCGGAAAGTGCAGAACAAGCATATATCATGCTGTTCAATGCTATTCAAGGCCAAGTAGGTACGTTGGATGGAGCAAAAGACTATCTACAACGATACATGCATTACCAAACAGCCTTATTAGCATTGTTGCAATGTAAACATTTCCCATCCGATATAAGACACAACATTCAGGTTCTGTTGGAAATGATGGAAAATGCAATAGACACCAGGGCAAAAGATATAGAGAATCATCTGACCGTAAATGATATTATTAGCGAAGAAGATAAGAAGGAATTCATCCAAGATATGGAGGAAATCAGCAGAAGCACTCGAACGGAGTTCTCATTTGAGGACAGACGGAGATTCCTGCTGGTAGCAGAAAAAGTAAAGACCATATTAGAGAAAAAGTCTTTGGACTCATGTTTAGAGCCTGTGTCATAGGGTGATTCCTCTGAACTGCTAATGCAATAAAATCGATTGCTACAAGGCTGCTCAAAAAAATAAATATTTCTTAAAAAAAGTCCGCACACCGCACAATGATTCATCCAGCAGGCTGCATCGCACGATGCAGCCTGCTGCGTTAGTTGATGCACCGCGCTGCCTTACCCCTCTATGGTCTCTAAGCTTACCCTCTACGGTGTCTGCGCGCACCCTCTATAGAGGGTAAGGCGAGGGAGTAGTAGTGTCTGTCGTGTAGGGGGTAGAGGCAGTCTGTTGCGAAAAAATATTTACGAAATGGCTTAAAAGCCTACACCTCGCGCAAAATGACGGCAAGTGATTGTTGTACAATGGATTGTGGCGCGCGAACCCCTACGCAACCCCTACGCAACCTCGCGCAACCCTACGCGCCATGTCTGCAACTTCCTACGCGCCATGTCTGCAAATTCCTGCTCGCCATGTCTGAGAAATCTTGCATGCCATGTTGGCGAAATCCTTGTGTTGGTAGCGTGTTGGTAGCGTGTTGGTAGCGTGTAGGGTAGCGTGTAGGGTTGCGCAAGGTTGCGTAGGGGTTGCGTAGGGGTTGCGCAGCGATAACGGATTGTTTTTCATTGGGGTTATGAAGGTTTTGCGCGAGGTGTGGGGTTTTTGTGTGATTCAGCATTTTTTGTCTTGGAAGACAGCTGAAAAAAGGATGCGTCCTTCAGACCATAAGGACGTGACCTTACAGGCAGAAGGACGTGACCTTGATGCTTTTCCCACGCGTGATAAAAGGTTTTGCCACCAGTGGCAAAAGCCGGAAGAGCATGGTCTTTCGTCGTGTCCCACTGGTGGGACACGTTGGGAGAGCATGGTCTTACAGGGTTGGGTATATTGTCTGCGCTTATTTCAGATGCTCGTCGAACCAGCGGGTGATGCTGCCGTAGAGGTGCTGGCGGGTGTTGCCGCCCTGGATGAAGTGGTTGCGGTTGGTATAGACGAGCTGCATGAAGGGGATGTCGGCTTGCACGAGGGCTTCGGTGAACTCGGCGGTATTGCGGTAGTGCACATTGTCATCGGCTGTGCCGTGGCAGATGAGGAGGGCACCGTGGAGCTTCTTGGCGCGCGTCATCGGGTTGCGGTCGTAGCCCGTGGGGTTTTCCTTGGGCGTGCGCATATAGCGCTCGGTATAGACAGTGTCGTAGTAGCGGTAGTTGGTGACGGGTGCCACGGCCACGCCGGCAGCGAAGACGCCGCGGCCCTCGGTCATGGACATCAGCGTGTTGAAGCCGCCGTAGCTCCAGCCCCAGATGCCGATGCGGTCCTTATCGACATAGGGTAGGGAGGCGAGATAGAGGGCGGTCTCCACCTGGTCCTTGGCTTCGAGCAGACCGAGGTTCTGATAGGTCTGCTTCTCGAACTGTGCGCCGCGACCGCCTGTGCCGCGACCGTCCACGCAGACGCAGATATAGCCCTGCTGGGCGAGGTAGTGCTCATAGAGGCAGCCGCCCATGTTGCCAACCCACCAGGAGTCGAGGACCTGCTGCGAGCCGGGGCCGCTGTACTGGTACATGACGACGGGATATTTCTGAGGGTTGAGGGTTGAGGGTTGAGAGTTTATGGAGGCGGGTTTGATCATGTAGCCGTGGAGCTCCACACCCTCGCTGGTCTTGAAGGTGAAGAACTCGGGCTTAGATAAGTTGAGCGTTGAGAGTTTAGAGTTGAGAGAGGCATTGTCTTCCAGCGTCGCCAGCACTTTGCCCTTGGCGTCGTTGAGGGTGGTCACGGGCGGGGTGGTGATGTTGGAATAGATATTCATGAAGTACTTGAAGGTCTTGGCGAAGGTGGCGCCGTTGGTGCCCTTCTCCTGACTGAGGCAGGTGACGTTGCCCTTGGCATCGGCGCGATAGACGGCCTGATACTGAGGCCCTTCGGGGTTGGCAGCGTAGTAGCAGTCGCCCGTCTGCGGGTTGTAGCCGTAGAAGGCTTTGACCACGAAGTCGCCCTTGGTGAGCTGGCGCTGTAGGGTGCCGTTGAGGTCGTAGAGATAGAGATGGTTATATCCGCTGCGCTCGCTGGTGAGGACGAAGCCGCCGGGGAATACCTGCAGGTTCTTGAAGGGTTCCTCGGTGATGTACTTGTCCACCTGGTCGCGCACGATGAGCTTGCACTCTGTGGAGCGCGGGTTGGCGGCGTAGATGTCGAGGCGGTCCTGATGGCGGTTCAGGGTGAGCACCAGCAGCTTCTCGGGGTCGCTGGTGAAGCGGATGCGGGGCACGTAGCCGTCGGCATCGAGGGGCAGCTTCATCTGCTGGATGCGGTGGCTCTTGATGTCGTAGCTGTGCACGGTGACCTTGGCGTTCTTCTCGCCGGCAATGGGGTACTTGTAGGTGTAGGCGCCTGGATAGTCGGCATACTGCTCCATGGCGGGGCTCATGCCCTCGTAGAGCGGGAAGGAGAACTGCTCGACGGCGCTCTCGTCGTAGCGTATCCATGCCAGCATGGTGCCGTCGGCATTGAAGTCGAAGGCGCGCGAGAAGGAGAACTCCTCCTCGTTGACCCAGTCGGGCTTGCCGTTGATGACTTTGTTGAACTCGCCGTCCTTCGTCACCTGGCTCTCGGCATTGCCGAAGAGCAACTTGACGAGGAACAGGTTGTTATCGCGCACGAAGGCCACCATCGTGCCGTCGGGCGAGAAGGCGGGCACCTCCTGTGGGCCGCCGTCGCTGAGGCGTTCCAGCGTGCGGTTCTTCACATTATATATATAATACACGGCTGTGAAGGAGTGACGATAGATGCGGTTTGTGGCCGTCTGGATGAGGATGGTCTGCTCGTCGGGGCTCATGATGTAGCCGTCGATGCTGCTGAGGCGCACGCCACGCGCGGTGGCCACATCGAAGAGTACGGCCGTCTGCTCGCCCGTCTTGAAGGAGCGAGCGATGATCTGGCATCCGTCAGCCGACAGCTGGCTGTAGCGCTCGCCGTCGTTGAGGGGGCGCACGCCATAGATGCCTTTGGCCGCATAGGCGCCGCTGGTGAGGTCCTTGAGAGTCAGCTCGCCTGCCAGTGTCGGCAGCAGGCAAACACACAGAGTCACGAGAATGAGAGTTAGTCGTTTCATATCGTAGGTTTGTTTAGCGTTTAGGCATTTGTCGATGGCAAAGGTAGTAATAATTTGCGGTTTTGCTATTCTCAACCCGTAAATTCTTTGTCCTGTGGACTCTTTTTCTTGTTTTTCCTTTGTCGCTTCAGCAGAAAGAGCTATTTTTGTCGTGCAATTGACGAACCAATCAACTTACTAACCTATCATGAAAATTGAAACCATCATGGCCAACCTGGAGGCCAAACATCCAGGGGAGAAAGAGTACCTGCAGGCCGTGCGCGAGGTGCTCATGAGTATCGAAGACGTTTATAACCAGCACCCCGAGTTCGAGAAGGCCAAGCTCATCGAGCGCCTTGTGGAGCCCGAGCGCATCATCACCTTCCGCGTGCCCTGGGTCGATGACAAGGGCGAGGTGCAGGTGAACCTCGGCTACCGCGTGCAGTTCAACAGCGCCATCGGCCCGTACAAGGGCGGCCTGCGCTTCCACGCCAGCGTGAACCTTAGCATCCTGAAGTTCTTAGGCTTCGAGCAGACCTTCAAGAATGCCCTCACCACGCTGCCCATGGGCGGCGGCAAAGGCGGCAGCGACTTCAGCATCCGCGGCAAGAGCGATGCCGAGGTCATGCGCTTCTGCCAGGCCTTCATGAGCGAGCTCTACCGCTACATCGGTCCTGAAATCGACGTGCCTGCCGGTGATATCGGTGTAGGTGCCCGCGAGATTGGCTACCTCTTCGGACAGTACAAGAAGCTCACGCGCGACTGGAGCGGCGTGCTCACCGGCAAGGGCCTCGAATATGGCGGCTCTCTCGTGCGCCCGGAGGCTACTGGCTTCGGCGGTCTCTACTTCGTCAACGAGATGCTCAACACCCACGGCAAGGACATCAAGGGCAAGACCGTGGCCATCAGCGGCTTCGGCAATGTCGCCTGGGGCGCTGCCACCAAGGCCACACAGCTCGGCGCCAAGGTCATCACCATCAGCGGTCCCGATGGCTACATCTATGACCCCACCGGCATCAGCGGTGAGAAGATCGACTACTTGCTGGAGTTGCGTGCCAGCGGCAACGACATCTGCGCCCCCTATGCCGAGGAGTTCCCCGAAGCCACCTTCTTCGAGGGCAAGAAACCGTGGGAACAGAAGTGCGATATCGCGCTGCCCTGTGCCACGCAGAACGAGCTCAACGGCGACGATGCCCGTCAGCTCATCGCCAACGGCGTGCAATGTGTGGGTGAAATCTCCAATATGGGTTGCACGCCTGAAGCCATCGATGCCTTCATCGATGCCAAGATGATCTTCGCTCCCGGCAAGGCTGTCAACGCAGGCGGCGTGGCCACCAGCGGACTGGAGATGAGCCAGAACGCCATGCATATCAGCTGGAGCGCCGAGGAAGTCGATAAGCGTCTCCATGGTATCATGCACGCCATCCACGCCCAGTGCGTCAAGTACGGCACCGAGCCCGACGGCTATGTCAACTACGTCAAAGGCGCCAACATCGCCGGCTTCATGAAGGTCGCCAAAGCGATGATGGCACAGGGAATTGTGTGATAACAAGTTAACAGGTTAACACATTAACACGTTAACACGTTAACAGGTTAACAGGTTAACGAGATAGCGAGTAATACTTTTTGGCCTTGATTTCTGCCCAGACGCGGGAGTCAAGGCCAAAGCCGTTGTAGGCGGGGTCATGGGCAATGGCCTCGCGAATCTGCGTGGAGGAAATGTCGTAGAGGGGAGTGCTAACGAGGGTGACGCCGGCAGGGAGCATGGCTTCATCAATGGGGAAGCCGGGGCGCGGGTAGATGAGGATGCGGTGGTGGCGCAGAATCTCGTCGGCCTGATACCACTGGGGAAAACGATGCCAGTTGTCGGCACCGATGACGAGGACGAAGTCGCGGTCGGGATAGGCAGAGTGCAGCGCTTCGAGGGTGTGCACCATATAGGAAGGACGGGGGAGGTGGCACTCGAAGTCGCTGACACGTAGCCCTTTCTTCCTGCCCACAGCCAGGCGTGCCAGATGCAGGCGCGCAGCATCGTCCAGCAGTCCTTCAGCAGGTTTCAGCGGGTTCTGCGGCGACACGAGGAACCACAACTCATCCACCTCACCATGCTGGACGAGGTGGCGTCCGAGAGCCAAGTGGCCTTCGTGGATGGGGTTGAAGCTGCCGCCGTAGAGACCGGTGGTCATGGGGAGTAAAGTTTAAGGTTTAAGGTTTAAAGTTTAAGGATGAGTCCTCTGGGGCTTATAGGGTTTCTGAGAGAAAATCACGAATTGCCTTGTAGGCATCGGCTTTGGCGGCGTCGAGGTCGTCGTTGATGACGATGTGGTCGAAGTAGGGCGCGAAGGAGAGCTCGTACTCGGCACGGTCGAGGCGCTGCTGGATGACCTCGGGGCTGTCGGTGCCGCGGCCTTCAAGGCGCTGGCGCAGCACATCGATGCTGGGAGGCTGGATGAAGAGGCTGAGAGCGTGGCTGCCGAAACACTCCTTGAGGCGCATACCGCCGTGGACATCCACATCGAAGACCACGTTCTGCCCTTCGGCCAGCTGGTTGTCAACCTGTGACTTGAGGGTGCCATAGAAGCGGTCGGTATAGACCTCCTCGTACTCTATGAAGTCGTTGGCGGCGATGTGCTTGCGGAACTCCTCGGGTGTCATGAAAAGGTACTCCACACCGTTGCGCTCCTGACCGCGCGGCGGACGCGTGGTGGCGGAGACAGAGAAGAAGAGATTCAGCTCCTTGCGGGGCATGAGGCTGCTGATGATAGTGCTTTTGCCGCTGCCGCTGGGGGCACAGAAGATAATTACTTTACCCATACTACATCACATTTAAGACCTGTTCCTTTATCTGTTCCAGCTCATCCTTCATTTTCACCACGATGTTCTGCATCTCAGCGATGTTGGACTTGCTGCCGGTGGTGTTTATCTCGCGCCCCATTTCCTGAGCAATGAAACCGAGCTTCTTGCCTTGTCCGTGGCCGTTCTCCATCGTCTCGGTGAAGTAGCGTAGGTGGTTGGCGAGGCGCTGTTTCTCCTCGTTGATGTCGAGCTTCTCGATGTAGTAGATCATCTCCTGCTCGAGGCGGTTGCGGTCCACCTGCACTTCGGGGATGGAGTTGAGGCCGTCGATGATGCGGGCGCGTATCTTCTCCACGCGGGCCGTCTCAAAGGGTTCTATCTCTGCGAGCAGGGTGCCTATGTTGGCAATCTTCTCCTCGAACTTACGTTGCAGCGAGGTGCCCTCCTGGCGGCGGAAGTCCATGAGGGCTTCGATGGCGCGGTGTGCCACGCCGGAGGCTACGGCCCACTCCTCATCGGTGAGCTCCACAGTCTCGCTGCGCGACAGCACGTCGGGCAGGCGCAGAAGCGTGGATATCCAGCGCCCCTCGGGCTCGTCGAGGTCGTAGTCGCTGATGATGCTGCGGATCTGGTCGATATAGGATTTCAGGATGGGGCGGTTGATGGGTGTGGCGGCATTGTTGTCGTCGCGCTCGATGTAAAGGCTGAAGTCCACCTTGCCGCGCTCCAGCTGCGCACTGATGAGTGCGCGCAGCTCCATCTCCTTCTCGCGGTAGATGGGGGCGATGCGCGTCTGCAGGTCGAGGGCCTTGCTGTTGACGGATTTAATCTCTGCGGTTATCTTCTTGCCACCGAACTCGGCCGAAGCCTTGCCGTAGCCTGTCATAGAGAGAATCATAGCGATTTACAATTTGACAATTTACAATTTGACAATATGGAAGAATTACAATATACGATGAGATGATTCTGTCATCAATGATTGTTATTTCCGCCGCAAAGGTAGTAAAAAAACGTAAAACGGCAGTTTGAATCATAAATAATGTGTATCTTTGCGCCCTAAAATGGATGAATTGTAGATTGTAAATCCTAAAATCGTAAATAATCTTGGCTTGTATATTACATATTGAGACCAGCACCAAGGTGTGTTCCGTGGCAGTGACGGAGGATGCGCATGTCATCTTCGAACAGACGGATGCCGAGGGGCCTAACCATGCCACGAAGTGCGGCGTGTTTGTCGAGGAGGCACTGAGCTTTGCCGAGAGTCATGCCATACCCCTGGATGCCGTAGCCGTCAGCCAAGGCCCCGGCAGCTACACGGGTTTGCGCATCGGCGTGTCGATGGCTAAGGGCGTGGCCTACGGGCGCGGCGTGCCCCTCGTGGCAGTGCCCACGCTGGAACTGCTGTGTGTGCCGGTGCTCCTCTATCGCGAGGACATCCCCGATGAGGCACTCTTCGTGCCGATGATAGATGCCCGCCGCATGGAAGTCTATGCCGCCGTCTATGACCGCGCGCTGAAGCCCCTGCGCCCCGTGCAGGCCGACATCGTGGAGGCTGACACCTACAAGGAATGGCTGGACCGTGCGCCTGTCTATTTCTTCGGCGACGGTGCCGCCAAGTGCAAGGAGGTCATCACACATCCCAATGCTCACTTCATCGACGGCATCCAGCCCCTGGCCAAGCACATGTACCCGCTGGCAGCGCGCGCCCTGTCCAAGAATGAGACGGTGGATGTCGCCTACTTCGAACCCTTCTATCTCAAGGACTTCATTGCCACGAAACCAAAGAACCTGTTATGACATACAACACCCAACGCGAGAAACTCATACTGCCCGAATACGGGCGCACCATCCAGGAGATGGTGGATATCTGCATGAGCATTGAGGACCGCGCACAGCGTCAGCAGTGTGCCGAGAGCATCATAGCCATCATGGTCACGATGAATCCCAGCGTCAGGCAACAGCCCGACTACGAGCAGAAGCTCTGGGACCAGCTCGCCATCCTCTCCAACTACAAGTTGGACATCGACTACCCCTACGAAGTGCTGAAAGCAGAGGAGATTGCTGAGCGCCCAAAGCCCCTGAAATATCCAATGCAGCGCATCCGCTACCGCCACTACGGCCATCTCACCGAGGCTTTCATGAAGGAACTGAAGGAGATGCCAGAGGGCGAAGACCGCGAGCGACTGACAAGCATGATGGCTAACTTCATGAAGCGCAGCCTCTACAACTGGAACCGTGATGCCATGGACGAGCGCAAGGTGGCCGCAGACCTCAGCAGCTACACCGATGGACAGGCCGCCTTGTCTGAAGATTTCCACTTCGCCTCGGTCAGCAATGGCCATCTCCCCGGCAGCAACGCCAGCAAGAAGAAAAGAAAGCGCTAAGCCCTCAACCCCATAATCGTATATCGGAAATGAGCTCATTCAAAATCGAAGGCGGTCATCGCCTCTCAGGAGTTATCACTCCCCAGGGCGCCAAGAACGAGGCGCTGCAGGTGCTCTGTGCCACACTGCTCACGAGTGAGCCCGTGCGTATTCATAACATCCCTGATATCGCTGATGTCAACAACCAGATACAGCTGTTGCGCGATATCGGCGTGCAGGTTACGGAGAATGCCAAGGGCGACTACACATTTGTTGCCAATGTCGTGAACCTCGATTTCCTTGCCAGTGATGAGTTCCTGGAGCGCTCGGCACGTCTGCGCGGCAGCATCATGCTCGTGGGTCCGCTGCTGACACGCTTTGGCCGTGCACTGGTGTCGAAACCCGGTGGCGACAAAATCGGCCGTCGCCGCGTGGACACCCATTTCCTGGGCATGGAGAAACTTGGTGCACACTTCAGCTACGATGCCGACCGCGGCCTCTTTGAGATTACGGCCGACAAGCTGCAAGGAGCCTACATGTTGCTGGACGAGGCATCGGTCACAGGTACCGCCAACATCATCATGGCTGCTGTGCTGGCTGAGGGCACCACGACCATCTATAACGCTGCCTGCGAGCCCTATATCCAACAGCTCTGTAAGATGTTGAACGCCATGGGCGCACATATCGAGGGCATCGCCTCGAACCTGCTCACCATCCACGGCGTGACCTCGCTCCACGGCACCAATCACCGCATCCTGCCCGACATGATTGAGGTGGGGTCGTTCATAGGCATGGCTGCCATGTGCGGCGATGGCATCCGCATCAAGGATGTCAGCTATGATGACCTGGGCATCATCCCCTACACCTTCCGCCGACTGGGCATCAATGTGCAGCGTCAGGACGATGACATCTATGTGCCGTGTCACGACCACTATGAGATAGAATCCTTCATCGACGGTTCCTTCATGACTTTCAGCGATGCGCCCTGGCCTGGCTTGACCCCGGACCTGCTGAGCGTGCTGCTGGTGGTGGCCACACAGGCCAAAGGCTCTGTGCTCATCCATCAGAAGATGTTTGAGAGCCGCTTGTTCTTCGTCGATAAGCTCATTGATATGGGCGCTCAGATTATCCTGTGCGACCCACACCGCGCCGTCGTCGTGGGCCACGACCATCAGATGCGCCTGCGCGGAGGCCGCATGACATCGCCTGACATCCGTGCCGGCATCGCCCTGCTCATCGCCGCGATGAGTGCCGAGGGCGTCAGCACCATCAGCAATATCCAGCAAATCGACCGTGGCTACGAGGACATCGAAGCACGCCTGAACAACCTCGGTGCGGTCATTAAGAGAATCAATGACTGAGCGGCATGATACAGGAGAATGACGTCTATAAGATAGGGAACCTCACACGGACGCATGGCGTGCGTGGGGATGTGACCTTCCAGTTCACGGATGATGTCTGGGACCGTGTGGAGGCTGACTATCTGTTCCTGCGTCTCGACGGTTTGCTTGTGCCCTTCTTCCTTGAGGAATGGCGCTTCCGCTCTGACACCACCGCCCTCGTGAAGTTCGAGGACATCGACGATGTCAACGCCGCCACACGCCTCGTAGGCGCTGAGGTCTTCTTCCCCAAGGCGCTGACGCCCACGGAGCCCGATGACGAGGACCTGACCTGGCAAATGTTCACGGGCTTCGAGGTCATCATCGTTCCCTCGGGTTCTCCCGAGGGCGCTCCCGAGAGTCCCCTCGGCACCGTCACCGCCGTCTATGACCAGACCGCCAACATCCTCCTGGAAGTCACCACGCCCGACGGCCGCAGCATCTTGATTCCCGCCCATGAGGACTTCATACTGCGCGCCGACCACCGCGAGCGTCGCCTCTATGTCGATGTCCCCGAAGAACTCTTAACTTTGAATAGCTGATCCATATGGAATATACTCAACAGCCCAAGGCATCTACTCCCCTCCCTAACAGGGGAGGGGCAGGGGGAGAGGCTAAACAAATCGCCATCCTCGGTTCCACCGGCAGCATTGGCACACAGGCCCTGCAGGTCATCGCCGAGCACCCCGACCGCTTCGAGGCCCGCGTGCTCACGGCCAACAACCGCTGGGAGCTGCTCGTCGAGCAGGCACGGACCTTCAAGCCCGCCGCCGTGGTGATTGCCAATGACACCTACTACCCCGCCGTGCGCGACGCCCTCGCCGACCTGCCCATCGCCGTCTATGCAGGTGCCGAGGCGCTCTGCCAGGTGGTGGAAGGCGATGAGATAGACATCGTGCTCACGGCAATGGTAGGCTTCGCAGGCCTGCCCCCCACGATTGCGGCCATACGCGCTGGCAAGCCCATCGCCTTGGCCAACAAGGAGACGATGGTCGTGGCCGGTGAGCTCATCAACGGCCTCTGCCGACAGTACCAGGTGCCCATCCTGCCCGTCGATAGCGAGCATAGCGCCATCTTCCAGAGCATTATGGGCGAGGTGTCTCCGATAGAGAAGATCATCCTGACAGCCTCCGGAGGTCCCTTCCGCACGTTCACGCGCGAACAGCTGGAGACAGTGACACCCGCTATGGCGCTGAAGCATCCCAACTGGGACATGGGCGCCAAGATCACCATCGACTCCGCATCCATGATGAATAAAGGCTTCGAGGTCATCGAGGCCAAGTGGCTCTTCGGCGTGGAGCCTGACAGAATCCAAGTGGTCGTGCATCCGCAGAGCGTCGTGCACAGCGCCGTGCAGTTTGCCGACGGTGCAGTGAAGGCGCAGCTCGGCGTGCCCGATATGCGCGTGCCCATTCAGCTGGCCTTCTCGTTCCCCGAACGTCTGCAGAGCACCTTCGACCGCCTGGACTGGTATGCCATGCATGACCTGACCTTCGAGCGTCCCGACACCGACCGCTTCCGCTGCCTCGCGCTCGCCTACGAGAGCCTGCGCCAAGGTGGCAATATGCCGTGTATCGTGAATGCCGCCAACGAGATTGTCAACCGCGCCTTCCTCGACGGCCGCTGCCGCTTCCTGGAAATGCCCGATATCATCGAACAGACCATGCAGCGCACACCTTTCATCAAAACCCCGTCCTACGAGGACTACCTCGCCACCGACGCCGAAGCCAGACGCATTGCGGCCGAACTAATTCTCCCCTCGAAATAACGAAATAACGTTAACGTTAAACGGATTATATATGAGCATCTTCTGGATTAAAACTTTTCAATTGATTCTCTGTTTTGCCATCCTCATCGTATTGCATGAGGGCGGGCACTTCTTCTTCGCCAAGCTCTTCGGGGTAAAGGTGGAGAAGTTCTATATGTTTTTTGACTGGAAGTTCCATCTTTTCTCTACGAAGGACAAATGGATCACACGCCTCTTCCCCAAACTCAAGGACAACGTAACCGAGTACGGCATCGGCTGGATTCCCCTTGGCGGCTACGTCAAGATTGCAGGCATGGTGGACGAGAGCCTAGACATGGAACAGATGAAGCAGCCCGTACAACCCGATGAGTTCCGCGCCAAGCCCGTGTGGCAGCGCTTTTTCATCATGGTCGGCGGCGTGCTCGTCAACTTCGTGCTGGCGCTTTTCATCTATGCCATGATCCTGTTTGCCTGGGGCAGCGACACACTGCCCATGCAGCACATCCGCTACGGCTTCGCCTACAACGAGATGGCTCAAGATCTGGGCTTCCGCGACGGTGACATCCCCGTGAAGGTCGATGGCGAGGCCCTCGAAGCCTGGGATGGCAGCGTCTTTCGCGCCATCTCCGAGGCCCAGACGGTCACCGTCCTACGCAACGGCGCTGAGGTGCAGATTGCGATGCCCGCCGAGGGCGTGAACCTACTGGAGATGATTGAGCAGGATCCGCGCTTCCTCACCATCCGCGTGCCGTCACGTGTAGATAGCGTCATGGCCGACTCGCCCGCCGCGCTGGCTGGCATGAAGCCCGGTGCACGTCTGCTGGCTGTCGATGGCAAGGACATCGAATGGTGGCACGAGTTTGATGCCGTGATGGCCCGCAAGGCCGACGTATTGGCGGCAGGCTGCAGCCACGAGGACAGCGTACGACTGCGCACACTCCCCATCGTCTTCGCCAACGAGAACGCAGCCCCCGACACCGCCGTCATTCAGCTCACCGAGCAGTATATGATGGGTATCGTCAAGTCCTTCTACCCCATCTACTATAAGGATGAGTATGTCCATCGCGACTACGGTTTCTGGGAGAGCATCCCCGCCGGCATCGCCTATGGTTGGGAAACGCTGAAGGGTTACGTGAGTGACCTGAAATACCTCTTCAGCAAGAAGGGCGCGCAGAGCGTAGGCTCCTTCGGCACCATCGGTAACCTCTTCCCAGCAGTTTGGGACTGGCAGTCGTTCTGGAACATCACCGCCTTCATCTCCATCATCCTGGCCGTGATGAACATCCTGCCCATCCCGGGCTTGGACGGTGGTCACATCTTCTTCCTGCTTGTCGAAGCCATCACACGGCGTCCGCCCTCTGATAAGTTCATGGAGCGCGCACAGTATGTGGGCATGGCGTTGCTCTTCGCCCTCATGGCGCTGGCACTCTTCAACGATGCCGTGAAGTTCCTGTTCTGAACATCATCTCAATAAAACGAAACTGGGGCTGTGTCGTTCATTTTGACACAGCCACTTTCTTTTATTTCCCTTTCGGGAAGTAGTGCGTGATGTGCCGGTCGGCAGCGTAGTCGGGGATGACGGTGCCGGTGCTGTCGGTGCAGAGCACGAGGGGACCGCTCATACGGGCTCCTAGCCATTCGCCGTTCACCTTGTCAGGACCGTAGTCGGTGTGCGGTGTGTAGGGCATCACGACTTCGAGGGTGTCACTGGCAGACCAGTTGCGCGATTGTATTGTCAAGTAGCTGCACGGCGTGGCATGTTGCGTGATACGCTGTCCGTTCATGCGGACCTCGAAGCCTTCTGTGGCCCAGTAGGGCACGCGGAGTTTAAGCGTAAAAGGTTGCTTGGCTTCGGGGAAAGTGATGACGGTGCGCTCAGCAGGCCACTGGCAATCCTGACGGATGGCAACGCCATGGCTCTTCCATCGGGCTGTTGTGGGCAGATAGAGGGCTACCCACAGCGTGTCGCCGCCCACGAAGTAGGCCGCTTCCTGGTATTTCACATGGTTCTCGGCGCCCGTGCCGCCACAGCAGCTCTCCTGCGGCGTCTCGTTGCCCCATGGCTTGGAGGCATCTCGTCCCACGGCATACTGATAGACCACGGCATAAGGCTCCGGGCGCAGCGAGCCGATGATCTGATTGTAGAGCACGCGCTCGTAGTAGTCCATGTAGCGGGCATCGTTGGGGTGGTAGCCGTTGAGGTCGCGTGTGAGTTTGGCCAGGTTGTAGGCGCAGCAGGTTTCGTTCATCATGGGCTCTTTGGCAGCGCACATGGACTGCATCTGTGTGTAAGGCTCGCGGAACTTCTCGTCATCACCCACGCCGCCCATCGCGTAGCGGTAGCGTCCTTGGATGTGTGACCAAAAGTTCTCGGCCAAGGGCAGGTAGCTGCTGTCGCCGCCTGCACGGAAGAGGGCCAGGGCACCCGTGACCATCGGGATGTGCTGGTTGGCGTGGCGGTTGCGGATGGCATCGATGTTGTGCTTCAGAGGGTCGAAGAAGGCGGGACTGTCGAAGTAGGTGGCAGCCTCGCGCAGGCGCGCACGTTCCTCTTTATCATTCACCATCGTGGACAGGCGTGCCAGCACTTCTGCCATACCGCCCACTTCGCCGGCGATGTACATGTTCCACATCTCATAGCGGTTGCCCGGTCGGCTGCGGCGGTCTTCCTGCGTGCCGGCTGCATCCACGAAGGTGCGGTAGTGCAGGCGGTTCCACACCCACAGTCCCATGTCCTTGGCTATCAGCAATGCCTTCTTGGCCAAAGCGCGGTCATCCACGTAGGTGGCGATGTCGATGAGGCCGGAGAGTTGCTTGTGGATGGTGTAGTAGGGGGCCCACACCCATTTTTCGTTGTCGTAGGGGCGGTACATCTCCACCAGGGCGCAGTGCAGGGCGGGGATGGCATTAAGGTAGCCGTAGCCGTAGTGGGCGTAGTCCTGCTTGTAGCGGTCGAAAGCATCCCATGTGCCCTGCAGCTCACGCAGCTCCGTCTCGGGGGCCAGGTCGCGGGCTTCGCGATAGCGACCCAACGTGTGGTCATAGACGAAGGTGCGCTCCTGACAGCGTCGCAGCTCATCCACCATCGTGCGCAGGTTCGCCTTCAGCTGTTGCCGCTTGACAGGGTCTGCGCAACTGGCATAGGCCAGCGACAGCGCGCTCATATAATGCCCGCTGCCATGTCCCTTGAGCTTAGTGGTGGGAGAGTCCCAGCCATCGGACACGGGGTAGCCGTCGGTGGGCAGACCGTAGGTGTCGCGGTAGTTGTACAGCTGCTGCCGCACATCGAGCGTGAGCAGATGGTCGATGTCGATATCACGGTTGCGCGTGAGGCGGTTGTCTCCTGTCAGCTGTACGTCGCTCAGCGGCAGCGGCTGGGCGACGGGCATCGCAGCGGGCGTGGCGTAGCCGCTTGCTACGACCTGTACGTTAGCTGTGATGGGCAGACCTTGTGGTGTGCTGTCATCACCCACGATGTAGCCCTCCACCTGATAGCTTGTGCCCACGGGCTGAGCAGCTTGCTCTTGTTCGGTGGTTAGCGCGGAATTAGACCAGCGCACTTGGCGGTAGGCTTTATGACCGTCGGCATACTCCACCCATAGCTGATAGGGTAGGCGAGGGGCCGTCCCCACAGGCGTTGAGACACGTACTGCCTCAACGGCGGAGATACGCTTGCCGGTGGCAGACTCCTGCGCAAAGCAAGTGGCACAGGAGAGAAGGAAGAGAGATGAAAAAAATGCCTTCATTGTCGGAAGAAATAGATTTTCTGCCGACAAAGATAGGCATTTTTTGTGATACAGCGCTTAATTCTCGCTAATTATCGTTGCGCTATAGCCAAATTCATCGACGCGCCGCAGGACTTGCTCCGGGTCGTGATGTCCTGTGACCGTGGCGATTCCTGTCGCCAGATTCACATCCACATCCTCCACACCTTCCACGCTGCGGATGGCGCGCTCCACGTTGGCTTTGCAATGGTTGCAGCTCATGCCGGAAATTGTGTAGCTGGTCACTTCAGCGCTGGCGTGCTCGTGGGCAGTATGCTCGTGAGACTGGTGCTCGTGGCAGTGTGCCTCATATTCGTGGGCTTCATGGTTGTGGTCATGATCATGGCAGCATTCACAGGAATGGCCGTGGCGGTGCATCTGCCAGAAGGCATTGATGAGCAACAGCACGAGGGCAGCCACCCACACCCAATCCATGACAGACAATCCGTGCGCACAATGTTCGCCATTGGCGAAGCCCGCCTGCACGGCAAACCAGTCCTGCGGCAGCAAGTAGTCGATGCCCAGGCCGAAGAGGATGGCGCCGATGATGATGGAGAGCAGGTACAACCACAGCGTGCGCTTGCCGAAGACCTTTCCGATGACCAATATCGATGCGGAGTTCACGGCCGGTCCTGCCATCAACAGCACCAGTGCGGCACCGGGTGTCAATCCCTTTGCCATCAGCGACACCGCGATAGGAATAGATCCCGTGGCGCAGACGTACATGGGAATGGCCACCGCCAGGACAATCAGCATGTTCAGCAACTTGTAGTCGTGCAGCGCTGCCAACCATTCGCTGGGCACAGCCACCGTGATCAGCGCAGCGATGAGCAAACCAACCACAAGCCACTTCCCCACATCCTGCATCATATCTACAAAAGCGTAGTCGAAGGCTTCGAGAAGACCCTCCCCCCATCCCCTCCCGTGAGGGCGGGGAGCAGGCTCCTCATGCTCGTGGCAGCAGCAATGCTCTTCATGCTCCTCCTCCTCATGGTGACAGCAGCAATGCTTCTCTCCGCAGGTCTCCCCTCCCTCACGGGAGGGGTCGGGGGTGGGTCTTCCAAACCTATTCACCAGCCACCCGCCGAACATCGCCGTAAACAGCGCTGCCAACGGCCGTATAACAGCGAAGGGCAGTCCCATGAGCGAGTAGGTGGCGGCGATGCTATCAACACCCGTCTGCGGCGTGGCAATCAAGAAGCTGGTGCAGGCACCGTGACTGGCACCCTCCTTGCGTAGTGACACCGTTGTCGGAATCACACCGCAGGAGCACAATGGCAGAGGAACACCTATAGCTGCAGCCTTCACCACGCTCTTCATGTTGCGCGGAGCCAGATGTTTAGAATACAATGTACGCGGGACAAATGTGTGCAACAGACCTGCGATGAAGAAACCCAGTAGCAGGTAGGGAGCCATTTCCGCCGTCATCATGACCAGCGCGTCCCAGTAACTCTCAATCCAATTCAGTACCATAATTCTATATTTTAGTTATTTCATCATTCGCCATTCGTCATTCGTCACTCATCATTCATCTTTCACGCTGCAAAGGTACGGAGAAGTCTATGCAACCAGGTTGCAAAGTGCTGTTTTGCCAAGAAAAAGAAGAAAATTAGTGGTGTAGAAGAAAAAATTGTTCAATGAAGAGCTAATTTTTCACTTTTCATTTTTCACTTTTCACTTAAATCCTTACCTTTGCAGCCGCTTTCGCAAGGAAGCACCTCTTGGAGAGATGCCAGAGTGACCGATTGGGCCGGACTCGAAATCCGGTGAACGGCTCGTCCGTTCCGGGGGTTTGAATCCCTCTCTCTCCGCTTAATCAAATTGAAGCCCGCTGATTTTCAGCGGGCTTCGATTTCTTTCCCCTTTTTGGGGGTCCGATATACAAATGACAGCGCGTGGAGAGGACACCAGATAATCCAGCCACGATACATTCCTATCGCTCTTGTAATGTTTCTTTAACACATCGAAAAATGCTTCATAGGTGATAGCGTGAAAAGTCTCTCTGCCCTTATCCGTCAGAAGTTCTTCGTATGCTCTTCTGACAATATATCATTACTTCATCCTTCACTCTGATTTCAAAGGCCAACTCTTTTTCGGACTTTACATACTGGAGGAAGTCATAATAAGCACCGCCCTTCAGATACTTTGCCAAATGATCAGATTATAGAATTCTTGCCATATTTTTACTTTATTGGATCAGTACAATACTCTCTACGGCCACAATCCTTGCAGAACTTGCCTATCCACACATTATCGAACTGCTCAATGGCTGCATCAACCATTTCTGGGTCATCGGTCAGGATGCCAGGTACTCACGATATAGTCACCATCCTCATAGAACTCCATGTGAAGTCCGATGGGATTCTCAGGGCAACAGCCGAAACAGTTGTATTCGGGATGGTTCTTGCTTTGCAAGCGTCCTTCGGCCGAGCGGCGCCAAGGGTTTATTATCTTCTTCATTTTATCTCTAATCTTGGTTTTACTGGATCCGTCAATCTATAAACGTGGTCGTATTCAACATTTGTTACGCCTTTGACCTTCTTGAAATATTGCATGGTCTCTTCAAGTGTTCTATTATCAGGTTTCTTCAATGCCATGCCGTTGATTATGCTGAAGTCATATTTTATCTCACATTTGTAGTCCTCGATGGCTTTTAACAGAGGTTCTTTCCCTATCTCTACATCGTACATTACCAAGAATACGTTGGGAGCGTGTTCTAGCATAATGGGAATCTCTGTCGATGAAGATATAACGAAAACTGAGTGCTGACCGTTCTCTTTTCCGAATCGGATAGCAGCTTGAAGAGAATCTTCTGGGAACAATCGGGTACTGTCAAAATAGTAAAGGCCATTATCCTTGTTATACCAACCACCAACATACCCACCATTTTGCAAAGCATGGTTAATCACCTTGTCAAGTTGGTTACGGGAATGGCTGTTCTGTGTTGCTGCATAACTGACAGCGATACCCTCCGTTGGCTCTTTCATTGTCAGAATGTCAAGCGTAAATCCGTTAGGATGGCTCTGACTGAAAGCCCAGATCTTGTCGGCAACTTGTGATATGTTGCTTTGCTCTATCTGGCTTGAAGGGCTTGCTGGTAATGAAGCTGTCCGGCATGAGCAAAAGAGGAACAAGGCTATTTGAGCAATCAGGATAAGTGGAACACCATACCTGAACTTCTTATGCTGAGTCTTGTGATGCCAAACCTTCATTCCTAACCATGCACCGATACTTCCACCAAGTACAGCCAGTCCTAATAATGAAGTCTCTCTAATACGCCACTTGGACTTCTTGGCTTTCCACTTGTCGATTCCGTATATAAAGAAAGTTACCACGTTGATGACAGCGAGGTAGATTAGGGCGATATGAAGGAGGCTGTGGTCGTTCATTCAATGTTTCTTATAAAAGATTCCACAAACCAACGTCAGGTATTCAGGTATAAACCCGTCCTGACTCCATTTTATTTCAAGACCCAACAAATCCTTTGCGGTCTTGCTTATGTTAAATCCGATGGCCTCTAATGACGGACGCCAATCGTATATGATATATCCTCAACCATTCAGCACAATTATCCCATCTTAGTCATGTGATAGCCCATCCTGTTCAACTGCATAGCGGCTCCAAACATGTAGAGTTGATGCAGACAGGAAACGTAGGCATTGAAAGCCTCTTTTGTTCCCGGCTCGATGTTCTGGTGACGTAGGGCATTATAGACACGAGAGGCACATTCACCAACCAGTTTCTCCAACACGGTATAGTCAACGCCTCTCAGCAACAGTACATCTTCACGGATATATTCATCCATCGAGTCGTAGCCCCTCTTGTCTCTCATGTAGGCATAGAGGTCATCAATCTTAGAGTAGATTGCCCATTCAGCATCCCAAAACTTAGCGACGGCCATTCCAATATACATCATCCAACCGAGTGATGCGGAGGGGAAGTCGTTGAACTCCCTGATGCCGTCGGGAATGTAGGCTTTGGCTATCTGCTCCCACTTTTCTTCAACGTCGGGACACTCAGGCAGACGAGCATCAATCTCCTTCATTGACTGAAGGAACTGGTGTAAGTCCTTGTGTAGTTGCTCTTCAAATTTATCTATCATCGTTATAGCATATTTTCCAGTATCTCAACAGCCTTGGTGATGTCCTCTTTAAACCGTTTGTGGTCTCTCAGGAAGTCAGCCCTGCCACCAGAAATAAAATCAAGTAGTTCCTGGCTCATTTCATCTGCATACGAGGCAATAGCAATCTCAATGTCATCTTTCTGCCAGTCGAGCGTCGAATGAACATAGATTCTCTGCTTTTGATGCAAGAAACTATAGGCTGTCTCTATACTGTCTTTCGTTATCATTCTTTCTTGTCATATCCAATCGGACGGAACTGTTTTTGCTTGTCGTTGTAAACGAATCCATGTCCGTATAGGTAATTCTTTATATCCTTTGGTTCTGTCCCGAAGTTGTAGCACAATGATTCCAGCGTGTCAAACTCTTCGTCCCTCAGAAGCATGTTGACGCTTGAAACCAGTATTGCAGGGTCTTTGGGTAGGTAGTCCATCAGTCCTTATCTAAGTAATTCAAGTTTCGGATGTAAACAACTTGTTGTCAGTCAAGTAATTTATTTCTATCAAGAATTAGAGTTGATGAGAATGAATAGAATGTCTTTTGCTTTGCAAAAGATAGAAAATTCTCTAATTCTCTAATTCTTGATCAATAAAAAACACATCCGAAAGTTCAGTCATCTTACTTCTTCCAAAGCCCCTGTTTCTGAATCAATAATGAAGCCCCTGACCACAATATCCTTTGGAACAAGTGGGTGGGTCTTAATAGTCTCGACGGTCTTTCTTACTGAGGTCGGAGTGTCCTTGAATCCCTCTAACCACTGGTCAAGGTCGATGCCACACTTGCGGATAGTGTCGAGCGTTTCATCCGTCACGCCACGGGCAATCATTTCGTGGTGGAAATGGTCATAGCTCATGTGACAGGCTCCACAATGAGAATGAGCGACAACCATAATCTCCTGCACGCCCAGCTCATAGATGGCTACAATTAGGCTGCGCATGGCTGAATCAAAAGCGGAGATAACCAAGCCTCCTGCGTTCTTGATAATCTTGGCATCACCATTCTTCAAGCCCAAAGCAGCAGGGAGCAGTTCGGTTAATCTGGTGTCCATACATGACAGTACAGCTAGCTTTTTGTCTGGGTACTTATCTGTGATATACTTCTCGTAGCCTTTCTGCTCTACGAAAGTCCTGTTGAAGTCAATAATCTGGTCTATCATATTGTTTCAATTTTCAAATCGGCTACAAAAATACTTAATTATCATCAGATAATTGCCAAAATAACACATCTTCACTCCAGTTTTGAATGTTTTTCCATGTTTTTGTGTAATTTTGTCGCCGGATTGAGAGAATAGAAATATGAAAGATTTGAAGTTTCGGATGATAGCAAACAAAAAAGATAGTTCATCATGAAAAAGTTATTCATCTTTGCCGTGTTGACCTTCACGGCACTTCTTGCCAATGCGCAGAATTACCCGTACCAGAACCCTTCGCTGAGCGCCCGCGAGCGGGCCATCGACTTATGTTCGCGCCTGACCTTGGAGGAGAAAGCACAGCTGATGCTCGACGAGAGTCCTGCCATTCCCCGTCTGGGCATCAAGAAGTTCTATTGGTGGAGCGAGGCGCTGCATGGCGCTGCCAACCAAGGCAATGTCACGGTGTTCCCCGAACCCATCGCGATGGCGGCATCCTGGAACCCCGACCTATTATATAAGGTGTTCGACGTGGCCAGCACAGAGTTCCGTGCGCAGTACAACAGGCGCATGCTGAACGGCGGCCAGGACGAGAAATTTCACAGCCTGAGCGTGTGGACGCCCAACGTGAACATCTTCCGTGACCCGAGATGGGGACGCGGTCAGGAGACCTATGGCGAGGACCCGTATCTGACGAGCGTCATGGGCACACAGGTGGTGCGCGGCCTGCAAGGTCCCGAGACGGCCAAGTACCGCAAGCTGTGGGCGTGCGCCAAGCACTATGCCGTGCACAGCGGACCTGAATATACGCGCCACACGGCCAACCTGAACGATGTCAGCGTGCGCGACCTGTGGGAGACGTACCTGCCGGCCTTCAAGACGCTGGTAGAGGATGCCAAGGTGCGCGAGGTGATGTGCGCCTATCAGCGTCTGGACGATGAACCCTGCTGCGGCAACACACGGCTGCTGCAGCAGATCCTGCGCGATGAGTGGGGCTTCCAGTATCTGGTGGTGAGTGACTGCGGTGCCATCAGCGACTTCCATCAGAACCACAAGACGAGCTCCGACAAGGTGCACGCCGCAAAGGTCGGCGCGCTGGCTGGCACGGATGTGGAGTGCGGATGGGACTATGTCTATCGCAGCATCCCGGAGGCTGTGCGTCGCGGTTTCATCTCCGAGGCGGATGTGGATAACCATGTCATCCGTTTGCTGGAGGGGCGTTTCGACCTGGGCGAGATGGATGACCCGTCGCTGGTGGAATGGTCGAAGATTCCCTATTCTGCGATGTCCACACAGGAGAGCGCACAGAAGGCGCTCGACATGGCGCGGCAGAGCATCGTGCTGCTGAAGAACGACAACAACATCCTGCCGCTGAAAGCCGGCAAGGAGCGCATCGCCGTCATCGGACCCAATGCCGACAACCGCATGATGATGTGGGGCAACTACAACGGTACCCCGAACCACACCGTCACCATCCTGGACGGAGTCTGTGACGCACTAAAGATTAAAAAGGAGAAAATAGAAATTGATGGGGGTAGGCTGACCTATCTGCCGGGCTGCGACCTCGTCAATGACAAGGTGATGGACGGGCTGATGGACAGCGAGTGCCAGCAGGGCGGGCGCAAGGGCTTGCGCGGCACCTTCTGGAACAACACGCGGATGGAGGGTAAGCCTGTGACAACGCAGTACTACACAGCACCGGTGGCGGTGACCACGGCGGGCTTCCACAACTTCGCGCCCAATGTGGGCATCACGGATTTCTCTGCCCGCTATGAGACCACGTTCACGCCCAGCCAGACCGGCGAATATGTGGTGAATGTGGAGGGTACAGGTCATTTCGAGGTGTTCATCAACGGCGAGCAGAAACAGCGTCAGCACACGTGGCGCACGACGCCAACGCGCACCGTGCTGCAGGCTGAAGCCGGCACACCCTACCAGATAGAGGTGCGCTACGCCTTCGTGCCGGGCTGGGGCGCAGACCTGAAGATCAACGTTGCCAAGGAAGAAGTCATCAACTACCAGACGCTCATCGGCCGCTTGAAGGGCGTGCAGACGGTGGTCTTCGTGGGTGGTATCTCGCCCGCCTTGGAGGGCGAGGAGATGCCTGTGAATGTCGAGGGCTTCCGCGGCGGCGACCGTACGGACATCGAGCTGCCTCGCGTGCAGCGTGATTTCCTGAAGGCGCTGAAGGCTGGCGGTAAGCGGGTGGTCTTTGTCTGCTGTTCAGGCTCTGCCATCGCGCTGACGCCCGAGACGGAGTCGTGCGACGCCATCGTGCAAGCATGGTATGCCGGACAGGAGGGCGGAAAGGCTGTGGCCGACGTGCTCTTCGGCAAGGTCAACCCCTGCGGCAAGCTGCCAGTGACCTTCTATCGCTCCAGCGAGCAACTGCCCGACTATGAGGACTATTCCATGAAAGGCCGCACCTATCGCTACTTCGATGACCCGCTCTACGCCTTCGGCTATGGCTTGAGCTATACCGCTTTTTCCATCACCAATGCGAAGATACGGATAAATGATGAGGAGCACGCTGCCAATGCCGTGGAGTCGTCTTCCCCGGAAGCAGGTGCTCCTCTGTCTCTTTCGCTGTCTCAACTGAATGCACAGCTGCTGGTGCCTGTGACGAACACTGGCCGACGCGACGGCACCGAAGTGGTGCAGCTGTATGTCCGTGACCTCAACGACAGCGAAGGTCCGCTGAAGTCACTGCGCGGCTTCCAGCGCGTGGCTGTGAAGGCCGGTCAGACGGTGACGGCTGTGCTGCCCATCACCGCTAAGACCTTCGAACTCTTCGATCTCTCCACGAACACCGTTCATGCGCATTCAGGACGCTATGAACTGCTCTACGGCACCAGCTCGCGTAGCGAGGACTTGCAACGGCTGGAAGTAGAGTTGAAGTAGGCCTCCTTACACCGCTTCGGCCACGGCCTCAATCTCCACCAGCGCGCCCTTCGGCAATGTCTTCACGGCCACGGCCGAGCGGGCAGGGAAGGGTTCGGTGAAGAACTCTGCATAGACGGCGTTCATGTCGGCGAAATCGTTCATGTCGGCCATGAAGACGGTGGTCTTCACGACATGGCTCATGTCCGTGCCTGCAGCTTCAAGAATAGCCTTGACATTGGTCAGCGACTGGCGCGTCTGCGCCTTGATGCCCCCTTCGGGGAATGCGCCTGTGGCAGGGTTCAGAGGGAGCTGACCGGAGGTGTAGATGAGGTTGCCGACGTGGATGGCCTGGCTGTAGGGGCCGATGGCAGCGGGTGCCTGGCTGGTGCTGATGACTTTCATTGTGATGTCTTTTTTAGGTTTTATTTGAGAATCCTGCGGGTGGTACCGTCGCTCCAGCGAACGATGTTGATGCCGCGCTGCAGGGTAGCGTGCTTGCGGCCATCGGGCGTTTTGAGGGAAGTGAAGTCGAAGGTGCTGGCCCCCACTTCGCCGCTGAACTCGTCGCGTGCATACACGGTGCTGGTCACGGAGTTCAGCTCATTGTTGAAGTTGAAGTTCTCCTGCACACCGATGAAGTCTGCGGGGTGGTCGGTGAGGTACTGGCTGATGACCTTCGTGTACTTCTCGCCCGGTCCCTCCTCATTGATGGAAAGAAACAGGATTTTGGCAGGCAGACCATCCACGTTGAGCGTGGTGACGGTGAATAGTTGTCCACTCTGTGCCATCGCAGTCGTGGCACAGAGAACAGCAATCAAAACGGAACAGAGTTTCAGGTAGAGTTGTTTCATACGCATGATAAAGTTAATGGTTATTGTCTTTTCATGATGCAAAGGTAGCTGTTTTCAGAGACTCACACAAGGAATAGAACAAATTTTTGTTGAAAACACTACGAACACTACGCAGCCCGCGTGGGGACTGCGTAGTAGGTGCGGTAGGTGCGACCGTCATGGCGGCGGAAGCCCAGACGCTGGAGGGCCAGGCCGAGACGGATGCACGTCTGATGGCTCGTGTGTACGGTGGGATACTCCTCGGCGATGATGCTTAGCATCTCAGGTGCTGTCATGGGCTTTACGAACTCACCCTCATTGGGCTGGCGGAAGCAGGTTTCGACCATCGTGTCCAGGTCGAGGGCGCTCTGGTAGCGGGTGTTGGCGCGCTGGATGGCGCGCGTCTCCTCGCTGGTGAACCAGTAGCGCTCGCCACGCTCCAACTCGTGTAGCACCTGCGCGTAGAGCTGTTCGTAGTCGATCTCCACGCTGTTGCCAATTTCCTGACCATGAGGCACTTCGATGCAGATGAAGCGACGGCTACCCGTGCGGTCGCGCAGGGGATGACGGTTGTTCGTGGTGGCCACGAAGCTGGCGAAGCGTAGGCGGTCGCTCTGCTCACGCCCGTAGATGGGACGCCCGTTCACGCGCACCTTGGACAGCATCTGCTTCAGCTCTGCCTGCTGAGAGGCACGGATCTGGTCCATTTCGTCCAGGTTGACGATGAGGTTGTTCGTTAGCGCCATCTCCTTGTCGAACTTGTTGCCGAGGTTCACGTGGTCAAGGTAGTATTCGCGCAGGTGCTCAGGCAGCAGGCGCTGGCAGAATGTACTCTTGCCACAACCCTGCTCGCCGATGAGCGTGGGCACACTCTCGTTGCCGTGCAGCCCGTCCATCTGGCGCCAATGCGCCACCATAGAGCGCAGCCACACCGAGAGCCAGTAGCGCTGCTCGGAGGTGAGGCCGGGGATGAGGCCGAAGAGGTAGCTGACGCGATCCTTGCGATCCCATTCGGGCAGGCTGGCCAGCCACTCTTCTACAGGATTCCACGCGGGGGTGGCCTCGCTGTAGATGATGTCCGTGAGCAGCGTCTTCAAGCCGCTCTCGTCGGGCATTGCCTTGTAAGCCGCCACCGCGATGCTGTTCAGCCGTTTCTTGTCCAGATGGTGCCACTCCTGCTGCCCACGCCCGCGTACCTCTGTCTTATCAGAGAGCACATTGTAGCGGAACTCATAGTTCTCCTTCAGGAAGAACTCGACAGGCAGCTCAGGCTCCTGTGCATGGTTATCTACTTCGTCGATGGCGGTTGTGCCGTTCATGACGTTCTCGTTGTTCGAGGTGGTTACCTCGTTCTCGTTGTTGATGACATTTGTGTCGTTCTCGTTGTTGATGATGTTACTGTGCTTCGCATCGATCAGGTTGGAAAGGTCTTTTTTCTCCATAAATGTTTTTTTGTCGAAATGTGAGTTAATGAGTGAATGATCTCGTTGAATTGCAATTCGGCTGCAAAGATACAAAATTTTTGGGCCTTTGTCAAGTTTTTCTGAAAATCCAACACTCCATGAATCAACGGCTTACGCTCCAATATTTATCGCCTTATGCGCCCCATACCATAGCTGTCAACTCCATAGTGTAAACGCTTCAGGAACGCTATCCATATCCGTGAAGACCATGCTTTATATGTGTTGTTGCGTTGTGCTTTATGCACATCGCATCGCGCTTTACAGAAAGCACAATGCGGTTTGTTCATATCGCAATGTAGATTTTAACAAACATTAAGCTGCATAATTTGTATGCTTCGTGGAGATGAAGTAAATTTGCCGCGAAGAAAACAACAATACCATTAGGCGCCATCAAAAACGCCAAATTCAATCCTAAAATGATAAGAAACGATGCTTGAATACTACAAACAGGAAATGCGTGACTTGCGAGACCCGGAATCCGGCAAGATGCGCGAAGTATATAAGGTGCTGATGAACAAAAGTGTCGATGCTGAGTATTTCATGGATTATGTGACCCGTCACTCCTCACTCTCGGCAGGCGAGACACAGATGGCGTGCATCACGATAGCGGAATTCCTTGGGGAACTGCTGGCGCGCAACGGAAGCGTCACGCTGCCCGGCATAGGCACCTTCAGCGTGGGCATACGTCCCAAGAAGGGGAAGGAGAAAGGTCTGACGGAACAAGGAGTGAGCATGACTGCCACAGGTCAGCCTCTCAGCGGTACAGAACAGACGGCTGAGGGCACAGGCGAAGGCGACGGCGAAACAAACTCGGAAGCTGACAACCATCAGATCAATGCCCGCAGTCTGGAAGTGGGGCGCATCAATTTCCGTTGCCACAAAGAACTCCTCAAGGATGTTCGCAGCCGGCTGTCAGGGAAGGGTAAGTTCCAGCAGTCTCGCTACTTTGGCTATGTGCCTCTCTATGAACCCACTATCGCCCGCCGACGTGAGCGTTTTGCTGCTGCGCAAGCGTATCTGAAAGAGCACCCTTTCATGCGCATTGCTGACTATGCAGAGCTGACGGGCCTTTCCTATACAACAGCTCAGCGCGAGCTGCGTCTGGCCGCTACCCTTACGCACTCTGGCATCGCCGCCCGAGGTCGCGGCAGCCATCGTGTTTACGTGCTTGCGCAATGTTCGTAGTGTTTTCGACAAAAATAATTCTCAAATACGAGAAAAATCATCAATCATCCATTGTAAGTCGTGATTTATAGCTACCTTTGTGGACGAAAAAGAATAGACAAATAAAGAAAAGTAATATGAAGACAAAAGTATTGTTGGCATTGGCGGCCGTGGTTGTGTTGGCCGCATGCAGCACTGTGAGCATGACGGGACGTAAGCAGCTGAATCTCGTCTCGGAGTCTGAAATCCTCTCTGCCAGTCTGACGGAGTACCAGTCGTATATGAAATCTGCCAAGGTGTCGAGCGACAAGAACGCCACGGCCGTCGTGAAGAACGTGGCGCAGCGCATCGCGGGTGCTGCGGAGGCTTACCTGAAGACATCCGGACAGACCGCCGACCTGCAGAACTACTCATGGGAGTTCAACCTGGTGGATGACAAGCAGCTGAATGCTTTCTGCATGCCCGGCGGCAAGATTGTGGTCTATACGGGTATGCTGAATCTCATTGGCAACGGCAAGGACCGCGATGACATGCTGGCGGCGGTCATCGGCCATGAGGTGGGACATGCCATTGCCAAACACGGCAACGAGCGCGCCAGCCAGCAGCTGCTGGCACAGCTGGGCAGCTCTGTGCTGGGTGCTGCAGTGGCCAACAAGAGCGAGAAGACACAGCAGGCCGTGGCCGTGGCCTACGGTCTGGGTGCGCAGTATGGTGCCCTCTTGCCGTTCTCACGTAAGCAGGAGCTGGAAGCCGACTATATCGGCATCGTGCTGGCTACACTTGCCGGCTACGAGGCGAATGCTGCCATCACGCTGTGGGAGAAGATGAGCGCGGCCAGTCAGAGCACAACGTCTGAGTTCATGAGCACACACCCCAGTAGCACCACACGTATCAGCGAGTTGCAGAAGAGCATCCCTGAAGTGAAGAAGCAGCTGGGGGTGAAGTAGTTTAAAGTTTAAGGTTTATAGTTTAAAGATGGGGGTCAAAGTTGTAGTTTTTGATCTTGACGGCACGCTCCTCAACACGTTGGAGGACTTGGCCGATGCGACGAACTGGGCATTGCGCAAGAATGGGATGCCGGAGCGTGCGTTGGCCGAGGTGCGGCAGTTTGTGGGCAACGGTGTCCGCAAGCTCATTGAGCGTGCGGTGCCGGAGGGCGAGGCGAATCCGCTGTTTGAGCAGACGTTCGAAGATTTCAAACGCTACTATGTCGAGCATTGCCAGGACAAAACCAGCCTCTATGATGGCGTCGCCGAGATGCTGCGCGCCTTGAAGGAACGTGGCTTCAAGCTGGCCATCGTCAGCAACAAGCTGCAGGCGGGTGTCGATGAACTCTACGAGCGCTATTTTAAAGACACGGTGGCCGTGGCTGTCGGCGAGCGCCCTGAGATACAGCGAAAGCCAGCCCCAGATATGGTGGAGCTGGCTTTGCAAGCGTTGGGGGTTACGAAGGAGGAGGCTGTCTATGTCGGCGACTCGGATGTGGATTTACAGACCGCTCGCAACAGTGGCCTCCCCTGCATCAGCGTCCTCTGGGGCTTCCGCGACAAAGACTTCCTCCTTGAACATGGTGCCAGCACCCTCATCGCATCTCCCTCCGACCTTGTTAACCTGTTAACGTGTTAACGTGTTAACCTGTTAACCTCCACATAGACCCCCGCCCCGGCACAATCCGCGCCCATGGGCGGGTTTTCTTTTAGTAACTCCAAGTGAATCGCCTGGGCTGTGGGGAAGCGGTGGAGTAGGGCTTGGCAGATGCGGCCGGCGACATGCTCCAGGAGCTTCGACGGCACCGCCATCTCTGCCTTCACGACATCATAGACGTCGGCGTAGGAAATCGTACCCTCCAGGTCGTCCATCTCCATGGCCTTGGAGAAATCCGTGTCAATGGTGATGCTAAGGATAAAGTTAGCCCCCACGACACGCTCCTGCGGGAGCACGCCGTGGTAGGCATAAATCTTGATGTCCTTCAGCAGGACCTTTGAACTTTGAACTTTGAACATTGACCTTTGACCTTTAACCTTTACACTCGCCATTAGCCACAGCGGCTGGCGCCGCAGTTGGTGCAGATGAGGCATCCTTCCTGATAGACCAGTGATTCCTGGCCGCAGTTCGGGCAGGTGACGCCGCGCGCTGCGGTGCCGTCCTGGATGTACTTCTTCAGCGCACGCTCCACACCGTTCTTCCATGTGTTGATGCTCTCGCTGTTGAGCTGCAGCTGATCCACGAGGCGGATGACATGGTCGAGGGGCATGCGGTAGCGCAGCACGCCTGAGATGAGCTTGGCGTAGTTCCAGTACTCGGGGTTGAACTTCTCGCTGAGGCCTTCGACGGTGGTCTTGTAGCCGCGCTTGTTCTCAAACTGGAAGTCGTAGCGCTTGCTGCCGTCGGGGTTCATCTGCTTGATGATGCGTCCCTTGGTGACGGTCTTGGGCAGCATGATGCCCTCCTCGTCATCCTGCAGACCCGTGAATATCTCATAGGGGTAGCCGTTGAGGAGTCCTACGAAGGCCACCCATTTCTCCTTGTTGTTCTGGAAGCGCACCACGTCGCACTCCAGCACATCGGGGCGCTTCTCCACCACTTCGGGCGGGCGGCATTCGTGGGCGTGCGGTTCGCCGCCAGTCTCCAGTGCCGGCGTTTCCTGCTGTTCGTCGTTCTCGGCTTTCTTCTCCTTCTTTTTGCTGACGCTAATCATCACGCCGCTGCGCGAGCCGTCGCGATAGATGGTGCAGCCCTTGCAGCCGCTGCGCCACGCCTCCATGTAGAGGTCGTTGACGAGTTGCTCATCGACGTTGTTCGGCAGGTTCACGGTGACGCTGATGCTGTGGTCCACCCACTTCTGGATGGCACCCTGCATGCGCACCTTCATCAGCCAATCCACATCGTTGGCCGTAGCTTTGTAGTAGGGTGACTGCTCCACTAGCTCGTCGATTTCCTCCTGCGTGTAGCGGCGCTCGGTGTCGAGGCCGCAGGTCTTCATCCACGTGAGGAACTTATGGTGATAGACGATATACTCCTCGAAGGCATCGCCTACGTCGTCGATGAAGTCCACGTGCACCTCGGGGTCATTGGGGTTCACCTTGCGGCGACGCTTATACACGGGCATGAAGACGGGCTCGATGCCGCTGGTGGTCTGCGTCATCAGCGAGGTGGTGCCGGTGGGTGCGATGGTCAGGCACGCCACGTTGCGGCGACCATACTTCGTCATCTCCTCATAGAGCTTTGGGTCGGCGGCCTTGATGCGCAGAATGAAGGGGTTCTTCTCCTCGCGCTTGGCATCGTACATCTCAAAGGCACCACGCTCGCGGGCCATCTCCACGCTGCTGGCATAAGCACTCAGACATACTGTCTTCTGCACCTCGACGGCGAAGTCCGTAGCCTCCTGCGTGCCATAACGCAAGCCCAGAGCTGCCAGCATATCGCCTTCGGCAGTGATGCCCACGCCGGTGCGGCGTCCCATGCTGCTCTTGCGCTGTATCTTCTGCCACAGGTTGCGCTCGGCGAACTTCACCTCCTCGTTCTGCGGGTCGGATTCAATCTTGTCTAAGATCAGCTCAATCTTCTCCAATTCCAGGTCGATGATATCGTCCATGATGCGCTGTGCCTTGCGCACATGCTCGCGGAACTTGTCGAAGTTGAACTTGGCATTGGCCGTGAAGGGGTTCTCCACATACTCGTAGAGGTTGATGGCCAGCAGGCGGCAGCTGTCGTAGGGGCAGAGGGGTATCTCGCCGCAGGGATTGGTGCTGACGGTGCGGAAGCCCAGGTCGGCATAGCAGTCAGGCACGCTCTCGCGTAGGATAGTGTCCCAGAACAGCACGCCGGGCTCGGCGCTCTGCCATGCGTTGTGCACAATCTTCTTCCACAGCGCGCTGGCATCAATCTCCTTTGTGACCATGGGGTCAGTGCTGTCAATGGGGAACTGTTGTGTGTAGGGTTTCCCCTCGGCAGCAGCCTGCATGAAGGCATCGTCGATCTTCACGCTCACGTTGGCGCCCGTCACCTTGCCCTCTGTCATCTTGGCATCGATGAATGCCTCGGCATCGGGGTGCTTGATGCTGACGCTCAGCATCAGTGCTCCGCGGCGACCGTCCTGTGCCACCTCACGCGTACTATTACTATATCGTTCCATGAACGGCACAAGGCCCGTGCTCGTGAGAGCCGAGTTCTTCACCGGTGAGCCGGTCGGACGCAGCATCGAGAGGTCGTGTCCCACGCCGCCGCGGCGCTTCATCAGCTGCACTTGCTCCTCGTCGATGCGGATGATGGCGCCGTAGGAGTCGCTGTCGCCGTCAAGCCCGACTACGAAGCAGTTGCTCAGGGAGGCTACCTGATAGTGGTTGCCGATGCCTGTCATGGGCGAGCCTGCCGGGATGATGTAGCGGAAGTGGTCCAAGAGGTCGAAAATCTCCTGCGCTGTCATCGGATTCTTGTACTTCTGCTCGATGCGGGCTACCTCGTTGGCGATGCGCCAGTGCATGTCTGTCGGACTCTGCTCGTAGATGTTCCCGAAGGAATCCTTCATCGCGTATTTGTTAACCCATACGCGGGCTGCCAGCTCATCGCCGGCAAAATACTCAAGTGAGGCTGCGAAAGCCTCGTCATAAGTGTAAGTCTTCTGTTCCACTGATGGTTATGGTAAATAGTGAATAGATGTTATCGCTGTTGCAACGCAAAGTTTTCCGTCTCGGACAACTTTTTGCGGCGCAAAGCTACAAAACTTTTCCCTTTTTTGCCAATTTATTCCTTCCTTCTTTTTTTCATTTCACGTTTTTTTACCTTTGCAAAATGGTGGGGCATGAACTCTTCAAAAAGCAAGGTCGAAGAGGCTCAAGTTGGAAAAACTCGGAATAAATTTGGAGGTTCGCATACTACACCGTATCTTTGCGGCAGAAACACCAATTCTATAGGTATGAAAAGAGTATATATTGCATTCTTGGCAACGATGATGGTTGCGGGATGTGGCGAGCGTGTCAAGAAAAATGTGGACTCAAGTCAGGCTGCAGCAACGCGAGAACAAGCCGCAGAAACCACCGCTTCGGCAGGGGCTGCGCAAGCAAATGAGGATCAATTTCCATCGATTCCATCGAGGGAAGAGGGCGAGCGTTTCCTTGCAGAGAACGCCAAACGGACTGGCGTCAGACTGACAGCCAGCGGCTTGCAGTATGAAGTGTTGAAGGAGGGCACAGGGCGCAGGCCGAAGGCCACGGAACGTGTGTCCTGTTACTACGAAGGGCGCTTCATCTCCGGCGATGTTTTTGACAGCAGCTATCGCCACGGCGAAGGCCCCCTTACCTTTTCCCTCGACCGTGTCATCGCGGGATGGGCAGAAGGCTTGCAACTCATGAAGGTGGGAGCGAAGTACCGCTTCTTCATTCCTTATCACTTGGCTTATGGTGCCGAAGGTGCGCCTGGAGTCGTCCCGCCTTATTCCACCTTGATTTTCGATGTGGAGCTGGTGGGCGTCCGATAAGAATGACTATCGCTTATAAACGGTGCGGCCATCTATGATTTGAGGGCCGCTAATGAGTTGGGGCAAACGTTGACCGCTGAGGTTGTAGATGCTGTGGCGGGGCGAAGAGGCTGCCACGGCGACAACTGGTGTAGCGGCCTCGAAGTCAACAATACTCTCATAGAACCCGATGTGGCGGATGACGCTTGTGCCTGTGGTGCTGGTGAGGCCGAAGATGGTCTTTCCTTTGCAGATGCTGAAGCGGTCGCCGGTGTTGTTGCCGTTGAGGCCGCTGGCTGTCATGTTCCATGCAATGATGACATCGCCATCGACGGCTTGCTTGGTCGTAGTGGGGGCTACTTGGGAACTTTTGTTGATACCGTTGAGCCACCACAGGTAGCTGGCACCGCTGGCGCGTGAGAGATTAGAGCCCTTGACGATGAGGTATTGCTGAGCAGCGTTGATCTCGTAGTCGTGATGCTCCCAGTCCAGCAAGAGAGCCACGTCGTTATTGCCGGTGGCCTTGGCAGTGAGGGTGTTCGAGGCATCGTCGTAGCTGATATTGTTCTGGCTGATACGCCCCGCATCGCCTGTCACCCAGTCGCGGGCATGAAAGACGTAGTCGTTACCTGTGTAGTCCTTCACTAGACGCACGTAGTAGAGGCCCGGGATGAGGGTCGTAGCCGAGGCTGTGAGGCGGAAGGTAATCTCGGATTTCACGCTTCCGTCGGCATTCTTCAGCATGTCGGCGGGGATAGGAAGTTCCAGATTGTAGAAGCCCTTGCTGTCAGCAGTCTTCACACTGGCAGCCACGGTGATGTCCGCTAACTTCTTGCCGTCGATGGTGACGGTGCCCATGCGCCCCTTGTCGGCTGTGGTGAGGCGCAGCATGAGGGCCACTCCCTCTGTGATGCCTTCAGGGTTCGCCAGGCTGTATTGGATGTAGCCGTTGGCCTTGGCATCGCGATAGGTCTCACCGTTGTAGTTGCCCACGCTGGAGTCTGTGCTATATTGATAGTGGTGACCGGCCTCGCTCTGCTGTTCGCCCGTTGCCACGAAGTCCAGGGTGCGGGCATTGAGTGCTGCGCGTTCGGCATCTGCACGTCCCCATTCGCTCTGGGCATAAGCTTCGGGTGTGGCGCTGTACCAGTAGCACATATAGCGCCCGTGGTGGATGCCGAAAAAAGGTTCGAGCGTGAGCGTGCCCCACTCGCCGCGCGACTGCTCGCTGGCAGCATCAATGCTGAAGTGCAGTTGGTCGGGCTGGTCAAGGCTGACGCGCTGCAGGGTCTTCTGGCGGTCGGCATCAATGAGTAGCGGCGCGCTCGACAGATCCTTCACACTGGCACGGCTGCCGGGAGCGTGGTCCATGCGTCCTTCGTGGCCATACTCATTCTGCAGGGCTTCGACGTCGAGACCGGTGGCTCGGGCCTCTTCCTCGCTGGAGACCGTTGTCTTAGCTGCCATGAGGATGGGGCCGTACTTGAAGGCCACATAGTCGCTCAATCCGGGACATTCTTCAAGACGTAATGACATGGGCAGGCTCACGTGAATGCGGTCGCCGACAGCCCACGTGCGAGTGATGGGGATGTAGGATGCGGTGCCTGCGGTGGCAGTGATATGTTGCTTCTCGTTGTTAATGGTGATGTCATATAACTTTGTGGCCCATTCCGGATGACGGATAGATATGGTATAGGTACCTGCGCGCGTGATGATGAGATCCGTCTGTGCGGTCTCCGCGTTGGCGGGTGGGTAGGGGAATGTCGTCTCCTGGCGGATGCCGAAGGTCTCATTGTTGAGTTCGCTGGCCACGAAGAGGTTCACGTAGAGCGTGCTGCCCTCGTGGGTGTAGATGAAATGCCCATATTTGGAGTGGTTCTCCATACCCGTGCCCACGCAGCACCACATCGATTCGTTGACCGTGGAGTAGATGCGGTAGCCCTGTGGGCGCAGGGTAGTGAAATAAACGTAGCCGCCTGTTTGCGGGTCGCGTGTGGAGAGGATATGGTTGAACATCGTGCTCTCATAGAAGTCGGCATAGCGGGCATCGTGGCCGTCATCGAAGAGCATCTCCGACAGCTTCAGCATGTTGTTGCTGTTGCACGACTCGGGACCGTCGAGGTCGTTGATGTAGCGCTGGCCGTTGGCCGGGTCAAAGAAATGCTCCGAGGTGCTGTTGCCACCGATGCAGACGGTGCGATGAGCGACCACGTCGTCCCAGAAGTTGAGGACCGCCGTGCGATAGTTAGAGACATCATTACTCTTAGCATATTGCTTCCACACGCGCTCGAAACCGATATACTTAGGCACCTGCGTGTTGGCGTGCTGGTTGTCAAGGAAGTGCGGGTTGTAGGGGTTGCCCTGCATCCCATTGATCTCATATTGATGGCTGTAGCGCTTCGCCGCCTCCAGGTATTTCATGTCGCCGAAGAGAGCGAAGGCATCAGCCAGCGTCTCGTTCATGCCACCATGTTCCCACCCCAGCACGGTCTGCATGTCAGCATCGGAAAGGTTGGAGATGACGGCAACAGCCCAGTCGGAGAGACTGCGGAACAGGTCGCGGGCGGTCTCATTGTCCGTGTAGATCCACGCATCGCGCAAGCCTGCCAGCACTTTGTGCTCGCAGTAGAAAGGTACCCAGCCGCCGTACTTACGGAACTCCGTGAGATTGTTGGCGTAGAGCCCCGTCCATACCTGGTTGATGGGCTGTCCGCCGATGAAGCCTTTCAGTCCCTGTGTGTTGGTGGCGAAGGCATCCTGACAATCCTTGAGGACATCGATGCAGTAGTCCAGACGTGTCTTGAGCTGAGCGCGCAGGGCCTCGTCTTTCACGGCGGCGTATGCCAGCGAGAGAGCAGTAAGGTAGTGGCCGCCCACGTGGCCTTCAAGGCTCCAGTCGCTGAGTCCCCAGTTGGTGAAGGAGGGGTGCTTCGTGAGCCAGCCGTAGTATTTGCTACCGCTCTTCGTGTGCAGATCGGCTTGGCGGATGAAGGGGGCTAACAGGCGGTCGGCATCGTACTGCAGCAGGAGCTGTGCATTGCCGTCCATGGCAGCCTTCAGCGGGCTGTCGAGCAGTGTCACCTCTTCGAGGTCGAAATGTTGAGGATAGAGTTCGCTTTGGGCTTGGCTCAGGCTTGGCAGCAGTGCCATCAGGAGCAGGGCTTTACGTAGTGTTTGCATGACTTATGATGGATGATGATATTGCTGGATGAGGTCGTTGATGCGGTCGAGCGTTTCCTCGGCGCTGGGGCGCTTATCTTCGGTGGCGTGTCGCTTCTCGGCAGCCAGCGCATCCTCGTTTTGATGGGTGTAGCTGAGGCCGGCACAGAAGAGACAGATATACCACGAGAACTGGATGAACAGCATGAACAGCGGGATGGCAGCGAAGGAACCATAGATGGCGTTGTAGCTGGAGAGCCACACCTGAGAGTGGATGTAGAACCACTGCAGCCCGTGGAAGGAGATGCCTGCCAGCAGGCCCGGCAGCAACGTGGCGCGCCAGCATACATGGGTGTTGGGCATCAACTTGTAAAGCAGGATGAAGGCGATGCAGGCGAGGACATAGGGTGAGAGCTGCACCAGAAACTCGATACCCGCATTCACGAAGGTGAAGTTGGGGAAGAAATGTCCGATACCCGTGAGGAATAGCTGCAGACCAGATGTGACAACGATGACGATGGGCAGCAGGAAGAATACGCTGATGTAGTTGACAGCACTGCGATAGAGCTCGCGGGATTCCCTCACACGCCAGATGCTGTTGAAGGCATTCTCGATATAGCTGGTGAGGCTGTACAGGGTGTAGAGTAGCATTAGCAGGCCCACGCCGATGAACACACCGCCGCGGGCGCGCTCCAGATAGGAGTTGACGAAGTCCATGATAGTGGCTGTCATCTCAGGTGTGAAGCGAACATTCGATGTCAGCTTTTCCTCTATGAGCTGCTCGAAGCCGAAGCCGCGGGCGATGGCGAAGACGATGGCCAGGATAGGCACGGCGCCAAGGATGCTGGAGTAGGTGAGGGCGGCAGCATGACCGGTGAGGTTGCGATCGAGAAAGAGCTCCACCGCAAGGATGCAGCGGCGCAGGGCATGGAAGACGGCGCGCGTCAGCCAGTGCCAATCCTTGCCAGCCTCGTGCCACAGTCGGCCTTGTCGGAAGAATTCGATGAGGTGTTTCATTGGCTCGTGTCCGATTTTGTGTGCAAAGATATAGATTTTATTGCTTACTGCGCATCACATTGTCGTATTTTTTATACTTTTGCACCGACATCATTTCTATAACACGGTTTTTAACGGACAAACACGAATGAAACAGTATGCATGGAACAAGGGAATGGCGATGCTCATGGCATGGCTATGGCTGGTTGTGACACCGATGTTCGCGCAGGACACCATCCTCAGGAATGGACAGCTTTGGCCCGACACGGAGGGCCATCATATCAACGCCCATGGCGGGAATATCCTTGAGTTCGACGATGTCTATTATTGGTATGGTGAGCAACGCCCCGACCGCGGCTACACGATGGACGGTGGCATCGCGGTATATTCCTCCACAGATTTACAGCATTGGAAGAATGAAGGACTGGCGCTGCAGCTCAGTGCGGAGCCAGGCAGCGACATCGAGCGCGGCTGTATCATGGAACGCCCGAAGGTGATATGGAATGAAAAGACGCAGCGCTTCGTGATGCTCTTTCATCTGGAACTGAAGGGCCGTGGCTATGAGGCCGCCCGCGTCGGCTTCGCTGTGAGCGAACGGCCTACTGGACCTTTCCGCTTCATTCGTAGCACACGTCTGCATGCAGGACGCTGGCCTTTCGACATGACGGAAAAGGACATCGAGGCCGCGAAGCAGACAGATGCAGCGGCATGGCACCAGTGGTGGACACCGCAGTGGATGAGTGAAGTGCAGAAGGGGATGTACCTATGGCGTGACTTTGAAGGAGGACAGATGAGTCGTGATATGACGGTCTTCGTGGACGACGACGGCCGCGCCTATCACATCACTTCATCGCAGGAGAACCTGACCCTCCTCGTGAGTGAGCTGACGGACGATTTCCTCGATTTCACAGGTAAATATAATATGGTAGCTCCTGGCGGGCAGAACGAAGCACCTTGCATCTTCCGTCGTGGTGAGGACTACTGGCTTATCTGCTCAGGTTGTACGGGATGGGCGCCCAATGAGGCACGTATGTTCCATGCCAAAAGCATCTGGGGACCGTGGACGCAGCTGCCCTCACCCTTCACAGGCATCGCCACCGGCTACCGCGAGATGCCGGCTAACAAGACCTTCGGTGCCCAAGGCACCTATATCTTCAAGAAGGACACCACCTATATCTTCATGGCCGATATCTGGAACCCTCGTCATCTGGCGCGCAGCCTCCACCTCTGGCTGCCTATTCAGTTTGATGATGAGGGCGTTCCGGTCATCCCTTGGACCACTGAGCTTCCATGAGATTATCTGTAAATATGCTTTTTACCATGTTGTAATCTTGATATAATCTATTGGTTTACACAAAAAAGCGCACCTGTCACCAATGAACGTGGCAGGTGCGTTCTTGCAGATGCTGTAGCCCTGATTACTTGAAGTTCTTGTGCTTGATGGTCCACTGGTCATAGCCCGTCAACTCGCTTTTGAGGAAGAGGGCTTCGGGTTCGCTCTTGCCCTTCAGCTGCCAGTCCAAGCAGGCGCGCACCATGCGCGCGTTGGCACCGCCGATTTCCGTAGGAGGAGCACCGCCTGCCGAGCAGACCACCGAACAGTCATAGTCCTTCCACGGGTCGGTGGTGTCGTCGAAAGACGTGCTCGCAGCAGCCACACCCTGCACACTCCGCAAAGGACTTCCCTGTACGTTCCAGGACCATCGCATCGTTTTCCCCATCTTCTTTCTTTTTATGGCGTATGGCTAATAATAAAATGCGAGCTGACTCGTTAGATAATAAGGAAACAATAAATCGTGCAGCAGTATGAAAACGCCTCAAGTTCTTTGCCTCCTGTTCGTTTTGACCTTCGCTTGTTCCTGCAGTAAGACAGACGACAGCGAAAAGGAAGAACCTTCTGTAGTTGAACAATCTTACCAGCTGGCAGCCATATTGACGGATAAGCAAAGTCTTCATTTTACTTATAACGAACAAGGGCAAGTCTCTCATAGTGAAGAGAAGGACACACTGTCGGAGAACACCCGGTACAATGTGGAACGGGATTATTCCTATGTGCTGACGGATGGGTTAATTTTCTCTCGGAGTGTGTATCATCGTGAGGGGGAATGGGGAACGAATAACAGAGAACTGGATTATAGGGACACCTTGTTCTTGAACAAGCAACAAAGGGTAGATAGCATCCATCGTCATTTGATAGCAGATGGCCATATTCAACAGTGGTTTGTGCTTTGGTATAAGTATGATGACGATGGACAACTGACAGAGCTAAGCATGAAATCAAGTCAGGGAACGGGGAGGTGGAGCCAATGGCAAAGGCGGGGAACACTGGTGTGGCAAGATGGATGTGTTATGAAGTACGCACAACCAGGTGGTCAGCCAGACATTACCTACACTTATACAAACTTGCCGAACGACTTGTACATTGATGCACGCAGTAATCTTGTGTGGAACGATTGGATTCCTCTCCTGCAATGGTTTGGCCGTAAGCCCATATACTTACAGCAAACACAGGAGCGGGACAGGACTCTTGACCACTTTAGCTATCTTTATCAAGACGGGCGTATTGTTTCTGAAACGCAGGAAATCATCAGAGGTGAAAAGACAGTAACAGGTGTTCTTTATTTTGAGTATTCCCTTCGCTGCCGTTAGGCCTTCCGGCGCACAGAGGTTGGTCGTGCAGCTGAATATAAGAAACCGATGTCGGGGAAAATTTTCCCTGACATCGGAAGTGGGGAGGAACGTGCGGTTAGTTGACCTCGATGAGTACTTCGGAGAGGGTGGGGTGGATGTGCACCGTCTCGCGGAGTTGGCGCAGGGTGGCGCCGAGGGTGATGTAGGCGGTCACCTCCTGCACGAGGTCTGCGGCATGGGCTCCGAAGATGTGGGCGCTGAGGATGCGGCCCTCACCGGGTTCGGTGCACAGCTTGACCATGCCCTCTGTCTCGTTCATCGCCAAAGCCTTGCCATTGGCGCGGTAGAAGGATTTGTGACACTCATAGGGTGTGCCCTGTTCCTTCAGCTGGTCCTCGCTGGGGCCTACGCAGGCGGCTTCGGGTATGGTGAAGATGGCGGCGGGCATCACGTCGAAGCGGATATGATCCTCGATGCCGAGGATGCGGTTCACGACGTGGTGGCCTTGGTATTCGGCGGCGTGAGCGAGCATCTGACGACCGTTGACATCGCCGATGGCAAATAAAGCCCCCTCCAAACCTCCCCGTAGGGGGAGGCTTTCTTTCCCCCCATCGCAGAGAACTCTGAAATGTTCATCAACGGGGATGGCACCGTTGCGTTCCAGGGTGATGCCGAGGGCTTCGAGGTTCAAACCCTCGGTACGGGGCTTGCGGCCCGTGGCTACCAGTACAACATCTGCCTCAACTGAGAGCTCCTTGCCTTTCTGCTCGAAAAGGACTACACTCCCCTCGCCCATGGGAGAGGGGGCGGGGGTGAGGCCTTTCACCCCTGCTCCCATATAGAACTTGATACCTTGCTTCTCCAACTGCTTACGCAGCCGCTTGGCGATATCGCTGTCGAGGGCAGGCAGACATTCCTTGAGGAACTCTATGACCGTGACTTCAGACCCAAAGCGGTTGAAAACGCTGGCAAACTCCATACCGATAACGCCTGCACCGATGATGCAGAGGCGCTTGGGGAGGGTGCCGAGCTGAAGGAGGCCGGTGGAGTCAACGACGTTGGGGCTGTCAATGCCAGGCACGGGGATGAGCTTGCTGTCGGAACCTGTGGCGATGATGATGTTAGTCCCCTTCCAGACCTCCCCCGAGGAGGCTTGGATGGTATGGGCATCTACAAACTTCGCTTTCTCGTGTACCAATGTAATATTGGGATGCGCGAGCAAGGTTTCGATGCCACCGCGAAGCTGCTCCACCACTTGCGGCTGGCGCTCGATGGCTTCGGCAAAAGAGGTGGAATGCACGTATGTCTTCGTGGGGATGCAGCCCACGTTGAGGCAGGTACCACCTACGTGTGCCGCCTCAAAGATGGTCACCTTGAGCCCGTGCTTGGCGGCGTGGAGGGCGGTTTTATAGCCACCCGGGCCTGCGCCGATGATAAGGAGATCAGTCATGCTTCTATGCTTTTCCAATACGTTGTTACGGGTTGCTTGGCAGCGAGTACGTCATCCACACGGCCGATGGGCGTGTTGTGGGGAGCGCTCTTGACCAATTCGGGGTCGCTCTTGGCCTCGGCGGCTATCTTGTGCATCACGTCGATGAAGGCATCAATGGTCTCCTTGCTCTCGTTCTCCGTGGGCTCTATCATGAGGCTCTCATGGAAGAGGAGGGGGAAGTAGATGGTGGGAGCATGGTAGCCGTAGTCGAGGAGGCGCTTGGCAACGTCCATCGTGGTGACGCCCGTGCTCTTATCTACGAGACCGTCGAAGACGCATTCGTGCTTGCACAGGCCCTCGATGGGGAGAAGGTAGTCATCGCGCAGGCGTTCCTTAATATAATTAGCGTTGAGCGTGGCCAACGGTCCTACCATCTTCACGTTCTCACGACCGAGGCTGAGGATGTAAGCGTAGGCCTTCAGCATCACGCCGTAGTTGCCAAAGAAGCTGCCGACAGAAGAAGTGCCAGCCCCCCCTACTGCCCCCGAGGGGGCTTCTTTACCCCAGTCAATAGAGAACGCCGGTGCCGTGTCCCCCTCGGGGGACGAAAGGGGGGCCTCCATCTTGACGCGTGGATAAGGCAGGAACTGCTCCAAACCCTTACGTACACCGACGGGACCGCTGCCGGGGCCTCCACCACCGTGAGGAGTGGAGAACGTCTTGTGGAGGTTAATGTGCATGACGTCGAAACCCATGTCGCCCGGGCGGCATTCGCCGAGGAGGGCGTTGAGGTTGGCGCCGTCGTAGTACATCAGGCCGCCGGCCTTGTGAACCATCTCGGTAATCTCCAGCACGTGCGGCTCGAAGATGCCAAGGGTGTTGGGGTTGGTCATCATCATTGCTGCCACCTGGTCACCCATCTCATCGAGGAGCTGACGCAGGTGATCGACATCGACAGTGCCGTCGGCGAGGCTCTTCACCTCCACCACCTCAAGGCCGCAGACTGCTGCGGAGGCGGGGTTGGTGCCGTGGGCAGAGTCGGGAATGAGGACCTTGGTTCGGGAGCTGGCCCCCCCTACGGCCCCCGAGGGGGCTTCTGTTGTTTTGCTATCAGCGGATTTTACATCCGTAGCCCCCTCGGGGGCTGAATGGGGGGCCGCCTCATGATAGGCGCGGATGACCATCAGGCCGGTCAGCTCGCCGTGGGCACCGGCGCAGGGATTCAGGGTGAACTCGCTGAGGCCAGCCAGCTCGGCGAGGGATTGCTGGAGGTTGTAATAAACTTCGAGCGCTCCTTGGCAGGTCTCGGCGGGCTGCAGGGGATGCAGGCCGGCAAAGGCCTTCATGGCAGCTATCTCCTCGTTGATGACGGGGTTGTACTTCATCGTGCAGGAGCCGAGAGGGTAGAAGCCGTCGTTGACGCCGAAGTTGTTATGGCTGAGGTTCGTGTAGTGACGCACCACGGTCAGCTCGTCGCACTCCGGCAAACGGGCAGCCTCCTTGCGGCGCAGCGCCTCGGGCAGCTCGGAAGTGCTGTGCGAGCGGTCGTAGTCCTGAGGCAGGGAGTAACCTTTGCGACCTTTCTTTGAGAGTTCAAAGATGAGGTTGCCATAGAGACGTCTGCCCACAGACCCTCCCCCCTGCCCCTCCCTTGCAGGGCGGGGAGTAGTTTGTATTTGACTATTTGTATTTTGTTCCATTGTATTGATCAAATTAAATAATTAAAGGAGTCTGTTCTTGATGGAATTTACTCCCCGCCCTGCAAGGGAGGGGCTGGGGGGAGGGTCTTTAGGATTTCCACTAACTCGTCAATCTCTTCGGGTGTGCGCTGCTCGGTGACGGCCAGCATAAGCGTCTTCTCGCCTACTTTCACACCTGCGAGGTAGCCGCATTCGGTGGCTTCGGCCAGGAGGGCATCGAGGTCGCCGTCGTAGTCGAGGCAGAACTCGTTGAAGAAGGGCTGGCCGGGGAAGGTGTCTTTGAACTTACCCGTGGCCAGGAGCTTGTCATGGAGACTGTGGGCGTTGGCATAGCTCATCTCAGCCACCTCGCGCAGACCTTCCTTGCCCATGAGCGAGAGGTAGATGGTCACGTAGAGTGCCATGAGACTCTGGTTGGAACAGATATTAGAGGTCGCCTTCTGGCGACGGATATGCTGTTCGCGGGCTTGCAAGGTGAGCACAAAGGCGCGCTGGCCGCGGTTGTCGAGGGTTTGCCCTACGATACGCCCGGGCATCTTGCGGATGAGTTTCTCGGTGCAAGCCATGAAGCCTACGCCCGGACCGCCGAAGGTCATGGGGATGCCGAGGCTCTGGCCTTCGCCGACAGCCACGTCAGCACCCCACTCACCCGGTGTCTTCAGGATGGCCAGGTCGCTGGGGTTGGCGTTGACGACGAAGATGCCCTTCTGCTCATGTACGGCATCGGCGATGCCTGTGTAGTCTTCCACGATGCCATAGTAGTTTGGCTGTTGCACGATGACACCTGCCACGCCGCCTCCGGCCAGCTCCTTGTCGAGCGCCTCGCGGTCGAGGGCGCCGTTCTTGGCCGGGATGAGTTGGAGGGGCACACCGTGGAAGTGAGCGTAGGTATCAACGACGCGTCGCACCTTCGGGTCGAGGGTCTCGCTGATGAGCACGCGCGTGGCCTTCTTGGCATTACCCCATGCCATCATCATGGCCTCGGCAGTGGCGGTGGCACCGTCGTACATCGAGGCGTTGGAGATGTCCATGCCGGTGAGTTCGGCAACCATCGACTGATATTCGAAGATGTAGTGCAGCGTGCCCTGAGAGATCTCAGCCTGATATGGTGTGTAGGAGGTCAGGAACTCGGAGCGCTGGATGATGTTCTGCACCACGCTGGGAGCGTAGTGGTCGTAGCACCCGGCACCGGCAAAGCAGATGAGCTGTTGGGTGTTCAATGGGTGTGTCAGTTGCTCGAAGAAGAGGCGCAGGTCGGTCTCGGAGAGTGCATCGGGCAGGTTGTAGTCACGCTTGAAGCGTGCTGCCTCGGGCACGTCGGCGAAGAGGTCGTGGACAGACGAAACGCCTGTCACCTTCAGCATCTCCTGCAGGTCTTCCTCGGTATGGGGAAAGTACTTAAATGCAGACCCTCCCCCCTGCCCCTCCCTTGTAGGGAGGGGAGTAGATAGTTTTTGACTGGGTGTACTCATAAAAGAATACTGTTTTTAAAAGGTAACCACTCCCTCCCTACAAGGGAGGGTGAGGGGTGGGTCTTCTTATTCGCAATGCTTCTTATATGCCTCCACATCCATGAGGTTGTCGAGCTCGGACGGGTCGGAGAGCTGAACCTTGATGATCCAGTTGCCGAAAGCGTCCTTGTTGAGGAGTTCGGGCTCGTCCTCGAGAGCTTCGTTGATTTCCACGACGGTGCCGCTGACGGGAGCAATCAGGTCGCTGGCGGCCTTCACGCTCTCCACGGCGCCGAACTCTTCGCCTGCGGTGACTTCGTCATCCACCTCGGGCATATCGACATATACGACATTGCCCAGTGCGTGCTGAGCATAGTCAGAAATACCAATGTAACCAAATTCGCCTTCTACGCGAACGTACTCGTGTGACTCACTGTAGTAGAGTCCTGATTCAAAGTTTGCCATAAGTAACGGACCCCCTCCCCGCTCCCCCTTGTAGGGGGAGAGTAGAATGTATTTGAGCGGCAGAGGTTATAGGGTCATTCTTTAAGATATTATTAATGTTTATGAAATGCAAAGGATAATAATGTTGACTACCCGCAGGCTCTCCCCTCCCTGACGGGAGGGGCAGGGGGTGGGTCTTTATTTCTTATAACTCTTGTTATAGAATTGCTTCTTCACCACCACGCCGGGGAACACCTTCTTGCGGATCTGTACCTGCAAGGGGGTGCCGAGCTTGGCATAGTCGGTTTTGACGAGCGCCATGCAGACGCTCTTATCGACGCTGAGGCAGTGATATCCCGTGGTGACTTCACCCACGGCTTCGCCTTCGGGTGTGAGGACAGGGTAGCCGTGGCGGGGGATGGCCTTGTCGGCGAGCTCTATGCCTACGAGCTTCTGTGCCACGCCGTTGGCTTTCTGGTCGGCGAGGGCTTCCTTGCCGATAAACTCGGGTTTGTCGAGCTTCACGAAGATGCCCAGACCTGCCATGATGGGGCTGATGTCGGCGCTGAGTTCATCACCGTAGAGCGGCAGACCCACCTCGAAGCGCAGTGTGTCGCGGCAGCCGAGGCCGCAGGGCTTGCAGCGTCCGCTCTCCATGAGCTTATCCCATGCCTGCTGCGTGAACTCGTGGGAGCCGTAGATCTCGAAACCATCCTCGCCAGTATAGCCGGTGCGGGAGATGATGATGGAAGAGCTGGCCCCCCCTACTGCCCCCGAGGGGGCTACTTTTGCCGTGTAGAACTTCAGCTCTGCGCAGGGCAGACCGAGGACTTCCTCGACGACAGCCTGAGCCTCGGGACCTTGCACGGCGAGCTGGCCATAGTAGTCGCTCTGGTGTTCGAAGTGGATATTGAAGCCCTGCATCTGCTGTTGCATCCACTCGACATCCTTGTCGATATTGGCGGCATTGATGACGAGGAAGAAGTCGTTGTCGCCCATCTTATAGACGAGCAGGTCATCGACCGTGCCGCCGTTGGGGTAGCACATCATCCCATAGTAGATTTGTCCGACGGGCGCATTGGTGACATCATTGGTGAAGATGTGCTGCACGTAGCGCTCTGCATCGGGCCCTGTGATGCGCACTTCGCCCATGTGCGAGACATCGAAGACACCGCAGTGCTGGCGCACGGCGTTGTGCTCATCGGTGATGTTCGAGTACTGAATGGGCATGATGAATCCGCCGAAGGGCGACATCAGTGCGCCGAGTGCCACATGGCGGTCATAGAGACAGGTTTTTTTCATTTACGATTGAATTATTTACGATTTACGATTTATTACTAATCAGGTTTTGTTTAAGGGATTCATTTCTTGGGTTTATTTCCCATATATAAACTCATGACTCAGGTACTCTTGTTCCAATCTTTCGATGGCTGCTACGTCTGACTCGGTAAGCTGCAGTTCCTGGTCGCAGAGCCGTTGGATGGCGAAGTGCTTGAAGTCTTCGATGGAGATGTCGGTATGCTCCTTCAGCAGGGTGATGCGCTGACGCACGCTCTGCACGCCGTGCTTCGAGAGCTTCACCTGTGGCGGTGTGATGGCGTGGAGCATGTACTCCATGTCCGTGTCGAAGAGCAGGGTGCCATGCACGATGCTGTGTCCGGGTATGTGGTAGAAGGCATTGCCCGACACCTTACGGCCGTCAATGAGGACATCGTTGTTCTCGGTGGACGTGGCGGAGAGGCCGAGCTCGCGAAGCATCTGGCATACCATCTCCATATAGCGGGCGAAGGTCGTGACGACCTCATCGGAACGGGTGATGTAACTCATCATCACATTCGACATGTCTGCATAGACACAGCCGCCTCCGCTCTTGCGGCGATAGAGCTGGATGCCATGCTCGCGGCAGTAGTCGATGTTGACTTCGTTCTCGATGACCTGATTGCGGCCGAAGATGACCGATGGCTGCACCTGCCACAGGAAGAAGACATCATCTTCAAGGCACAACTGCCGTGCCGCCCATTCTTCCATTGCCAGATAGAAGGAGAGGCGACGCGTCTCATCAGAGAGTAGTGAGAGATGGGTCATCAGAGGGGTCGTATGTCTTACGTAGCGTCGGCAAAGATAGTAGAATGTTTCCGAACCTCAAAAGAATAACAGGAATAATGTTCGGAAACTACAAATTTTAGCAAAAAAGGCTTGTTTAAGAACACTCAAAACGACAGGCCACAAGTGAATATCCTCTTATGACTGCGCCCCACAGGTAATCTCGCCGCGAAGCGGACGGTTCATGCGTTCGCGGATGAGGTCGGTGTCGGTGGTGTGGCCCAGCAGGTGCATGAGTTTGGCGATGGCGCACTCGACGGTACCGTCGTAGCCGCTGATGACGCCCGCGTTCTTCAGCAGATAGCCGCCGCTATAACGGGCCATCTCAACGGGACCTGCGGCACATTGGGTGATGTTGATGATGACGATGCCGCGCCTCGTGGCTTCCGTAAGAGCCTGCATGAGCCATGGCTGTTGGGGGGCGTTGCCGCTGCCGTAGGTGCGCATGACGATGCCTCGCAGATGGGGCGCTTCCAGCAGGTGGCGCACCATCTCTTCCTGAATGCCGGGGAAGAGGGTGAAGACCACGACATTGGTGTCCATGACGAAGTGTGGCGTCATGGGCCGGCTGTAGTCGGGGTGCAGGATGAGGTCGTCGCGGTAGTGGATGCTGACGCCAGCTTCCGCCAGAGGCGGGAAGTTAAAGCTGTCGAAGGCATTGAAGCCCTCGCTGTTGATTTTCGTGCTACGGTTGCCGCGTAGCAACTTGCCGCTGAAATAGATGCAGACCTCCGGAACGCGCGGCGTGCCGTCGGTGTGGTGTGCAGCAGCTATCTCGATACTGGTGATGAGGTTCTCCTTGCCGTCGGTGCGCAACTGGTTGATGGGCAACTGCGAACCGGTCAGGATGACGGGCTTCGTCAGGTTCTCCAGCATGAAGCTGAGCGCCGAGGCCGTGAAGGCCATCGTGTCGGTGCCGTGGAGGATGACGAAGCCGTCGTAGCGGTCATAGCCGCCCACGATGATCTCCACGATGCGGGCCCATAGCCGCGGACTCATGTCGCTGCTGTCGATGGGCTCAGGGAACTGATAGACATCGATGCCGACAGGGATGGCCTGCAACTCAGGCATACGCTGCACGAGATGGTTGAAGTCAAGAGGCTCCAACGCATCAGTGGCGGGGTTGCGGCCCATGCCGATGGTGCCGCCGGTGTAGATGAGAAGTACGCGACCTGTGCGGGGCAAGGTGTTTAGTTTAAAGTTTAAAGTTTAAGGTTTAAAGTTTAAGGTTTAAAGTTTAAGGTTTAAAGTTTAAGGTTTAAAGTTTCAGGTTTCAGGTTTCAGGTTTTGTCAGCGCATGAGCTTCTGGCCATTGCGGATGAAGATGCACTTCTGTGGCACCTGGGACAATCGGCGTCCACTGAGGTCATACACCGCGCCAGCCTCTCCCCCCTTTGAAAGAGAGGGGGCGGGGGTGAGTCCGATGCCCACCGGCACTGTCTCCTTCTTTTGCCACAGTCGCACATTGTCAATATAGACGCGTGTCTGGTTGGCAGCACCTTGGTTGGCTGTTGTTTGAAGGCCGAGGCGCAGGGTGACGGTCTTGACATCAGCTGTAGTGGACAGCTCAAAGGGCACGGTCATCTGCTCCCATGTGCCGGCCGCAGCGGGAAAAGGGGCGTAGTATTCCTTACCTTCTGCCACCACGCCACAGAGCAGGGTGTTGACATTACCTCCGGTGGTGGCAACCACGTTGGGAGCCGTGCGACGACTCTCATTGGCGCAGTCATAGCGCAGGTCAAAGGTCAAGGCGAAGCTGCCGCTCTGAGGTATCTGGATGGTCTGGCTGATGGCATTTGTGCCTATTGTCCAGGAGTTGAGGATGCTGAGGCAGCGAGCGCCCACTTCCTCTTCAAACGCAGCAGGCACAGCCATGATGCTGGCGCTGTTGCCGATGTTCGAGGGCGAGACACAGTATTGTGTGAAGCTGTAGGGCATGGAGTAGAGGAGGCAATATTTGCTGGCAGGAGAAAGGTTGGACTCCGCTTTCCACCCCTTCACGGGCAGCACCTGCGGGAAGTCGTTGCTGGCGGCACTCACCGACTGCGTGTAGCAGGGGTTATAGGTTACGTTGTTCAGGGTGATGTTGCCTGTCGTGCCCCACGTGATGTCCTCCTCGAAGCTCGGGTTTGCGATGTAGTTCTCGGTGATGTCCTCATAGTAGAAGGGCTCTAACTCCTCGGTGTAGGCATGAATCTGTTCGCCGTCTAGACGAACCACCACGGTGCCCTCAATGGTCTCGGTCGTGGAGATGGTCTTGCCATCCACGAAAGCTGTAATGGTAATGGTCTCCGGCTCGTTGCCGAGTGTGCGGACGTAGAACTGCAGGTCATCGTAGGGGTTGAAACCCTTGACGGCGACGCCGCTGCCCTTGATGAACACCTTGAGCGGCTGCATCAGTGCGTGGTTCTCATCGAGGGCGATGATGCTGGAGCCCTTGCTGTCGGTGATGAAGGTCTCTGTGGTGAGCACGGGCGCGCCGTATTCGGTGGTGACGTCCTTCATCTCGGCCTTGTTGTTGCTGCCGCCTGCGAGGTTGGCAACGATGAGGTAGCGGGTGCCGTCGGGGTCGGCGCAGACGAGGCCGTTCCATCCGTTGGGGAGCGCGTCGGTGAGGCTGGTAGCCTGCGCTGCCAAGGTCTTAGTGACAGCACTATCCACCTGGCTGTAATAGATGACAGCCGCACGGTCCACCACCTTCCCCTTCGTGAAGCTCTCGCTCTTTGCGGAGTACATGGGATAGAACTTCGAGCAGTTGATGCTGTTGTTGTTGGCCTGTTCGCCGAAGGCCATCTTGCCGGTGCCGCCCACGGTGACCACGCCGATGCTGTTGTCGATGTTGGCCCAGTCGGCATCGAACTGTGTCATCTGCTTGCCGTCTGTCTGCACGCGGCCGGCGGCGTGGTAGAGGGTGCGCTGCGGACGTGTGAACTCATCGGTGGTGATGGCCAGCATGCCGCCGCGGCGACCTGTGATGGTGCCGCTCTGCAGTCCCTTCACATTGTTCATATAGACAATGGCGTTGCCGGGCGTGGCTGCCAGCACGAAGCTGTTCTCTAAGGTGGCATCGTTGGTGTTGATGCGTCCGTTCATCGTGAAGGCGTTGTCCTTCAGGTCATAGATACCGCTCACGACGGGCGTGGCGTTGGTGCCCTTGCCGCTGACGTTATACCATCCCAGGAAGTTACCCGTGTTGTTGGCGCGGTAGGGGCAGACAATCTTATTGCGGTCGGGCGTGGTGTCGGTGAAGTAGCCGGTGTAGCTGCTCAGCCCCGTGCTCCAGGAGAAGGTGACGAAGCGGTCCTTGCTGGAAGCGCGCACGATGTTCTGGCTCTTGAAGAGGTGGGCATCCTGATACTCGGCGCTGAACTCCTGCCATGTGGCGGGCTTCAGGTCGGCGGTGGAGGCCACGGAGTGCATGAGATAGGTCATCATCACGCGGTGTGCCTCCACACCCATGCGGCGGCTGCCGACATCGGAGCGCAGAAGCCACGAGCCGTCGGTGGTCGTCGTCTGGCGTGCCTTGATGAACTTATAGGCCATGTTCTCCAGCAGCAGGGCGTTCTTGTCGCGCAGGAAGCAGGCCATGGTGGAGTAGGAGGTGATCTGGTCGAAGAGGAACAGGCTCCAGTCGTTGCCGTTGGGCATCGCCAGCTCGCCGTCGGCCAGTGCCAGCCAGTTCAGCACGTCGTTCTGCACATGCTGCTGGTTGTGCATCAGCGCATTGGTTTTCCACTTCGGGTCGCCGCCTTGGAACAGCAACATCGCCAGATGGGCCTCGCCCAGCTCCTGCTGCACCACGTTCTGATAGCTGGTGTGGAACAGGTTGTGGTTCTGCAGTGTGTAGTCGTCGTAGAGGTTCTGTCCGCGGTAGTAGCTGGCCACCGTCTTCTGGTCGTAGTCGGGGTCGATGACTGTCTGGTCATTGGCGTCATCCACCTGTGAGTAGCTGTTGATGGCGAACGCACGCAGGCGGTCGAACCACTGGCTGGCCAGCGCATCGTTGGGGTAGAGGCCCAGCGCGCAGGCCAGGATGTCAGCCTCCCAACCATTCTCCTCGGCTTTCGTGTCGCCGGCATAGCCCGTGGGGATGCTGCGACCGAGCTCGTAGTTGCATTCGGCCTTCACCATATTATATATATAGGTCTTCTGGTCGGCCGTCAGCTCATCCATCAGGAAATGGGCAGCGTAGCAGAGTGACATCGCCCACAGCGAGCTCTCCCAGGTGTACTGTGATGTGGAGGTGCTGCCCCAGTAGGCGTTGCGACTGGTGACCTTGAACTTGTTGGCGTTGTGGCTGCTGTAGCCCCAGATGAGGCTCTTCAGCGCCATCTCCTTCACCTCGTCCCATGTGAAGCCGGCGGGCAGGCTTGTCTTGCCTTTGGCGTATTTGTAGAGGAAGGCGCAGACCATCGAGAAGTCTGCGTTAGGACGCACGACTTTCTCATCGTTGTTCGATCCTTCGGTGTCCTTGAAGTAGCCGCAATCCTCGCCCTTTGAGTTGGGGGAGACACAAGGGGTATAAAGGCTCTTCATGTAGGGCAGGTGGTTCGTCAGCATCTGCAGCAGATCCTGCATCATGGCTGCTTCGCCCACGAAGTCATGCGTGATGACGCCTTCCGTGGGCGACGCCACATCCGTCTCCTTGCCGCCGATGATGGTGGGCTCCACGTAGTCGTCGGGGATGCTGATGAGGCGCACGTCATCGATGGCGATGCTGCTGCCGCCGTTGCCGAAGGTGTTGGTGATGATGAGCGTCACAGCCTCTGGAGCTGCTACCGTGAACACCACCTTACCCGTGCTCCAGTTCGTTGTGCCCATGATATCCGTGCTGCCGGCTTCAAAGGAATAGCTCTCCGAGCCCAGCGTTGTCGTGGCCCTCACCTCCGGCGTGCAGGAGGACGCAGCGCCGTTAGCGGCAAACGCCTTGTAGCGGAAGGTCATCTGGTACTTGCCTGCCGGCAGTGCGGCTGTGGTCTTCTGTGACAGCGTGCCTGTGGCGGAGCCCCAGCCGAAACGCTGGTAGAAGGCATAGGTGCCGTCGGCGATGGCTGTCTTTCCGAAGCTGTTGTCCGTGGCGCAGTCGGCTGAGATGAGCAGCTGCTTGCCGGGGCTTGTGGTGGTCCACCCCGTAATGCTGCTGAGGTTCCAGCCGCGCAGCCCTTCCATGCCCTCCTTGAGTTCGGTGGTGCTGTTGCATTTGGCAGCATCCGCCTCGAACGACGGATTTGTGAGATAGGTTGCCGTGACGTCGGTTTGTGCTGAGGCATTCAGGGACAGCATGGTGCCCAATGCCATGAAGATGAAATGAGAGAAGCGTTTCATATCTTAGTTAGTGTAGTCTATTTTGGCCTCAAAGGTACACATTATTATTTATTGCGAGCGTAAAAAATGGCACAAAAGGGCATAAAATACGAAAAAATGATGCAAAAGAGCAAAAACTTTCAACTTTCAACCATCATCTTTAAACTTTTTCACTACCTTTGCGCCCGCTTTCGGAGCACATCCCTGTCGAGAGGCAGCAAGTGTGATGGCGAATGAAGCAACATTCATTTAGAGTAACACAAATTTTTTAAAGACAAATGAAGACAATCGAAATCAAAGGCACAGCACGTGTCGCCGGCGGCAAGAAGGCTGCCAAGCAACTGCGTAAGCAGGGCGTTATCCCCTGCAACCTCTATGGTGAACTCAAGGACGAGAAGGGCCTGCCCAAGGCTTTCTCCTTCGCTGCTACAGAGGCCGAGCTCCGCAAGCTCCTCTATTCTCCCGACATCTACACCGTTAAGCTCGACGTTGATGGCCAGCAGTGCCTCGCCATCCTCAAGGAGGCTCAGTTCCACCCCGTGAAGGACAACGTGCTCCACGTTGACTTCTATCAGATCACCGACAAGAAGCCCATTGTGATGGAAGTGCCCATCAAGCTCAATGGCCTCGCAGAAGGTGTCAAGGCCGGTGGTAAGCTCGCTGCCAGCGTCCGCAAACTCAAGGTGAAGGCTGTTCACACCGCCATCCCCGAGCGTCTGGATATCGACGTCACCAACCTCGAACTCGGTAAGACCATCAAGGTCGGCGAGCTCAGCTTCGAGGGTCTCGAACTCGTCACCAGCCCCAGCGTTGTCGTTTGCCAGGTTAAGATGACCCGTAACGCACGTAGTGCTGCTGCCGCAGAGGAGGCTGAGGCATAAGACCCACCCCCAACCCCTCCCTAAGCAGGGAGGGGAGTTTATACTAACAACAAAGGCGCAAGGGATGTGAAGACTTTGCGTCTTTGTTCTTTATTTAATTGAATCAATACGATAAACAATAATACCCCCATACGATGTTCTCCTTCATAAAAAAACTTTTCGCAAAGGTGAATACTCCCCTCCCTGCACATAGGGAGGGGCTGGGGGAGAGTCCTATGGAAAAATTCTTGATCGTCGGCCTCGGTAACATAGGCCCTGACTACGAGGGCACGCGCCACAACATCGGCTTCCGCGTCGTAGATGCCCTGGCGGCATCTGTCAATGAAGAGAAGGGGAAGCCCACCGTGTGGGAGGACAAGCGCTACGGCTTCGTCACCCGCATCAGCGTCAAGGGTCGCCAGCTCATCCTCCTCAAGCCCAGCACCTTCATGAACCTCAGCGGCAATGCCGTGCGCTACTGGATGCAGCAGGAGAAGATAGAACTGGACCACCTCCTCATCTGCGTCGATGACCTCGCCCTGCCCTTCGGACAGCTGCGCCTGAAGCCCGGCGGCAGCGACGCCGGTCACAACGGCCTCAAGCACATCGCCCAGATCCTCGGCACACAGCAGTATGCCCGTCTGCGTTTTGGCATCGGCAGCGACTTCTACAAAGGCCAGCAGGTGGACTTCGTCCTCGGCAAGATACCCCCCGAGGAGGAAGCCCTCATCCCCGAGTGCACCAAGCAAACCACCGCCGCCATCAAGACCTTCTGCCTCGCCGGCATACAGATGGCCATGAATCAGCTAAATAGAAAGACCCACCCCTAACCCCTCCCGTGAGGGAGGGGAGTGCCCCCCTCTAAATCTCCCCAAGGGGAGACTTTCCAGTCCTCAATGTATCACAATAACAATAAACAAACCTCGCGCCCATCATCTTCGCGCTCATCATCTTCGCGCCCATCATCTTCGCGCCAGCCTCTCCCCTCCCTCACGGGAGGGGTTGGGGGTGGGTCTGCCGGGGGAGGGTCTGCCCGTTTGGACCGTTTCCTCTGGGCCGCCCGCATCTTCAAGACGCGCAGCATAGCCGCTGCCGCCTGCAAGAAAGGGCAGGTGGCTATCGGCGGCGTGCAGATGAAGCCCTCACGAATGGTGAAGGTCGGCGATGTCATCGATGTCCGCAAGCCGCCCATCACCTACAGCTTCCGTGTCCTCCAGGCCATCGAGCACCGCGTGGGCGCCAAGCTCATCCCCGAGATACTGGAGAATGTCACGGCCCCCGAGCAGTATGAACTCCTGGAGATGAACCGCATCAGCGGCTTCATCGGACGTGCCCGCGGCACAGGGCGCCCCACCAAGAAGGACCGTCGCGCCCTCGACGACTTCGACGCCCAAACCGCCAACACCCCCACCTTCTTCGCCGACTTCGACTTCGACCTCGACGACGAGTAGGCTGTTGGCTTTTGGCTCTTTAATCCCTAATCTTTTTTTTTATCAAGAATTAGAGAATTATTTGTGCTCGGCAGACGAGATAGAATTGTTGAGAATTGGAGAATCTCGGCGAAGCGCTACGCAGGCTTCGAAGGAAAGTATTTTTTTCACAACGAATTAGACGAATTTCACGAATTCTTTTCTGCGAAGCGTTGCGCGGGCTTCGAGAGTGGAACAGGCATTCGGGGTAGGCATTCGGCACCTGCGTAGCGTGCCGCAATATTCTCTAATTCTCTAATTCTCTAATTCTTGATAGAAATAAAATACTTGACAGACAACAAGTTGTTTACATCCGAAACTTGAATTTTTCACTTTTCATTTTTCACTTTTCACTCCCCCCAACGCTCCCCTTTAGGGGGCTCGGGGGCTTTCAACGCTCCCCTTTAGGGGGCTCGGGGGCTTTCAACGCTCCCCTTTAGGGGGCTCGGGGGCTTCCAATATTTTTCCCCCAAAAAAACTGCAAAACTGCCACCAGGGTATTATAAGGCGCTGATACATTGGGCTTAACATGGGTGGCAGTTTCGGTGGCAGTTAGCCAAAAAGGTGTAGGTTTCATGCCGAAAATGGCATAGTACAGCAAATGCCACGGCCAAAAACAAAGGTGACCGATGGCCGCATGACGCCTCCTTACGACTGACACCATACGTCGTGACGCCGTGTCCCATAGGTGGTACAGCCGTGTCCCATGCATGGGACACGCGCGTCCCATATATGGGACAACCTTTTGCCACCAGTGGCAAAACGATTTGCTCCATGGAAAATAATAGCTGTTCACCTTCGTTTCAGCAGACCGTGGTTACAAAATCGGTGCATAATCATCCACTTTTTGCATCTTTAACAGGTAAAAGAGAACATAATTAAAAAAGATTTCGTATGTTTGCGGCGAAAAACCAAAACTATGGCAGCATCCATTCTCAATAAGATTGAGTACCTCGTCTTGCTTGTAGCAGCCTTTGCTGCACATAGCAAGATTAGCGAAGCTGAAGCCTATCGCTATCTCAGCCGCTATGGTGCATTGGCTCTCTGCGAGAAGCACTATGGCATTATGCACACCCTTTCGCTTGAAGAGAATCTACAGACGCTGCAAACCTACTGCCAGAGGAAAGGAGGTACGCTATGAAACTTTATCACGGCTCCACCATCGATATTGCGATAATCAAGCTCGCTCTGTCGAAACCTAATAAGGACTTCGGCCGTGCTTTCTACCTCTCAGATGACCGACAGCAGGCGTTGGAGATGGCCCAATTCCGCGCTGAATTTGAAGATGCCGAGCCCGTTGTTAATGTTTATGAGTTTGACGAGGCGCTCTTCCAGAAGTTCCGTTGCAAGCGCTTCGAGTCCTACACCGAGGAGTGGGCGCACTTCGTCTATAACCACCGCGCCGAACCGCACGGACGGACGCTCCACGACTACGACATCGTCTATGGTCCCGTCGCCAACGACCGTGTCGGAGCACAGGTCGCCCGATTCAAGCAGGGCTACATCACCTTCGACGAATTTTTGCGCCGCATCCAGTACATCAAAGGTATTACCTTCCAATACGCCTTCTGCACCCAGCGGGCTATTGACAAACTCCAAAAGCTATGAACGTATCGCAGGCTGAATTCCAGAACATGAAAGATGAGATTGTGAAAGATCTCATCGCTCGTCTGATAGATGAACGCGGTCTTACGATGCAGGAGGCCTTCGATGCCGTCTATACCTCACGCCTCTTTGAGAAACTCTCTGACCCTAAGACAGGGCTCTACTTCCAAAGCTCAGGTTATGTTTATAGTTTCCTCGATAGCGAATTAGAGGAAACTAAGAATATTGAGGGGCAATAAACAAAAAGTAAAGACCGGGATGTTCGTGCAGTCTTAAAGCATTTGCCACCAGTGGCAAAATTCGAAATAGCTTAACTTCGTGCGGAGCACATCGGCAGGCTCTGCCGCTTGGTCTGTCCAATTTAGGTCCCTAAAATCCTCACAATCCTCACACGAATCCTCACACTGTAACTGCAAGATTATGAGTTTGTAAGGTGTCTGTGTGAGGATTGTGATGATTTTAGGGAAAACTATTATGCAAAAGCTTACGGCTTAAAAGTTCAAGAGCTCAATGTTTTTTATCAAGAATTAGAGAATTTTTCTCGCAATGGGAATTTGATAAGAATTAGACGAATTCGTTTTTCGCTACAGATTACACGGATTAAACAGATTTGATAAGAATTAGACGAATTGTGCGGCACGCTGCGCAGGTGCCGAATGCATGCTCAGATTGCAATCCAGAATGCATGCCCAAAATGCCTGACGCGAATGTAATCTCGTACACCAGATTCTCTTTCGAAGCCCGCGCAGCGCTTCGCCGAGATTCTCCAATTCTCAACAATTCTATCTCGTCTGCCGAGCACAAATAATTCTCTAATTATCTAATTCTCTAATTCTTGATAAAAATAAAGATTAGGGATTAAAGAGCCAAAAGCCAATCGCCTGCCCGTTTCTTGTCCTTTTTAGTGAGCAGTTCATTTTCCCTGTTTTGCGTGGCGATGTTACACTCATTTGTGAACAAAAAGCATAGAAATACGCACTTTTCTGTTCTTTTTTTAGCCTCCGCATCCACCTTTTCTGTAAATTTGCGCCGCTAATGCGGCATGCGTGCGCGCGCATGATGCACCACGCAAACAACTATTACTACTCTTACGAAACTACAAACTATTACTAAATAAAAAACCTTATGAAAAAACTTTTACTTTTATTTTGTGTCCTGCTGACAGGTATCAGCGGGGCGTGGGCAGATGGCCTCAAGGTTTCTACAACAGAGAGTGCCAGTGCCGAATATCAGTATAAGATATTCTGCCGTAATGCTTCAACTTACTATTTGGGAAATACGACCAATGCGACCAATTCGGGCGCAGATTATGGACTCTTTGCTTTCTTCGCAGATAATTCAGGTGACTACACCAATGGCTATTATATCTATAGCATCTTCGAAGGGAAATGGGTGACATACACCGCGGCGGAAAGCTATTCAGAAGGAAAGAATAAAATTAGCTTAGTCGCAGATAAACCTTCTGTGCCTTGGAATATCGCAGCTGACAATACCGATAGCAAATACTATGATGTTCGCCCCTTCAATACGGATAAAACTGTAGCAAATATGTCATGGAACTGGCATGGTGGCACATCTGCCAATACTTCAAACACCATGGGCTTCTATGATTATGATAATAGCAACTCTGGCTGGGGAATCGTGTTGGCTGGTGGCAGTGGCTCACCTGTGGCTGACCGCAAGGTGGTGGCACTGTATAATGTGCCGTCTGATAATAAGGAATATCCTTTGTATAACAGCAATGGTAGTGCTAAGGTTTATAGTGCTACTTCGGGCCAGACACCTCAGTATTTCATTTTGCGTCAAAACGGATTAGACGACAGCGGTGAAGCACTTTACCGACTTCAGAAAGCTGAAGCTGATGGTAATTATCTGAACTACCAATCATTCGGAACAAGTGAAACGAATTACTTGTTCTTGAATTCATCATCTTCTTTCTATAGCTATTATACATATAGTGGAACTCCTGCCGAATCTCCTTACTTTGACTTCATTAGAAAGTGGCCAAACGCAACGGACAATAGTAGTCGACCTTATTCTGCTCAAGTAGCTCAATGTGATGATGGTAAGGTCAATATGTATTCTGGTAATTACGATGGATTACCTGCCCCAAAAGACGCAAAGGGTAATTGGAATTGTCGTTGGGCTGTAAATGAGTTGACAGGTTACACCGCTTGGCAAGTAGTTATGTCTGGGGCAACAAGCGGCACCGTTACTTATAATGGTTCTGCTTTGATTTCAGGTGGCACAGCGGCTCAATCCAATAATGGCATGTTTGTCCTGAGTGCTACTCCAAGCGCTAGCGACTTCACAGTTCCTCTAGTTGATGGTTACTTGACCGATCCTTCTGTTACGATTGACAGCGACCGTAAAATCATCAAGGTAGTATATATAAACTACTCTGAGACTTATAACACAATTACCACCAAACTTTCTACAGCACCAGAGGGAGTTGGCTATCCTACAACTACGGCTCGCACTAGGTTGCAGGCTGCCATTGATGTTTTTGATGCCTCATCAAAAGTAACTGCAGACCTTGTAACTCTAAATACGGCATATAACAGTTTCTTGACGAATGTTGTTCTTCCTGAAGGGAAGGTTTATACCATTCAGAATTATATAAAATCTCCGAGTAAAACAACCTACCTGAAGAATGAGGATGGCACTTTGACCATAGGTGCTGATGCTTCTGCAACACCCCTGAATAACTTGTGGATTGTGCGGAAGAGTGGTAATACTTATGTTCTTCAGAGCGCAGCAGACCTCACGAAGTACATTGTTTATACAAGTTTCACGTTAGCTGCTTCTGGCTCTACATGGACGTTTAGCCAAGGAACAGAGTGGCCTTACATTTCAATGTATAACAGCACACTAGATCGTTTTGTCGCCAGCAATGGTAGTAATCAGTTCGGTACTGCAGGAGGAGGTGGATATTATGGACAATCTAGAACACAAGCTAATGGCTGGTCTACCGACTTCAAGTTCGTTGAAAGCTCTGGTTACGCGCTCTATAAGGTGAAGATCATTTATCCACAAGGGAGTGCTCCTACTGTCACATACAGCGGTAACGCTTATGCAAATGGTAGCGATTTCGTTGCTCCAACAACTCTGACAACAGGCGATTTGACGGTATCAACAATTTCAGGTTATACTCCGACTGTCACCATTGATGGCGATATCATTTATGTCAATTATGCTATGGCCGTGGCTGCTCCCTATGCAGATACATGGAACTTTGATACTGCTCCTTGGTCTTTGTTGAATGATGCACCCGCTGCAATTGACAATCCCAGCAGAACGTATCGCTACAACACCAAGCGGATTAACATTGCGACGACCTACAATAGCTCCGTAGAAGTTGTATTTGCCTACACTGCTGGTGATTATCGCATCGATGTAGCTGGCGTTGACCTCATTGATCCTTCTACTGGAAATGTTGTTAAGGGTGACTATCACGATGGCTATTCTGGTGGAGCACAGTCAAATAAAGAATATTCTATTAGAGATGTGGCTCCCGGTGAGTATATTCTTCGATATATATCTTGGGATCAGTCAACAAGTTCGGCAGGTAATATCTCAGTACGCGTAGTTCCTGGTCAGGGCTTCTACCGTTTGAAGAATGTGGCTACGGATAAGTACCTTACAGCTACTGCTACAGGAGCATGGGATTCCTCAGCAAAAGGGGTCTATGCTAATGGAAGCAGTACAGACGCATCAACTGTTATCAGGCTTTTTGACAAAGATAGTAACGGCAAACTCTATATGTACAATCAGGGTTATGGCTTTGGTTGGACAGCAACGAATCATGGTGGTCATGTTGGCTGGATAACCTCTACCCCCGACAAGTATGTGAACTGGTTCCCTGGCAATTCTGCTGGTCAGATTGCATTTGCAATATGCTTTGGTAATGGTACAGGTGGTTATGCAGATTATCTTACAAAGGGTATATATACGGTTGATACCGAAGATAATGCCGTAATAGCAGGTTCTGATTATACTGATAATAAAGCTCAGTGGGTTCTTGAGGCTGCAACAAACGTCGAGATTCCTCTCAATGCTGCTAACGACAACGAGGGCTCTCACAGGTATGCAACGCTGTGTGTGCCGTTTGAAATCACGGGTCTGACAGGTGCCGGTGGTAATGAAGTGAAGGCATACGCTCCGACAAAGGAGAGTGATTATATCGTTCCTGGCACGGGCGCTACGACGGTGACTGCTGGAACTCCTGTCCTGCTGATTGGTGCGGAGGGCGCAACAAGTGTGACGGCTACCATCGGCAGCAGCTATGCCTCAGCTCCTGCTACGACCAACGTCCTGACAGGTACATTCTTAGGTGCTGCCATCGATTGCACCGCAGCAACAGGCACCAACTACGTGATGGGCTTGGATGCCAATAACGGCGACCGCATCGGTTTCTACCATGTCAACAATGCAGCGTTT
>ONCQ01000021.1 GCA_900316355.1 uncultured Prevotellaceae bacterium | reverse complement strand
GCTCTCACTACGGATTGGGGAGTTGTACCAATAAATGTGTCCCCTCTGCTTTACTGCCTTGTGTCCTTCCTGTTCAAGAAAGTCCACTAAATTGATGAGCTTGGCCTGTGATATGTTCATAGTTTACATCGTAAGTATGCCAGTACATATATATAAACAGCCAAACTAAACTAAACCGTCCTCATCAGTATCTTCTGGCTGTTTTTCCGATTCCTGTTTCTGTGGAACATACTGGTAAGCCTTATCAGTCTTCAGTATCAGTCCCATCTCAATCAGGTATCTAAGTAAGCTGATGATGGTGTTTCGACCTCGTGAATAACCAATGTTAGAATAGCCATCCATTAGGAGGTTAATCATCTTTGAATAACCCAGTGGAGCATTATCGCCAACAACGCTTTCAATAGCCTCTCGATGCTGCTCTTCCGTTAGTCTGGAGAAGTGCATCTTCTTGTCACGTCTGGCAAGTTCAGCTTTGTAGCCTTCCACATAGTTTGGAAGACCGTTGTTGTCGATACGAAACGCAAAAGGGGCAAATTCCTTGTCTCTAATGAACATGGCTTTCACCTCACTCATATTGCTGTCATCTATATTCTTGGTTATCTGAAGTACAGTTTCTGCCTTGTTATTCAACTCGGAACCTATATGGCCACGAGTATTGTCATCGCCTTTGTTCAAGTGAAGTACTGTGTGAATGTGAAGGTCATAGAAACTTGACCATCGCATCAAATCATTGATAATGTCAAGTGCCTCACTTGGGTTATTGATGTCCCTGAGAAGGTCACGGACACCATCGATGACAACCAAACCATATCGTGAATCACCACGTAATGCTAGGGTGATGATGTCTCGTCTCTGTTCTGGGGTGTACTCACGCAAGACAAAGAAATCGATGAGTCCGCTTTCCTTGTTCAATGGAAGATTAGCCAGCTTCAGTATTCGCTCTAGAACCTTATGGCAGTGGTACTTGCTCTGTTCCGTATCAATATAAAGAATCTTTTTTTTGTCTTCAGGCAAGTGTGCCTTATATCCAAGAATCTCTTTACCTGATATGGCAGCAGCAACAATAGCAGAAACGTTGAACGTCTTCTTACTCTTTGGCTTGCCGACTGAAGCACTGAAGTTGCCCAGAGTTGCTATTGTTGCCCCTCCACAAGTGATGATTTCTGGAGGAAAAGCATATTCCTCAGTAACCTTCAGCTTAATGTGCTTTAATAATTGTTCAAATGTCTTCTGGTCAATTCTCTGATTGCCTAATGTTGTTATGTCCATCATTTCTTTTTGTTTTTATGATTAAAATTTCCTTTGAACAGATTCTCCATGTGGGTGGCTGCATATTCCTCTATCTCGTCATCAGACATGACTCTGGTTTTGGCAATCCATCTGTTAAGATCATCTCTACGAATAAAAATGGTCTTTCCGTTAGGCTTGTAAATGGGGAGTTCGTGTTTGCTGGTTAATCTATAAACCAGGCTGGGAGAAAGATTAAGATAGTCCGCTGCTTCAGTGACAGTCAGATACTCTTTGAGAATATACATTTTCTTCTCAATGAAAAGCATGTGAGTGGCGAGATCTTTGAGCGTCCCGAATCTTCTTAGGAAGTATTCAAGATTGTTTAGCTTTTCAATCGTTGACTCAATGTCTTCAGATTTTTCGAGAACTTTCTTGGCTGCTTCAAGTCTGTCAAGCAAACTTATAATATGTACATTGTCAAGTTGATTTGCTTGGGGAAAATCATTTGTTTTCATCGTTATTTTTTATTTCATTATATGTTTTATTCTGTAATAGCCAGTCATCAAGCTCACTTCTATCAAAATATATTAGCTTACCTGTAGGTTTGTAGTGAGGTATTTTCCCGAGACTGGTCAGCTTGTACATGTGAGATTCAGTTATGCCCATATATTCACAAGCTTCTGTAACAGTTAATACCGTTTTGACTTCACTGTAAAACCTATCAATATGTTCAATCGTCAAAAGTTTCGGATTGATATAGTCCAATTTCTCTTCAATACAATGAAGACGCTTGGGAATGTCACAGTTAACAAGTTCTGTGAGTCGCTGATTTATGGAAATAATCATTTCCAAAGCATTGTCTGATAATGTTGTCTTACGTCTGCCCATTTCTTTTATTTTATGATAATACAAAAAGAGGTTGCCCTCCGTTACCAATGTAAACCGGTTACGGAGGGCAAAAGTACATCGAAAGTCATTCATGAGAAAGAGAGATAATAGAGACTCTATCTGATTCTCTTGCTCACTCCCTGACATCATCTTTGCAGTTATTTGTCAGTGTTTCTTTTTCTTTGATATTTCTGCCCGATAGGACGTACTGCATCATCAATGATCTTCTCCTGTGCAGACAATTCTAAATCTACAATAGAGTAGAGAGCTGAAGACAAAGACTTCTGGGTCAGAGTGTCTTTGCCTGTGGAGCTGACAATGCAGCGTTGGTGGGCAAGAACGTTCTGCCAGTTGCGGATGATGAGATTGTAGAGGGATAGCTGGTCGAAGAAAAAGGCGACAAGCCGATTGTTGCGAGAATGGAGAGGCATAGACAATTTGCCGTCCAGAAGAGAAAGAAGGTCGCTGGCATAGATGACTTCGCTGAAGATTTGAGCCTCGTTGCAGCAACGAGCAAGAATACTAAGGTCATCATTGTCGAGACAGGAGCATAAATTGAGGTCTGATGCCTCTCTGACTTTTTTACGAGCTACAAAGGTGTTGGATGAAGGTAGCGTAGTATTAAACAGATTAAGCATTTCCCTCAGCTCTGCTTCGCTAACTCCACTTTTATTGAAGTAGTTCTCAACAAGGTCACGTCGATTGGTTAGTAGTGAATCAAGAATGCGGTAGTTCTTCTGATGTTCATTCTTGCTCCATGCGTCGATGGCATCGTGGAACTCATGGCTATAAACAAAATCATCAGCATAACGCTGATAAAGTTTGCCTTGGTTAACAACTTCGACCTGATAGAGGTCGTAGGCTTCACGGAGCATTTCGAGCAATCCCGAATCTCCACTCTTGGCAGCGGTCAAGTGGCTTGTCCGCGTCAGTCTCTCAAAAAAGAGAGAGGAAAAATTTTTCTTTTCTCATTGTTTTTTATATTTATTAAATTGAAAATATAATGTAACGGCTTTCGCCGAACATTGTTATCACTATTTTATGGCGACACATGATTTCTCTCTCATAAATTTCCATTTATTGTCGTTTTAAAGACCCGAATTGAGTAGTCTTTATTACCTTGTTGATGAGGGAGCATACAATCTTGTTATCACCAAGAATTATCCCGTTTTGAGAAGCTATATTTGATTCTGAACTCGCCATAATTTGCAAAATTATAATATTGAAGTGTAATAACCATATCCATGTTAGTCCATCTTGCTCAACCTATTGGCTGAGCACGATATATTGACTACCTTTGTTTATTTTGGCCTTTTAAATCTCATAGTTGTTCTTTAAGGAATCGTGTATAATGATTATTGTACATCGAATTTATAAACACAAAAGGTGGGTAAACAAATATATTTACCCACCTCTGTTATGTAGAATGATTTAATATCAATTTAGTTTATCCATTGTTGTATTTCGAAGCAATTCTTTTTAATTCCACATCGAAAGTCCCTTTCTCTGCATAGCCACTAAACCTGTAACCAGACTTCCTTTATGAGGAGCATGACCATTGACAGAGAAACATGCAACAGTCTTAACCCAGTAGTCTTTGTTTGTCTTTGAGAATGTAAAATAAATGAAGTAGGAGAGGTGTTGTTGACTCTTCATCCATTCGATGGGTTTCCTGGTTGTTTGGTTTCCAAGGTTGAAGATGCTGAGAAAGTCTTCAACCGTAGTATCAGGACTTATGTAGCCGTGGTCAAGTAGTTCTTGATAAAGCGCACGTACACGACGGGCACCATAGGCAGCATCAAAATATTTGTCTTCATTTGGTGCGGTGAGCATAGTAAAGTCAACTTCGGGATAGAGCTGCATAAGTTTTCCGGCTCTTTTGAATTGCCTTTCGCTGATAGGTAATGTGGAAAGTTTATTAGCCCTGTTGATGCTCCATTGTTCTTCGAAATGTGACCATTTATGTCGCATAGTTAAATGAAGTAGTTCACCAATGGCAAAGGCGATAATCTTCAGCGTGTAGTTGTCTGTGTCGCCCTTTGGTTGATATTCAGCGGTCAAATAGCCTGCACTAACTGCACGGTCAAAAAGGGCAGCAGCTTCCTCATTGGCAAATTCGTCAACCAAGAATCTGAATTTGCCTTTAGACTCTTGATTGATGTTATAGCAGAGATCATGAATAGAATTCATCGCATTGACAACTCCAGTAAGGGCATCAAGAGTATTTTGAGGAAGTGTTTCTTTTCCATCATTTATGTAGTTCTCTAACATTTCTGGAGAACCGAGTGACGCTATCTTCTCAATGATGATTGGGTCAGGATTAAAGTTAATATAGAGCATTATGTCCTCCTTCCACTGCTCGAATTGAAGCAATTCTTCAGCGTAGGATGTTAACTTAGTGTTTCCACCTATGCAGATGTCATATATGAGTTGCTTCGCGAACTTATTGAATTTCACAAAACTCAAAACTGCTTCTTGTCTTGTTACCATATATATAATGTATAGAGAATTCTACTTACTTATGTCTGGAATCAAGTTGACTGCTGCTTGTTTGTTCTTGTCAAGAACTTTGGCATAAATCTGAGTTGTCGAAAGTTCTCTGTGGCCAAGGAGCTTAGAGACTGTGTAGATGTCGGCTCCGAGGTCGAGCATCATTACAGCGAATGTGTGACGAGCACAGTGGAAAGTTAGGTTCTTAGAGATACCTGCTGCAAGTGCCCATCGTTTTAATTCGAGTGAAGTCCATGCACCATAGGTGAAACCCTCAAACACTCGGTCAACATCATTGCGACGGGTTCCTAAATAGGCTGCTGCCTGGTCTGAAATATCGAGGTATTCCTGACCACCTGTTTTCTTCTGTTTGAAAACAATACGAGTATATTTTCCAAATTTCTGGACTTCACCCCATGTCAATTTCTCGATGTCGCTCTTACGGAGTCCAGTCAGACAAGAGAACAGAAATGTCGCTTTTAGAATGGGATAGTTACATGGAGTTGCAGCCATCTTCTTAACTTCATCGAGGGTCAGGTATTCACGGGCAACCTCTTCCTGCTTAAATCCTTCGACACCTCTGATTGGATTCTTGTCGATAATATGTTCTTCAAATGCCTGATTAAGACATGCACGTAGTTTATTGAAGTACGATACCTTAGAGTTCTGTGACAAACCAACAAATACGTAAGAAACCTTTGGGTCAGTTTTCTTCTGAGCATCTTTCTCTGCTGTGTTCAGATAATCCTTAAATCCATGAATCCACTCGGCATCAATATCATCAAAGGTAGTTGCTTCATCACAGTAAACTTCCAGATGCTTCAAACAGCTATGCCAGTTTCCCCAATTGCCATTTGAGTCTGGAGTCTTCAAACGGTCTTCACACATCTGACGATAGTAATCAAGGAAACGAACACCGCCTTGTTTGGGTTGTGTGATGTCGAATTTGCCATTGATGATTTCTAATTCACGTCTTGCTCTCATGGCATTGGCTGCTGCAAGAGCCTGACGGTTTTGTTCTCTTTCCTGCGCTGTAGTAGGGACTACCTGATAAAGCTTCAGATATTCCTTATGACGCTTGCCACCAACATTGATGTCAAGGTACAGGCTTGAACTTCCATCTTTAAGCTTCTTTTCGCGAAGCTTAACTTGTCCTCTTTGGACGCTTGCTGATTTTTTCTTTGCCATAGTCATTAATCGTTTTAGAAATTACCACCGACTTTTGTTTCGAGGGACACTTTTTCTGTCCCCGGGGGACAGTTTTTGACCCTTTGCGACTATTTCGGGGGACACACAAACTTTAACACTTGAAAATAAGGGTGTTACGGGCTTATTTTTGCAGATTTTATTATTTTCTTTGTAGTGGCTTCACTTTCCCACGCAGAAGTGGGAGAAGATGTTGTTGAGGGTTTCCTGGGGAGTGATGGCGCCGCCGGTGATGTCGGCGAGAGAGGCGAGGGTGAGGCGGAGATCCTCGGCGATGAGGTCTGTAGGTAGCAGAGAATGTTCCCCTAAGCCGTCGATGACGCGGGTGAGGCTGTCGTGGGCGCGGCAGAGGGCTTCGTAGTGGCGGGCTGAGGTGACGATGACATCTTCAGCCGATGTCGTGGGGACGGCATCGATGAAACGCTGGCGCAGGTCGTCGAGCCCAACGCCGTATTTGGCTTGGAAGGCTTCGGTCTTGTTCTCTATGCGAATGACGGTCTGGTCTTCGCGAAGCGGGACTTCAGGGTAGGGGACACCGGGCTCCCTCATCATCACCACAATCTGCGCCCGCTGCACAGCAGCTATGGAACGTTGGATGCCAAGGTTCTCAATGGTGTCGTCGGTGTGGCGGATGCCAGCGGTGTCAATGAAGCGGAAAGTGATGCCGCCGAGCTGGAGGGTGTCTTCAATGGCATCGCGGGTAGTGCCTTGTATGTCGCTGACGATGGCGCGTTCCTCGCCGAGGAGGGCGTTGAGGAGGGTGCTCTTGCCCACGTTGGGGGCTCCGACAATGGCCACGGGGATGCCGTTCTTGAGGGCATTGCCTGTTTGGAAGGTGCTGGACAGATGGGTGATGTGAGCATCTATCTTCTCAGCCAATGCCAGAAGTTCTGGCCGGTTGGCAAACTCCAACTCCTCGTGGTCAGCAAAGTCGAGTTCAAGCTCCAGCAGCGAGGTGAGGTGCAGGAGTTGGTCGCGCAACCGAGAGAGTTCGCTGGAGAAATGACCCTTCAATTGGGAGAGGGCAACGCGATGGGCTGTTGCGCTGTCGGCAGCGATGAGGTCGGCGACAGCCTCGGCCTGCGAGAGGTCGAGCTTGCCGTTGAGGAAGGCGCGCTGCGTAAATTCACCAGGCTCTGCCAGGCGGCATCCATGCTGGACAAGGAGTTGCAGGACTTTGTTCAGAATATAGCGGGAACCGTGACAGGAGAACTCCACGCTGTCCTCGCCTGTGTAGCTGGCAGGGGCGCGGAAGAGGGTGACGACGGCTTCATCGAGGACCTCGTCGGGGCTGGCGGTGATGGGAGAGAGGACTGCGGTGCGCGGTGGCGTGGCCGGTGTCAGGCGAGGACATACTTGACGGGCAATCGTGAAAGCATCGGCACCAGAAACGCGGACGATGCCGATGGCACCGCCCGGAGCTGTGGCTATGGCGCAGATGGTTTCCTTCAAGCTTGGGGTAGATGGCTAAGCGTTTAGATTCTCGCAAGCACCTTTTGGATGAGGGTATCGATGGAGTTCTTGTACTCGGTGTTCATCTCGGTGGTGTAGCGGTTGGCGATGACCATGCAGCAGGTCATGGCACGATGGCCGAGGAGTGCTGCGAGGCCGGCAACAGCGGAGCTTTCCATCTCGAAGTTGCAGATGTGCAGACCGTCGTACTCGAAGGCTTCCACTTTCTCGTTCTGCTGCGGGTCTTGAATCTTGAGGCGGATCTGACGGCCTTGGGGACCATAGAAGCCGCCGCAGGCGATGGTGATGCCGCGCACCATGTCGTCTTGGGCTATCTGCTCGATGAGTTCGGGATTGGCTATTGCCACGTAGGGTGCACCCTTGAGCGGCGACCAGCTCATGTGCTTCTTGAAAGCTTCTTCCAGTTGTAGGTCGCAGACATCGTTGCGTCCGTCGTAGTAGTTGAGGAGACCATCGAAGCCGATGCTCTTGACGGAGGCGATGAAGGAGCCTGTAGGGGTGAATGGCTGGAGGCCGCCACAGGTGCCGATGCGCACGATGGAGAGCGTACGGTGTTCGTCGTTCTCGGTGCGCGACTGGAAGTCGATATTGGCCAGAGCGTCAAGCTCGTTCATGACGATGTCGATGTTGTCGCAGCCGATGCCAGTAGATACGACGCTGATGCGCTTGCCCTGGTACCAACCTGTAATGGTATGGAATTCACGGCTCTGGATATCACATTCCATGCGCTCGAAATGGGCTGCTACGGTCTGCACGCGTCCGGGGTCTCCGACGAGGATGACCTTATCTGCAAGGTATTCGGGGCGTAAGTGAAGGTGGAAGACGCTGCCGTCTTCATTGATGATTAGTTCTGAAGGGGGAAATACTTTTTTCATAGCTATGATTCTTTGCTGCGATGTGTCGCAGCATGGTTATTGGTTACTTGTGACTGATTTCATCGTTGCGGATTTCCTTGCCCAGCTGCTGTAGCTGCTGCAGCTGAGGATAGTGAGTGGCTTCAAGCTGCTGAATGGTGTTTGCCATCTGTTGGCGCTCGCTGGCCTTCGCTGTGGCATAGTTATCACGTAGGCGCTGAAGCATTGTCGCGTCTGTGGTGACGTCTTTGTCGAGCTTAATCCATTGCTTCATCTTCTCTCGCGCAGTGGGTGACTTGAAGTCTGCCATGCGGGTGTAGGTGCGCTGGTCGTCGATGGGGAAGACGAAGTCGGGGACTGCAGCCATTGAAGCATTGCCGCCACCCTGTCGCAAGGCCGTGAGGCGTTTGCGTGCTGTGGCAATCATCTCCTTGTCATCCGGGTTCCAGGTGTCGCGGATGCTGGTGATGCGTGCTCTCGCACGGAGCTGTGCGTCGGAGAGCTCGTCGCCGTACATCTGTCGGGTTTCATTGGGGATGAAGGTGTAGATGCATACGCTGTCGGCAGGCTGGTTGCGGTCGCTGACGAACCACCCCAACTGGTTGAACTCATCGATGGCCAGGAGGTAGTCGTTGGCGGGTGAGTTATAGGGGTAGCCGATGTTTTCAGGTGAGAGGAAGCTCCCGTCCTCGCCGTCGGAGCGTGTGACGAAGATGTCATAGCCTCCGAGGCTCTCGTGTCCTGTGGCGGCATAGTAGAGGGTGATGCCGTCGGAGAGCAGGAAGGGATAGTTCTCGGCATAGCTGGGGGCATCTTCGAGGTCTTCTTCGTCGATGAGGCCGGTGAGGAAGGCCGGGGCAGACCAAGTAGTTCCGAGCTTGTCGGAAACGGCGAGGCGGAGGGAGGTGGATTCAGGGGCAGAAGAGCTTTTGACAGAGTCTTCGGGAGAGTCCTCTGGAGTTGTAGCGGAACCCTCGGGAATGGGGGCGGGGAGAGCGAGGAAGCGCTTGTTGCCAAACTCGTTCTCATAGATGGTAGCGCCGCTGTTGTCGCGCTGGTGGAAGGTGGAGGCGTAGCTGTCAATGCGTCCGCTCTCCAGGCTGAGACGTATGTTGCGCAGCATGAGGTTCTTGGGGCACACCAGGCTGTCGATGATGGTGATTCGCTCGGTGGCGTGCAGCTTCAGGGCTGCCTGACGTGTGCGCTCCAACATCGCTTCCAGCTTGCCCGTGCTCTTGCGCTTTCTCTTCAACGCCGCAATCTCGGTGGTGAGCAGGCGCTCAGCGTGCTCGAAGTCGTAGGCGGCGAAGGCCGCCTGCACTTGCTCTTCCACGGGCACGGCAGGCTTTGCTGTCCGCTTCTTCTGTGCCACGGCGGACTCAGAAGGAATGATAAATAACAAATAAGAAACAATAAACAGTAGCTTCGCAGTAGTGTGCAAGCTGTTCTTGAAGATCCTCTGTTCCATTACATTTATCATTGGTTATTCATTATTTATCATTCATGATTCTTGATGAGTTGCTATAAACTTCACTTCTTGTCGTTGAGGTACTCGTGCATGGCAGCAGCAGCACGACGGCCGTCGCCCATGGCGAGGATGACCGTGGCACCACCGCGCACGATGTCGCCACCGGCGAAGATGGTGGGGATGTTGGTCTGCATACCGTCGTTCACTACGATGGTGTTCTTGCGACCCAGTTCGAGGCCCTCGATGCTGGTGGGCACGATGGGGTTCGGGCTCACACCGACAGCCACGATGGCCTGGTCGATGTCGATGGTCTCGGTGGCACCGGGGATGGGCTGTGGGCTGCGACGACCGCTGGCATCGGGCTCGCCGAGTTCCATCTTCTGCAGCACGACGGCGCGGACGTTGCCCTTGTCGTCGGCCAGATATTCGATGGGGTTGTGGAGCGTCAGGAACTCGATGCCCTCTTCCTTGGCGTGCTTCACCTCTTCCAGACGGGCAGGCATCTCAGCCTCGCTGCGACGGTAGGCGATGAACACACGCTCGGCACCCAGACGCTTGGCCGTGCGGCAGGAGTCCATGGCGGTGTTGCCGCCGCCGACAACCATCACGCTCTTGGCGCGGTGGATGGGGGTGTCGGTCTCGGGGTTGGAGGCGTCCATGAGGTTCACGCGGGTGAGGTATTCGTTGGAGGACATGATGCCCTTGAGGTTCTCGCCGGGGATGTTCATGAAGTTGGGCAGACCGGCACCGGAGCCTACGAAGATGCCAGCGAAGCCCTGCTTCTCCAGTTCTTCGACGGCAATGGTCTTGCCGATGATGCAGTCTTTGACGAACTTCACGCCCATCTTCTCGAGGTTGTTGATTTCCACATCCACGATGGCATTGGGCAGACGGAACTCAGGGATGCCGTACTTGAGCACACCGCCAATCTCATGCAACGCTTCGAAGACGGTGACGTCGTAGCCCAGCTTAGCCATGTCGCCAGCAAAGCTTAGGCCGGAAGGACCGGAACCCACGACGGCAATCTTCTTGCCGTTGGCAGGGGCGCACTCGGGGATGGCCATATTGCCGCTCTCGCGCTCGTAGTCGGCAGCGAAACGCTCCAGATAGCCGATGGCCACAGCGGGCTCGTTCATCTTCAGATGGATGCACTTGCTCTCGCATTGCTTCTCCTGCGGGCATACGCGACCGCAGACAGCGGGTAGGGCAGAGGTCTGCTTCAGCACCTGGGCAGCGCCGAGGAAGTTGCCGCGCTCGATGTTCTTGATGAACGAGGGAATCTGGATGTTCACAGGGCAGCCTTCCATGCAGGTGGGCTTGGCGCAGTCGAGGCAGCGCTTGGCTTCCAGCAGCGCCTGCTCCTTGGTGAGACCCTTGTTGACTTCCTCCGTACGGGTGGTGGCACGATAGACGGGATCGAGCTCCGGCATCTTGACACGCTCAATGGCGGTGCGCTCCTTGGCCTTCATGCTCTTGCGGAGCTCTTCACGCCAGGGAGCGTTGCGGTCGGTCAATAAAGAGGCGGACTCAGTGGCCCCCCCTACAGCCCCCGAGGGGGCTTCTGTTGTTTTGTTGGCTGAGGACCTGGGTGCCGTATCCCCCTCGGGGGACGAAAGGGGGGCCAGGGGCGCTGCTGTCTTCTCCATCGCCTCCATCTCTTCTTCCTTAAACGCCGTCATGCGCGACAGCATCTCGTCGAAATCCACTTCGTGGCCGTCGAACTCAGGGCCATCGACGCAAACGAAGCGTGTCTTGCCGCCAACGGTGATGCGGCAGGCACCGCACATGCCCGTGCCGTCCACCATGATGGTGTTCAGCGAGACATCGGTGCTGATGCCATATTTCTTTGTCAGGAGACAGCAGAACTTCATCATGATGGCAGGACCGATGGCAAAGACCTTGTTGACGGTCTCGCGCTGGATGACCTGCTCGATACCCACGGTGACGACTCCCTTCTGGCCGTACGACCCGTCGTCGGTCATGATGATGACCTCATCGGAGTGCTTGCGGACCTCGTCTTCGAGGATGATGAGATCCTTCGAGCGTCCGGCCAGCACGCTGATGACGCGGTTGCCGGCAGCCTTCAGAGCCTTGATGATGGGGAGCATAGGAGCCACGCCTACGCCACCGCCGGCACACACCACGGTGCCGAAGTTCTCGATATGTGTAGCCTTGCCGAGAGGACCTACCACGTCGGTGATCTCGTCGCCCACGTTGAGGTTGCAGAGCTTCGTGGAGCTCACGCCCACCTTCTGCACCACGAGGGTGATGGTTCCGGCCTGAACGTCGGCATCGGCGATGGTCAGCGGCATACGCTCACCCTTCTCGCCCACGCGAACGATGACGAAGTGTCCGGCACGACGAGCCTTGGCAATCAAGGGAGCCTCGACCACCAGCTTGAATACTTTCTCTGAAAACTGTTCCTTAGCAACAATCTTGTTCATGTGTTTTCGTGTTGATATGAATGTTTTAGTTCTTGTTATTATTTCGTTCTGTGCATCGCTTAGAATGCGCGGCAAAAGTACAAAAAAATAGCGAGACGTGTGCCGTCTCGCCATTTAATTTATATAAAGAGGTGTAAATTTGTTACTTTTCCCCCTCTCGAGGCCTTTTTATTTTCCCAGCGTCTTCACAGTGAAAGTGCAGTTATGTTCCGCTTGATAGTTTTTAAAGACATAGTATTGTTCCTCGGTGCTCACGAACACTGTAAAGACGGGGTTCTGCGGTAAGCTGTTCTTCCCGAGTGTGATGTCTGCGAAAGAGTGAATAGAGATAGAGCTCAGGCTGGGCACGTTGCGGAAACAGCCAGCAGGAATCCTGAAGTCATTCTCCCCGTTGATTGTAATCTCTTTTAGAGAACTGTAATTTGCGAACTGGTTCTGGCGCAGCATTACATCACTGATGATCAAGCGTTTTACATTTTCACTGGCTGTCATTGCTTCGCCTGCGGCCTGCTCCGTGTAGCGCAGGAAAGCCTGTTCCCAGAAATTGGCGTGCTGCGTGTCGTTGGCAGTAATCTTGGCTTTCTGCGAATGGTTAAGAGCCTCCACGAAGAGCTCTATCTGCGGGCCTTTGTCCGTGAAGGTGTACGCTTGCACGGTGGCCTGCCAGTTGTGTGCTGCGTTCTTCACGACAAAGCGGATGTTTTGCAGATCCTCTTCCTCCACGGTGAGGACAGAGGCTTCATTCTCGAAATCATTATCCACTTCTTCTTCGTCACCATTATCGCCGCCATTATCCCCTCCGCCGCTTGTCTTATGCATGACAACGGTGGCAGGGGCCGACAGCAAGGACCTTCCGGGAATCGTGAGTTTCAGTTCGGTCGCAGAAAGAGAAACCAAGGTCACTGGAATCTCAATCTTGGTGATATTTGTCCTGCCGTTCAGATAATCTTGCACCTCATGGTAGCCCATGACGACATCATAGATTTTGGCCTTCTTCTGTGTGGCGTCATACGACCATTTGCCGAGCTTCGTCTGCTCCTCGCGTCCGCGGATACCCTCGTCGCCATTGTAGTTGATAGACCAGCCGTTGAAGGTACCATCCTGCTTGAACTCGAATTTGTCCCACTTTGGCCAGTCCTCCTCCTTGTTGAGGTCAATCGCTACGCCGTCATAGGTCACCGTCGTCCATGTGCCCCAAAGGTCTTCGATATTGATGGTTCCAGGCTTGTTGTTGTTGCTGCCGTTGTTATCGTTGTTGCTGCTATTATTGTTAGTGCTCTTCGGCTGATTGTCTTCTTCGTCATCGCCGCAAGCGGTAAAGGTTATCAAGCCGAAGCTTAACAGAAGTATCCCGCATAGGGATATACGTCTAAGATTTTTCATTGTTTTTTCAATTAGTTAGTAAATGGTTTTCTTATTGTAGGGGATTATGTTGTAATCACTTGGAAAATCATTCTAAATCAGTTGAATTGTGATGATGCTGTGTGACGCAAAGGTATGAATATAAGGAAATATCGCCCTTTGTTTAGAAGACCATACATCATTTTACCCCTCCGATATTTAAGCTTTTTTAAGAATTTGGTGTGCTTTTTCGCTCCTTGCACATCCCCATCACGTGAAGGATGACGGCTCAACCACATGAAGAGTGAAGACAATCGGTGCACGATGCATGATCTTATGGCATTTGCCACACATGGCAAATCCTTTTGCCACCAGTGGCAAAACCGATAAGGATGCATTCTTTCCCCCTCCACCTCTATAGAGGTTATGCGCAGACACTATAGAGGGTCAGGCAAGTCTCTATAGAGGGTACGCGCAGACACTATAGAGGATCAGGAAAGTCTCTATAGAGGGTGGACAAAAAGAAAAGGCAGCTGTGAGGCTGCCTTTTTCCTGATAGGTATGAGCGGTGTGCTGTTAGTCGATGATGTCGAAGCCGGTGTAAGGCTGCAGTGCCTTGGGGATGCGGATGCCGGCTTCGCTCTGGTTGTTCTCCAAGAGAGCGGCCACGATGCGGGGCAGGGCGAGGGCCGAGCCGTTGAGGGTGTGGCAGAGCTCTGTCTTCTTGTCGGCAGCGCGGCGATAACGGCACTTCAGGCGGTTGGCCTGATAGGTGTCAAAGTTGCTGACGCTGGAGACCTCGAGCCAGCGCTTCTGTGCCTCGCTATAGACCTCGAAGTCATAGCAGATGGCGCTGGTGAAGCTCTGGTCGCCGCCGCAGAGGCGCAGGATGCGATAGGGGAGTTCCAGCTTCTGCAGCAGGCCTTCCACGTGGGCGAGCATCTCGCGGTGGCTCTCCTTAGAGTGCTCGGGAGTGTCGATGCGGACAATCTCGATCTTCGAGAACTCGTGCAGACGGTTCAGTCCGCGCACGTCCTTGCCGTAGCTGCCGGCCTCGCGGCGGAAGCACTGCGTGTAGGCACAGTTCTTGATGGGCAGATCTTTCTCGTCGAGGATGACATCGCGGTAGATGTTCGTTACGGGCACCTCGGCAGTGGGGATGAGGTAGAAGTCATCCACTTCGGCGTGGTACATCTGGCCCTCCTTGTCAGGCAGCTGACCCGTGCCATAGCCAGAGGCAGCGTTCACGACTGTCGGCGGCATGATTTCAGTGTAGCCGGCTTTGTTGGCTTCGGCGAGGAAGAAGTTGATGAGTGCGCGCTGCAGCTGGGCACCCTTACCGATATAGACGGGGAAGCCGGCACCTGTGATTTTCACGCCCAGGTCGAAGTCGATGAGGTTGTATTTCTTGGCGAGCTCCCAGTGGGGAAGGCGTGCTGCCTCAACCACAGGATTCGTCGTCCAGTTGCCTACGGTGTCGGTGCCGTCGCATTCTTTCAGGTTGCTCTTCACCACCACATTATCCTCAGCCGCAGCCCCCTCGGGCACCTCGTCGTAGGGGATGTTAGGGATTTGGCAGAGCTGCTCGGTGAGCTGGCGCTGAGCCTCGTCCATGACGGCTTCGAGGTCCTTGGCCTTCTCCTTGAGGGTGGCCACGGCGGCTTTGGCCTGGTCGGCCTGCTCGCGCAGCCCCTGTTTCATGAGTCCGCCAATCTCGGCTGCTTTCTTCTTGCTCTCGGCGAGCAGGTTGTCGAGCTGTTGTTGGGCCTCGCGGCGTTTTTTGTCGGTGGCCTGCACGGCGGCAATGGCCTCGGCAGCGCCCTGGAAGTGCTTTTTCTCAAGACCGCGGATGACACGGTCGGTTTCTTCATTGATAAGTTTAAGTGTTAACACGGAATTATCTGACGATTAAACGATTAAACGATTATTTACGAAGAGAGGATTCAAGGATTGTTGGATTTACGTGAAATCCTTAAATCCTCAAATCCTCAGATCTTTAAATGACGAGAGTCTTTATGCCTCTGCGACGGGCTCTACGGACACCGTGCTGCGGTCGAGACGACCTCTCTTGAAGGTCACCACGCCGTCCACGAGGGCATAGAGTGTGTGATCGCTGCCCATGCCGACATTCTTGCCGGGATAGTGCTGCGTGCCGCGCTGGCGCACGATGACGTTGCCAGCTACGCACTGCTGACCACCAAAAATCTTCACACCGAGTCTTTGTGCTGCAGACTCGCGGCCGTTCTTAGAACTACCTACACCTTTTTTATGTGCCATGTTTCTTAGGGGTTTTAGTGGTTAAGCAATAACTTCCTTGATGTTCAACTCAGTGAACTGCTGACGGTGACCGTTCAGCTTGCGATAGCCCTTGCGGCGCTTCTTGTGGAAGACGAGGACCTTGTCGCCCTTAACCAGGGGTGAAACGACTTCGCAGACCACCTTGGCACCTTTTACCACGGGAGCACCCACGGTGATGGCGCCATCGTTGTCCACCAACAACACTCTCTCAAATTCAACAGTCTGCTGAGCCTCGGCACCCTGAATGTGGTACACGAAGAGCTTCTTGCCGGCTTCGGCCTTGAACTGTTGACCGTTAATCTCTACGATTGCGTACATGTTTGATAAATATGTATTTAACGGATTTCACCGGGAGGCGGACACCATCGTGGTGACGCTTGACTGAGCCCCGTCGGCATCTAAATCGGGCGCAAAGGTAGCACTTTTCTGCGGAATGACCAAAGGTTTGCATCACTTTTTTTAGGTTCGGACAAGAAACATGATGCAAAATGAAAAAACTTGTGCCGAACGACCGCCGACTGCCAACTTTTTACTACCTTTGCGCCCGCTTATAAAGAAATAGGTATAGTATATATGAACTTGTACATTCGTTATTTTGATGATGAAGTCGTGGTGACCAGTGTTGAGGCAGCCTTTGATTTCATCCGTTCTATTGAAGGTTTTAATGTCACTCCCCAGTTTGAGGCTGAGTTTCGCGAGTATGTGGAAAGCTCGATACCGTTCCCCAAAAGATACAAGGTGCGTCCGCGTGTGTACTTCATCGTCATCAAGACGACGGCAGAGACGCTTGCCGAATTCAAGGCCAACGGTAAGGGCAACAACGGAACTGTGGCCGACGGTGATGGCGAGCAGGAGGCCTACGTGCGCCCCAAGGACCTGATACGCCAGCGTCTTACCGACGAGTGCCCCGGATGGTATGAGGGCATGGTGAAGTTCAAGCGCGTGATAGCTATTCCCGAGACGGGCAAGCACGACTATCAGGACACGACCTTCTCGGCGCTTGTGAAAGCCTACAGCGCACAGGACTGCTACAACCGCATCATAGACTATCTGCAGTCGCGCGAGGACATCGATCCTCGCAGCCAGTTCCCATCGGTGAAGGGCAAGAATTTCCAGTATAGCTACATCGGGCTTAAACCATTGTCGGAGCTGGATGTCTAAACGATAAGTTGAAAGTTAAACAAAACATACTACTATGAAATTGAAAAATCTTTTCTTTGCCATCGGTCTGATGGCCGCAAGTGTTCCTGTAATGGCTCAGTATGAGGGCACCTCCTGGGAGGACCGCATCGGAACAGGGCAGGACAGCATCTATGCTCGCCAGAACCTGAGCATGTTCAACATGGCCATCAACCAGAATAACTTCGAAGAGGCTTACGAGGCCTGGAAGCCCGTGATGGAGAAGTGCCCCTTCGCCAACCTGCGCATCTACACCGACGGCTCGTATATGCTCCAGAGCCTGATTACCAAGGAGGCAGATGCTGCCAAGAAGAAGGCTTACTTCGATGAGCTCCTGAACCTCTATGACCTGCGCCTGAAGAACCTAAGCGGCCTGAATAGCTTCGCCCGCGCTCACTTGCAGGCCACCGAGGGCGATGTGGTCTATCCAAAGGCTTACTGCTATGCTGTCTATGGTCCGCAGGCAGATCCTCAGGGCTACACCATCGACAAGGCTTACGACTACTTCGCCAAGGCCAACAAACTGCTGGAAGAGCAAGGCGGCCGTGAGGTGAAAGGCTACATGCTGGACATCTTCTTCCGCATCAGCTTTGCCAAATATCAGGCCGACAACAATGGCTTCCGCGAGCAGTTCCTGCAGGACTATCTCGACAGCAAGGACATCTGCGAGAAGATGCTGCAGATGGCCAAGGAAGAGCCCAACCCCGACAAGGCACAGAAGATTGTGGCAGAGTACGACCAGCCGCTGAACAATATCGAAGGCATCTTCGCACAGTCCAAGGCTGCCGACCGTGACCAGATTATCGCCATCTTCACACCGAAGGTGGAGGCCAACAAGGACAACTTGGCCTACCTGAAGAGCGCCTTGACGCTGATGGCTGCCAACGACTGTGACGATACTCCCGTCTATTACAAGGCCGCCGAGTACGCCTACCACATCGAGCCGACCTTCGAGTCCGCCATCGGTACGGCTCAGAAGTATTACAAGGACGGCAAGACGGCTGAGAGCGTGAAGTACTACAACGACGCTATCGAGCTGTGCCAGAGCGACACACAGAAGGGTAACATCGCATTGCGAGTGGCAGCAGCCATGCGTAAGGGTGGTGACTTCAAGAGCGCTTATGACTACCTCGACAGAGCCATGCAGTATAACCCTGAGCTGGAGGGTAAGTGCTACATGCAGCGTGCCAACATTGCCACCAAGGAGAAGAACTACGCTCAGGCTAAGAGCTACTGCGACAAGGCTGCCGCCGCCGATATCACCCTCGCCGGTCAGGCACAACGCCTGAAGAGCAGCATCCAGACCGTGGAGGCTCACAATGCTGAGTATGCCCGTCAGAAGGCTGAGTACGACCGCCAGCAGGCTGAGCTGAAGGCCGAGGAGGACTTCTGGAAGGCTGGTAAGAAGTAAACGTGTACGGGAGTAGAACTCCTTAACGACTATTATTCTTGTTTTTGGCTGAACGAGAAATCAAATGGGGCTTCATCGGTTGTGGTGAGGTTACCGAGAAGAAGAGCGGCCCGGCATTCAGTTTAGTGCCGGGTTCCTCTGTTGTGGCCGTCATGAGCCGTAGCGCCGAGCGCGCCCGCAGCTATGCCGAACGGCATCACATCCCGCGGTGGTACACGGATGCCCAGGCACTGCTCAATGATCCGGAGGTGAATGCCGTCTATATCGCCACGCCGCCTTCGTCGCATGTCACCTATGCCATCATGGCCATGAAGAGCGGCAAACCTGTCTATGTGGAGAAGCCGTTGGCAGCCACCTATGACGAGTGCATACGAGTCAACCGCGTCTCGCGCGAGACGGGTGTGCCCTGCTTCGTGGCTTACTATCGGCGCTATCTTCCATATTTCCAGAAGGTGAAGGAGATTGTGGAGTCCGGACAGATTGGCAAGGTGGTGGGTGTGCAGATACGTTTTGCCGTGCCGCCGCGTGACCTGGACTACAACCGCACACAATTACCTTGGCGCGTGCAGCGCGACATCGCCGGCGGCGGCTATTTCTATGACCTCGCGCCCCACCAGCTAGACCTCCTGCAGGAGATCTTCGGGCCTATTACCCGTGCCAGCGGCTTCTGCACCAATCGTGCCGGCCTCTATGACAGCGAGGACACCGTCAGCGCCTCGTTCCAGTTCCTCGATGGTTTGCCCGGTAGTGGCACATGGTGTTTTTGTGCACACGACTCTGCCCGCACCGACCGCATCCAGATTGTCGGCGATCACGGTCAGATTTGTTTCTCGGTGTTCACGTACGAGCCGATTCATCTGCACACGGAGCACGGCGTGCAGGAACTGGTCATCCCCAATCCTCCTCATGTGCAGATGCCTTTGATACAGCAGGTCGTGGAACACCTGCAGCACAAAAGCGTCTGCCGGATGGACAGCGTCAGCGCCACTTCCGTGAACTGGGTGATGGATAAGATACTTGGAAAGCTATAATGACGAGCCGAAGAGATGGATAAACTGAGGGCATACGCGCTATTGTCTCTGCTGACAATGACTTTGAGTACCTTCGCTCTGCAACTGTCAGGAGATGTAGCGTATGCCGATACCGTCGCTCTTCCAGACACCAGCGCTCTTCCAGACACCGTTGTGATAATCCGCACGGACAGCGTGTCGGCTGCCCAGCCCGATACACTCTCGGCTGCTGCGGATACGTTGTCAGCTGAGGCTTTCACCGCCGACTCCTTAGCGGCGGCTTCACTGGCTGCCTTGACTGTAGCGAAGAAACCTTCGTTTCTGGAACGGTGCGGTGCTGTGGGGCGTTGGCTGAAGCGCCTGGTAGATAGCTTCGATGATATCAACCCAGAATATATTGAGCCGATAGGCTATAACTTTACGGCGATGGGGCAGGTGACGACGAACTTCGAGCGCTACACCATCAGCCTGGATGACTTCTCCCAGACGCTCTCATTCCGTCAGCGTCCTGACCTGCGCGTAGGTCCTTACTTCGGATGGCGCTGGCTGTTCTTCGGCTACACCTACGATATGACGAGCTTCGGCAAGTCAGCACCACGACGTGGTTCCAAGACGGAGTTCTCCCTCTACACATCGCGTGTAGGCATCGACCTGATGTGGCGGCGCACAGGTTCTGATTTCTATCTTAGGAAGGTGCATGGCTTCGGTGATGCGGGGCAGGAGTATGAGGGTCGGGATATCGAAGACTATATCAGCACCAGCATCACTGGTCTGAACTTCTACTATATCTTCAACTACCACAAGTTCTCCAATCCTGCCATCTTCTCGCAGAGCACCATTCAGCGCAAGTCGGCAGGCTCATGGCAGTTGGGCTTTGGCGTGACGGCGCATGATATTCGTTTCAACTATGAGGCGCTGCCTTCAGCAATGTTCAGTGAGGTGGCTACGAATCAGTATGCGACGCTATCGCGCGCCAAGTATATGAATTACAATATCAGCGTGGGCTACGGCTACAACTGGGTCTTCCATCGCGGTTGGTGTCTGGGCATCTCGCTGATGCCGGCATTAGGCTACAAGTGGGCGAGTGCGCAGACAGCGGTCTTTGCAGGCGACGGCACAGAGGATGCCATGCAGGGTGAGGGCTCCAATGTCTTTTCGCAAAAGATTGACGAGATATTCCGCAAGCGCGGCAACCTCAATCTGGATGTGACGGGACGCATGGGAATCATCTATAACACCGGACGCTGGTTCGTTGGTTTGTTCGGCATCGTGCACAACTATAATTATCGGCGCGATGAGATTCTCTTTACCGATGTCTTTGGTAACGTGAATCTCTGCTCTGGCTTCTATTTCCAGAAGCGCAAGAGATAAACTGTTTAATCGTAGAAATTCCACGACACACCGAAGTGTATGCTCAGCGGGTCGATGGGGTAGTGGGGTGCCCAGAAAGCATTGCCGTTGCCCTCGTTGACGTGGGTGACGTTGATGTAACCTCTCACACGTTTGATGGCGAAGTTGGCGTAGGCGTTGATGATGGGATAGTTGCCAATCTTCACGCGCGGCTGTGCGGCATCCTGCACGGCGTACTGTCCCACGAATGGGGAGTAGTCCGGCGCGTAGTAGCTGGTGAAGTAGCGTAGGTCGGCACCGAGTTCCACGCGCAGCACTTTGGCGATGTGGAAGACGATGTAGGGATTGGTGTAGATGGAGAGCGTGGGCAGCGGAAGGACTTCGCTGTTCGTAGTGTGCTGCCAGGTGACCTCATTGTCCCAATGGAAAATGCCCCAATGGATGTCCTGGCGCAACGAGGCGCTGAGGACCTGTATACTGCCACTTTGTTGCATGACGGCCACATCGTGGGCATAGGAGGCGATGGTAGTGCCGTCGTCGGCGTAGTTGGGTGTCAGCTTCATGCCCAGATACTGATAATTGGAGATGTTCTCCATGCCGAAGCGCAGGCTGGTGTGTGTGCGGTCCAGCGTGAGCTTTCCCTCTATGCGCACGTGCTGCTCGCGGTCGGGGTTCTGGTCCCACCACACGGTCTGACTCTGGAAGTGCCTGTAATAAAATGGTGCGCTGAGGTTCTTGAAGAAAGCCTTAGCCTCCAGGCGTACGGTGTCCTTGAACAGTCTGAAGTTGAGGTCGCCGCCACCATGGATGTCCAAGTCGCCGGCTTTGGGACCTATCAAGAAGATTTCTGCGCCGGCATTGTAGTGTAACAGCTTACCTTGCCTCTTGCTAATCTCTCCGCCGGCAGAGATATGGTGTTCATTCCAGATGTCGAAGGCGTTGAGCTCGTCCGTCGTTTCCTTGGAGGGCAGGGAGAAGCGGGCATACTCGTGGGCCGCGAAGAGCGAGATGCCGGCTTTAGCCCACTTGTTGAACCCTTCGAGCAGCTGCAGGGCTACCGTGTTCTTGACGCTGATGGCTGTGGTGTTATCCTCGTAGTTGCCGTAGGAGGAGCGGATGTAAGGGTCGTGGTTGAAGTAATTCGTCGGCAACGCAGCGCGGCTGTAATTGACGTGCATCAGACGACGGAAGTGGAAGGTGTGCACGATGCTGCTGATGGGCACGAACTCGCGTGGTGGAATCTGCTCGGCCTGCCAGCGTGTGCGCAGACTGTCCAGAGTGGAGTCACAGCGCAGCGAATCGGCTTTTATCTCGGCGCGCAGGCTGTCGGACTTGATGCGTAGCAGCAGCTCCTCATCCTTGGGCATCTTGGGCTTGAGGCTGTCGGGGACCTCTATATCCCGGTATTTGCCCAGGTTGTAGTGGTGATTGACATAGACCGTCTGGTGGTCGTTGCGGTTCCACAGCGACGAGAGTACGGTCGGGATGTCGGTGCTGTTGTAGCTACGCGGGAAGCTCTGCGGGTTGGTGATGTAGTTGTCATCCTCGATGCCGCCGTTCTCGGACATCTTCATGTGCTCCCAGCTGGCCATCGCGTGGATACCGTAGTGGTCGCCCTGATAATAGCCGAAGAGCGTGGCGCCGAACTGCGAGTTGGCCTGATTGTTGTAGTAGCCGCGGGCGTAGAGGTAGTCCGCCTTGAAGCCGAGGCCGGCGCGCTTGTTGATGTTCGTGGCGAAGTAGGCGTAGAGGCGGTCCTGTCCGTTCTCCTTCGTGCCGCACTTGTGGTACTGCAGGTTCGTGAGAGGGCTCTTGGTGTTGGTGAAGAGCAGGTTGCCGGGTGTCGTGTGGAAGTAGTCGAAAGGTTGGATGAACATCATGTCGTTCATCAACGTGCGGTCCAGGAAGTTGCGGGCCATACGTGGCGAACCGAGGTTACCTAAGATATTGTGGTCGCCCACATAGCCGTCGGTGTTGTTGAAGTTCTGGAAGAGGTGGGGGAGGGTGTCGTTGTATTCTTCCGGTAGGATGGTGCCCAGTTGCTCGTCGATGCGCCATTGCTTGTACTCCGTGGGGACAAAGCGCTCCACCTTCGACGTGTCGCGGCTCCATGTACTGCGCTTCAGCCCGCGTGCGATACTGTCGTTGGCGGTCATGCCACTGCCCATGGGGTCGCCAAAGGCATCATCGCCAACGTTCTGAGCGTATGACCGCTGCGGCGCGATGGCGATGACAATAAGGATGGCAATGAGGCGGGCGACGAGCTTCATGCTTAGTGTTTAGTGCTTAAGGATGATGTCCATGCCCATCCGCAGGGCGGCTTCGTTGGCGGGGATGAGATGGTGATGGCGCTCAGGAAGGGTCTTGTGCAGCCCTTTGATGACATTCTCCAGCGTCACAATGGGGCGAATCTTCAGCAGACCGCCGAGGACAATCATGTTGAAGCTCTTGGGGTTACCACTCTCGGCAGCAGCGTCCATCGCACTAATCTCATAGATGTTGATATCTGTGCGTTTAGGGGGTATCGTGATGCCGTAGCCATCGTAGATGAGAGTGCCGCCGGGCTTGATCTTTGACTCGAACTTCTCCAACGAGGGCTGGTTCAGGATGATGGCCGTGTCGTAGGTGCTGATGATGGGCGATGAGATACGTTCGTCGCTGACGATGACCGTCACGTTGGCCGTGCCGCCACGCTGTTCGGGACCGTAGGCAGGCATCCAAGACACTTCCTTGCCTTCCATCAGCGCGCTGTATGCGAGAATCTTACCCATCGACAGGACGCCCTGTCCGCCGAAACCGGCTATGATGATTTCTTCTGTCATAAACTTTAAACTTTAAACCATAAACTTTAAACCTTAAACCACCTTCAGGTCTCCGACATGATAGAAGTCGAACATGTGCTCTTCCATCCACTTGTTGGCCTCGACGGGTGTCTTCTTCCAACCGGAGGAACAGGTGCTGACGATTTCCACGAGGCTGGAGCCGCGGCGGTTGATGCTGTTCTCGAAAGCCTGACGGATGGCGCGCTTGGCCTTGCGGATGGCGGCGACGCTGTGGACGCTTTGGCGCGTCACGTAGCACGTGCCCTCCAGCTGAGCGGCAATCTCCGTAATCTTCAGGGGGTATCCGTGGAGGTCTGCCTGACGGCCGTAGGGGCAGGTAGCAGTCTTCATGCCCATCAGCGTTGTGGGAGCCATCTGTCCACCCGTCATGCCGTAGATGGCGTTGTTGATGAAGATGATGGCGATGTTCTCACCGCGGTTCAGGGCGTGAATGGTCTCTGCGGTGCCGATGCAGGCCAGGTCGCCGTCGCCCTGGTAGGTGAAGACGAGGTGGTCGGGCCACAGGCGCTTGATGGCCGTGGCGATGGCGGGTGCACGTCCGTGGGCGGCTTCCTGCCAGTCGATGTCGATATACTTGTATGCGAAGACGGCACAGCCTACGGGTGACACGCCGACAGCCTTCTCTTCGACGCCCATCTCCTCGATGACCTCGGCGATAAGCTTGTGAACAACGCCGTGCGAACAACCAGGGCAGTAGTGCATGTCGGTGTCGTTCAGCAGCGTAGGCTTCTGATAGACGATATTCTCAGGGGATATGATATTTTCCATTGTTTCGTTTAACGTTTATCGTTTAACGTGTAATATTTATCTTTAGAACATGAAGCGGATGAAGAACTCGACCACTTTGATAATCATGGCGATGCCGATGACGACGAGGCCGATGATGTGGTGTGCGGGGAATGCGAAATACACCACCACGCCGATGAGCGCCAGTAACAGGAACACGGTGTTCAGGATGTTGCGGACTTCTTCTCTGTTCTCCATACTCTGCTTCGTTTAGCGTTTAAGTGTCAATGGTTATTTGCTAACGGTTAACTTCGTTCTAAGTGCCTGAATCAGCTCGTCGGGCGTGGGCACGATACCTCCCATCTTGCCGTAGTGGGCTACGGGCGTGCGACCTTCGACGGCGAGGCGCACGTCTTCTACCATCTGTCCGGCGTTGATCTCGAAGGAGAGGATACCTTTGACCTGCTCCGACAGCTCCTGAATGCGCTTCGTGGGGAACGGCCACAGGGTGATGGGGCGCAGCAGTCCTACGCGCAGGCCTTCGGCACGCATGATGCTGATGGCTTTCTGTGCGATGCGTGCTGCGGAGCCGAAGGCTACAATCAGATATTTGGCATCCTCGGTCTGCAGCTCTTCGTAGCGCACCTCGGTCTCGCGGATGAGGTTGTATTTCTCCTGCAGGTGCAGGTTGTGTTTCTCCATCGCCTCGGGCAGCAGCTCCAGGGAAGTGATGACATTGATGGGTCGCTTGCCCTTGCGGCCTGTGCTGGCCCACGGACATTCGCGCTCAATCTCCTCGTCTGTGCGGCGGGGCTTGAAGGGCGGCAGCACCACCTTTTCCATCACCTGACCTACGACACCGTCGGAGAGAATCATGGCAGGGATGCGATGCTTGAAGGACAGCTCAAAGGCCAGGTCCACGAAGTCGGCCATCTCCTGCACCGAGGACGGAGCCAGCACCAGCACATAGTAGTCGCCATTACCGCCGCCGCGTGTGGCCTGGAAGTAGTCGCCCTGTGAGGGCTGGATGGTTCCCAGACCTGGGCCGCCGCGCTGTACGTTGACGATAAGACCCGGAATCTCGGCACCAGCCATGTAGGCGATGCCTTCCTGCATCAGCGCCACACCGGGGCTGGAGGAGGAGGTCATCACGCGCTTGCCGCTGCCGCCGCCGCCGTAAATCATGTTGATACTGGCCACTTCGCTTTCAGCCTGTAGCACGACCATGCCAGTGGTCTCCCAGGGCTTCTCGACAGCCAGGGTCTCCAGAATTTCGCTTTGAGGAGTGATGGGGTAGCCGAAATAGCCGTCGCACCCGCAGCGGATGGCAGCGTGTGCAATGGCCTCGTTCCCCTTCATGAGGACTATTTCTTGTTCTTTCATAATCTTATTCTACTTTCTTACGATAAACCGTGATGCAACCGTCAGGGCATACGATGGCACAGGACGTGCAACCTGTGCAAGCCTCCTGATTGGTCTGTTCCACATAGCGATAACCGCGGCGGTTGACCATCTTGTCGGCGAGTTGGATAATGTTGAGCGGGCAGGCCACGACACACAGGCTGCAACCCTTGCAGCGCTCTGTATTCACGACAATAGCCCCTTTCATTTTTGCCATAATAATCAGGGATTATAGTATTCTTTACAATAGTAATTCATGATGCTCATTAACATCTGTCTGGCAGCCACAGCGGGCGACTCAGGGTCCAGCGCAATAGCGGCCTCGTAGGCATTGAGGGCTTCTGCCCATTGCTGCTGTTTGCGAAATGCGTTACCCTGAAGATAAAGCGCATGAGCTTGCTCTTTGGATGTTATTGTGCTCACATGTGTGCGTTTAAACGGCTGCAAAGATACAACATTATCCCCACATTGCCGCCTTTTTTGATAAAGAATCCTGTGAAATGGTGTTTTTTTAACACGTATCAATGCCCTTTCCGCAGAAAAGTGCTATCTTTGTCCTGCAAAACGAAGAAGCATATAACTATTTGGATGATACAACCGGCACTACGACAATATATTGAGGAGTCCGTTATTCCTCAGTATGACCACTTTGATGCTGCGCACAGGCGCGACCATGTGCTGATGGTGATTCGGCAGAGTCTGGATATGGCGGAGCGTATGGGCGTTCGTCGCGACATGGCTTATGTGATTGCCGCCTATCATGATGTGGGCTTATGCGAAGGGCGTGAGCGCCATCACGAGGTGTCGGCGAGAATGATGAAGGCAGACCGTCGGCTTCGCGAGTGGTTTTCCGAGGAGGAGATCCAGATGATGGCAGATGCCGCAGAGGACCATCGTGCCTCGGCAGCCCGTGAGCCGCGCACCATCTACGGGCGCATCGTGGCAGAGGCGGACAGGTTTATCGACCCTGAGACCATCATCCGGCGTACGGTGCAATACGGCTTAGAGCATTACCCGCAGCTGACGCACGAGGAGCATTACGCACGAATGATGTCCCATCTCCATGAGAAATATGGTCGGGGCGGCTACCTGCATCTTTGGCTGGAGGACTCGCCCAATGCTGCCCGGCTGGAAGAGCTGCGCGCGATGATGACAGATGAGGCCTCGATGCGTACGCTGTTTGAGCGTTTCTTCAGGCAATAGCAACGAAGTCGTTGATGTGCTTGTCCACGTAGTAGGAGATGAGCGTGGTGATGTCCTCTTCGGTTTCTATGAATGTGTCGTCGAGGTCATCGAAGTCCGGGTACTGCTCAAAGAGTGCCATGAACTCCTCATCGGTGCAGGGGGCGGTGAGCGCTTCGGCGTGTTGTTCGAAGAGCTTGCGACCTTTGTAGATGAGCTTCGAGAAATCATGGAGCACGCTCGTCCCCTCTGTCTCAATGTCATCACCCCACAGACGTATGGCCTTGGCGAAGGGGTTGAGGAAGATGAAGGGGCCCAGGCCGTTGTGGATGAGCTGTATAAAGCCTCCGTCCATCACCTCTTCGCGCAGCATGCGATAGCCTAAGAGGGTGATTTGCTCGCTGTTGAGCTGTTGCATGGTCTGGGCATTCAACTCGCCGCCAATGGCTTCGAGGATGGTGTCGGTGATGAGTGTGAAGAAAGCGTCCATGCTCTCGGAGGCAGCGGCTTTCAGTTGGGAATCAGAAATATTGGGCAACATATTCTTTAGAAAAACTTCGGTTTGTTCGCGCGTGCCTCTTCGAAGGGAGTGAGGTCTGTATGCTTCTTGTCATCGGCCTGAGCACGCAGGGCTGCTTGCTCCTTGGCCAGCGCTTCCTGTGCCTCGGCCTGTGTGGCAGGATTCAGGAAGGGGGCAGCGAGAGGCGCGTTCTGTGATGCATCGCACACGTGCAGGACAGGACCATGATACACGGGGGCTATCTTCAGGGCCGTGTGCAGGGCGCTGGTGGTGGCGCCGCCAATCATCACGGGCACGTGGATGCCGGCCTGGTCCAGCAGATGCACGGTGTGCACCATCTCCTCCAGCGATGGCGTGATGAGGCCTGAGAGTCCAATCACGTCGGGCTGCACTTCCAGCGCTTTGGCCACTATCGTCTCGGCAGGCACCATGACACCGAGGTCTATCACCTCGTAGCCGTTGCAGGCCATCACGGTGGCCACGATGTTCTTGCCGATATCGTGGACATCGCCTTTCACGGTAGCCACGAGCACCTTGGGATGACGCCCCGTTCCCTGACCTTTCCCGTCGGGGTGTGGGGTCGCTTTGATGGCGGGCTGCAGAATCTCCACGGCGCGCTTCATGGTGCGAGCTGTCTTCACAACTTGCGGCAAGAACATTTTTCCTTCACCGAAGAGCTGCCCGACGAGGTTCATGCCCTCCATTAGCGGTCCTTCGATGATGGCGATGGGCGAGGGGAATTCATTGAGCGCCTCTGCGAGGTCGGCTTCCAGCGTGTCGGTGATGCCTCGGCGCAGGGCGGAGATAAGGCGTTGGGCACAAGACTCGAGACCCGCCCTATCAGACCTCGCCCCTAACCCCGGCCTCACCCCTAACCCCTCTCCCGTGGGCGAGGGGGACTTTAAGAGCGAGGGGGACTTCTGCAAATTCTCTTTGTCAGAGGTGATTGTTCCCTCCCTGATGGGGAGGGAGGGGTTAGAGTCCGTCTCTGCCATCTCTATCAATCGTTCGCAGGCGTCATCCCTTCTCGCCAGGATGGCATCTTCGAGGATTTCGAGTTGGTCGGCGGGTATGTCGGCGTAGGTAATGGCAGTGGCGGGGTTGACGATGGCCATGTCCATGCCAGCCTGGCGGGCATGGTAGAGGAACACGGCGTGCATGGCTTCGCGGAGGTAGTTGTTGCCTCGGAACGAGAAGCTGAGGTTGCTGACGCCACCGCTGACGTGTGCGCCGGGCAGATGTTTCTTGATCCACGCCGTGGCACGGATGAAGTCAAGCGCATAGCGATCGTGCTCGGGCATACCTGTGGCGATGGACAGGATATTGGGGTCGAAGATGATGTCTTCCGCGGGGAAGGCGACCTGTTCCGTGAGCAGGCGGTAAGCGCGCTCACAGATAGCGATGCGGCGCTCATAGCTGGTGGCCTGCCCCTCTTCATCGAAGGCCATCACGATGACGGCAGCGCCCATGCGTCGCAGCTCGCGGGCATGAGCCAGGAATGTCTCCTCGCCCTCTTTCAGCGAGATGCTGTTGACGATGGCCTTTCCCTGGATGCAGCCCAAGGCGGCGCGGATGACCTCCCAGCGCGAGGAGTCAATCATGAAGGGCACGCGGCAGATGTCGGGTTCCGCTGCCAGCAGGTTCAGGAAGTGGCACATCTCGGCGCGCGTGTCCAGCAGGCCGTCGTCGAGGTTGATGTCCAGCACGAGGGCGCCGTCCTCCACCTGCTTGCGGGCTATCTCCACAGCTTCCTCGTAGCTCTTTTCCTTGATGAGTCTCAGGAACTTACGCGAACCGGCTACATTGCAGCGCTCGCCTACGTTGATGAATCCCACCTCCGGCGTGAGCGTGAGGGGTTCCAGTCCGGAGAATGACCCACCCCCTCCTGAGGGGAGATGGCTGGCGCGCAGTTTCGGAGCAATAGCATTGTTCTCCTCCTCGCTGGGGAGCGGGGTGAGGGTCAGCTTCTTGAGCTCTCTGATGTGTTCATCCGTGGTGCCGCAGCAGCCGCCGATGATATCTGCCAGTCCTTCCTCGATGAAGGGGCGCACGTGCGAGGCCATGAGCTCCGGTGTCTCATCGTACTCGCCCATCTGATTCGGAAGGCCCGCATTTGGATAGGCGCTTATATAAATATGTTCGCGCGCGCAGGTGTTGTAGGCATCTGCGATGCGGCGCAGTTCGCGCAGATGCGGCAGCATATCCTCAGCGCCGAACGAGCAGTTGAGGCCGATGCTGAGCAGCGGCGCATGGGAGACCGAGATGAAGAATGCTTCGAGCGTCTGTCCGCTGAGCAGGCGTCCCGCACGGTCGCTGACGGTGGCGCTGAGCATCAGGGGAACGCTGCGCCCTGTAGCATTCATGGCGCTGTCGGCGGCATAGAGGGCAGCCTTCGCGTTGAGCGTGTCGAAGACCGTCTCGATGAGCAGGGCGTCCACGCCACCCTCGATGAGGGCTGTCATCTGCTCCGTGTAGGCACCGACGAGTTCGTCGAAGGTGATGGCGCGCAGGGCGGGGTCGCTGATGTCGGGGCTCATCGAGAGCGATTTGTTTGTAGGACCTACGGAACCCACGATGAACGGCCCTGTCCCCGATGCGCTCCCGTCGGAGTTGGAAACTGCCTGTGCACAGCTTTCGCGGGCGATGCGCACGGCGGCGAGATTGATGTCGCGCACGAGGTGCTCGCAGCCGTAGTCGGCGAGCGAGATGCGCTGGGCGTTGAAGGTGTTGGTGGTGATGATGTCGGCACCCGCTTCCAGGTAGCGCCGATGGATGTCGGCGATGACATCGGGGCGGGTGAGGCACAGCAGATCGTTGTTGCCTGTCTGCTGCCCGGGTAGCTCGGGGAAAGCGCGGTCGCAGCCTTCAGCCGTGCCGCGATAGTCCGCTTCGCTCAGGCGATAGGACTGTATCATGGTGCCCATGGCGCCGTCCAGCAGCAGGGGGCGATGTCGTGTGAGCGCCTCGCGCAGGGCGGAGGGCTGAGATGCGTGGGATGGGGTAGGGTGTGTCGTGTTCATGGGTGCTGTCTGTCACCCGAAAGCGGAACTTTCGGGCGCACTAATAGTTGTGCTTGAAGTGGCGGTCGATGTCGCGGCGGTCCTCCTTCTCTTTCAGCGTCTCGCGTTTGTCATAGGCGTGTTTGCCTCGGGCGAGATGGATGTCGAGTTTGGCGCGCCCGTTCTCATCGATGAACAGGAGCGTGGGGATGATGGTGAAGCCAGGGCTCTTGGTGGCATTCTGCAGTCGGTGAATCTCGCGGCGGTTCAGCAGCAGCTTGCGGTCGCGGCGGGCCGCATGGTTGTTGTAGGTGCCGTAGAAGTACTGTGCGATATTCATGTTCTTGACCCACATCTCGCCGTTGAGGATGACGCAGTAGGCATCCACGAGGCTGGCTTTGCCCAGGCGGATACTCTTGATTTCCGTGCCTGTCAGCACCAGTCCGGCGGTGTATTTCTCCATCAAGAAGTAGTCGAACTCCGCCTTGCGGTTCTTGATGTTGATGGTCTTTTGTTTTTCTTTTGCCATTGTTTTCATGAAAGGAGCCCAGCCCTCTGTGTGGACCGGGCTCCTATGTTTGTTTCAAGCCGTGTGGAGAGTGCCGGGGCGCTCAGAAGGGCAACCCGTCAGCGCGGCGGCCCGGGTCGTAGGCCACCATCTTGATGGCTGTCACGGCGCATTCCGTGCCTTTGTTGCCCAACGTGCCGCCTGTGCGTGCCTCTGCCTGTTCGGGCGTGTTGCAGGTGAGCAGTCCGTAGATGACGGGTATGCCTCCCTTGGCATTTAGCTCGGCCAACCCCTGTGTCGTGCCCTGACAGATGTAGTCGAAATGGGGCGTGTCGCCGCGGATGACGCAGCCGATGGCGATGATGGCATCCACGTGCATGTTGCGGCTCATCCATGCTGCGCCGTACACCAGCTCGAAGCTGCCGGGCACGTGCTTGACCTCGATGTCCTCCTTGCTGACGCCGTGCGTCTGCAGGGTCTCGATGGCAGCCTCGGCCATGGCGTAGGTGTAGCGCTCGTTCCAGTCGGCCACGACGATGCCGAAGCGCATGCCCTTGGTGGAGGGGATGCTGGCAGGATCGTAGTCCGAGAGATGATGGAATGCGGTAGCCATAGGATATTTTGTTCGGGGTGTTGCTTTACTTGCTTACGCGCTCGATGTACTTGTCAATCTCCTGGTAAGCCATGGAATTGACATATTCCTTCTTGATCTGCTGGTAGAGTGCCAGTGCCTTTTCCGTCTGTCCGGCAGCCTCGTAGAGCTCACCGGCCTGTAGCAGGAAGGTGGGTGTGAGGCTGTCGCTGTCAGCGAGCTTCGCAGCCTTCAGGAGTGTCTTGATGGCTTTCTCATTGTCGCCCAGGTTGACATACACGTTGCCGAGTGCGCCAAGCGCTGCGGGGGAGATGACGGCGTCATCCTGCAGGTCGAAGTCCTCGAGCATATCGGCAGCCTCCTGCCACTTCTCTGTCTGGGCGTAGCAGATGCCGGCATAGAGCTTGGCGAGGTTGGCAGCGTCCGTGCAGCCGTAGTCGTCGATGACCTTCAGCAGGCCGATGCAGCCCTGACCGTCGCCGTTCAGTGCCTTGTCGTAGTTGTCAGCCTGGAAGTAGGTCTCGCAGCGGAACAGTGCCTCATTGGCCTTCTGTGCGCGGGGCTTGCTGACGAACTGCACATAGCAGATGATCGCGGCAGCCACTACGATGATGCAGCAGATGCCATACACGATGTGCTTCTTGTACTTGTCGATGAATGCTTCGGTCTTGGTCACGGCCTCGATGTTCTCGGGAGCCACATTTTTCTGTTGATTCTTTGCCATTGTTATTGTATGTTTTGTGATTATTTCGGATTCACGCAGGCGCGACGCCTGCAAAAAGCGCGGCAAAAGTAGTTAAAATCTTCGGGATGCTCAACTTTTTACGGCATTATTTCTCGTTTTACGGCATTATTTAACTACCTTTGCATCGTTTTAGCGTCGAAAACGCCCGGAATAATGGTCCTTCATCAGCTTTCTATACTCCACTATAAGAATATTGAGCAGGCAGATCTCACGCTGTCGGCCAAGATGAACTGTTTCATCGGGCAGAACGGCGAGGGCAAGACGAACCTGCTGGACGCCATCTATTTCCTGTCGCTCTGCAAGAGCTCCACGGGCGCTGCTGACACCACCTGCATCCAGCACGATGCCGACTTTGCCGTGCTGCAGGGGCACTACGAGCACGACGACGGTACGCCCGAGGAAATCTATCTCGGCATGAAGCGCGGCGTGAAGAAGCAGCTGAAGCGCAACAAGAAACCCTACAAGCGCCTTGCGGAGCACATCGGCCTGATACCCCTTGTGATGGTGTCGCCCATGGACAGCCTGCTCATCAGCGGAGGCAGCGAGGAGCGCCGTCGCTTCATGGATGTCGTCATCTCGCAGACCGACCGCCGCTACCTCGACGCCCTCATGAGCTACAACAAAGCCCTGCAACAGCGCAACGCCCTGCTCAAGATGGAGGAGCCCGCGCCAGACCCCGACCTGCTGGCGCTGTGGGAAGAGGAGATGGCGCGCTACGGACAGCAAGTCTATGAGGCCCGCGCCCGCTACGTGGACGCCTTCACCCCCATCTTCCAGCAGATCTACGCCCATGTCAGCCAGGACAAAGAACAGGTGGCCCTCCGCTATGTCTCTCACGCCCAGCGCGGCCCGCTCCTCGACATCATCCGGCGCGACCGTGCCAAGGACCTTGTCATGGGCTACTCGCTCCACGGCATCCACAAGGACGACCTTGAGATGACCCTCGGCGGCTTCCCCATTAAGCGCGAAGGCTCGCAGGGCCAGAACAAAACCTATCTCATTGCCCTGAAGCTGGCGCAGTTCGACTTCCTGCGGCGCACAGGCAGCAAGACCACGCCCCTGCTCCTCTTGGATGACATCTTCGACAAGCTCGACGCCAGCCGCGTGGAGCAGATTGTGCGCCTCGTCTCGGGCGACAGCTTCGGGCAGATCTTCATCACCGACACCAACCGCGACCATCTCGACCGCATCCTGGCACAGATGGGCGGCGACTACCGATTGTTCCACGTCAGCCAGGGGAGGATAGAAGAATGAGACGACAGAAAGCAGAAGCCGTGGGCCTTATCGTGCAGCAGTTCCTGCGTGAGGAAGGCCTGGAGACCCCCTACAACGAGTACCGCCTCATCGAGGCGTGGCCAGAGGTGATGGGCCCCGGTGTGGCGCGCCATACCTCCGACCTGCAGATCCGCAATCGCGTCCTCTATGTCCATCTCACCAGCTCCGTACTGCGTGCCGAGCTGATGGCCGGCCGCGCCATGCTTGTCCGTCGCCTCAATGAGCACGTCGGCGCTCAGGTCATCGAGCGGATAGTGCTGAGATAATCAAGAACCTAATCAAAGAAACTATCAAATAGAAACATTCATTTTATCAACTAACTACAAACCTTATTAACTATGAGAAAAAGACTACATCTTTTTGCAGCAGCCCTGCTGATGTCGTTAGCAGGTTTTGCTCAGGACGAGACACTCCCCGTCCACACCAAGGCCCTCAACTCAGTTATCGCAGATGCTGAGGCCATCGTGGCAAGTGAAGACTACACCGAAGGCAAGACAGCGTTGCAGGAAGCAATCACAACCGCAACAAGCGGAATCACTGAACTGGCAGATGACGCTGCGGTTCGTGAAGCTATCGTCACACTGCAGGCAGCGATTGACAAGTTCCTTTTGGACAACGAGGACGGAGGTCGCATTGCCGACGCTACGGCAAAGGTGACAAACCCGTCCTTTGACAAGGATGCTAACAATTCCAAGACCGTTACCGGTTGGGTGGTGAACAACTTCAAGCAGAACCGACGCTCCGTCAGCTATCCTGGAACCAGTTCGACATCAATGGTAGATTTTATTGAGCAGTGGGCGAATGCTACGGCTTTGTCGGGCAGTGGCGATATTCACCAAGTGCTTAGCGGTCTGCCCGCAGGCCATTATCGTCTGACCGCTGATATCCTGACTGTCAGCCAGAAGACTGCAGATCTTGTGGATCTGGAAGGCGTTCAGTTATATGCCAACGAGAGTATCCGGGAAATAGGTCTCTCTGGTACTGTCGATCAGACACAAGCCGTCACCTATAGCGTGGATGTCGTTATAGCCGAAAGTGAGGATTTGACCATCGGTTTCCGCTTTGACAACACCAATATCAACTGGCTCGGATGGGACAACATCAAGCTCTCCTTCATCGGTGACGCCGAAGCGTATCAGGCACAGCAGGATGCTGAACTGCTGGCCGCTGCCAAAGCTACGCTCTCTGCCAATATCGATGCAGCCACAGCGTTGATAGACGCGAACCACCCCCTCTATAACGCGGAGCTGAATACTGCTATCGAATCTGCCACCGCAGCCTTAGAGGCCGAAACCATTGATGATGTGCAGGTTGCTATCGACGATTTGGCAAGGGAAGTGAATTTATTCAACGACTTTAATAAGTCTTATGTCAATTTCCTGGCTGCAATCGAAAAGGCTCAGGCCCTGTTGGCAGATGAGTCATACACCCAGGGCCGCACGGATTTCGAAACAGCCATTTCTGCTGCGCAGGCTGCTTTGCCAGAAGGCGTGCAGTACCCCGTGGGGAGTGCAGAAAATTTCTATAAAGAAGCACGCGCGACATTGGAAGTGGCACAGAGCCAGTTCCTCGTGGCCAACGCCAGCTATCAACATCCCGCCAACGTCATCACCAATGGTGGAATGTCCAATACCAATGGATGGGATATTCTCGTGCCTGGAGCAAACCCGGGCCTGCATATCAACACGAGTGGCAATGTGGAGAACTTCTCCAAACCCTTCATGGAGTGTTGGGTCAACAACACCAACTATGGTCAGGAGAACTATGCCAAGCAGACGATAGATGTACTGCCCGACGGCACTCCATTGCCCGCAGGTTACTATGTCCTGAAAGCTGCCTGCTTGGCCACGCGTCAGGATCAGGCTTCCTTAGAAGTGAGCGGTGTCACATTGCGCATCGGCGATGAGAGCGTGAATGTACACACTGCCAATGGCGTAGCTAACATCTATACGATCGGTTACGAGCAGGCAACTGCAGGTAATCCCATCACCATCGGACTCTTCATCGACGCAGAGACCGATGCCAACTGGATAGCATGGGATGAAGTGGAACTGCAATATGTTGGCGACAAGGATGCATATCTGGCCGAATACACCAAGGCCATACTGGGCGAAAGCCTTTCTAATTTGCAGGCCGAGGTAGATAAAGTGCAACAGATGCTGACTACTGTGGACGTCACAGATGCAGATATCGATGAACTCAATTCTGCTCTTGAGAATGCTCAGGATTTGCTTGACAATCCGCTGTCGGCAACCATCGAGTCCCTGGAAGAAGCACTCGATTATCTGGTGGATAGCGAGGCGAGCTTCTCTCTCAGTGGTGCCAAGCCCATCAACGGCAACTTCTTTGACTTCACATCGTTAATTACGAATCCGAACTTCGACATCGCTGATGCATCTGGATGGCAAACGGCAGAGCCGACAGCAGAGGATGGAATGGTACTTCCCAGCGGCACAGACTGCGTCTATTGGTGGTTCGGCGGTAGTACAACTATGAGCTTACTACAGGATTTCCGGCAGACCATTGCAAATATGCCCGCAGGCAACTATCTCCTTGATGTCAATGCATCGATCCGTCTGGACATGACCTATTCCACCAGTGGCTACACAGAAGAGAACAAGTACAATAACTACACCCGTTGTCAGGTGTATGCCAACGAAGAAACCGCCGACGTCCATCCCTTCTTCTATGAAGATGAGGCCAAAGGACTCACCCTCGAGAGCATGTTGGCCATGACAAACGACTACGACTATCGCCACGGCAACGGTACGCTGATTGATGATATGTTGAAGGCCTCAGGGCTCTTCCACGTACTGGTCCCCTTCACACTTGAAGAACGCGGCGACATCACCATGGGCTTCCTCGTAGAACTGCCTAAGCGGAATGGTCAGATGCCTTTCATCGACAGTTTCGCATTGACCTTCTATGGCGACCAGGATGTTGCTGAAGTTACAGGCATCAAGACAATTCGCAATGCACAAGGCACCATTCAGAAGGCCGATGCGCCCATCTATAACCTCGCAGGCCAACGTCTGCTGAAGTTGCAGAAGGGCATCAATATTGTGAACGGTAAGAAGGTGGTGGTGAAGTAAACCCACACACAGCATTCCCGTGTCCTATGCATGGGAAACCAATAAGAGCGCAGGCATCCGATTGGAAGCCCGCGCTCTTACATTTCAGGACTCACACCCCGCCTTCTAAATGCGTTCAGGTCATCGAGCGGAGAGGGCTGAGATAGCTACTTGCCCTTCTTGCGAGTTCCAAGTGGAACTCACAAGAAGAATAAGCACTTAAAGCCGTAAGACCTTACAATAAAGGCTGCAAGTCCGCGCTCTTAATTGCAGAAGAGTAAGGTCCGCCAAAAACAAGTTCATCCCGTCTGTTGGATAAAGATGGGGTAAGGAGACGATTAGTGGTCAGGCGACGCCGGGGATGACGGCGAGGTCGATGGCGGCGGCTTTATTTCGATTGCGGCGGTCGCCTTTTTCGTTATTCCGTTATTCCGAATGGGCCGCCCCGCCAGCTGTCCTTACAGCGCCACAATGGTGCCAAACCCGCTCCAAGGACTTGTCGCCTTGTATGCGTCAAGCGACTCGGCAGGCACATGGAGCGTGGCAGAGGATATGGGGGTCTCGCCAAACAAATCCTCTGCCGAAGGCGGATTCACGGCGTGGCAATAAACATGCCGCAAGCCGCTGCAATCATGAAATGTACCTCGTCCAATGCTCGTCACGCTGCTGGGAATGGTCACAGAGGACAGGCCACGACAATGCTCGAAGGCCTTCTTATCAATGTTCGTCACGCTGCTGGGAATGGTCACAGAGGACAGGCTGGTACAACCGTCAAATGCCTCCTCGCCAATGCTCGTCACTTTATTTCCAATAACGCATGAAGTAATCCCAGCGCAGCCCTTGAAAGCTAACTTCTTGATGCGGGTCACATCCATCGTGCTGCCCTGATACTTCAAGGTCGAGATGATTACGACAGCATCCATAGAATTGGTTTTATCGTATTCAAACACCACTAAATGATCATTCTCCATCGAATATTGCACTCCGTCGATTATGAATTTGGTCTCGTCGATTTTCTGAAAGTGATGTCCGCCATCAGCCTGGCCGTTGTCATCTACAGTGACCACGACTTCGGAGGTTGCCACGGGCTTATCGTCATCTTTTCCACCATTCTCTTTCTCTGTCGGGGCAGCACCCCCGTTCTCCTCATCCTTGCTGCATGAGGTAAGATCTAACATCGTGAAGCCCAGCAACAAAGCCGAGACTGCCATCCATGAATAATATTTCATAGTTAAGTGTATAATAGATTTCTGAGTGCAAAGATACAACTTTAAGTGAGAAATGAAAAATGAAAAGAGAAAAAAACACTGAATGAGGGAAATAAGTAGCTTAGGAAGAAGATAAATGATAGGCGACAGGGCGCTCTAACAAAAACTAACAATAACAAATTAAAATCCGCATACCCCATATAACGCCATACTATTATATATTATATATTATATATAATATATAATAGTATGACTTAAAATCGACATCTACACCCATGCGAAAATTAAATGTTATTTGTTAGTTTTTGTTAGGCCATCACATTTCCGCACCCTTTAACAGATTTTCACACGCCACACACCATCAGATTTGCAAGCGCAGCAGAAATGTCGTACCTTTGCAACGTCAAAGAGGAAGAAATGAAGAGCATGGTCTTAAGCGCGCAAGACCACAGTCTTATCGGCCGAAGACTGCACTCTTCATCCTCGAAGACCACGGGGCGCTCAGGCCCACAACCTAACCCTATCTATTAACCCTAAAATTTAAATCCCCCAATGGTAGAGTATCTACTCCCCTCCTTTATAGGGAGGGGCTGGGGGTGAGTCTTATGAAAAACACACTTAAGTACTCTCTTGCCATGCGCAAGAATCCCGTCCACCCCGAAGAGCCCGAGAAGGCGTACGCCAGCCTGCAGCTGAACGGCGTGCTGGACATCAACGCGCTCGCCGCTCACATGTCCAACCACAACAGCATCTACAGCAAAGGCACCATCGTGGGCATCATCACCGACATGTGCCACTGCATCAAGGAGGCCATCACCGAAGGCAACGCCATCGAGCTGGGCGAGCTGGGCCGCTTCACGCCCTCCATCACCAGCGAAGGCACCCTGCCCGGCGTGGACGACGAGGGCAACCCCAAGACGGCCATGGAGATGTTCACCGAGGCGAACATCAAGGACGTCAACGTGAACTACGAGCTGGGCGCAGGCCTGGACTTCAAGCGCGAGGACTTCGAGTTCGAGTTCACCACCACGCGCAAGGCGCAGGCGGCTGCGAAGAAGGCCCAGAAGAAGGGCGAGAGCAGCGCCGACTGGGGCGACGAGTAAAAGCCCCCGAGCCCCCTAAAGGGGAGCGATGATGCCCCCGAGCCCCCTAAAGGGGAGCGTTGATGCCCCCGAGCCCCCTAAAGGGGAGCGTTGATGCCGCCCTGCGCTGGGAAGCGCGGGGCGGTTTTGTCTGCTGGAATTGGTCAGGCGATGACGGCGTGCACGGTGAGGTCGTGGGGCTCGGTGGGGAGGTCGGCAAGGAGCTGGAAGGGCCAGCAGAGGCCGATGAGGTAGGGGGAAGGCTCACCAGCGGGTTCCCTCTCTTCCAATGAGGGGGAGAGGGAAGAGGAGAGGGATTTGGGGAAATGGGCGAGGAGGCGGTCATAGTAGCCGCGGCCACGGCCGAGACGACGGCCGTCGGGGGTGAAGGCGACGCCGGGGATGACGGCGAGGTCGATGGCGGCGTAGTCGGTGAAGGGGGCTCCCGTGGGCTCTAAGATGTGGAAGGCACCTTCGCGGAGGGCGTCGGGAGTGGGCAGGAAGCGGAGCTCGAGGTCGTCGCCCACGACAACGGGCAGCAGGACGCGCTTGCCTGCGGACAGGGCTTCGGTGATGAGCTGGTGGGTGGCCACCTCGTCGGGCAGGGAGTGGTAGAGGAGGACGGTGTGGGCGTGCTGCCATTGTGGGGTGGCCACGAGCTTGGCAGTCACCTGGCGCGACAGCAGTGCCCGCTCCTCAGCAGAGCAGGCTGCCTTGCGGCGACGAATCTCCTGTCGGACTTCAGACTTGGTCATGTGAACACTCTTCTTTCTCACAACGAATTTCACGAATTATACGAATTCTTCTTTGCAAATAGGAATATAGGATATTCCATTTCTAAAAGTTCCTTCAATCTGTTTATTTCTGAATTGCAACGACAGAATATAATTCGTGAAATTCGTGAAATACGTTGTCTTATAGATTATTCCTCGCTGGGCAGCGTAGGCACGGATTCGCCAGCTTCGAAGAGTTGAATGGCGCGTTGGATGGTGGGGTCGCCATTGCTGAGATATTGCAGGCGCCACTGCTGGTCCTGTGCGTTGTAGATGATGTTGGAGATGAGGCTGCGCTCGAAGAGGGGGGCGCTGCGCTGCAGCATCAGGTTGCGGCGACGCAGGCCATGTTCCTCGCCGTAGCGGGCAAACTGCTCCAAGAGGTTCTGGCGCTTGAGCCAAGCCTCCATGGCGCCGACATTCCTGAAGCTCATGAGCTGCTGGCGATGCTGGTCGGTGAAGAGGAAGGCGAACTGTATGGTGAGGCCGGAGAACTGCGCTTCCTTGTAGTAGCTGGTGTAGAGCGTGGTGTCCTCGGGGATGAAGATGTCGGGCATGATGCCGCCGCCGCCATAGACGGTGCGCCCGATGCGTGTCTTGTACTCGGGGCCGTCTTGATGGATGCTGTCGGCGGAGAAGAACTCGCCGCGCTCGTAGCGGGCCATGAGGTCGTTCTCGTACTCCTCGCCCTTGCCCTTCTCATAAGGCTTCTGGATGCAGCGCCCGGAGGGCGTGTAGTAGCGGGCTACGGTGAGGCGCACGACGCTGCCGTCGCGGAACTCAATGGGCTGTTGCACAAGGCCTTTGCCGAAGCTGCGGCGGCCGATGATGGTGCCGCGGTCGTTGTCCTGGATGGCACCGGCGAAGATCTCGGAGGCGGAGGCGGAGCCCTCGTCCACGAGCACGATGAGGGGCAGATGCTGGAAGGTGCCGCGGCCGTCGGTGCGGTACTCCTCACGGGGCGACTTGCGGCCCTCGGTATATACCACCAGCTGCCCGCCCGGCAGGAACTCGTTGACCATCATAATGGCTGTCTGCATATAGCCGCCGCGGTTGCCGCGCAGGTCGATGACGAGGTTCTTCATGCCGCGCACGTTGAGCTGTGCGAGGGCGGTGAGCATCTCGGGGTAGGTGTTCTCGCCGAAGCTCTCGATGGAGATGTAGCCGGTGTTGTCGTTGAGCATGAAGTAGCTGTCAACGCTCTCCACAGGCACCTCGCCACGCACGACGGTGATGGTCAGCGGCTTCTTATGCCCGTTGCGGCAGATGGTGAGCTTCACTTTAGAACCCTTTGGCCCTCGCAGGCGCTTCATAATCTCGCGGTTCTCCTTGCCGATGAGTGTGCTGTCGTCGGCCGCGATGATGCGGTCACCGGCGAGGATGCCCACTTTCTCTGAGGGGCCGCCCTTGATGACGTTCATCACATTGACGGTGTCCTTTTGCACGGTGAAGCGCACGCCGATGCCGGAGAAGCTGCCCCGCAGCTCCTCGGTGCTTTCCTCGGCGTCGTTGGCGCTGATGTAGCTGGAGTGAGGGTCGAGCTCGGCGAGGATGGTGGGCATCGCGTCCTCGACGAGGTCGCTGACATTGATGGTATCGACGTAGTTGTTGTCGATAATCTGCAGCAGGTAGTTCAGCTTGTTGCTGCCTGTGTTGATGATATTCAGGCGGTTGCCGGAGAAATGGTTGGCATAGAATAGGCCGATGCCGATGCCGAGAATCACGGACAACGCCAGAAGCAGCGGGACGAGACGGGACTTGGTGTTCATTTCTTAAGAAAATGTAATGCCCCCGAGCCCCCTAAAGGGGAGCGTAGGGAGTGAAAAGTGATTTTTCTTGAACTCTTGAACTCTTGAACTCTTGAACCTTTTAAACCTTAAACTTAAAAAGCCCTACTCATACCCCTCAATGGGCAGATGTTCCACATCGATGTGGGCACGGCGCAACAGGTCGATGCCGTCGGAGAGGCGGTAGTCGCGGGCATAGACGACGCGGCGGATGCCGGCCTGGATGATGAGCTTGGAGCACTCGATGCAGGGGGAGTCGGTCACGTAGAGCGTGGCGCCCTCGGAGTTGTTGCCTGAGCGCGCAATCTTCGTGATGGCGTTGGCTTCGGCGTGGAGCACGTAGGGCTTCGTGACGCCGTCCTCCTCGCAGATGTTTTCGAAGCCCGAGGGGGTGCCGTTGTAGCCGTCGCTGATAATCATCTTATCCTTGACGATGAGGGCGCCGACCTGACGGCGCACGCAGTAGCTGTTCTCGCTCCAGATGCGCGCCATGCGCAGGTAGCGACGATCGAGTTTGTTATTTGATTCCATTTCTTTTTAATAATGCATCAATGGTGGGTTCGCTTCCGCGGAAGCGCTTGTAGAGAGTCATGGGGTGCTCGGTGCCGCCGCGCGAGAGGATGCAGTCGCGGAAGCGCTGGGCGGTGGCGCGGTCGAAGATGCCGTGCTCCTTGAACACAGAGAAGGCGTCGGCATCCAGCACCTCGGCCCATTTGTAGCTGTAGTAGCCCGCGGCATAGCCGCCCGACATGATGTGGCCGAACTGCACGGTCATGCATGTGCCCGGCACCTCCTCGAAGAGCTGTGCGCGCTGCCATGCCTGGCGCTCGAAGGTCTGCACGTCGGCCGTGAAGGGCTCCGTGAGTGTGTAGTAAGCCATGTCCAGCAGGCCGAAGCTCACCTGGCGGATGCAGGCGTAGGCCACGTTAAAGTTGCGGCTGTCGATGATGCGCTGGATGAGGTCTGCGGGCATGGGCTCGCCCGTCTCATAGTGGGCAGCGAAGGTGTTGAGGAAGTCGGGCTCCACGGCGAAGTTCTCCATCAGCTGCGAGGGCAGCTCCACGAAATCCCAATAGACATTGGTGCCGGAGAGGGTGGCGAAGCGCGAGTTGGCGAAGATGCCGTGGAGGGCGTGGCCGAACTCGTGGAGGAATGTCTCCACCTCGCCCAGCGTCAGCAGCGCGGGCTTCGTCTCGGTGGGCTTGGTGAAGTTCATCACGAGCGATACGTGGGGGCGGCTGTTCTTCCATGTGGCAGGGTCGGTGGGGGGGATGAGCACGGGCTGTCTCTTCGCGGCAGCATCGCCAGGCACTCCCTCGCCAAGGGCGGACTCGTCGATGTCGGGCCCTATCCATTGTTCCTTGAAGGAGGTCATCCACGCGCCGCTCTGCTTGCCCTTGCGGGGGTAGAAGTCGGTGTAGAGAACTGCCAGGAAGCTGCCGTCGGCATCGAGAACCTCATAGGCCTGCACATCGGGGTGATAGACGGGGATGTCAGGGTTCTTGCGGAAGGTGATGCCGTAGAGGCGTGTGGCGAGGCCGAAGACGCCCTCTATGACGCGGGAGAGCTGCAGGTAGGGGCGTGTCATCTCCGCATCGATATTGTAGCGCTCCATCTTCAGCTTGTGGCCATAGTAGGAGAAATCCCAGGGCTTCAGCTCGAAGTCTGCGCCTTCCAGCTTGCGCGCGATGGCTTCTATCTCAGCCACTTCCTTGCGTGCCGGCTCCATATAGGCGTCCAGAAGCTGATCCAGCAGGCGATAGACATTGTCGGCACTCTCTGCCATGCGCTCCTTCAGCACATAGTCGGCAAAAGTCTTGTAGCCCAGCAACTGTGCGCGCTCGAGCCGCAGGTTGACGAGCTGTCGCACGATGTCCTCGTTGCCCGTAGCCTCCGTGCCGGTGCAGAGCGTGTTCTTGGCCATATACATCTGGCGGCGCAGCTCGCGGTTGTCGGCATAGGTGAGGAAGGGGCCGTAGGAGGGTGCGTGGAGCGTGAAGAGCCATCCCTCCTTGCCCTGCTCCTTGGCAGCCAGCGCTGCGGCATCACGGGCCGAGTCGGGCAGTCCGCTGAGGTCGGCCTCGTCGGTGAGGTGGAGCTGGTAGGCATTGGTGGCCTTGAGATTGTTCTGTGAGAATTGCAGGGTGAGCAGCGTCATCTGCTGGTTGATTTCACGCAGGCGGCTCTGCCCCGCCTCGTCGAGGGCGGCACCGGCGCGGACGAAGCCCTCGTAGGCCTTGTCCAGCAGCATCGCTTCCTCGGGAGTGAGGGGGCGAGGGGAGGGCTGGTTAAGGGTTGAGGGTTGAGGGTTAAGGGTTCTTGAAGGGTCAAGCGTCCCGTTGGGCCGAGCGGAGGGCTGATGGTATTGCTCATAAACAGCCTTCACGCGCTCGAAGTAGCGCTTGTTGAAGAGGATGTTGTTGGCGTGTTCCGTGAGGATGGGCGACATCTTCTGCGCCAGCGCGTCCATCTCGTCGTTGGTCTCGGCAGAGAGGAGGTTGAAGAAGACCTTTGTGACGCGCTCCAGCATGTCGTCGGTCGTCATCACGGCGATGGTGTTGTCGAACGTCGGCGGCTCGGGATTGTCGGTGATGAGCTGGATGAAGGCGTCGTCCATGCGGATGCCTTCAAGCATGGCAGGCTCATAGTCCTCGAGGCGTATCTTGTCGAAGGGTGCCGTGTTGTGCGGCGTACCGTAGTTCTTGTTAAAGAATGGATTATCTCTCATTGATTAAAGTGTTTCTTTGATGATGTTCTCGAATGCGGGAACGTGAATTATGCGGCGCTCCAGGTGTAGCAGGCCCTGTTGCTCCAGGCGGTGCAGCGCCTTGGAGACGTAGCGCGAGTCCTCGCCCAGATAGGCGCCTAATGTCTGCATGGAGACATGGAAGGACTTGGGGCCTGCGGGGCGCTGGATGTGCATCCGCATGAAATGAATGATGCGCCCCTCCAGAGTTTGTGGAGCCAGCATCCATTGCAGCTGCCGCTGGCGCGCTATCATGGCGGAGAGGGCGTTGAGGACATTGATGCGGAAGACCTCGAAATAGCCCGTCAGCGCGGCGATGGTCCGCTTGTTGACGCGCAGCAGGCGCACGGCAGTGGCGGCATACGCCGAGGACGGGTAGGAGCGGGTGCTGCCGTAGAGCACCTCATGGCCCAGCATGGCGGGCACCGGCAGCTGCTCCTCGACGCTCCACGAGCGGTCGGCAGAGGCGGTGACGCTCCGCACCTGACCCTCAAGGATGAACAGCACCTCGTCGCACAAATCATCCTGCCACACCAGCTGAGTCTCCGGCGCTAAGGTCTCGAACCTGAGATGCGTGGACTCTAAGATGCGCGTCAAGTCTGCATGCCCTAATCCTTGAAACAAGGGCAGCGACAGCAGGGTATCGAACATCGTTTGCTCCATCATCCTCACGAATGAGTGTGCAAAAGTACTGCTAAAGTGCGTTATAAACAAAAAAATGGGTGCCTTTTTGACATTATTTTAATGCTTTCGGCGGCTGAATGGTAAAATCTCCTTACCTTTGCCGCGTAAAATGGAGTAAATAAGCATTCTAATGAAGAAAACCTACCTTATCATATCTTGCCTGTTGGGCGCGCTGATTGCCCCTTTACACGTCTATGCTGCCGGCGACGAGGAGCGTGAGGACACCATCTTCGTGGAGAAACTGGACGGAACGCTCGACATCTTCCCCGCATCCGTAGTGGCTGACGAGTCGATTGATGAGACACAACTCAAGGTGGTGACCCTGGCTGGCACGGAATTCATCTATCCCATGTCCGAGATTCGCTCCTATGACCATCAGATGGAGCTGAACAGACCCACGCTAACGTCGTTCAAATTCAACAACAAATACAACCACCAGCTGTTCTCCGATGTCCTGTGTGACATCTCCGAAGACAACGAGATAACGTGCATGAGCACGATAAATGCCTACACGCATTGGCTGACGCCTTCGTTCAAGCGCTCCGATGCACGTGCGGATGTCTATCTCGATGATGAGTCGCCCCTCATGAGCAAGGTGAGCCGCGTGAAGATGGGCGACAAGCATCGCATCACGGTAGCCTATCCGGGCGTGCAGATTGTGAAGAACATCCTTGTAAGCCCGGCAGAGGAGGGGAAAGAGGAATGGCAGTTGACGGAGATTCCTCTCGAGGCCAGTATGCTCAGCACCAATGCGCCCTCCAACTTCGAGGACCGCGAAGGATTGGCCATGGCTCTCGACGGCGACTACAATACCTTCTTCCACACCACATGGGGGGATGGCCCTTATCAGAAGTTGAGCTTGGATGAGTTCCCGTATATCGACGTGGCACTGCCGGAGCCTGTTCACAACTTGTGCTATGAAGTCACCAACCGCCATGACACGGGAAACCGCTCGCCGCGAATCCTGTCTCTCTCTGTAAGCTACGATGGCGGCAGCACCTGGCGCGAAGTGCAGCGCACCACGGACGGCAACCTGAATATGGCTGCCGGCGCTACCAACAGAATGCCTGTTGTTGAGCTGCAGACACCCGCTTCTCTCTTCCGCATCATGATGCTGAAAAGCAGCGATGACACGCGCAACTACTTCTGTGTGGCTGAGCTGAAGATGTTCGAGGGTGAGCTGGTGAAGACCGAGGGTAAACCTGCCGTGTATGCAGATTCTTTGGTGCCCTATGGCACTGAGTACCAACTGACGCTGGACTGGGCAAAGGCAACAGGCGTGCCGAAGGTGTACATCAATATCGAGAACGGAGCCGTTGTCACGGACAAGGTGAACTACCTGAATGCCACCATCACGCTCGACGGCGCAGGAATGTACCCCAACTTCCCTGCAACGCCGGTACAAATCAGAGGGCGTGGCAACAGCAGCTGGAACAGCCAGAATGCCTATTCCAAGAACCCCTATCGCCTGAAGTTCTCAGAAAAGAAGAAACCCTTCGGACTCAAGAACGGCAAGAACTGGATCCTGCTTGCCAACCGCCAATCGGGCTCCATGACCAGCAATGCCATCGGCATGTATGCCGCAGGACTCATCGGTGCTGACGGCGCCAACCATATCGTGCCCGTGGACCTCTATATCAACAACGAGTATTGGGGCAGCTACAACTTCACAGAGAAGGCAGGACTCTCCAATAATAGCATCGACCTCGATGATGAGTCGAAAGCCTGCTGCCTGGAACTGGACACATACAGCGATGAGGTCAGGTACTGGGCCTATGCCACCATCAACGATCAGAATGTCAGCATCCCCGTGAAAATCAAAGATCCAGACCTCGCTGATCCTACGGCAGAGACGGACATCACATCCTCTGACGACATCATGATTCGCTTCCGGGAGTTTGTTTGGATGGTGGAAAGTGGTGAGGACATTTCCTCGCTCGTGGATGTGGAATCGTATGCACGTTTCCTGGTGACCAACGAGCTGATTGAAAACTATGAAATCATGCACCCGAAGAGCACCTTCCTCTACCATGAAAATGTCTTTGACAACGCAAGCAAGTTCAAGTGGGGACCCATTTGGGACCTCGACTGGAGCTATGGCTATGAGTATGGAAATCGCACTTACTTCCAGAGTGGTGCCACCGACAATTTCTATAATCGCTCGGAGATGGAAATCTCGGCCTTCATGAAGAAGATGCGGAAATGTGGCGAACCGCTTGACAGGGCTATTTATAAGTACTGGACGCGCTTCATACGCCTCTATCTGAACGAGCTTATCGACTACTGCGATGACTACTACGCCTTCGCCAAGGCTTCGTTGGAGAATAACAATAGCCGCTACTATTACAGCGACTTCGACAATGCCAACTACGCCACCACGACAGCAAACTCCAAGCGCTGGCTACAGCAGCGTGCTGCAGCGGTGTATAAGCAGCTGACCCCCTACGACCTCACGGAAGAGGAAATCATGGGCGTGCCCGAGACTCCCGATGATTTCCCAGACCCCGATGATTCGCCGTATTTCACCGACGGTATTGCGAAGCCCACTGCCGGCACCTTCTTTGAGGTGTATGATATGCGTGGCGTCCGTCTGAAGCAGCGTGCTACCTTCGACAATTGGCGCAACGGCCTCACGCCTGGCATCTACATCGTCAACGGAAAGAAGGTTCTGGTGAAGTAATATAAAAAAGGGGACTGAGTCATTCATCTGACACGGTCCCTTTTCTGTTGCAGGGTATGGTCTCTGCTGCTTAACGGTTGAGCCAGTCGTCAATCAGCATACGGGCTATAGAGGCCTTGTCAGGGATGGGTGGCATGTTGTCGCGTGTGAACCAGCCGCCTTCCGTGAGCTCTTCTTTCTGCAGATGGATGTCGCCGTCGGCATAGTCGGCTGTGAAGCCTACCATGAGGCCGAAAGGGTAGGGCCATGGTTGCGAGCCAAAGTACTTCAGGTTCTTGATGCGAATGCCCACTTCCTCCCGCAATTCACGCTCCACGCATTCTTCCAGCGACTCGCCTGTCTCAAGGAAGCCGGCCACCAGTCCGTAGTGGTTGCCGCGGAAGTTGCGGGCGCGAACCAAGAGGACTTCGGAAATTTGACAATTTGACGATTCACAATTTGACGATTCACAATTTGACGATTGTATAGCGTTCCCTTTATTGCAATTGTCCGATTGTAAATTGTCCGATTGTCTCATTCTACAAACCCTCACAATAATCGCTGTGGAGGGGCTTGGCCACCATTCTTTGCCGCATTCGGGGCATTTCTTGCTGATGTCCGTCATCCATTTGGTGGGGGCACCACACACGCCGCAATACTTGGTGTTCTGGTCCCAATAGAGCAGTTCGGCTGCCTTGCTGGCCAGTTGGTACTCCTTAGGACTGAGCACGGCGTGGGACTTCCTGAGCCCCATCATCTCCAAGCCCTCAACGCCCACCACGGGTTTGTCCAGGCGTACAACCCTCAGGGCTATTTCCGAATTTAAGGATAAATCCTTCAATGTCGTGATGTTGCTCCAGGGCTGCAGCGCCACGGGCGGCTCGTCCCCATAGGGAAGAGAGAAGGCGCCGTCAGCGCCCTCTCTCCTTAATAATATGTCGCCTGCACAGAGGCAAGCCCAAATGGTCTTCATCAGATGCCCAGGTCTTTCTTGATGGCCTCCACCTGTGCCATGGCTTCAGCTGTTGCTGAGGTGTAGCACTTCGGGCATTGCATCTCGGCGGGAGCCTCGATATAGAACTTGATCTTAGGCTCTGTACCGCTGGGGCGCACGCTAATCTTGATGCCACTCTCTGTGAACCATTGCAGAACGTTGCTCTTGGCGGGCATGTCGAGCTTTGTCACGTTGCCCTTGTCGTCGGTAGCGGTCAGTGCCTGATAGTCCTTCGTGCAGATGACCTTGGAACCTGCGAGCATCTTGGGAGCCTTGCTGCCGCGGAAGTCCACCATCATCTGCTTGATCTCGTCGGCACCGGTCTTGCCCGGACGCACCACGTTGATGGTGTGATTGAGCGTGAAACCATACTCGAGGTAGATATCCATGAGCAGGTCGTAGAGCGTCTTGCCGTTGTCCTTGGCCCATGCAGCAATCTCGCAGATGAGGCAGATGCTGGCGGGGCTGTCCTTGTCGCGAACCTTGTCGAAGGGCAGGAAACCGAAGCTCTCCTCGCCGCCACCGATGTACTTCTTGATGCCTTCGTTCTCACGGATGAGGGCGGCAATCCACTTGAAGCCCGTGTAGCAGTCCATCATCTCCACACCGTTCTTGTCGGCAATCTTCTTGATGATTTCTGTGGTCACGATGGTCTTCACCAGGAACTCGTTGCCCTTGAGCTGACCGAGCTTCTTCTTGTTGGCGATGATGTACCAGGCGAACATCATGCACGTCTGGTTGCCGTTGAGGATTTCCCATTCACCCTTCGGGTTGCGGCATACGATGGCCAGACGGTCAGCATCGGGGTCGGAGGCTATCACCAGGTCTGCGTTGAGCTTCGTGCCCAGCTTCATGCCCAGGGTCATGGCCTCGGAGTTCTCGGGATTCGGGCTGACGACGGTGGGGAAGTTGCCGTCGATGACCATCTGCTCGGGCACCACATGGATGTTCTGGAAGCCCCATGAGCGCAATGCCTCGGGGATGATGACGCGGCCTGTGCCGTGCAGCGGGGTATAGACGATGTTCAAGTCCTTCTGGCGGTTGATGACCTCTTGATCTACCATGGCTTCCTTGACAGCCTGCAGGTAGTCCCAGTCCATCTCGCCGCCGATGATCTGAATCAGGTCGGGGTTGCCTTCCCATTTCACATCATCCACGCTCACCTTGTTGACCTCGTCGATGATGCCCGTGTCGTGGGGAGCCAGCACCTGTGCGCCATCTTCCCAGTAAGCCTTGTAGCCGTTGTACTCCTTCGGGTTGTGGCTGGCGGTCACGTTGACACCTGCCTGTGCCTTCAGCTGACGGATGGCGAAGCTGATCTCAGGGGTGGGGCGGAGGCTCTCGAAGAGATAGACCTTGATGCCGTTGGCGGAGAAGATGTTAGCCACGGTCTCAGCAAACTCGCGACCATGGTTGCGGCAGTCGTGCCCCACGACGACAGCGATGTCTTTCTTGCCGGCAAAAGCCTTGTTGATATAGTTGGCGAAGCCCTGTGTGGCAGCGCCTACGATGTAGCGGTTCATGCGATTTGTGCCTGCACCCATGATGCCGCGCAGACCACCCGTGCCGAATTCCAAACTCTGATAGAAAGCATCCACGAGCGCTGTCTTGTCCTCGGCATCGAGGAGCGCCTTGACTTCGGCCTTCGTCTGTTCGTCATACACGGGCGAGGCGAGCCACTCCTTGGCCTTAGCCTCGCAGGATTTAATCAATTCGATATCCATATTATTCTAATTATACTTCTGTAACTCCTTGAATTTCTTTATTTCACCTTTGCAGCGGCCTTGCGTGCCTTCTGCTCGGCTTTCTCTGCTTGTATGCGAGCCTTCTCAGCCTTTTGCTGAGCTTTCAGGCGGGCCTGCTCTTCCTTGTGAGCCTTCTTGGCGGCGGCAGCATCCTTCTTGGCTTGTTTGGCAGCATTCTCCATCTGCTTGATCTGCCCTTTGATGTCCTTTACCTTCTGCTTGGCGTTCTTCTCATTGGTCTGAGCTGTCTTCACGTTCTGCTTGGCATCCTTTACAGCCTGCTTGGCAGCTTCTGCCTCTTGCTCAGCTGATTGCAGGTCGCGCTTCAGGTTCTCGATATCTGCCTTGGCGTCTTTGTGCGCTTGTGCAGCCTGTTGTGCATTGTCCTTGGCAGCTTCCACGCTGGCTTTGATTTCTGCCGTGCGCTGTTGTGCGGACTCCACGGTGGAATTGCCAAGAACACTGGGCTGAATAGGCTCTACGTCTTGAGCATTCATGGCCATCGGCAATGCAAGAGCCATGGCAGCAATCATCCAAAATCTTTTCATAGTTGTAGCGTTTTAGGTATTAATAGATAATTAGACTAAATATGGGGCAAAGATAGGCGTTTCCCGTCAAATGACAAAGAAAAGAACGTTTTTTTGCGCCTTCTATTTAAAAATGTTTGCTCGCGCGCGATTTTTCCTTCAAAATTTGGTTGAGTGGTAGAAAAGGCGTAAATTTGTCGGCTGAAAGCGAGCACGCATGTGCTCCTCTCTGTCACTCAATATGAAACATCATCAACCCAATAAACTCATCAACACAAAAATCTCATGAAGAAGTACAATTTCAATGCCGGCCCCAGCAAGCTCCCCCGCGAGGTGATGGAGGCTACCGCTGCTGCGTGCCTCGATTTCGAGGGCAGCGGCCTGTCCTTGATGGAAATGAGCCACCGTGCCAAGAATTTCCAGCCCGTGGTGGATGAAACAGTCGCCCTGTTCAAGGAACTGTTGGACATCCCCGAAGGTTACAGCGTCATCTTCCTCGGAGGTGGTGCCAGCCTGCAGTTCTGCATGGTCCCCTACAACTTCCTTGAGAAGAAGGCTGCCTACCTCAACACAGGCGTTTGGGCTACCAAGGCCGAGAAGGAGGCTAAGCTCTTCGGCGAGGTCGTAGAGGTGGCTTCCAGCAAGGACAAGAACTTCACCTACATCCCCAAGAACTTCACCATCCCCACGGATGCTGACTACTTCCATATCACCAGTAACAACACCATCTACGGTACGGAGATCCTGAAGGACTACGACAGCCCCGTGCCCATGATTGCTGATATGAGCTCCGATATCTTCAGCCGTCCCATCGATGTGAGCAAGTACGGCATGATCTACGGTGGCGCTCAGAAGAACCTCTCTATGGCTGGCGTGACCTTCTGCATCATCAAGGAGGACTTGGTGGGCAAGGTGAGCCGTGCTATCCCCACGATGCTCAACTATCAGACGCACATCAGCAAGGGCAGCATGTTCAACACACCGCCTACGGTGCCCATCTACTGCGCACTGCAGAACCTCAAGTGGATCAAGAAGCAGGGTGGCGTGAAGGAGATGGAGCGTCGTGCCATCGAGCGTGCTGAAATCGTCTATGGCGAGATCGACCGCAACAAGCTCTTCGTAGGCACTGCCGAGGAAGACAGCCGCTCACGCATGAACATCACCTTCGTCCTCAAACCCGAATACCAGGAGCTGCAGGATGAGTTCATGGCCTTCGCTACCAGCAAGGGTATGGTTGGCGTGAAGGGTCATCGCGATGTCGGTGGCTTCCGTGCCAGCTGCTACAACGCCATGGACCTCGAGGGCGTCAACGCACTCGTGGCCTGCATGAAGGAGTTTGAAGCACAACATTAATTCGCAATAATGCTTAGTCACTAATGCGCATGAATATTCTCTCATCTCACAAATGGGCATGAATATCCTCTCACAAATGGGCACAAATATTTTCCCACAAATGTGCATGAATATTCTTGCATAAATGCGCGTGAATATGAACTCACAAATTCGTATTTAATGGATATATTATTTTTGCGTATTTGTGGGAATATATTTGTGCGTATTAGTGACAAGTAATTAGTTTTATATTGATTTTATGGCTAAAGTTTTAATTGCAACAGAAAAGCCTTTCAGCGGTGTAGCCGTGAAGGGTATCAAAGAGGTCTTCGATGCTGCCGGTTATGAGACAGCCCTCTTGGAGAAATATACAGAGAAAGCACAGCTGCTGGAAGCTGTGAAGGACGCCGACGCCCTCATTATCCGTTCCGACAAGGTGGATGCTGAAGTCCTGGATGCTGCCAAGCAGCTTAAAATAGTGGTACGCGCGGGCGCGGGATATGACAACATCGACCTCGAGGCCGCTACGGCTCACAAGGTTGTGGCCATGAACACCCCGGGCCAGAACGCCAACAGCGTGGCAGAACTCGTCTTCGGTCTCCTCGTCTATGCCAAGCGCAACTTCTTCAATGGCACCAGCGGTACCGAGCTGAAGGACAAGCGTCTGGGCATCCTCGCCTTCGGCAACGTGGGCCGCAACGTGGCCCGCATCGCCAAGGGCTTCGACATGCAGGTGCTGGCCTACGATGCCTACTGCCCCGCAGACGTCATCGAGGCTGCCGGCGTGAAAGCAGTCAAGTCTCAGGACGAACTCTTTGAGCAGAGCGACATCGTCAGCCTCCACATCCCCGCTACGGCCGAAACCAAGCAGAGCATCAACAAAGCCCTCGTCAACAAGCTCCCGAAGGGTGGCATCCTCGTGAACACGGCCCGCAAGGAGGTCATCAACGAGCCCGAGCTCCTCGCTCTCCTCGCTGAGCGTGAGGACCTGAAGTATGTCACCGACATCAAGCCCGATGCCGATGCCGACTTCGCCAAGTTCGAAGGACGCTACTTCGCCACGCCCAAGAAGATGGGTGCGCAGACCGCTGAGGCCAACGTCAACGCCGGCATCGCTGCCGCCCATCAGATTGTTGACTTCTTGGAGAAGGGAATCACCAAGTTCCAGGTAAATTAAAGACCCACCCCCCGACCCCTCCCGTAAGGGAGGGGAGGGGCACCTTCAAGAATAGTTGAATTTAAGTCTAACCTTATAAATGCAAATCCCCTAAACTCCAAGTGGCAAAACATTCCACCTTCCCCCTACAAGGGGGAGTGAGGAGGGGGTCCATATATGGCAACTATCAAACCTTTCCGCGGTCTGCGTCCTCCCAAGAACCTGGTGGAGCAGGTCGAGAGCCGCCCCTATGACGTCCTCGACAGCGAGGAGGCTAGGGCAGAGGCTGGCGACAACGAGAAGTCGCTCTACCACATCATCAAGCCCGAAATCAACTTCCCCGTAGGCACCAGCGAGTATGATCCTCGCGTCTATGAGGAGGCAGCGCGCCAGTTCCAGATGTTCCAGGACAAAGGCTGGCTCGTGCAGGACAAGGATGAGCATTACTACATCTACGCTCAGACGATGAACGGCAAGACGCAGTACGGCCTTGTCATCGGCGCCTATGTCGATGACTACATGAACGGCGTCATCAAGAAGCACGAGCTGACACGTCGCGACAAGGAGGAAGACCGCATGAAGCACGTTCGCGTGAACGATGCCAACATGGAGCCCGTCTTCTTCGCCTATCCCGACAATGCCGTCCTCGACGCCCTGCTGAAACGCTATGCCGCCACGGCACCTGAGTACGACTTCATCGCACCCATCGACGGCTTCCGCCATCAGTTCTGGATCATCAGCGACCCTGCCGACATCGCCACCATCACCGAGGAGTTCCGCAAGATGCCGTCGCTCTACATTGCCGACGGGCACCACCGCTCTGCCGCTGCAGCCCTCGTTGGCGCTGAGAAGGCGAAGCAGAATCCCAACCACCGCGGCGACGAGGAATACAACTACTTCATGGCTGTTGCGTTCCAGGCATCGCAGCTCACCATTCTCGACTACAACCGCGTGCTCAAGGACCTCAACGGTCTCACGAGCGAGCAGTTCCTGGATGCCCTGCGCAAGAACTTCACCGTCGTGGACAAGGGCACGGAGATTTACAAGCCTGCGAAGCTGCATGAGTTCTCGCTCTATCTCGACGGCCATTGGTTCTCTCTCGTGGCAAAGGACGGCACCTACGACAACAGCGACCCCATCGGCGTTCTCGATGTCGATATCTCCAGTCGCCTCATCCTTCAGGACATCCTGCAACTCGGCGACTTGCGCTCCAGCAACCGCATCGACTTCGTCGGCGGCCTGCGTGGCCTCGGCGAGCTGAAGCGTCGTGTAGATAGCGGTGAGATGCGTGCAGCCCTCGCCCTCTATCCTGTCTCGATGCAGCAGATTATGGACATCGCCGACAGCGGCAAGATTATGCCGCCTAAGGCCACCTGGTTCGAGCCCAAGCTCCGTAGCGGACTTGTTGTGCACAAACTTTCATGATCGACAGCTACAGAACAATACAATCCAAAAGCGAGGGCACTTATTCTGAACTCAGGAGTAAGTTCCTTGCTTTCGCTTTTCCAGTTTCTACGGAAGAGGAGGTGAAGACGCTGGTGGCTGCCCATACCAAGAAATACTACGATGCGCGGCATGTCTGCTATGCGTATATGCTGGGGCATGAGCGGCTCGTGTTCCGTGCCAACGACAACGGCGAGCCCAGTGGCACGGCGGGCAAGCCCATCCTCGGACAGATCAACTCCAATGAGCTGACGGACATCCTCATCATCGTAGTTCGCTATTTCGGCGGCGTGAAGCTTGGCACCAGCGGCCTCATACAGGCGTACAAGGCTGCTGCAGCTGAAGCGATTGCTGCAGCAACCATTGTTGAGAAGACGGTGGATGAACAGATTACCGTCGCCTTTGAATACACGTTGATGAACCAGGTGATGCGCGTCGTCAAAGAGGTGGAACCTGCCATCCTTTCACAGACCTTCGACAACGACTGTCAGATGACGCTCGCCATCCGTGCTTCTGTGATGCCCATCCTGCACGACCGCCTCGCGAAGATCGAAGGTCTTCGCTTCGTTTAGGCTGTTAGCTATTGGCTGTTGGTTGTTGGCTATTGGTTGTTGGCTATTGGTTGTTGGCTGTTGGCTATTGGCTGTTGGCAATCCCTTACTTTGTCAGCAATATGTCCGACAGGCTGTACTTGTCCATCAGACAGCTGCGGTCCACATTACCTTTGATGCCTCGAATTCTGCTCGTAGCTGAATATTGCCACATCACAAAGGCTGCGTTATCGCGCAACTCGGGGATGTCCTCATGGTAGCGCGCAATCATATATTTATAATGTGTGAATGGACCGGACAGGTACTTGTTGTAGAAGTCGCGTGAGGTGTAGAGGATGGGTTGCACGCCGTAGTGGCGTTCCACGAGCTTCAGGAACTGCTTCAGCCTGTTCTGGAACTGCCCCAATGGCGCCTTGCCGCGATGTTCGATGTCGATGATGGGGATGAGGTCGTGGCCTTTGAGCTTCACGACCGAGGAGAAGTTGCGGAACTGCTCGCTCACGTTGGCCGTAGGGCTGTAGAAATGATAACATCCCACTTTCAGCCCAGCTTGTCGTGCCCCTTCGATGTTCCGGTGGTAGGTGTCATCCACGAGCTTGGCGCCCTCGGTGGCTTTCACATAGACGTAGTAGAGGTTGCTGTTGCGGGCCACCTCTTTCCAATTGATATTCCCTTGGTAGTGAGAGACATCGATGCCGCCTAATCCCTTGTTGGCGGTGTGCAGACCGGTCTGCTGTGCCAACGCCTCGTTGTCGCCCAATGGCGGCTGTGGCGTCAGCGAGGGCATGATGGGGTCGGGCTGGGGTAGGGAGGCATCGTAGGAGCTGAGCTCCTCGGTTCTTTTTTTCTTCTTCTTACCCTCGGCGGGTGACACGTCAAGGGTGCCTGCAAAGCACACGGCAACGCCGAGTAGCGCAGCAATTGTTATCCTGAATCTCATCTTTCTCTTGGGGTCATGGGAGCTCGGAGCCGTCGAACGTCAGCGGCAGCAGGTCGCGAAGACTTTGAATGACATAGATGCCGCAGGTGCCGTAGAGGAGCACACGAATCGGTTGCTTGAAGCGCGTCTCAGCCTCCAGCAGCGACTGGCGGCAGGCGCCGCAGGGCGCCACGGGATTCTCCAGAAATGTGCCGCCCGTCTGTGCCGCGATGGCCACAGCCACCGGCGCCACCTCCGGTGCGTTGGCGGATGCCGCAAAAAACGCTGTACGCTCGGCACATAAACCCGAGGGGAATGCTGCATTCTCTTGATTGCTGCCTTTGAACACCTGCCCGTCAGCCAAGCGCAGGGCGGCACCTACCCGAAAATGAGAATACGGTGAGTAGCTGGTCGCTGTCATGGCCTTTGCCATATCCACCAGCTCGCGGTCATCAGCAGGCAATTCTTCGTAGGCGAATACCTGAAAAGGGACGATAATTTCTGCTTCTCGCATGTCTATTTCATGAATTATGTCACAAAAGTAGCGATTTTCTCGCTTATCTCATCAAAAAAACGTACTTTTGTGCGCAAAATCATTAAAAATCGTATGAATAAGCTTCGTTTCACGTTTCTCATCGCCCTCTTCAGCTTCGTTTTGGCTGTCTTTGCACAGGGTGGACAGACGGTGCAGTGGCAGTATATCGAAAAGTTCAAGAACATCGCCATTGAGCAGATGCGCGAGCATAAGATACCGGCTTCCATCACCCTCGCACAGGGACTCATCGAGAGCGGAGCCGGACGTAGCCGTCTGGCCACCGAGGCGCACAATCACTTCGGCATCAAGGTGGGCATGAACTGGACGGGCCCTTATATCATCATGAGCGACGACCGTCCCGACGACCGCTTTCGCAAGTATCGCAACGACCGTGAGAGCTACGAGGACCACTCGCACTTCCTTACTTCCGGTGCCCGCTACCGCTCGCTCTTCAACCTGAAGACCACGGATTACAAGGGTTGGGCACATGGCCTGAAGAAGGCCGGCTATGCCACCAATCCGCGCTACGCCGATATGCTCATCGGCACTATCGAGCGCTATAATCTGCAGCAGTTCGACTCCTACACAAGCGGCCGCTATCATGCGCGCCCCAATACCAAGCAGGCCTCTGAGGTGGAGAGCCAGTTCTTTGCGCAGCACATCGTGTACCGCGTCAACAAGAACTACATGATTATCGCCAACAGCGGCGATACCTGGGAAAGGGTGGCAAGCGAGACGGGTGTCAGCGTGCGCAAGCTGCGTAAGTACAACGAGCGTCCCAAGGGCTCGTTGCTGAAGGCCGGCGACATCGTCTATCTGCAGAAGAAACGCACGAAGGCCGACAAGTCCTTCAAGGGCGTACCCCATGTCGTGCAGCCCGGCGAATCGCTCTATGATATCGCTCAGCACTACGCTATCCGCCTGAAGTCGCTCTACAAACTCAACGCCCTCTCCCCCGACTATACTCCCCAGGTCGGCGATCTGATTTGGCTGAGGTGAAGGCTCGCCCCGCCCTTGTGGGCATCCCTCTCTTTCAAAGAGGGGCTTGCACAGGGTCTTCAACTTTAAACATTAAACCTTCAACCCTAAACCGCGGCAACGCCGCACGAAGATATGGCAGACGACAAGAAAATAATCTTTTCGATGGTTGGCGTTAGCAAGACCATCCAGCAGACACAGAAACAAGTCCTTAAGAACATCTACCTCAGCTTCTTTTATGGTGCCAAGATTGGCATCATCGGTTTGAACGGCTCCGGTAAGTCCACGCTGATGAAAATCATCGCAGGCCTCGATCAGAGCTACCAGGGTAATGTCGTCTTTTCACCTGGCTACAGCGTCGGTTATCTGCCGCAGGAGCCGCAGCTCGACGACGATAAGACGGTGCGTCAGGTCGTTGAGGAAGGTGTGCAGCACATCGTAGATGCCCTGAAGGAATACGAGGATATCAACCTGAAGTTCGGAATGCCCGAATACTACGAGGACGAGGACAAGATGAATGCCCTCTTCGCGCGTCAGGGTGAGCTTCAGGACATCATCGACTCCACCGATGCCTGGAACCTCGATACGAAGCTCGCTCGCGCCATGGACGCCCTGCGCTGTCCGCCGCAGGAACAGCTCTGCAAGAACCTCTCCGGCGGTGAGCGCCGTCGTGTGGCCTTGTGCCGTCTGTTGTTGCAGAAGCCTGACGTCCTGCTGCTCGATGAACCCACCAACCATCTGGATGCCGAGAGCATCGACTGGCTGGAGCAGCACTTGAACCAGTACGAGGGCACCGTCATCGCCGTCACTCACGACCGCTACTTCCTCGACGATGTGGCCGGCTGGATTCTCGAGCTCGACCGCGGCGAGGGCATCCCCTGGCAGGGTAACTACAGCTCATGGCTGGAGCAGAAGACCAAGCGCCTGGAGATGGAGGAGAAGACAGAGAGCAAGCGGCGCAAGACCCTGCAGCGAGAACTGGAATGGGTGCGCATGGCGCCTAAGGCCCGTCAGGCCAAGGGAAAGGCCCGTCTCTCGAACTACGAGCGCATGCTCAATGAGGACCAAAAGGAGAAGGAGCAGAAACTGGAGATCTACATCCCCAGCGGCCCGCGCCTCGGCAACAAGGTCATCGAGGCCCACGGCCTCTGCAAGGCGTTCGGTGACAAGGTGCTGTTCAAGGACCTCGACTTCACGCTGCCCCCTAACGGCATCGTGGGCGTCATCGGCCCCAACGGTGCCGGCAAAACCACCCTCTTCCGTCTCATCATGGGTTTGGAGAAGCCCGATGCAGGTTCCTTCGAGGTAGGCGAGACCGTGAAGCTGGCGTACGTGGATCAGAGTCACCGCGACATCAAGCCGGACGAGACCGTCTATCAGATAGTCTCGCAGGGCAATGAGCTCATCCGCATGGGCGGTCGCGACATCAATGCCCGTGCCTATCTCTCGCGCTTCAACTTTACCGGTGCTGACCAGGAGAAGAAGTGTGGAGTGCTCTCTGGCGGTGAGCGTAACCGTCTGCATCTGGCCATGGCGCTGAAGGAAGAGGGTAATGTGCTGCTGCTCGACGAGCCCACGAATGACATTGATGTGAATACGCTCCGCGCCTTGGAAGAAGGCCTTGAAAGCTTCGCCGGTTGTGCCGTGGTCATCAGTCACGACCGCTGGTTCCTCGACCGCATCTGCACCCATATCCTCGCCTTCGAGGGCGACGGCAACGTATTCTTCTTTGAAGGTTCCTACACGGACTACGAAGTCAACAAGCTCAAGCGCCTCGGTCTCGAAGAGCCACGCCGCATCCGCTACCGTAAGCTCACAGAGGATTAGCAGATGACTTACCGCTCACTCCTATACGCACTCTCTCTGGCCCCTGCCGTAGCCGGTGCCCAGACACAGCGCCCCAACATCATCTTCATCCTTTGCGATGATATGGGGTGGGGCGACCTGGCCTGCTACGGCCAGCAGTACATCTCCACGCCCAACATCGACCGCATGGCCGCACAGGGTATGCAGTTCATGCAGGCCTATGCCGGTAGCCCTGTGTCGGCACCCTCACGTGCCTCGCTGATGACGGGCCAGCACACGGGACACTGCGAGGTGCGCGGCAACAAGGAATACTGGCCTCAGTCGGGAAAGGTCTTCTATAACGGAAATGCCGACTACGCCGTCGTGGGGCAGCATCCTCTCGACCCCAGACATGTGGTCATCCCGGAAATCATGAAGCAGAACGGCTACACCACGGCACAGTTCGGTAAGTGGGCTGGCGGCTATGAGGGTAGCGTCTCCACGCCCGACAAGCGCGGTATCGATGAGTTCTATGGCTATATCTGCCAGTTCCAGGCCCATGCCTACTATCCTAACTTCCTGAACAAATACAGCTCACGCGATGGCGACAAGGGTGTCAGTCGCGACATCCTGCATGAGAACATCAAGCACGATTTCCGTAGCGATGACTATTTCAAGCGCCCCGAGTACAGCGCTGACATCATCCATCATAAAGCCATGGCATGGCTGGAGCGGCAGGACACAGAGCATCCCTTCTACGGTCTCTTCACCTACACCATTCCCCATGCCGAACTCGTGCAACCCGAGGATAGCATCCTGCAGTTCTACAAACAGAAGTTCAGCGTCGATAAGGACTACCGTGGGGAGGTGGGCTCGTGGTACCACGCCATTGGTCATGTGCATGCGCAGTTCGCGGCGATGATTACGCGTCTGGACACTTACGTGGGTGAGATCATGGCGCTGCTGGAGCGCAAGGGCATGGCCGACAACACCATCCTTATCTTCTCCAGCGACAACGGTCCCCATGAGGAGGGTGGGGCAGACCCCACCTTCTTCAACCGCGACGGTGTGCTTAAGGGACTCAAGCGCTCCTGCCATGAGGGTGGCATACGTGTCCCCTTCATCGTCCGCTGGCCCGGCCATGTGCCTGCCGGCGTCAAGAACCAGCATCCCATCGCCTTCTACGACATCATGCCCACCTTCTGTGACATTATCGGTGAGCACGATTATATTGCCAAGTACCGTAGCCCATCCCTCGGTGATGCCGACCACTTCGACGGCATCTCCTTCCTGCCGACCCTCATGGGCCGCGATGCCGAGCAGGCGTCACATCCCTACCTCTATTGGGAGTTCAACGAGACCAATCAGATTGCTGTGCGTCAGGGAAAATGGAAGCTCATCGTCAAGCGCGGTGTCTCGGAGCTCTACGACCTCGAGACCGACGTCCATGAGGACCACAACCTTGCTGATCAGTATTCTGAGAAGGTTGCCGAGCTGCAGGCCATTGTCCGTCAGGCGCACACGCCCAACCCTTATTTCCACGTCACGCTTCCCGAATAAGTGACCTGCAGCTCAGCCATTGCTTTTAGAATTGAAGTGGGAAGATGAGCTTGATGGTGATGTTGCGACCGGGATTGTAGATGCCGCGACGCCCTGTGCGGTTGTTGATGTCGGCGTACTTCAGGCGGCTCAGATGGCTCTGGTATGCGCTGTTGAGAAGGTTGTCGGCGATGAGGTATAGCTCGCAGAGCTTGCGGCCATTGCGCAGCAGAATGTCTGTGCCGGCTGAGAGGCTGAGGAGGGTATAGGCGGGCGTGGCGGTCTCGGTGTCGTCGGCCATGTAATAGTGATTCTGACGGAAGTAATGCTCCACGCCGATGGCCACATAGGCGTTATCGAAGACGTGGTCGAGGCGGTGATGGTGCTCGCTCTCCCCGGTGTGGTGGGGAGCTGAGGTGTGGTGGTCGCCATTGTGAGTGAACTCCCATTTCACCTCGCCCGTGAGACGCGGCGCGGGAGTGAGGGGCAGGTAGCGTGTCTCCAGAGGTTGCCCCAGCTGGCGAGCATCTACCATTGAGAAGGTGCTGCCGATGTGGAGCTGGTGGATGGGGTGCAGGTCGAAGCCAGCCTCGAAGCCCTTGAGGAGGGCGTCGCCTTGGGAATAGCGGAAGTAGCGGAGAGACCCCTCGGGAGACCCCTCGGAAACCGTAACAGAGGCATCTGGGGTGACGGCGGAGGCGAAGATGTAGTTGTCGATGCGGTTGAGGAAGAGGGCGAGCTCGAGGGAGAGGTAGCGGCTGCTGTAGTCGAGGCCCAAGTCGCCCTGCCAGCTGTGCTCCGGCTTCAGGTCGCGGTTGCCTATCTCATAGCGCAGGGTGCCATGGTGCACGCCGTTGCTGCCCAGCTCGCTGAGGTTGGGTGCACGGAAGCCGCGCGCGGCATTGGCACGGATATTCAAGTGGCTGTTGGCGTGCCACACAGCTCCGAGTGAGCCGCTGAGGGCGGAGAAGTGGCGGGTGAAGTCAGAGAAGCGCTCGGCATCCTCTTCCATCAACTTGTGGCTATGGAGATGACGGTAGTCGAAGCGTAGGCCGCCGCTGAGCGTCCACCGCTGAAGCTCTTTGCTGGCGGTGAGATAGGCCCCGATGTCAAAGAGGTTGTAGTCGGGGATAAGGAACTCTTCACCCTTATTCAGAGAATGTTGGTACATACCGCCGATGCCGCCGTTGAGTTTCCAGGTGTCGAAGCCATTGTAGGTGTAGCGGGCATCATAGGTGAGCGTGTGGAGAAGGAGGTCGAGAGAGGCTTCCTCATGGCTGTGGGCGTCTTGGTGGTCATGCTCATCTTCGTACTCATCTTCTTCATGGTCGTAGCCCTCGTGATGGTGATGTTCTTCGTATTCCTGACGGCGGTTCTGCTGGTAGCCGACGATGGCCTTCAGCAAGCCGTTGCCGAGAGTGAAGGAGTTGTCGAGAACGGCTTTGTAGTGGTGAATCTGCTGGTAGGGAAGGGCCTTGCGATAGGTCTTCAGGTTGCCGTTAGAATATTGGTCTTCATCGTAAAGGAGATCTCCGGCCTCCGGGTCGCGCTCGCCCTCGGTGATGCTGGGAGTGATGTGGTAGTAGCCGAGTGTGAGGTGTGTGAAGCCCCATTCTTTGTTCAGTCCCAACAATGCGTTGGCGGCACGCTCATGGAACTGTGTGCCAGGGATGTAGCCGTCGTATTTATTATGGTATGCGTGTGCAAACTTCTCACTATAGCGACCGTTCCATACGAAGCCCCGCTTGTTGCCGCCGAAGCGGAGGGAGTAGTTGATGAGGCCGCTGTTCGTCTGGTATTCCGTGGCGAGGCTGGCACCCATGCGGCCCGCCGGCTCAATGGCCTCTGGATGAAACACGATGACCCCTGCCATGGCGTCGGAACCGTACATGAGTGATGCCGGTCCTTTGAGAATCTCCACTTGTCCCACGCTTTGTCCGTCGAGCTCCAGGCCGTGCTCATCGCCCCATTGCTGTCCTTCCTGACGTACGCCGTCGGCTACACAGACGATGCGGTTGTAGCCCAGGCCTCGGATGACGGGTTTCGAGATGCCGCTGCCTGTGGTGACCTGGTCCACGCCTGGCTGTTTAGCCACGGCATCGATGATGTTGCTGGAGGCCGTTTGATGGAGCGTCTTCCCGGTAACTACGGAAACGGGAGTCGCGGACTGCTTGCGTTTGAGCTGGCCTACGGGGCTGGTGACGATAATCTCGTCGAGGTTAAGATGATGGAAGTAGATGTCCGCCGAATCGGGCTCCGACTGGGGTGACGCCGTGCTACATAAGCACCACAGCATCAGCGCACAATATGCTGATTTCATCTGAAGTAACACAGATACTTTCTTTGTCAAAGAAGTCGTACAAGCTGTTCCAGCGCGACCTGATCATCTTCGTCGAAGGCGTTGAGGTGGTCGCTGTCGATGTCCAGAACCCCGATGACGGCACCGTCCTTGACGAGGGGCACCACAATCTCGGAACGGCTGAGGCTGCTACAGGCGATATGGCCTGGAAAAGCATCTACATCAGGAACGATGAGAGTGCGGCCTTCTGCCCATGCTGTGCCGCAGACACCGCGGCCGTGCTTGACGCGCGTGCAGGCCACGGAACCTTGGAAGGGCCCGAGATGCAACCATCCGTCCTCTTTCACCAGATAGAAACCTACCCAGAAGAAGCCGAAAGCCTCATGCAGGGCGGCGCTGGTGTTGGCCAGCGTGGAGATGAAGTCCTGCTCTCCCTCGATGAACGCCTCGTAATCTTTCAGAAAGGACTCGTAGCGCTCACGCTTGGTGAGATGGGAAGGGTAGGAGAAGGTGGGCTCGGACATAGGGATTATTAAAAGTTTTGAGTCGAAAGATGTGAGGAGTGCCCTCACGCGGTGCAAAGGTAGAGAAAATAATTCGGTTAAACGTAAAAAGAGAAGGAAAAAGTTTTGTCACGTCGCTAAAAAGCCGTACCTTTGCGCCCGCTGTCACGAGCTGGCAGCATCAATTTCAAACCTATTAACTCATTATTAAACATTTATGGCAACTAAAATCAGATTGCAACGTCACGGCCGTAAGAGCTATGCTTTCTACAGCATTGTCGTTGCTGATGTAAGAGCTCCGCGCGACGGTAAGTTTACAGAGAAGATTGGTACCTACAACCCCAACACCAATCCTGCCACTGTAGATTTGAAATTCGACCGTGCTCTCTACTGGGTAGAGACGGGCGCACAACCCACCGACACAGTGCGTAACATCCTTTCCGATGAAGGCGTTTATCTCATGAAGCACCTCCGTGGTGGCGTGAAGAAGGGCGCGTTCGACGAGGCTACCGCACAGGTTAAGTTCAACGCTTGGAAGGCTGACAAGCAGAAGGGCCTGAAGGCTGTGGCTGACAAGGTCGCTGCCGACAAGAAGGCTGCTGCTGCCGCTGCTCTCGAAGCAGAGAAGAAGACCAACGAAGAGATCGCTAAGAAAGTAGCCGACAAGAAGGCTGCTGAGGCTGCTGCTAAGGCAGAGGCCGAGGCTGCTGCTAAGGCTGAGGCAACTGCTGAAGAAGCTCCCGCTACCGAGGAGGCTCCCGCAGAGGCTTAAACCCAACTCTCCATATTACAATTTTTCCAAACAAGCATAAGAGGCGTGGCTGTGAAGCCGCGCCTTCTTCTTTGTGTTAAATTTACTGAAATTTGTACTTTTCTCGTATTCTCGCGCGCGAACCTATTTAAATTAGTGCTACCTTTGTGGCGCTTTTGTAAAGCTAACCTTGCAAAATAGCGCTAATGGTTCAAACTATTTCTCACGAGGCGGTTGTAAAAGTGGTTGATACAGAGTGCGTTCGCGTGACGATCGTACAGTCTTCGGCGTGCGCCGGCTGTGCCGCAAAGCAGATGTGCAACAGCGCCGAGGCCAAGGAAAAGGATGTGGATGTCTTCACGTCCGATGCTGCTTCGTACAGGGTGGGGGAGCACGTGGTGCTTGAGGGACGCCTGTCCGACGGGCGCAAGGCTGCGCTCGTGGCCTACGGGATTCCACTCGTATTGTTGCTGTTGGCCCTGTTCATAGGCATCGCGCTGATGGAGAGCGAGGCGCTGGGCGCCGTGTGTGCGCTGGCTGTGGTGGCGCTGTACTATGCTATTATCTATATCTTCTTCCGCAAGCGTTTGCAGCAGCAATTCTCATTTCGCATCAAACATTAAACATTAAACAATAAACTAAAATTATGAATGTAATCCTGATTGCAGTGATTGTTCTTGGCAGCATCGGACTGGTGGCAGCGCTCATCCTGTTCCTTGCCGGCAAGAAATTCGCTGTGCATGAAGACGAGCGCATTGGCCAGGTGCAGGAAGTGTTGCCTGGTGCCAACTGCGGCGGTTGCGGTTTCCCGGGCTGTGGCGGCTTTGCCGGCGCTTGTGTGAAGGCGGCCGACAAAGGCTCGCTCGAAGGACTGCTCTGCCCCGTGGGCGGACAGCCCGTGATGGAGCAGGTGGCAGACATCCTTGGCATGAAGGCTGAGGCTGCTGCGCCCAAGGTGGCTGTCGTGCGTTGCAACGGTACTTGTGAGAGCCGTCCGCGTATCGCAGAGTTCGACGGTGCTCAGAGTTGTAAAGTGCAGCAGATGCTGGGCTCCGGCGAGACCGCGTGTGCCTATGGCTGTCTGGGCTGTGGCGACTGCGTGGCAGCTTGCCAGTTCGACGCTATCCGCATGAATCCCGAGACGGGTCTGCCCGAAGTCGATGATGAGAAGTGTACCGCTTGCGGTGCTTGCTCCAAGGCTTGTCCGCGCGGCGTCATCGAGATTCGCCTGAAGGGCCTGAAGAACCGTCGCGTCGTGGTGCTCTGCAACAACAAGGACAAGGGCGCCCAGACGCGCAAGGCCTGCAGCGTAGGTTGCATCGCCTGCCAGAAGTGCGTGAAGGTCTGCAAGTTCGAGGCCATCACCGTGGACGCCAACCTCGCCTACATCGATGCCGAGAAGTGCAAGCTCTGCCGCAAGTGTGAGGATGAATGCCCGCAGAACGCCATCCACGCCTTCAACTTCCCGCCGAGGAAGCCGAAGGCTGAGGCCCCTGCGGAAGAGAAGCCTGCCGCAGTTAAGCCTGCTGCACCCGCCGCAGAGAAACCCGCCGCTCCCGTTGCAGAGACGCCCGCAGCCAAGGAAACCACTGTGCCCGTCGGTTCTCCGACGGGGAATGTTGAACCCGCTAAAGAACAAGAAAAAGCATGAAGACATTCCATATAGGCGGTGTTCATCCCGCAGAAAACAAGTTATCCGCAGCCTCGCCTATCCGCGTCGCAGCCATCCCCAAGCAAGCTGTCTTCTCGATGTTCCAGCATATCGGCGCGCCTGCCGTACCCGTCGTCAAGAAGGGCGACGAGGTGAAGGTCGGCACGCTACTGGGTGAGGCCGGCAAGGGCCTCAGCGTCCCCGTCTTCTCCAGCGTCAGCGGCAAGGTCAACAAGGTTGATGCCGTGCTCGATTCGAGCGGCACACGCCGTATGGCCGTTGTCGTGGATGTCGAAGGCGATGAATGGCTGGAGACCATCGACCGCTCTGACAAACTCGTGACCATGAAGGACCTCGGCAACATCACCGCTGAGGAAGTCGTCAACCGCATCAAGGCCGCCGGCATTGTAGGTATGGGCGGTGCCACCTTCCCCACAGGCGTGAAGCTCATGCCCCCTCCCGGAACGAAGGCCGAGGCCATCATCGTGAATGCTGTGGAGTGCGAGCCTTACCTCACTGCCGACCATCGCCTGATGCTCGAGAAACCCGAGCAGATCCTCGTGGGCATACAGCTTATCAAGCACGCTGTGAACTGCCCGAAGGCATACATCGGCATCGAGATGAACAAGCCCGATGCCATCAAGCTCCTCACCGACCTCTTGAAAGAGAAAGCCGCTCAGTACCCTGGCATCGAGGTCGTTCCCCTGAAAGTGAAGTACCCGCAGGGCGGCGAGAAACAGCTCATTGATGCTGTCATCGGCCGCCAGGTGCCTGCACCTCCTGCTTTGCCTATCAACGTGGGCGCCATCGTGCAGAACGTCGGCACGGTCTATGCCATCTATGAGGCTGTGACCAAGAATAAGCCGCTCATCGAACGCATCATCACCGTCACAGGTAAGAGCGTGAAGAATCCCTCGAACTTCCTGGCCCGCATCGGCACACCCATGCAGCAGCTCATCGACGAGGCAGGCGGTCTGCCCGAGGACACGGGTAAGATTATCGGTGGTGGCCCCATGATGGGACGCGCGTTGATGTCGCTCGAAGTGCCTGTCACCAAGGGCTCCAGCGGCCTGCTGCTGATGACCGAGAAGGAGAGCCGTCGCGGCGAGGTCAGCCCCTGCATCCGTTGCGCCAAGTGCGTCAGCGCCTGCCCGATGGGTCTGGAGCCTTACCTCCTCGCTTCCTACACCCGTCTGAAGAACTGGGACGGCTGCGAGAAGAACGACGTCACCTCCTGCATCGAATGTGGCTCCTGCGCCTTCACCTGCCCCTCCAACCGTCCGCTCCTCGACAACATCCGCGTTGCCAAGCAGACCGTCATGGGCATCATCAAGGCAAGGCACATGGAATCAATAACAAAGAAATAAAAAGAGAATAAGAGAAAAGAGAAAAATGAAACCAGTTATATCTTTATCACCCCACGTCCACGGCGGCGACTCGGTGCAGAAGAACATGTACGGCGTGTGCATCGCGCTGATTCCCGCACTCGTGGCCTCGCTCTATTTCTTCGGACTGGGGTCTGCCATCGTCCTGGCGACGTCTGTGGCAGCCTGCGTGTGCTTCGAGTGGGCCATCACACGCTTCATCCTTGTTCGCAAGCAGCTGACTATCTGCGACGGCTCCGCCATCCTGACAGGTCTGTTGCTGGGCTTTAACCTGCCCTCTAACCTTCCCATCTGGATTATCCTTATCGGTGCGCTCGTGGCCATCGGCGTCGGCAAGATGACGTTTGGCGGTCTTGGCACCAATCCTTTCAACCCCGCCCTTGTGGGTCGTGTGTTCTTGTTGATTTCCTTCCCCGTGCAGATGACCACCTGGCCCGTCAGTGGTCAGATGGGCTATGTGGATGTCGAGACAGGCGCCACACCGCTCTTCCTCATGAAGGAAGCCATCAAGAGCGGCGACGCCAGCATCCTCAGCCAGCTGCCCTCGTCTCTTGACATGCTCATCGGTCAGACGGGCGGTTCTCTCGGTGAGGTCAGCGCCCTGTGCCTGCTCATCGGCTGCATCTTCATGCTCTGCCGCAGGATTATCACCTGGCACATCCCCGTCTCGATTCTCGCTACCGTGTGGTTGCTCGCTGGCCTCTTCCATCTCATCGATCCCAGCTATGCTGATCCTACACAGGTCATCCTCTCTGGCGGTCTGATGCTCGGTGCCTGCTTCATGGCTACGGACTATGTCACCTCGCCCATGACCGCCAAGGGGCAGCTCATCTACGGCGTTGCCATCGGCGTGCTGACGGTGCTCATCCGCGACTTCGGCAGCTATCCCGAGGGCATGAGCTTCGCCATCCTCATCATGAACGGCTTCACACCGCTTATCAACACATATGTCAAACCTAAACGCTTCGGGGAGGTCAAGAAATGAAAAAGTTACCATCTACACTTCCCAATATGCTCTGTGTGCTGACCCTCATCTCGGTCATCGCCGCAGGTGCTCTGGCCTACGTGAATGAAGTAACGGCAGGCCCCATTGAAGAGAACAAGGCCCGTGTGCTGGCCGAGGGTATCAACTCGGTGCTGGGCGTTTCCGATGCCAAGGTGGAATCAACCACCGAAGCCGAGGACGCCAACGGCAACACCGTCATCCTCTACGCCACCGATAAAGGCGTGGCCGTGCAGGCCATCGACCCCAACGGCTTCGGCGGCAAGCTGAAAGTCCTCGTCGGCTTCGATGATGCCGGTGCCATCAAGGGCTACACCGTCCTCGAACACGCTGAGACACCCGGTCTCGGCGCCAAGGCCGGCTTCTGGTTCCAGAAGGGTGAGAAGGGCGACATCATCGGCAAGAACCCCGGTGAGAAGGAGCTGACCGTCAGCAAGGACGGCGGCGACGTGGACGCCATCACCGCTTCCACCATCACCTCCCGTGCCTTCCTCCGTGCCGTCAACGTAGCCTTCCACGCCTATGCTGCCGGCGCTGCCAATGCCGATGGCCAGACGGGTGCTTCACCACAACAACAACCTAAGAATTAAAAATGAAAAGTGAAAAATGAAAAATAAAAGCATCTCTTGCAACTCGTAACCAGCTCAAAGGTAATCTTTATTTTTCACTTTTCACTCCTTCACTTTTCACTTATAAAATATGAAATATATTTCTATTCTTTGGAACGGCATTCTCAAGGAGAACCCCACCTTCGTACTTCTCCTTGGTATGTGTCCCACGCTGGGAACCACTTCCAGCGCCATCAACGGTATGTCGATGGGTCTGGCCACGATGGCTGTGCTCATCTTCTCCAACCTGATTATCTCTTGTATCAAGAGCCTCATTCCCGACATGGTGCGCATCCCCTCGTACATTGTGGTGATAGCCTCGTTGGTGACAGCGCTGCAGATGATTATGCAGGCCTTCACCCCTGAGGTCTATAAGACCCTCGGCCTGTTCATCCCCCTCATCGTCGTGAACTGCATCATCCTCGGTCGTGCGGAGGCTTTCGCTGCCAAGCACGGTCCCATCGAGAGCCTCTGCGATGGCATCGGCATCGGCCTTGGCTTCACCATCGCCCTGACGCTCCTCGGCGGCATCCGCGAGCTCCTCGGAACCGGTAAGCTCTTCGACACCGTCATCTACTCGGAGAACTACGGCATGCTCCTCTTCGTCCTCGCCCCCGGTGCCTTCATCGCCCTCGGCTATCTGATCGCCATCGTCAAGAAGACAGCGAAGATTTAAAAGACCCATGCAACGCGCGAGCGGGGTTTAAAGTTTAAGGTTTAAAGTTTAATGCAAATACCTTTAAATTTGAATCTTAACTGCAAATTCCGCAAGCCGCAGAGCAATACTCATTAAACATTAAACCTTAAACTTTAAACTGCGGGCTTTGCCCGCGAACAAAGATATGGCTTACTTATTAATCTTCTTCTCGGCCATCTTCGTCAACAACATCGTGTTCTCGCAGTTCCTCGGAATCTGCCCGTTCCTCGGTGTGTCGAAGAAAGTGGACACCGCACTCGGCATGTCCGCTGCTGTTGCTTTCGTGCTTACCATTGCCACGATTGTCACCTATCTCATCCAGGGCCTCCTGGTGAGCTACCATCTCGAATACCTGCAGACCATCGCCTTCATCCTCGTCATCGCCGCCCTCGTGCAGATGGTGGAGATTATCTTGAAGAAGGTGTCGCCCGCGCTCTATCAGGCGCTCGGCGTCTTCCTGCCGCTCATCACCACGAACTGCGCCATCCTCGGTGTCGCTATCCTCGTGGCACAGAACACCTACAACGCCCAGGGTCTTGAGCCCAACCTGCTGACCGGCGTCGTCTTCGCCGTCTCCACAGCCCTCGGCTTCGGCCTCGCCCTTACCATCTTCGCCGCTATCCGCGAACAGCTGGCCATGATGGATATCCCCAAGGGGATGCAGGGCATGCCCATCGCCCTTGTCGTGGCAGGTCTCCTCGCTATGGCCTTCATGGGCTTCGGCGGTGTCGATAACGGCCTCGCCAAGGTCTTTGGACTTTAATAGCGTTAATCCTATAATTTCATCTTATGAAAAGATATTCGCAATGGGTGTTGGCTGCCACCCTCATCGTCAGCAGCCTCTGCACCTTGACCTCCTGCAGTAAGGCTGAGACTAAGAATGAAAGTCCTGAAGAGGAGCAGGTACAGTCCACCGAGCTCATCCGCACCAGTCAGAGCTGGGACGGCGTGGAGCTCCCCGACTACCTGCAAGGTCGCCCCGAACTGGTCGCCGTGAAGTATGTATTCCCTGCTGGCAAGAAGCTCGGTTGGCACCACCACCCTGTGATGAACTACGGTGTCCTGGTGCAGGGTGAGCTGACCATTATCGGACAGGATGGCAAGACAAAGGTAGTGCACGAGGGCGAGGCCGTCGTAGAGATGGTCAACACCATCCACCACGGCGAGAACCGCGGCACGAAGCCCGTCATCCTCTACATGTTCTATCTCGCACAGAAGGACATGCCCCTCGCTGTGCAGCATCCCGAGATACCTTTGGAATAAGACCATGCTCTTCCCGCGTGTCCCACAGGTGGGACACACCGAAAGATCACGTCCTTCAGTCTATAAGGTCATGTCCTTATGGGTTGAAGGACGTGTCCTTACTGGCTGAAGGACGTGACCTTCTTTCGGTAGTCTTCCCAGACAAAAAATGCTGAAGCACACAAAAACCTTACACCTCGCGCAAAATCTTCATAACCCCAATGAAAAACAATCGGTTATCTCTGCGCAACCCCTACGCAACCCCTACGCAACCTCGCGCAACCCTACACGCAGTCAGCTCAAGGATTTCGCAGACATGACGCACAGGCTTGAGCAGACAGCACAAGAATCTTGCGGAATCTCGCGGAATCTCGCAGATATGGCGCGCAGGGTTGCGCGAGGTTGCGTAGGGGTTGCGTAGGGGTTCGCGCGCTGCAATTAACTGTACAACAATCACTTATAGCTATTTTGCGCGAGGTGTAAGCTTTTAAGCCGTTTTGTAATTATTTTTTTGCGACAGACTGTCTCTACCCTCCACACGACAGACACTACTACTCCCTCGCCTTACCCTCTACAGTGTCTGCGCGCTGGGACTGTAGAGGGTAGGCTTAGAGACCATAGAGGGTAACGCAGCGCGGTGCATCAATTAACGCAGCAGGCTGCATCGTGTGATGCAGCCTGCTGGATGAATCATTGTGCGGTGTGCGCATGAAATTTGTTAAGAAATCTTTAATTTTGTGCGTGTGGGAAAGCTATTTCACCATGATCTTTCGAACCGTGCCATCGCTCATGCGGACAATGTTGACACCATGCTGCATGCGTGGCTGTTTACGACCTGATGCATCATAGATGGATTCGATGGTTCCGTTCTTGATTTCTTCTGTCAACGTATTGACATTATCCTCAATGAAGAAGAACTCCTTCCATTGGTCGGCCTGCTGGTAAGCAGAGATATAATCCGTAGGCACAAACAGCTGACACGTCCATTTGTTGATGTCATCCAATGCCTGAGAGCCGCACGTGGGCGGTGTGGTGGCATGACTGATGAGCTTCGTCATATTCGTACAATCCGAGAAGGCTTCCGGTCCAATGTTCCTTACATTTCGTCCGAAAACGAAATAATCAAGAACCGAGCAGCCCGAGAATGCCCAGTTGCCGATAGATGTCACTCCATTACCGATATGGACGTTCTTTAGATTCGTGCAACCATAAAACTCGTTGTCGGAGATCTCCGTTTCCTTGTCCGTGATATGGATGTTGCGCAGCTTTGTATTCCTATAGAATGGAGAATAACCGTTGATGCTACTCGTGGGATAAGAAATGTTGCGTCCGATATATACGCGGTCCAACGGACATGCTGAAAATAATGGACTGGCCCCATTGCTGCCCAGCGATAGTTCGCTGGCCTCTTCCTCCATGATGACTTCGCTCAGTGAAGAGCATCCCTGCAAAGCGTAGTTTTCGATACTTGTCACGGACTTCGGTATGGTGAGGCTGATGTGAAAGAGAAAGAATGAGCTATCGGATAACAATTTCGGAGCGTATACTGGTGCTAATTTGCTATCTTGGCATCTATTTTATGGTTAAATATACATAAAAACGTATCGTAATTACGGAAATGAATGATAAATGTGGTATTCATTTCAAAAATTATTTGTATTTTTGTAGCAAAATTACGATAATAAATTAAATATTGCGGTATGATACGAGATTTTTGGGTAAAGAACTATCTTTCCATTCGCGACAAGCAGGAATTAAGCTTCGTGGCCAAAGGTCCATCTTCGGAACTTGTCACCGAAGTTGCTGATGGCGTGTTCTTGTATAAGTTAGGCATCCTCTATGGTTCAAACGCTTCGGGCAAGTCAAATATGCTGATTGCCATGAACGAGGTGTTCCGTCTGTTAGTCATGCCGAAGTCTGATGCGACAGTCGAAATTGGCGGTTGCATACCATTTGTGCTCACCAAAGATGAACCAACGGAAATGCACGTGTCATTCTATGCCGATGGTTCCCGATATGACTACGATGTCAAATTCAACGGCAAGCACATTTTAAGTGAAGCCTTGTACTATTACCCAAACAAATCTAAGTCTCTGTTCTATGAGCGCAGTTTTGTGGGCGAGAATGTACAAGCAGACATCAAGTTTGGTGCAAGCCTCAAACTGCAAGTCAAGACGCAGGAACGCATCCGCGAAAACACACTGAACAACCATAGTGTGCTGTCCGTTTGCCGAAAGGCTGCCTTGAAAGAAGATATAGCTCCATTCAACACGCTTCACGCTTGGATTATGTCCAATTATCACGATGTAGATGGTGATGTAGAAAAGGGACTTGTTGAAATCTTGAAGGATGCTTACAGCAATCCTAAGAAGTGTAAGTTCTATAACACGATGCTCCAGAAGGCCGACTTGAACATTCTGGAATATCGTCCTGTTGTTGAAGACCGCATTGTGCCCAATGATTTCCGCGAGCGCATCCAGAAAGAGAACATCCCAGAGGAGATGAAAGACGTACTGTTGAAGCCAACGACTGATTCCATCACCTTCTTGAATCATTCCGACGATGGCGACTTTGATATTCCCCTCAGATGGCAGTCAAAGGGTACTCAGAAGTATATCCGTATATTAGATGCCTTGTACGACCTGATAACAAGTCCCCACGTGTACTATCTTGATGAACTGGGCGAGGATCTGCACAATGACCTGCTGTACTACTATCTCAACGTCTTCATCTTCAACTCCGATAAGTCGCAGCTGGTTATTACGAGTCAGGAGACCACCCTTCTTTCGCAGGATATGATTAACGAGAACAGAGGCGTAGTGTGGTTTGTTGAGAAGAACAAGGAGACTGCATCGTCCGAATATGCCCGTGGCGACTCCTTCGGCTTACATAAGAATCTGTCTCTTTACAATTCATACCGCATTGGTAGATTGGGAGCCAAACCAGAACTTGGTAGTATCTTTATCAACTTGGAGGACTGATATGGGAAAGCTACGACAAACTGCCCTTATCTTGGGCGAAGGACCAACGGAGTTCTTCTATTTCAAGTCCCTATGCGACGTGTTCAAACGTCTGACTATCAAGCCAGACTATCCAAAGCATACCAACATCAAGGAATTGGATGCCAAGATAGCTGAGGGCGTGGCAATGGGTTACAGCCATATCTTCTGCATCATCGACATGGACACGAAGGACAGGAATCCTGAGCGTTCACAATACCAGAAGCTAAAGGCGAAGTACGCTAAGCCTATCGACAAACCCAAGAAAGGTATCTATTGCGAGGTAGAGTTCTTTGAAACTCATCGCTGCACAGAACTGTTCTTTCTCTTCTATTTCCGTTACACCTCACGTCCATACGAAACACAAGAGCCATTACTCAAAGACCTCAACCAATGCGTCGAGTATCGGAAAACGATAGAGTTCTTCATCAAGACCAAGGGATTGCATGGTTACTTTGAGCGCAATGGTGGTAGTCTCGAAAAAGCTATCGCCAATGCTAAACGTTCAATGGATGAGAAGCTGAAGGATGGTAGAGATTATACTTACTCTGAGCTAGGAAGGTTGATGGAAAAGTTGAAGAGATTGGAAGTATAATCATTGAGTTATATCACTGGCATGCGTTGGCACATAGATGAAAATGTGAAACTAATGTAAATAACAGAATACGTGATTAATAACATATCTGCAATGAAAAATCCAAACGGACAGATTAATATTTCTGCTGCGACGAGACGTGCTATCTTTGATAAGATTATGTCTCATGCAGATTTCATGGGTGTATTTCAGGGAGGTAATAATGAAGACCAAAACATTGTTGATTTTTTGAAAATGATTTGGGATCTTCCTACAATGCCATCAGAAGACCCTCGTTTCAAGAATGCGGAAGCTGATGCAAGACAGCATTTGGTAAACAATGACGACTGGAATCTCACATATACATTTGAGCAACGATTCAACCTATTGGCAGGTGATGTTAGATACTTCGTTAAGTTCGTTGAGGCATGTGTATCTCCATTTGTTAGGTCAAATGCTGATGAGATAAAGCAATATGTGAACGAGATAAATCCTTTATTAAACAATGATAATTGCGAACTTGCCATAGAAGATTATATAGATGAAAAACCTCATTTCATTATAAAGTCAGGAACAGGTTTTACATTTGAGCGTAAAGACATAAATAGCAGTAGGTTTAGGATTTATGTCGATAAACTTGGGAATAATAAGCCATGTTTCTATTTGAAGAGTATATTATGGGATGATTACGGACATAAAACATCATTCGATTTACAATATATTGATCAAGAGGGCAACTATTCGAGCGTAGGCAGAGTGAAGATATGCAAGAAAAATGAAAACAAGACTATAGATGTAATTCCTAAGTCATTTACATCCCTAAATTTTGATTATTGCTCTTTAGGTCAAGATACATCTTACTATTCCAAAATAAAAAGAATATTAGGCGATGATACGATGGTCTTTCTTTATGCGATGAAAGATGCCGCGGCGTATAGCCGAATATCAGATGATTTTGAAAACGACTTAGGATTCAGACATTCTCTGTTAAGAGATAATAGTGCTGATACAGCACTAAACTTAGGACGTTATGTACTTGCTGGTTTTGATCCTGACGATAGAGTAAATTTTACATACAAGACTCGACTTGCATATGCTCCTAATTTTGATTTCAATATAAAGTTCGATTTTGGTAAAATAAATCAGGAAGACAATTTTAATAGGGTAATTGCCATCATTGGTGAAAATGGTGTTGGCAAGACTTCGTTATTGTCCAATCTTGCAAAGTCAATAGCTAAACAGCAGAAAGATTGCTTCTTACCGCACTATCCTTTATTTACCAAAGTCGTAGCAGCTTCGTATAGTATGTTTGACAGATTTTATGATATTGATGCACGAGCCTTCAACTTTGAGTATTGCGGTATGCACAATAACGAGGGTGGACTTATGAATCAGGAACAATTGAAAGCAAGACATATACGTAATGCAGAAACCATCAATGCTCTGAATAGAGGCCTGAACTTAAAGAATTTTCTAGGCAATATTTTGCCAGACAATATGTTAGATGGCTTGTTTGAAGAAGGCATTGAGACTAAGTTTAAGTATGATGTCTATGAGGATTACTACGGTAAAATGAGTTCAGGGCAAACCATGCTTACCAACCTCATTATTGATATTACAGCAAATGTACGATCAAACTGTTTGATTATGATTGATGAACCAGAGGTACATCTTCATCCAAATGCTATTACACAGATTATAAATGTTGTGAATCTTGTATGCGAAAGATTCTCTTCTTGTTGTATTATGGCAACTCATTCGCCTTTGGTGATTCAATCACTTCTCTCTCGTAATGTACTAATAATGGAACGAGATATAGATGGAATGCCTATTGTAAGACAAATGAGGATTGAAAGTTTAGGCGAGAACCTTACTACTATAAACGAAGAAATTTTTTCCAACGGCCAACGAGAAAAATATTACAGACGACTTATTGAAAAGGCTGTTGAAGGTAAAAGAAACATGGATCAAGTGCTACAAGAACTCCAGAATGGTGATTTGCCAATGAGTCTTACTTCTTATATGTTAATTGATAAATATTTGAATCATGATTAACATGAAAAAATATGCTGGAGGAAAGACACCATATGAACTTTTCTCTGAAGCAGTGGACAGAAAGGATCAGGACAGTGCCGATACGATTGCTCTGAATGTTCATAAACATAAAGTTGAGATTGCATACCGATATTATGAGCGTGCCATGGGTAACCAGAAGTTGGGATTACTAACTTCTTCTACGGTGTTGTCAAGAATCAAACAACCCTTATTAGGAATGTATTCGTCTGGATGCAAGTTGGTAAAGGATTTTAGGACATGGCATTTCAATAACAATTCTCAAACATACAATAATGTATGTCCGTATTGTACTATAAATAGCGCAAATACTACGGAACACATTCTTCCTAAGGAAGTGTACCCAGAATATGCAGTAAATGTTTTTAATTTAATTCCTGCATGTTCAGAATGTAACTCATTCAAGCGTGAAGATATATTTGATCACAATGGAAAAATCTTCACTATTAATTTTTACACTGACACTTTGCCTGATATACGATACCTATTCGCTAGGATAACTTCTATAGAGGGAGGTGTCCAGTTTGAATACTATTTAGAAAACCGAAATGGGGTTGATGTCAATCTGTATGCACTTTTAGAAAGACATTTCCAACGTTTTCATTTAATAGATAGGTTTTATGACAAAGCTGTACAAGAATTGCCTAATATAATTAATTACTTTAAGTGCGAGAATATAACTTGTGAGGTAGACTACAATAATGCTGCAAGCAAGTTAATCAGGAAAACGGATGAGGATGCAAAAGCGTATGGTAGAAATCATTGGAGGATTGTAATGAATTACGATGCTGCCACATCACCAGTATTCAAGTCATATATAATGACTCAACTTAATTTAACACCCTAAATATTCTATATGAAAATTTTTAAGCATAAGATGCCAGAAACCTACCTTAAGCATAAGGTGTTTGATGACTTGAAGTATATGAAGGAGTTCTATGATTCAATTTCGATGAGTTGTTTTAGTTTTGTTGCAACAGGCACACATGGAATAACCAACTATGCTTCATATGTCTATTCTGCAATTGAGGGAACCCTCGATTCTATTACAATCCTGTTAAACAATGGGAGAATAAATGATGCATACACGCTGATACGAAAACTCTTTGATGATATTCTTCTTGAGATCTATATGGATGTTATACTGAAAGACAAATTTAGCATTGATAACTTTTTTGTTCAAGAAGTTAATGAATGGATCCAAGGAAAACATCGTATTCCAAAGACAGACAAGATATTGAAATGTCTAAAAGAATCTCAAAGAACAAAAGACCTCTATCCACTGTTTGGGTGGGATACCTATTTGAAGAAAAACCGAGAGTTGTTGGATGATAGTGTCCATTCCAATCGTTTTAAACTAATGTTGTTGAATTGCAATACGGTTTACATAGAGGACAGGGAACGACATTTGAAAAACTGTGAGGTAATGTTGAACCAACTTTTTCTTATTCATCTATCATTTATATTTCACCTCAATTCACATTATCTAATGGCTTCTGATTATATGGATTATATGGAAATGGGAATGACACCACCTGAAGGGAGCGAGAACTGGATTGCCCCATTTGCTCAAGATGCTTTTGATAAGATTATAAAAACACACATTGAAATTGCGAACTATATTATATCAACATGTCCATTAGAGATTTCATAAGAAAGCAGATTGATGTACTAAAGAAAATGGGCAAACGAAGTTATTTATATGAATAACTTGGGCGGAAACTGCATTATTCCATCAGTTCCCGCCCGATTTTTTTATCGAAGTTAAGCAAACTACTTCGTCACAATGTCATATAGTGACTTGTAATCCTTGGCAACGTCGTAGATATAGCCGTTGTCGCTGATTGCCTTGAAATGACGACGAGCGCATTCAATCTTGCTGTCCTCAGAGCCTCGGAGCTGGCTGTTTTGCAAATCGTTACCCTTTGACTCTGCCACAAAATAGACGTGCTTGACACTTCCTTCCCTGAAGGCTACTGCCCAGTCGGGATTGTACTTGCCCATTGGCGTGTTGATATAGAAGCCATTGGGCAACTTGGTATAGACCACCACGTCATCTTCGTGCTCCAGGGATTCGGCAAAGTTCTTCTCTGTACCCATGCTGTCGAGCACCACGAGGTCAATCATGGTATTTGCAAGTCGTTTTATATCAGAAACTTGCGCCTTAAATGGTAGAAAAGTGATAACGCAGATTCTATTGAGTGTAATAATAGTAAGGATTTGACCTATACGCCTCAAAACGATACTGGTAAGTAAAGATTTGAATGTTCTTTGCTCACATCGTGTAGCAGCACGAAAAAGAGCCTTATCAAACGACTGTCGGCATGCACCACGGCAGTCGTTTTTTTATAAACGTTGTTTGATTTATTTTATTGTATAATAATTGTGCCACACATCTGACTAAAGAAGCCACAACTACATTACGCAAGGTTAATATAATTGTAACCTCAATTATTGCGTGACGCTCTTATTTAGGGGAATGCTACGGATTTCAGGGTATTAACGTATATCGTCACCATCTTTTAATTTGTCTTCAATTATTTCGATTCGTACCATGAACTATTTGCACGAACTTTAATGTCCAAACCATAAGTTATTCAGATATAACCCACTTTCCATCATTATCCTTGCCTTCACGTTTCAGAACACCTTTCTTCTGTAAAGTGGATAAGTCGCGTTCTATTGTACGTTGGCTCACCGACAAAGTCTCCGACATTTTCTTGCCGGTGATTGTCGGAGACTCTTTGATGAGATTGAGGATTTTCTGCTGACGCTCAATGAGTTTCGTCTCCGACATGTCTCCGTCATGATCTCCGACATTGGGAGTGTCGGTGGAAGCGAAGATGATCCTGTCATTATCAATGCCAAAGAAAAGGGAGCCACCCAAGCCATTGGCAAAAGCACTTACGCTCTTCAGCCAACTCTTAGGCTTCTTCTCTTCAAGCATCACCTTGAAGTCGTATGCAGTACATTCAGCTATCAGGGTGTTTAATTCCATTTTATATGACTTACTAAATATTGATTCATATTTTTACCTTGCAAAGGTACTCATTTTTATCGAAAGTAAGGCATTTGTTTACCGTATCGCGCGTAATTTAAGCAAATTTAGTCTAAAACAAGGCTGTGGTATAACAAAAAGAAACGATTTGTGCTGAAAAATGACTACCTTTTTACCCACGAATCAGAAAATGGCGAATATGGCAACGAACAATCATTTCAATACCAAAAGGAAGGGCTGGACCTGGAGTTCTTCGACACACAAAGCAACTATGTCGATTACCTATGGGAAGTGCTGTATAGAGCACGGAATGAGGCACGTAATGGAGCATTGTCATAACAATTTAATACACATTCTTCTGGTGTCTCAGAAAAAAGCGGTAACTTTGCACCCAAATAATTATCAGTTTCATTCACAACTTTTTGAGCATTTATGAAAATACTTGTTGTCGATGACGAACTAGACATCTGTGAGATACTCCAATATAATCTTGAGACAGAGGGATACGAGGTGGCTGCCGTCAACTCTGCAGAGGAGGCACTGGCGCTGAATCTGACGGAATATGCATTGATTCTTCTGGATGTGATGATGGATAACATGTCGGGATTCCAGATGGCGCATAAGATGAAAGAGAATCCTGCCACGGCGCAGATTCCCATCATTTTCATTACGGCACTCGATGGCGAGAACCACATGGTCAAGGGCCTCAATATCGGTGCTGATGATTATATTGTCAAGCCCCTGAGCATGAAGACCGTGAAGGCAAGGGTCAATGCAGTGCTCAGGCGAGTATATCCGCACGGTATGCGTAACGGGATGTCGGCAGAGACAGTTTGCTATGAGGGTATTGTACTTGATTTAAAGGCAAAAACCGTCAGCCTTGACCATCAGGAACTGCCTTGTACGAAGTTGGAGTTTGAGTTACTTTCTTTCCTGCTTCAGCATCCAGGCGCGGTGTATTCACGCGAGGATTTGCTGAAATACTGCTGGCCGATGGATACGTGCGTGCTTGACCGTACGGTAGATGTCAACATTACCAGGCTGCGCAAGAAACTGGGACCCTATGGAAAACAGATTAAAACACGTGTAGGCTATGGTTACTGTTTCGAGAAGTAGCGTTTTTCAACGAAACTTGTTGCTAAGCATCGGTGGTGTATTCCTGCTTTTCGCTATTTGCTTCTGCATCTATCAGTATCAACGTGAAAAGGAGTACAAGATTGACATTCTCCACTCACGTCTGCAGATGTACAACTACGATATCATGCAGGTGCTGGGCGAGGACGGCATCACCAGTAGGCGCCAGTTTCTAAGCTATGTGAGGCAACATCCTTTGAACGGTCTCCGTGTCTCCGTCATCGACAGGCAGGGACGGGTACTCCTTGACAGCAACGAGCCTCATCTTGACTCATTAGACAATCATCTTGGGCGAACAGAAATCCGACAGGCACTGTGCGACGGCAATGGCTTCGACCTCAAGCGCATGTCACAGTCCACCCACGAGACCTATTTCTACTCCGCCACACGCTTCAAGCGCGTCATCGTGCGCACCGCCGTACCTTATTCTGCAGAGTTGACGCAATCGCTACGGGCAGACAACACCTATATCTATTTCTCCATAGCCTTGACCCTGCTCCTGGGAAGCGTGCTTTATATCAGCACACGCCGCATCAGCCGACATATAGGCTATCTGCGCGAGTTTGCCATCAATGCCGAGAATGGCGAGCCATTGGACCATGAGCTGGAGCGGCATCTGCCCGATGATGAGTTGGGTGACATCAGCCATACTATCATTATGCTCTATTGGAAATTGCGACATGCCGAGGAGGACAAGGCGCGATTGAAGCGACAACTCACCCAGAATGCTGCACACGAACTGAAGACGCCCGCCATGAGCATCCACGGCTATCTGGAGAGCATCCTCGACAATCCCAACATGCCTGAGGATAAGAAGAAGCATTTCCTAGAGCGCTGCTATGCCCAGAGCAGGCGTATGAACAAGCTGCTGCTCGACATGAGTGCGCTCACACGGCTCGACGAGATGGATACCAATCACTTCCGCAATCGTGAGGAATACCAGAATGTGGATGTAGTACAGATTGTTCGCAGTATTCTCGATGATCGCTGACGCCAGCCTTATCTATAGCATCTTCCGCAACCTCATAGACAATGTCATAGCCTACGCTACGGATGCATCTCTCGTTGAAATCACCTGTAAGCCCGTGGTCCGTGACAACAGCGGATTGTATGAGTTCTCCGTGAGCGACAATGGTCCAGGTGTAGAGCCACAGCATTTGGAACATCTTTTCGAACGCTTCTACCGAGTAGATAAGGGGCGTAGCCGAAAACTCGGCGGCACCGGTCTTGGCCTTGCCATCGTCAAGAATGCCGTAACCGTCCACGGCGGCACTGTAACGGCCCTTCCCACTCCCGGCGGTGGACTGACTGTCAGGTTCACCCTTCAGGCGTAATCCTATTATCTCCTATTTTTTTCTATGGAACGGCGTGACAATGCCGTTTCATTGTTATTGCAATCTCATGACATTGTGAGGTTGCAATAATCATGTATTACCAGTGCAACACATCCGTAACATCCAGTCTGTACTTTTGCAGCGTCAACAGAGGGCATGACCATATTCCACGTTGGCACAAAAGTATGGATAAAGAAAAAGCTGAAAGAATTATCAAGATTGTCAATTGGGTGAGATACATCATCCTCGCAGTGCTCCTGACATTTGTATTTGTTGCGCTGTCAAAGGCGCAAACGACGTATGACTTTGGTGTTTGGTATAGTGCTGGTATGGAAAAGAAAATCAGTGCTGACTGGAATGTAGGCATCGGCACGGAATTGCGTACTAAACACAGACGCGAGTATATTGACCGATGGAAACTGGACATCCACAGCATGTATAGAATTCATCGGCATTTAAAGTTAGGTGCCGCTTACGAGCTCCACCTAAAAAACCAAACGACAGGTAGCGAAACCATTTCTTTACCGCACCATCGGTTCATGGCGGATGTAGTACCCTCTGTGTCTGTCAGTAGCTGGCTTAAATTATCGCTAAGGGAAAGATACCAATACACCTACCGGATGGCGAGACATAACATTGATGCTCAGCACGAGCATCATCTGCGCAGCCGTATTAAGGCTGTGATGGCAATGGCACATTCGAAATGGGAGCCTTTCACATCTGCCGAGATGTTCAACAACATGGGAGAAGGATTCACAATAGACGAGATTCGGCTGACAGTCGGTACAGGACATCGCTTCAGTCTGCACCATTCCGTCAACATCGGCTATATGCTTAACCTGAAGAAATCAACAGACAGTCTAGACAAGATGCTCCATATACTTACTACGGAATACATTTACAACTTATAACGCGCAGATATGAATACTTTATTTCTTGGAATAGTTATATTCCTGATTGTACTTGCAGTGTTCGATCTCGTGGTCGGGGTGAGCAATGATGCAGTAAACTTCCTGAACTCTGCCATCGGTGCCAAGGTGGCGAGGTACAGGACGGTGGTGACGGTGGCGGCAATCGGTGTGTTTGCTGGAGCGGCGCTGAGCAATGGCATGATGGATGTGGCGCGACACGGCATCATGACACCGGCCTACTTTTCGTTTTATGACGTGATGTGCGTCTTTTTGGCAGTGATGGTGACAGACGTGGTGCTGCTTGATGTGTTCAACACGCTGGGCATGCCGACCTCCACCACCGTCAGCATGGTTTTCGAATTGCTCGGCGGTGCCTTTGCCATCGCCTTGATACAAATATCGGGGGATGCTATGACAGAGAGCGGCGTCCTGCTCACATTGGGTGATTTGCTCAATACGGAGAAAGCCATCTCGGTCATCCTCGGCATCTTCCTGTCTGTGGCAATAGCATTCGTGCTCGGAACCATCGTACAATGGATAGCACGTGTCGTTTTCACCTTTACTTTTCGTGTGAACGGAAGGACCACGGACCAGTCGGGCAAGATGGGCGGCAGGCTCTCCTCGTCGTTGAAGATTGGCATCTTCGGCGGACTGTCGGTGACAGCCATCGTCTGGTTCCTGCTGATCAAAGGACTGAAGGGCAGTACGCTGATGACTCCCGAGGTGAATGAGATGATTAGTCAGAACACATGGCTGATTATCGGAGGCGGCATGGCGGTGTTCTCGGCACTTATGACGCTGCTGAGTGCCATGAAGCTGCCCGTACTGAAGTTCGTGGTGCTGCTGGGCACCTTTGCCCTGGCGATGGCGTTTGCAGGTAACGACCTCGTGAACTTCGTGGGTGTGCCGCTGACGGGGCTTGAGGCCTATCAGGACTACATAGCTAATGGCAATGGCGACGCGCATGACTTTATGATGCAGTCGCTGATGGAGAGTGCCCATACGCCCACGCCCTATCTCATTGCGGCAGGCGTGGTGATGGTGCTTGCCCTCATTTTCTCGAAGAAGGCACAGAACGTAGTGAAAACATCGGTAGATCTCTCCCGTCAGGACGGTGGTGACGAGATGTTTGGTTCAAGCGGTGTGGCACGGACATTGGTGCGCACATCGAGAAGCATGGCAAGCAGT
>ONCQ01000023.1 GCA_900316355.1 uncultured Prevotellaceae bacterium | reverse complement strand
GAGGCCTGTCCGACCCACTGCAGTGTCTGCGCGCAGACACTATAGAGGGTAAGGCGAGGGACTAGTAGTGTCTGCGCGTGGACACCTATAATGCCCTCCCCGACTACGCTGTAGCCCGAGGGTTTTCTTATTGGATAGAGCTAAGCATGTTCTTATATGCTTCTACTTTCTTGTCAAAGGCTAAAGGGTAGGCACGTGATGATGAGGGTAGGCGATAGAGGACAAGGTTGGCATTGTCCGAGTTTTTCAGAGGTAGAATGACTGAAGAATTTACTTTCGGAATTTCTGCTATACCGAGTGTGGCACAGATGGTCTCTGTAGCTTTTTCGCCTGTTGTTACGATAGCTCTACAATGTGGTAGTTGCTGTAGGAGCATGTGAATATCTGTTGGTATGACCACTTCTAAGTATTTGTCTGAAGCATTGCCTTGTAGTCGTCGCACAGCAGTTGATGTGTCAAAGAACGCGAGTCCGTATTCTGTGCAAAACTCAACGATTTCATTGATACGAAATTGCTTGGCAGTAGAATCAACAAAGTGGTTGCGATCATCAAAAAATATTTGCCCAATCAAGCGCCAGAAGTCATTGATGAAATTGGGATAGAAGAAATCCATGCACCATCGCTTGCGTTGGGGTGGAAAGCTACCCAGAAATAATACAGATGCGTTAACGGGCAGGAATGGTCGCAGGGGATGGTACTCCACACCATCCGTGCTTCGCTCTATGTTCTTAACGTTGAGAAAAGAAACCATGAATAGTTTTTATCAGCGGACGATGAACCAGGGATTGTGGAGGTCTTCCTTGTTGTAGGTGAGGGTCTTCCCCGTTGTGGCATCCACCATCTCATGGCCTGCAGCGATGGCGATGGCATGTCCTGCTGCAGTGTCCCATTCCATGGTGGGGGCATGTCGCGGATATATGTCGGCCTTCCCCTCGGCAACGAGGCAAATCTTGAGACTGCTGCCTGATGATACCAACTCGAGGTCCGGGTGCTCACGACGCAGGTCGTTGATGAAGGCTTCGGTCTCGGGTGAGAGGTGGCTGCGGGAGGCTACAACGGTGAAGGGAAGACCCTCTCCCCGCTCCCCTGTTAGGGGGAGGGCCTCGCTATCGCTCGAAAGGACCTTTTTCCATGCCCCTTCGCCGGTTTCGCCGTAGTAGATAGTGCCTGTGACGGGCACATAGATGACGCCGAGGACAGGGGTGCCGTTCTCTACGAGAGCGATGTTAACGGTGAACTCACCGTTACGCTTAATGAACTCCTTGGTGCCGTCTAAGGGGTCAACAATCCAGAGGCGTTGCCAGTGGCGACGTTCCTCATAGGGTAGGTGGGCGCCCTCCTCACTGAGGACTGGTATGCCTGTAGGCTCCAGGAAGCTCATGATGCGCTGATGGGCGGCTTTGTCAGCGCGTGTGAGGGGTGAGTTGTCGGCCTTCCGTTCGATGCCGAAGTCGGCAGCGGGATCGTTATAGATAGAAAGAATATCGCGCCCCGCGGCGAGCGAGGCGCGAATAGCGATATCCAGTAAATCTTTCATCATGGTGGGGAGGATTGCCCGAGGGAGAACCCTCGGGAACGGTAATTAGTTGTCAGCGGGAGCGGCTTCGTCGGCGGTAGTGGGAGCAGAAGGAGCTTCGGGAGCCGCAGGAGTTGCAGGAGCTTCGGGGCTGGCTTTAGGGGCACGCATCTCGGCTTCGACGGCCTTAATCTTCTGGCTCAGGAGATCGAGTTCCTCGCGCAGCTTCTCCACCTTGTGGTTCATCTCCGCAACGAGGCTGTTGCCACTCTTGCTGGTGGCATTGAGGAAATTAAGGTTGTTCTCATAGGTCTGCACCTCAGCCTTGCGTGCTTCGAAGATGCGCATGAGGCGCTCGCGCTCGCGGCCCAGTGTGCTCTCACCCTTGGCCACAGCTTGGCGCACGCTCTTCTGGAAGCCTTCGAGGCGACGGCGTGCCTGACTTGCGCCGAACTGTTTGTAGAGCTCGTCTGCCACTGCACGGTATTCCTTATAGAGCTTGTCTTTATCGCGGAAGGGTACATGCCCGATTTCATTCCACTGTGCCTGCAGTTCCTTGACCTTATCGATAGTGGCATTAGCAGCATCAGTAGCCAGCTCCTTGAGCTGTTCAATAATTGCTCTCTTTGCCTCCATGTTTGCGGTCTCTTCAGCGCGCTGGTCTGCACCTGCAGCATTCTTAGCTTCAAAGAAATGGTCGCAAGCCTCTGTGAAGCGCTTCCACAACTGCTCGCTGTACTTGCGGGGAACGGGGCCTACCTCTTTCCAACGCTTTTGCAGCTCTATGAGTTTCTTAGCAGTCTTGCTCCATTCAGTGCTGTCTTTCAGAGCCTCAGCCTCCTCTGCCAGTTTGCGCTTGGCTTCGAGGTTTCCGTTCTGCTCATCCTTGATATTCCGGAAATATTCTGCCTTGGCAGAGAAGAAGCGGTCGCAAGCCGAGCGGAAGCGGTCAAAGATGATATTGTTCTGCTTGTGGCCGGCGAATCCTATCTCTTTCCATTGGGCTTGGAGCTCAATTACTTCCTTGGTCTTTTCTTCCCAAGCAGCGAAGGTGGTGATGTCATCTGTCTGTATGCTTTCAGCCTGTTCGCAGAGAGCTGTCTTCTGTTGCAGACATTCATCTTCACGAGCCTTGATGGCCTCGAAGTGCTCCTGATGGCGCTTGTTGATGACAGTGCTGGCAGCCTTGAAGCGGTTCCAGACATCCTCACGTAACTCCTTAGCCACGGGCCCTATTTCTTTGTATTCGGCGTGCAGCGCCTGCAACTTGTTGAAGGCAGCGATGATGTCCTCCTCATCAACGAGTTTCTCGGCAAGCTCGATGAGTCGTTCTTTAGCGGTGAGGTTCTTCTTGAAGTCGTACTCGCGTGCTTCACTGTTGAGTTTCAGAAGGTCATAGAACTGCTCCACATAGAGCTGATAGTTCTTCCACACCTCGGTAGCACGTTCTGCGGGTACGGCGCCCGTCTCTTTCCACGCGGCCTGCAGCTGCTTGAATTCATCGAAATGTGCGTTGGCTTCCTCTGGTGACGTGGCGAGCTCCTTGATACGCTCGATGATATCGAGCTTGCGGCTGAGGTTGGCCGCCTTCAACTTCTCAGCCTCCTCGGCGAGTTGTGCACGGCGCTGACGTATGGAGGCCATGATGGCCTTGAAGTTCTCTTCGGCGCCATCCACTTCGGCATGCCAGTCTTCCGGCTGTCCGCCAGCCTCTAAGAAAGCATTGCGCGCTGCTATCTGCGCTGCTTTGTGTAATTTATAGAAAGCTTGCTTGAGCAAGTCTAATTCACTGCGGTCACCGCCATTGTCCTCGGCTTGTATCTCGCGGAGGCGGTCCACGACCTGTTCCTTGGTCTCATAGAGGGGGTGAACGGGTTGGGAGTCCTCGGGGGAGCCCTCGGGAGAACCCTCGGGAATGGTAACGGGGGAACCCTCGGGAACGGAAATGTTTTCTTCTACGGCTGGCGTCTCGGTTGGGGGTTCTGCTTCTGCGACGGGCGCCTGCGTTGCTTCTACTTCTGCAGCTTCCACTTCGGGGATAGGCTGCAGCTCGTTGGTTTCAGTCATTGTGCTTACAATTTAGTAGCTAAAAGGTTCATAAATGCCTAAAAGGCCTGCAAATAAACGTAAAATAATTGAGAATAGGAGCAAGAAAGACGAAAAAGTTGCGCTACGTGCGTTATTTTTCGTCTTTCTTGTGGCTCCGCCCCTGTTATAACCAGGACTTATGTTTGGCGTACCACCAGAACAAAGCCGTGAGCATGATGGCCAGGACGATGGCGAGGAAGAAGCCCAAGGGACTGGCCTCCATGCCATTGCGCAGGTTCATGCCAAAGAGGCTTGCCACCAGCGTGGGCACCATCAGGAACATGGAGATGATGGTGAGCGTCTTCATCACGGTGGACATGTTATTATTAATAATGTTCGCGTAGGTGTCCATCGTCGATTCCAGGATGTTGGAGTAGATACCCGTGGTCTCCCGCGCCTGGTTCATCTCGATGCTGACGTCCTCAATCAGGTCGGCATCCAGCTCATCGACCGGCAGTTTGAATTTCAGCTTGGAGAGTAGTGTCTCATTGCCGCGAATGGAAGTGGCAAAGTATGTGAGCGAGTCCTGCAGGCGTGAGAGAGCGATGAGGTCGGCGTTGTCCACCTTACGGTCCAGATGCTGCTTAGCGCCCTCAATGCGTGCGTTGATTTGCTTCAGGCGCTTCAGGAACCACACCGCGGTGCTCAGGAAGAGGCGGAAGACCATATCAACGGAGTCGGTAAAGCCGACCCCGCGTTTCTGCTGATAGGTGACGAAGTCTATCATCAGGTTGGTCTCGAAGTAGCACACGGTGATGCAGACATCTCCCTTGAGGATGATACCTAATGGGATGGTCGTGTAGGGCGTGCGGGATTTCACCTCCTTGACATAGGGGATACGCAGGATGATGAGAATCCATCCGTCATCGTAGTCATAGCGAGCACGTTCTTCCGTGTCGGCGATGTCGTCGAGGAAGTAATCAGGGATGCCCAGTTCGTTTTGCAGGTAGTGTGAGTCGTCAGCTGTGGGGCACGTCACTTGTACCCAGCAATTCGGCTGCCATTGGTCCAGCGTATGCAGACCATGATTTGTGTTCCAGAATGTTCGCATTGCCTGGTTGTCGTTTAGCGTTTAACGTTTGACGTTGAAAAATGCTTTGGGCCCGTGGCCCGCCATGCGAATGCGAACCCAGGTCCTCAATTCATGTTGTTACGTTGGTGATAATCGTCCATTTTTCGTTGAAAGAATGGTTAAGCGCGACAAAAGTACAGCTTTTTTGTCGAACAGCATGCATAAAACACGGATTTTTTCAAAAAAGAAAATGAGAATTGCGTGTATTAGTCCTCTTTCGTGGCTTCAGCAGCTGGCTCTTTTGAGCGTACAGCATCGAAGAGACCATAGGTGGTGCGAAGCACACGGAACTCGGTGCGGCGGTTGAGGGCGTTGCAGTCCTCGCGCTTTTCTTCGGGCAGGGTGAGGATGAATGCCTCGGTGAGCGTGTCACCTTCGTGCAGGAAGGGATATTGTTCAGCGATGCGGCGCTTGACAATCTTCGGGCGGTTCTCGCCGTAACCCTTAGGCGTAAGGCGGTCGGCAGCAATGCCGTGAGCGATGAGGTAGTTGACGACGCTCTCAGCGCGCCGCTGCGAGAGGCGTTCGTTGTACTGGTCGTTGCCGCGGTAGTCGCAATGGGCGCTAAGCTCGATGGTCACATTGGGGTTCTCATTGAGCAGTGCCACGAGGCTGTCGAGCGCTTCGGTGCTGTTTTCGGTGAGGGAGGCGCTGTCGAACTCGTAGAACACATTGCGGATAAGCACAGGGGCCGTGATGGAGGCGAGGGGGAATTGCAGGACATACTCGCGACTGACACTGGAGGTGTCGATGGAGAGCTGTTCAACATGGTTGAGATAGCCCTTGCAGGTTCCCAAGAAGATATACTCCACATGAGGCTGGATGGCGGCTGTGAAGGAGCCATCGCCACGCACGCTGAGCTTTTGGTTGGTACCATCGTTGCCAATCATATAGACGAGTCCTGCTGGCAGCTCATAGCCGTCTTTCTCATAGACCCATCCTTTGACCATCTGTAACACCTCTGGGCACTCGAAGCTCATGAGATGGTCCCATCCTCGTGCGTCGCCCCTGTTTGTGCTGAAGAAGCCGCGGTTGCGGATGCCCTCGAAGGTCATGCCGAAGTCATCGCCGGCGGAGTTCATGGGGTAGCCCAAATTCTTGACCTTCCAGACGTGGGTGGCAGTGTCCTCCTGTGCGACGAAAAGGTCAAGACCTCCCATGCCGGGGTGCCCGTCGCTTGAAAAATAGAGGTCGCCATTGAAGCGGAAGGTGGGGAAGAGCTCATCGCCGGGCGTATTGATGGGTGCACCTACGTTCTCGGCACCTCCAATGATGCTGTTGCCACTCAGGGGTACGCGCCAGATGTCCTTTCCGCCGTGCCCCCCAGGCATATCGCTCACGAAGTACAGCCAGTCGCCAGTGGGTGAGATAGCGGGATGTGCGAAGCAGGAAAGCGTATCCTTGCTGATCTTCACCACTTGAGGCTTCGACCATGAGGCATCGCTGCGGTTGGAGGTGTAGATCTGTGCATAACGGGGGTAGTCAGGGTCTGCAGCGCAATAGGTGAGGTACATGGTTTTGCCGTCTGATGTGAAGCAGCAGGCACCCTCGTCGAGCTGCGTGTTCAGGTCGCCTTCGACCTTCTCGGGTGTGCTCCATTTGCCTTTGTCATCCTTCTTGGAGAAGAAGATGTCAGCGTACTTGGTACCTGTGATGCCGGAGAGGTCATCGCCGGTGGCCTGCGGACGTGTGGAGGTCCAGTATAGCTGGTCCCAGTCATTGCCGAAGAGGGCGGGGGAGAAGTCGGAGCGTCGCGAGTTCAGCGAGGGCTCCTTCTTGACGGTGTGGAGTGTGGGCTTTTGCTTCATCAGCAGTGCCTGGCGTGAGCCGATAAGTCCGTTCATGGCCAGCGTGTCGTTCTGTGGTGTGCAGACGGACGGATATTGCAAATACATCGACTTGCTGTCCTCGAGGAAGCGCTCGTAGCTCTTGATAGCGTTCTTGTAGTCGCCGCTTTTCTGTTGAAGGCGTGCCAGATGCAGGGTGGATTCGAGGATGGTGGCCTCGGCGAGGGAGTCCTCAGGAGAGAGACCGTCGTCGAAGGCCGAAGACTCATCGGCTTGGTCAGGTATAACTGCAGGGGGAACTATGCGGTTGCGCTTGTCGCTGGCTCGGGCTGGTGCGGGCTTGTCTGTGTTCTTGGAAGATTTCTTTGTTGCCTTTCTGGCGGCTTCCTTCGCCGCTGCCGCGAGTGCAGCCTCCTTCTTGCGGTCTGCCATCGCCTTCTCTGTATATCGGATGCCGTTCTGGTAGGAACCGATGGCTTTGGCTGTGTAGTTGATGCGGCGGTAGCAGTCAGCCAACTTGATGGCCCGCTCGCCGCGTTTGCTACGTTGCTTGGTAGGTGTCTTGCTGTAGGCAGCCTTGTACTCGGCGGCAGCATCATAGTATTCGCCGAGGGCATAGTACTGGTCGCCCTTCTTCATGCTGCTCTCCGCGTTGCAGGAAAGGAGGATAAAAGAGATGACCCACCCCCAAACCCCTCCCATTAGGGAGGGGAGCAGCTGGCGAAAAGTAGCAACTATTCTATTCATTTGCGAATTATAGAGGACTTTCCCCTCCATTACGGGAGGGGTGAGGGGTGGGTCCTTTCACTTTTATATAACGCACGCACCTCTCTATTTATTGCCCGGAGGCCGCAACGTGGCGGTTGCTATTGTCCTGCATCACGGCCAAAACGATGTCGGACACCATCTGTTTCAGCTCTTCGATGAAGGTCTTGGCATCATATTCGTGATGTTCGATTTGTCGCAGTTTCTTCTCCCAAATGCCGGTGAGCTCGGCACTTTTTAGCAGTTCCTCGTGAATGAGACCGATGAGTTCGATGCCAGTGGGTGTGGGGGCTATGCTCTTTCGCACTCGTCGGATGTATTGCCGTTTGAAGAGCGTCTCGATGATAGCCGCTCGCGTGGAGGGGCGCCCGATGCCATTTTCTTTAAGGGCATCGCGTAGCTCGTCGTCCTCAACGAGTTTGCCTGCTGTCTCCATGGCACGCAGGAGGGTGGCTTCGGTGTAAGGCTTCGGTGGTGTGGTTTGTTTTTCTGCCAGGTTGGGTTCATGGGGGCCACTCTCGCCCTTTTTGAAAGCGGGTAAGGAGCGTTCGGTGTCGGGGGCGTCTTCTGAGCCCTCGGGAGAACCCTCAGAAGAGCCCTCGGGAGAACCCTCGGGAACCGTAATGGGAGAGTCGGTGGGTGTTGCGGGTTTCTTCTTTTCCCAAAGGACGCGCCATGCGGGGTCGGTGATGCGTTTGCCGGTGGCTTTGAAAAGAAGACCCTCTCCCCGCTCCCCCGTGAGGGGGAGAGCCTCGCTATCGCTCGAAGGCTGCGCGCCAGCCTGCTCCCCTCCATCACGGGAGGGGTTGGGGGTGGGTCTAACTTCTCCCAATACAGTGGTCTGTTCGAACTTGCAGTCGGGGTAAAAAACTCCGATGAAACGGCGCGCAATGATATCATAGACGCGCTTCTCGAAATTGGTCAGAGGAACGGTCGTGACAGGTACCGAGGTGGGTATGATGGCATGGTGGTCGGTGACCTTGCTGCTGTCAAAGACATTCTTCTTGTTCTTCAACAAGGGCTTACCGTTGGCCAACAGGGGCTGGATGAAATTGGCATAGGGCGTCATCGAGGCCAGTATCTGCGGACATTTGGGGTAGATGTCATCAGGCAAGAAGGTGGTATCGACACGAGGGTAGGTGGCCACCTTCTTCTCATAAAGGCTTTGGATGAGCCCCAACGTCTGCTCTGCCGTGTAGCCGAACTTCTTGTTGCATTCCACCTGCAGCGAGGTGAGGTCGAAGAGGCGTGGTGCGGCCTCCTTTCCCGCCTTTTTCTCCACGCTGGTGACGGTGAACGGCAATTCGCGGATGGCGGCCAGTGCCTTCTCTCCATCTTCCTGCGTCTTGAAGCCGCGATCACCTTCTTCCATCACGGCGGTGAAGACGGTGTCACGGTACTTCGTGGTTAGCACCCAGTAGGTTTCAGGCTTGAAATTATCAATCTCATGCTGGCGGTTGACGATCAGTGCCAGGGTTGGCGTCTGCACACGTCCGATGCTGAGCACCTGTCGTTGCTGTCCATATTTGAGCGTGTAGAGGCGCGTAGCGTTCATGCCCAGTGTCCAGTCGCCGATGGCGCGGCAGAGTCCGGCTTCATAGAGGCTTTGGTATTCCCGCTGGTCCTTGAGCGTTTGAAAGCCTTCGCGGATGGCCTCTTCGGTCAGCGAGCTAATCCACAGCCGCTGCACGGGACATTTTGCTCCGGCCTTCTGCATGACCCATCGCTGTATGAGTTCACCTTCCTGACCGGCATCGCCGCAGTTGATGATGCTGTCTGCCGCCTGCATCAGTTTCTCGATGATGGCAAACTGTTTTTCCACGCCTTTGTCCTCTTTCAGCTTGATGCCGAAGCGTGACGGGATCATCGGTAGCTGTGACAAGCTCCAGGTCTTCCACATCGGGGAATACTCGTGGGGTTCCTTCAGTTCACACAGGTGACCGAAGGTCCAAGTGACCTGATAGCCGTTCCCCTCAATAAAACCGCCACGGTCGTTGGTTGCCCCAAGAACTTTGGCTATGTCACGCGCCACAGAGGGTTTCTCCGCAATACAAACAATCATGTGCTGTCGTTGTGCTTTAGATTCAATTTGGCGACAAAGGTAGTGAAAAAGTTTAGAGTTTAGGGTTGAAAGTTTCAAGTTTTTGACTATCGGCGTTCTCTTTTGTCAAATAATCCTTATCTTTGCGCCATGAAACGCATCGGAATCCTTTCAGACACCCATGCTTATTGGGATGACCGCTATCTGCGGTATTTTGAATCCTGTGATGAGATATGGCATGCAGGCGACATCGGCAGCACGGAGCTGGCTGACCGCCTCGCCGCCTTCAAGCCTCTGCGTGCCGTGGTTGGCAACTGCGACGGTGGCGACCTGCGACGCATGTTTCCCAAGCTGTTGCGTTGGAATTGTGAGGGCGCAGATGTCTTGATGACGCATATCGGCGGCTACCCAGGCCACTATGACTGGAGCATCCGCAATCAACTATTTGCGCGTCCGCCCAAGTTGTTTGTCTGTGGGCATAGCCATATCCTCAAGGTACAGTATGACAAAACACTTGGCCTGCTGCACATCAATCCGGGAGCTGCCGGCCTGCAAGGTTGGCATCAGGTGCGAACCCTTGTGCGCGTAACGGTCGAAGAGGGCGTTTTTCGTGATCTTGAGGTCATCGAAATCCCCCGAAGTGAGCCCGAATAATATAAAATAACTGAAAAAGAGATTCGCGCGCGAAGTTTTCGGCGCGCAAATTTGGCCGCTCCGACAAACTTGCTTACCTTTGTCCGCATTTTAGATTAAAAACCTTAAATATTCAAACATTAAACATTTAACTTACTATGGCAGATAGTAAAGAAAAACTCTTCGCGGACTTCACCGCCCCTACCCGCCAGGAATGGCGCGACAAGATCGAAGTTGATCTCAAGGGCGCTGACTACGAGAAGAAAATGGTCTGGAGAACCAACGAAGGTTTCTCCATGCAGCCGTTCTATTTGAAGGAAGATGTGGACAAGCTGGCAACCGTCAACGCGCTGCCTGGCGAATTCCCCTTCGTACGCGGCAACAAGAAGGACAACAACCAGTGGTATGTCCGTCAGAACATCAAGGCCGACGACGCTAAGGCAGCCAACGCCAAGGCGCTCGACATCCTGAACAAGGGCGTCAACTCCCTCGGTTTCCGCATCCCCGGCGACAAGGTGAGCGCCGAGTTCATCGAGACGCTGCTCGACGGCATTTGCTGCGACTGCATCGAGGTGAGCTTCCGCACCTGTCAGCGCCACGTCCTCGAACTGGCCGACATCGTGGTAGCCTACTACGAGAAGAAGGGCTACGACAAGGAAAAGATTGTCGGCGGCATCGGCTTCGACCCCATCGAGCGTATGCTCATGAAGGGCAAGGACACCACCATGCTGCTGCCCGACATGCCCAAGTTGGTCGAGAAGCTGAAGGACTTCCCCAACCTGCGTTGCGTGATGGTGCACAGCGACCTGCTCTGCAACAGCGGTGCTTACGTCTATCAGGAGCTCGGCTATGCCCTCGCTTGGGGTAAGGAATACCTTGACGAGATGGTGGAGGCTGGCGTTCCCGTTGACCTCGCTGCTAAGAAGATCAAGTTCTACATGGGCGTCGGCGGCAACTACTTCATGGAGATTGCCAAGTTCCGCGCTGCCCGTATGCTGTGGGCACAGATTGTGAAGCAGTATGAGCCCAAGTGCGACTGCGCTTGCCAGATGTGCATCAACGCTGCTACGACGACCTACAACCAGACGGTCTTCGACTCCTACGTGAACATGCTTCGCTCGCAGACCGAGGCCATGAGTGCTGCCCTCGCCGGCATCCACTCGATGGTGGTTACTCCGTTTGACGCTCCCTACGAGGTGCCCACGGACTTCGCCGAGCGCATCGCCCGCAATCAGCAGCTGCTGCTGAAGGAGGAGTGCCACTTCGATAAGATTGTCGATGTCAGTGGCGGTTCCTACTTCGTGGAGGAACTGACTGTGGCCATCGCCAAGGAAGGCTGGAAGCTGTTCCTCGCCGTTGAGGAAGAGGGTGGTTTCCTCGCCGCCGTCAAGGCCGGTACCATCCAGCAGGCCATCAACGACACCGACAAGGCTCGTCACGCCAACGCCGGCAAGCGTAAGGAGTTCCTGCTGGGCACCAACCAGTTCCCGAACTTCACCGAGACGAGCGAAGGCAAAGAGCCGCTCGCCTGCGACTGCACCTGCAAGCACTCCGGCGATGCCGACGTGCCCGCTCTGCAGACCAGCCGTCTCGCTTCCGACTTCGAGACCCTGCGCCTGACGACGGAGAAGGCTGCCAAGCAGCCCATTGCCTTCATGCTGACCATCGGCAACCTCGCCATGCGTCAGGCTCGCGCACAGTTCTCCTGCAACTTCCTCGCTGCTGCTGGTTACAAGGTCATCGACAACCTCGGCTTCCCAACCGTGGAGGAAGGTGTTGAGGCTGCTGTCAAGGCCGGTGCCGACATCGTGGTGCTCTGCTCCAGCGACGACGAATACGCCGACTATGGCGTTCCCGCCTTCAATGCCCTCAAGGCTGCCGACCCCAAGGCCATCTTCATCATCGCAGGCGCTCCCGCTTGCTCAGAAGACCTCAAGGCCGCCGGCATCGAGAACTTCATCCACGTCCGTGTGGATCAATTAAAGACCCTCAAGGAACTTAATGCGAAACTGGGCATCCAATAAGAAGACCCTCCCCTCACCCTCCCTTGTAGGGAGGGGGTGGTTACTTAACAAGAATAGACCTATTTATAATTAAGAATCATTACATGTAGAATTCCTCCCCACAAGACATTCTACTCTCCCCCTACAAGGGGGAGCGGGGAGGGGGTCCGATTATGAAACATAACTTTTCAAACATTGATATTTTTGCTGGCATAGACGCCAAGAATGGCCTTGACTGGCAAAAGGAGAATGGCATCACTGCCAACTGGAAGACTCCTGAGCAGATTGATATTCAGCCCGTTTATACGAAGGAAGACCTCGAAGGCATGGAGCACCTGAACTTCGCCGCCGGTATTCCTCCCTTCCTCCGTGGCCCGTACAGCATGATGTACCCGTTCCGCCCGTGGACAATCCGTCAGTACGCCGGTTTCTCCACCGCCGAGGAGTCCAACGCTTTCTATCGTCGTAACCTCGCCAGCGGTCAGAAGGGTCTTTCCGTGGCCTTCGACCTGCCCACACACCGTGGCTACGACCCCGACAACGCCCGTGTGGTCGGTGACGTAGGTAAGGCCGGTGTGAGCATCTGCTCCTTAGAGAACATGAAGGTCCTCTTCGCAGGCATTCCCTTGAACAAGATGTCCGTCTCCATGACCATGAACGGTGCCGTGCTGCCCGTGTTGGCCTTCTACATCAACGCAGGTCTGGAACAGGGCGCCAAGCTCGAGGAGATGGCCGGTACCATTCAGAACGATATCCTCAAGGAGTTCATGGTGCGCAACACCTATATTTACCCGCCCGCCTTCTCCATGAAGATTATCGCCGACATCTTCGAGTACACCTCGCAGAAGATGCCTAAGTTCAACAGCATCTCCATCTCTGGCTACCACATGCAGGAAGCAGGTGCCACCGCCGACATCGAGCTGGCTTACACGCTGGCCGATGGTATGGACTACCTCCGCGCAGGTATCAACGCCGGCATCGACGTGGACGCCTTCGCACCGCGCCTCAGCTTCTTCTGGGCTATTGGTGTCAACCACTTCATGGAGATTGCCAAGATGCGTGCAGGCCGTCTGCTCTGGGCTAAGATTGTCAAGAGCTTCGGCGCCAAGAACCCGAAGTCCATGGCTCTGCGTACGCACTCCCAGACTTCCGGTTGGTCGCTGACCGAGCAGGATCCCTTCAACAACGTCGGACGTACCTGCATCGAGGCGATGGCTGCCGTGCTGGGTCACACCCAGTCGCTCCACACCAACGCCCTCGACGAGGCCATCGCACTGCCTACCGACTTCAGCGCACGCATCGCCCGTAACACCCAGATCTACATCCAGAACGAGACGCAGGTCTGCAAGCACATCGACCCGTGGGCTGGTTCCTACTACGTCGAGAAGCTGACGCAGGAACTCTACCTCAAGGCTTGGGAGCACATCCAGGAGATTGAGAAGCTCGGCGGCATGGCCAAGGCCATCGAGACGGGTCTGCCCAAGATGCGTATCGAGGAGGCTGCTGCCCGCACCCAGGCGCGCATCGACTCGGGTGTGCAGACCATCGTGGGTGTGAACAAGTACCGCCTCGAGCACGAGGACCCCATCGACATCCTCGAGGTGGACAACACCGCCGTGCGTCTGCAGCAGGAGGAGTCCCTGAAGGAACTCCGTGCCAAGCGCGACAACGAGCAGGTCAAGAAGGACCTCGCTGCCATCACCGCCTGCGTGCAGGAGTTCGCCGATGGCAAGAAGAGCGAGCACAACCTCCTCGACCTCGCCGTCACCGCCGCCGGCCACCGTGCCACCCTCGGCGAAATCAGCGATGCCTGCGAAGCTGTCGTGGGCCGTTACAAAGCAGTCATCAGAACCATTTCAGGCGTGTATAGTTCAGAAAGCAAGAGCGACAAGGACTTCGAGGAAGCCTGCCGCCTCACCGAAGAGTTCGCAAAGCAGGAGGGCCGTCGTCCTCGTATCATGGTTGCCAAGATGGGTCAGGACGGTCACGACCGCGGCGCAAAGGTCGTTGCCACCGGCTATGCCGATTGCGGCTTCGACGTTGATATGGGCCCCTTGTTCCAGACGCCCGCCGAGGCAGCTCGCGAAGCTGTGGAGAACGACGTCAACATCGTCGGTGCCTCCTCTTTGGCAGCAGGTCACAAGACCCTCATCCCGCAGCTCATCGAAGAGCTCAAGAAGCTCGGCCGCGAGGATATCATGGTCATCGCCGGCGGTGTCATCCCCGCTCAGGACTACGACTTCCTCTACAAGGCTGGTGTTGCCGCCGTCTTCGGTCCTGGCACCAGCGTGGCTAAGGCTGCCTGTGAGATGATGAAGCTCTTGCTCGGCAAGGAATAATCATCCTTTTGCACACCACATTATTCTCAGTTGCAATGGGCAAGCTGCTCATTGCAACTGTTTTTTTGTTTCATTACCTCATTTTTCACTTTCCATTTTTCGTTAATAAATATATAATGTGTAACTTTGCGCCGCCTTTAGTCCATGAAGGGGCTCGAAGGCGGCTTTTTTGTGAAACAATATTATCAACAAATTATCAATAATCGCAATTGCAATGAGCAAGCAAACAGAAAGAATCCAGGAGCTGATTGAGCTCCGCGCCAAAGCCCGCATGGGTGGCGGCGAGAAGGCCATTGAGAAGCAGCACGAACGTGGTAAATACACGGCTCGTGAGCGCATCGACATGTTGCTCGATGCCGGCAGCTTCGAGGAGATGGACATGTTCGTAACACATCGCTGCCACAACTTCGGCATGGAGAAGAAGCAGTACATGGGCGACGGCGTAGTGACTGGTTACGGTACGATAGACGGTCGCCTAGTCTATGTCTTCGCTCAGGACTTCACAGTCAATGCCGGCTCTCTCAGCGAGACGATGGCTCAGAAGATTTGCAAGGTGATGGACGACGCCATGAAGGTGGGTGCTCCCGTCATCGGTTTGAATGACTCTGGTGGCGCTCGCATTCAGGAGGGCATCAACGCTCTGGCCGGTTACTCTGAAATCTTCCAGCGTAACATCATGGCCAGCGGTGTGATTCCTCAGATTAGCGGTATCTTCGGTCCCTGTGCCGGTGGCGCCGTCTATAGCCCCGCTCTCACCGACTTCACGCTGATGATGGAAGGCACATCCTATATGTTCCTCACTGGCCCCGCCGTGGTGAAGACCGTCTTGGGCGAAGTGGTGACTCAAGAGGAACTGGGTGGCGCCAGCGTACACTCCACCAAGTCCGGTGTGACCCATTTCACCGCCAAGACGGAGGAGGAGGCTATGGCTATGCTTAAGCAGCTGCTTAGCTACATCCCCCAGAACAATCTGGAGAAGACCCCGCGCGTGGAGTGCACAGACCCCATCGACCGCAAGGACGACTACCTCAACGAAATCATCCCCGACAACCCCAACATGCCTTACGACATGTACGAGGTCATCGCCAGCATCGTGGACGGCGGTGAGTTCTTCGAGGTGCAGCCTAACTTCGCCAAGAACATCATCGTAGGCTTCGCCCGTTTCAACGGTGAAAGTGTGGGTATCGTAGCCAACCAGCCCAAGCAGCTGGCAGGTGTGCTCGACTGCAACGCTTCGCGTAAGGGTGCCCGCTTCGTGCGCTTCTGCGACGCCTTCAATATTCCTATCGTCACCCTCGTGGATGTCCCCGGCTTCCTGCCCGGTACGGGTCAGGAGTACAACGCTGTCATCCTGCATGGCGCCAAGCTGCTCTACGCCTACGGCGAGTGCACAGTGCCCAAGGTGACCGTGACGCTGCGCAAGAGCTACGGCGGTTCGCACATCGTGATGAGCTGCAAGCAGCTGCGTGGCGACATGAACTATGCATGGCCCTCAGCTGAGATTGCTGTGATGGGTGCTGCCGGCGCTGCCGCTGTCCTCTATGCCAAGGAGGCCAAGGCCATCAAGGAGGAGAAAGGTCCCGAGGCTGCTAAGGAGTTCATCGCCGAGAAGGAGGCCGAATACACCAAGCTCTTCGCCAACCCCTACAACGCTGCCAAGTACGGCTACATCGACGATGTCATCGAGCCGCGCAACACACGTTTCCGCATCATCCGCGCACTCTCGCAGCTCGCTGACAAGCGTCTGACGAATCCCGCAAAGAAGCACGGTAATATTCCTCTTTAAACCTTCCGCCCTATGACAATCCTAACAACCAACTGGTCCACTGTATGGCTGATGACAGGACTGGGCATCGGTACGGTCTTCGTAATTCTTATCGTGCTCTTCTTCGTCCTCTCCATCTTCAGCACCGTGACGCGCAAGACGCGTGACAAAGTGCTGACGGGTGTGGAGGCCGTGAAGAACGTGGTGGAGAAAGAGGAGATTGCCGAGAACACACGCAATGCTGCCATCGCCACGGCCGTCTATCTCTATATGCAGGGCCGCCACGACGAAGAGAGTGGCATCATCACCATTCACCATTCCGACCATCCGCTCTGGCATGCCGAGCTGAACAAGCACCTGTAAAAGGCCCTCCCCTCACCTTCCCTGTGAGGGAGGGGGTGGTTACCATTCAAGAATAGTAAACATCTAAAAGAATGACCCTATAACCTCTCAATAGTCAGACACATTCTACTCTCCCCCTACAGGGGGAGCGGGGAGGGGGTCCGCAATCATGAAAGAATTCAAATTCAATATCGACGGCAAAGAAATCAAGGCTACCGTGGTTCCTCAGGAAGACGGAAAGTTGGCCGTCACCCTCAACGACACCACGTATTCCGTGGAGGTGCCTGAGCTCGTGAAGCAGGCTCCGCGTCCTGTTATCAGCCACGCTGCCGCTCCAGCTCCTGTGGCCACGAAACCCATCGCTGCTGCTCCCGTTGCCTCCAACGTTGTAGCCGCTCCCCTGCCCGGCACCATCACCAAGGTGCTCGTTCGCGAAGGCGACAAGGTGAAGAAGGGCGACACGCTCCTCACCATGGAAGCTATGAAGATGGAGAATAGCATCACCGCCGAGGCCGACGGCATCGTGCGTAAAGTACACGTCGGTGTAGGTGCCAGCGTCAACCAGGGCGATGCCCTCGTGGACTTCGAAGGTCTGGCAGTGCCTCAGACAGCACCTGCACAGGCTCCTGCACAGAAGCCCGCAGCCGCCCCCGCTGCAGCCGCCCCCAAGGCTGCACCCGCTGCAGCTCCTGCTGCCGCAGCTCCTGCCGCTGGTGCTCACACAGTAGATGCTCCTCTGCCCGGCACCATCAAGCAGGTATGTGTAGCTGTCGGTCAGGAGATTGCTGCCGGTGACACCGTCGTGGTCATGGAAGCCATGAAGATGGAGAACAACATCACCGCCGAGTTCGGTGGTAAGGTCACCGCTGTGAAGGTAGCCGTAGGCGATCAGGTACAGAGCGGTCAAGCGCTGGTAGAGACAGCATAAAGACCCACCCCTCACCCTCCCTTGTAGGGAGGGAGTGGTTACTTTTGAATAACAGAAATAATAATAAACAATGAATAGAATAATAAACAACCTGCGAGAGTATTTACTCCCCTCTCTACAAGGGAGGGGCAGGGGGGTGGGTCTGCTGCTGCTCATGCTGTTCATGCTCCCGCTTTCTCTTCAAGCCCAAGACTTCGACTTCGCCTCTGCGATGACGAAGTTCTGGAATGACATGGCCTTGACAAGCTTCTTCGTGGGCGACGGTTGGAAGAATGCAGTGATGATCTGCATAGCCTGCCTGTTGCTCTATCTGGCCATCAAGAAGGAGTACGAACCGCTGTTGCTGTTGCCTATCGCCTTCGGTATGCTGCTCAGCAACATCCCCTCTGCAGGCCTCTTCCACACCGAGATGTGGAACAATGAGTTTCTGAATGCCTCAAGCCCCTACTACCACAGCTATCGCCATATCGTGGCTGAGGGTGGTTTGCTTGATATCCTGTATATCGGTGTGAAGATGGGGGTCTATCCCTGTCTCATCTTCCTGGGCGTAGGCGCCATGACAGACTTCGGTCCGCTGATTGCCAACCCCAAGAGCCTGCTGCTCGGCGCTGCCGCACAGCTGGGTATCTTCGCCACCTTCCTCTTCATGCAGCTCGATTTCATGGGCTTCGACATGAAAGAAGCCGCTTCCATCGGCATTATCGGTGGTGCTGACGGCCCCACGGCTATCTTCCTCACCTCCAAACTGGCTCCCCATCTCCTCGGCCCCATCGCCGTGGCAGCCTACTCCTACATGGCACTCGTGCCCGTTATCCAGCCGCCCATCATGCGTGCGCTGACGACCGAGAAGGAGCGTAAGATCCAGATGAAGCAGCTGCGCGAGGTCAGCAAGCGCGAGAAGATTCTCTTCCCCATCATCGTGGCGATTATTGTCAGCCTTATCCTGCCGAGTGCTGCCACCCTCATTGGCTGCTTGATGCTGGGTAACCTGATGAAGGAGAGCGGTGTCGTGGAGCGTCTGAGCAAGGCCGCACAGAACGAGCTGAACAACATCATCGTCATCTTCCTCGGCACCACCGTAGGCGCCACCGCCACCGCTGAGGCCTTCCTGAACGTACAGACCATCAAGATTCTGGTCTTTGGCATCATCGCCTTCGGTGTGGGCACCGCAGGTGGCGTGCTGCTGGCTAAGTTCATGAACCTGTTCGTGAAGGAGAAAATCAACCCGCTCATCGGCTCTGCCGGTGTCAGTGCCGTGCCTATGGCCGCGCGTGTCTCACAGGCCGAAGGCGCCAAGGCCAATCCGCGCAACTTCCTTCTCATGCACGCCATGGGGCCGAACGTTGCCGGTGTAATCGGCTCCGCTGTCGCTGCAGGTATCCTGCTGAGTTTCCTCGGTTAAATCGGGAATATGATAAAACAAATCGCCCGCCAGACAACTGGCGGGCGATTTGTTTTTTATCTGTTCCCCTTCACCACCATCTCACGGATGCGTTCGGCAAAGGCTTTGTCGTGGCGCAGGTCCTCAATGTTGATGTGCATGCGGTAGCGCCAGTAGTGGTGCGGATCCGCAGGCACATTGATGCGCTCGGCGTTGGCATCGCGGTTGCGCAGTATCTCATCGATGGCCAGCCAGTCCTGTAGGCTGATGATGCACAGCATCGACGGGCAGTCGAGGTGGCGTTGTATAATCTCTGCTGCCAGTGCGCCTGACAGCGGATGCGGTGCCGGCCCTTCGTGGCCGAGGATGTTGTTGTAGTAGTCCTGTGTGCGTTCCTCGTTCTCGTCCCACCACATGCGCAGGGTGGGCGTGTCGTGACTGCTGATGGTGGCTACGCTGCGTTTGGGGTTGCGCTCTACCTGTCCGAAGCGTACCCACGGTTCTTTTGGCATAGATTCCATCTCGAGGCTGAGGATGTCCAGTTCGTCCATCACCCATTTCACGCATTCCGGTACCATGCCGAGGTCCTCGGCGCAGCACAGCATGCGTGTGGCCTTCACCAACTTCGGCAGTTTCAGCATCGCTTCCTCATACCAGAACTGGTTGTTGCGATGGTAGAAGAACTCTTCATAGAGACGGTTGAAGGCTTCCTTCTCCTGCGGGCTCATGTTCTTGTATGCCTCTGTCTTGTGTGCCGCGATGCGCGGGTGAAACAGCTCTGGGTTCTTATGGTCACGCAGGAACAGGTAGTTGGCTTCCCCACGGGGAGAGTCAGAATGTGGGCTGATGATAGGTGCTGTATGCTTCTTCAGCGTGCTCTCCAGCAGCCCGTAGGCATGAATTTCATCGCGCGTGAGTGCCAGTGCAGGTTGGAACTGTCCCCATAGCCCGCTTTGCATGGGCACGGGAATCTCCCAGATGCGGAAGAAACCGAGGACATGGTCGATGCGATAGGCATCAAAGTAGCGTGACATATTTCGGAAGCGGCGCTCCCACCATGCGCAGCCGTCGCGCAACATCTCGTCCCAGTTATAGGTGGGGAAGCCCCAGTTCTGTCCGTCAGTGGCGAAGTCATCTGGCGGCGCGCCCGCCTGGCCGTTGAGGTTGAAGTAACGCGGTTCCTGCCACACGTCGCAACCGTCGCGCGCCACGCCGATGGGTATGTCACCTTTTAGTAACACGCCGCGTGTGCGTGCGTAAGAATGGACGGCGGCAAGCTGAGAGGCGAGGATGAATTGCACGAAGTAGTAGAAGGACACCCCGCCGTTGAGGATGGGGGCGCTGGCTGGCCTTTTCTTCACGCAGAACTCTGCATAAGGCACCAGCCACTCCTTGCTCTCCTCGAAGAAGGTGTGGTAGGCTTTGCTCTTCAGCATCTTCTCCCCCTCCTGCTCATACAGCAGTTGCAGATACTCCAGCTTGGCCGCGTTCACGCGCTCGTAGTCGAGCTGTGGCAGTGCGTTGAGCTCCTGACGTAGCATCTCAAAGCGCTTGCGGTCAGCTTCGTGGTGCAGGGGTGGCAGGGCGCTCAGCTCCACATACTGCGGGTGCAGCGCGAAAACGCTGATGCAGGAGTAGGGGTAGGAGTCGGACCAGGTGTGCGAGTTGGTGGTATCGTTGATGGGCAGGATCTGCAGGATGCGCTGGCCCGTGGATGCCACCCAGTCCACCATCTGACGCAAATCGCCGAAGTCACCGACACCGAAGCTGCGGCGTGAGCGCAGGGAGAACACGGGAATTAGCGTGCCTGCAATGCGGAAGTTGTCGGGGGCATCCATCCAGGCGTCGCGCTGCACGGCCGGCACCGTGGGGTCGGACACCTCCTTGGGGTCGAAGCTGTGTGGACACAGCATCCATTCCGACCGCTTCTCTCGGCCTTCCCACGTTACGGTGTAGTAATAGTCAATGGCTTGCGGCACATCCAGCTCGATGCTCCAGATGATGCCGTCGCGCGTGTGCATGGCATGGGGCGATGCGCTGCCGTCGTGTCCCAGAATGTTCAGAAAGAGATCCTCGCCGTAGATGGTGCGGTACTCAATGTCAAAGCGGATATTCATTATTTCAGTTTTTCATTGTCTAATCTTGCCACAAAGATAGTGCTTTTTTTAGATAACCAAGCATCTTCTTGTCCTTTTTTTACTATCTTTGCGCCGAAAATAAGATAAATTATGAATCACGACAGGACTTTGGAGTTGGGCACCAAGCCGATTGGCTCGTTGTTGATGCAATATGCAGTGCCCGCCATCATCGCGATGACGGCATCGTCATTGTACAATATGGTCGATAGCGTGTTCATCGGTCAGGGCGTGGGAGCGATGGCCATAGCGGGTCTCGCCATCACCTTCCCGCTGATGAACCTCAGTGCTGCTTTCGGCGCGATGGTGGGCGTGGGCACCTCCACGATGATCAGCGTGCGTTTGGGCCAGAAAAATCGCGAGGAAGCACAACATTATTTCGGAAACTGCCTGACGCTCAATGTGCTCATCGGTTTCTTCTTTATGGTCGCTCTCCTAGCATTCCTGAACCCTATCCTCCGCTTCTTTGGCGCTTCAGACCAGACGCTGCCCTATGCCCGTGAGTACATGGAGTGGATTCTCTATGGCAATATCTTCACGCATCTGTATTTCGGTCTCAACGCTGTCCTGCGCTCTGCAGGCCACCCCCGCACGGCGATGTCGGCTACAATTCTCACGGTGCTTCTCAATACAGCCCTTGACCCCATCTTCATCTACGGCCTTGATATGGGCATCAAGGGTGCCGCCGTTGCCACCGTCATCTCGCAGTGCGTGTCGCTGTGCTGGCAGCTGTGGATCTTCTCGCGCCCTGTGGAAGTGGTCTTTATCCGCAGGGATACGCTTGCACTGAAGACCCGCATTGTGGGTGGCATCCTGAGCATCGGTCTCTCGCCTTTTCTGATGAATGCCTGCTCGTGCCTTGTCGTACTGCTCATCAATCGCGGCATGGTGGCGTATGGCGGCGACCTGGCTGTGGGTGCCTATGGCATTGTCAACCGTGTTCTCTTCCTCTTCGCCATGATAGTTATGGGCTTCAACCAGGGCATGCAACCTATCGCCGGCTATAACTACGGTGCACAGCTGCAGAATCGCGTGAAGGAGGTGCTTTACAAGACCATAGGTTATGCCACTGTGGTGATGACTACGGGTTTCCTTGTGTGCGAGTTTTTTGCCGAATTCATCGTGAGTTTCTTTACTACCGACGAAGGACTAATAGCCATCGCCGCCCACGGTATGCGCATCGACGTGGCGCTGTTCCCCATCATTGGCTTCCAAATGGTGACGGGCAACTTCTTCCAGAGCATCGGGCAGGCCGGCAAGAGCATCTACCTCTCTCTCACGCGCCAGCTCATCTTCCTCGTCCCCTGTCTGCTCCTGCTGCCGGAACTCATGCCCCTGCTGGGCCTAGCCGAGCTGGACGGCATCTGGCTTAGCCTCCCTGTCAGCGACTTCCTCGCCTCCCTCAATGCTGCCGTCCTCCTCTATCTGCAGATCCAGGCGTTTCAAGGTAAGACCTCCACTGTTCATCATTCATCTTTCACTGCTCACAGTTCACTCTTCGCTTCCCTCCGTCTCCCGCATCGCATCCTTTTCTTTGCCGCTAACCGCGTAGCCCCCTATCTCCCCTTCTTCTCTATGTTCCAGCCCGAAGACGAGGAGTCGGACAAGTCCGGTTCCGTTTCATGAAAAATAAATAAGGACTACCATTCCATCGTTGTTTGTGGGGCTCTTGTTAGAACAAAAATTTAAGATGAAATGGTTAATATATGAAGGCTTAAGGGTAAAGAGAAAAAGCGTTAAGGGTTTGTGGCAAAAGGCTTAAGGGTTTAGGGCGTAAGTGCTAAGGGTTATCAGCTCGAAAAAGGTCGGGCGCAGCCCCACAAAGTCGGGTGTAGCCCCACCCGTAGGCCCCCCTTTAAAAGGGGGCCAAGGGTAGGGGCTGTCACCCTAGTCGGCGCCATCAGCGCGCAGACATTGCCTTCTTGTTTATATGTTTTCCCCTTTCCTCAATCAATTTTACCATAATTTTTTTGCTGTTTAAAAATAAATCAATATCTTTGTCGCGGATATGGGCTCATTGTGCCCCGTTTTGATGTTGATATCACTTTATTTACCATATTTATTCACTCACTCAAAACTTACATATTCAATCATTTACCCAAAAGGAAAGTACAAAACACAGACAACGCGGCTGGCCTTACCCCTCAGACGGGAAGACTGAAAACGGCTTGCAGCCGCGGCACATTTACCTCTCTTACCCCCTCGCCCACAAGCCGGCGGCAAGGAAAATTAACTCAACTAAATCAAAACAAATCACAATGAAAAAGTTCTTACTTTCTCTCCTTGCTCTCTTGGGTGTACTGAATGCTCAGGCCGCATGGGAAAAGGCCACGACTCTTGCAGTGGGTGATGTTGTTGTACTGGCTATGGAAAAAGAAGCTGCAGCTTATGAGTTGCAATCTATTTCCGACGCAAAAACGCCCTATGGCATAGGCGCAGCTTATACGACAACTCCCGAAGCGCTCTACCCGCTCACTGTAGTGGCAGGTTCTGAAAACGGGACATTTGCATTGCAGAATGGCGATGTCTATCTTGCTTGGTCATCTGGTAATTCTTTGAATACCAGTGAGACCTTGGATGCCAATTCATCATGGAATGTGTCGTTTGATACGGATGGAACAGCTGATATCCTCAATGCAGCTGACAACACTCGCCGTATCCGTTGGAATGCTTCAAGCCCTCGTTTTGCATGCTATACAACAGAACAAACGGATGTGTATCTCTTGAAGCAAGTTGCTGACGCTGCCGTTGCAACGCCCGTGATTTCACCTAATGGTGGTACATTCCAGAACGTTCAGTTAGTGACACTCTCTTGTGAGACTGATGGTGCTACAATGTACTATACATTGGACGGGAGTGATCCTGCAGAAAAACAGATGGAGTACCAGCCTAGTGGTTTCCGTGTGCAAAACACCTGTACGGTTAAGGCTATCGCCGTCAAGGGTGAGGACGTCAGTGCAGTAGCTACTGCCACGTTCACGAAGAGAGAGAGCTACTCCTCCTTCTCAGCACTGAATGCGCTGGAGAGTGGTACTCCCTTCATCTACACTGAGGATGCGTTCATCGTTGCCAAACCCAATGACAAGTATGTGTATCTCTATGACGGCAAAGACTTCGGTTTGATTTATGACTCTACAGGCTCAAAGACCGCCGCTGCTGCGGTCGGCAAGTATGTTTCTGCCAACTGGCAGGGCACTGTGAGCATCTACAAGCAGTTGCCGGAACTCATTCCCGACGAGAATATCGTCGTGAAAGACTCTCCCGCTCAGCCCGTCTTCTATCCTGATTTCTCCAGTAGAAGTCTCAATGCAGTTGTGGCACTGAAGAATGTCACTTCCTACAGTTTCGACGGCAAGAAGATGTATGCCGTTGTCAACAACGAGGACAAGGATATCTCTGTAGCCTACGGCACAGCCGGCTATAACCAGTTCGGCCTTACATTTGCCGCTGCAGAAGCGGGCAAGACCTATCAGATCATTGGTGCTATCGGTAAGTACAACGATCAGCTCCAATTCTGGCCCATCACTATCGAGGAGGAGAAGGAGCCCACTCCCGAACCCGAGTTAGGCTTCTATGTCACCGGCTCGATGGCCGAATGGGGCATCGTCGAGGCCAACAAGATGACAATGGATGAAGAGCTGGAAAAGACTGAACACATCAAGGAGTTCTCCCTCACGATGTCGTTCAAGGCTAATGATGGCATCAAGGTGGCTTCCAGCTATGGTGTTGAGCCGATTAACTGGTTCCCCGCTGGCTCTGGCAACGAATACGTTGTTGAGGCCGATGGTGAGTACATCGTTTACTGCCGTCCGAACTTCGATGGCGATGAAACATGGATTGAAAAATGCCTGAAGGTCGTTCCCGTTGCAGCTCCCGTCACCGTGCAGAGCTTCAAGCTCAACTGCGCCCGCGGCTATGTTGCCGGCGATGGCACTAAGATTGCCGGTGTGGCCGATGCAGAGTCTGCTTCCGTGTTTGCTATCATTCCCTTCAACGAGGACACCTATCTCTACGACGTGACCAACAAGGCGTTTGTCTGCCACACAACGGATGCTATGGCCGGTACGACCGGAAATGCAGCCTTGGAAAGCGACCGTGACTTCTCGAAAATTGTTAAGGGCGTGAAGCTTGGTAACACAGAGATTGAAGCCTATCCCTACTACCTCGAGGACAGCTGGACCAACTGGCTGAACATGGATGGCGGCAAGAATCTGTACATGAACACCTGGAAGAACTTTGAGGGCGGTGCTGGTGGCAACACCTATGCTATCACCGTTGTCGATGAGGACTTCGATGCTACAGAGGCCATCGCACGCTTGGAGGAATATTACAATCCAACGGCCTTCGTTAGATATGTTATCTCCGATGAGCATGACGTCGTCTTCTCCACCGACTTTGCTCCTGCTTTCAAGGGTGATGTCATCAATGCGCTTCCCGAGAGCCTCAAGCGCGCTTACTGCACCTATAATGTGACAGAGACCACTGTCAAGGAGGGTAAGAACGATGTCAATGTCACCGTCTCCTACGACCTGCCCATCACCCTCTCTGCCAGCTACAATGATGCTACGTGGTACTACGCTACTCTCCGTGGCAGCAAGTATGTCCGTGCAGACGAGAATGTGAAGGATGCCAGCGGTCGCTACTCCACCAACGCTACCAACGAGAAGTCCAACGCCTACAAGTGGGCCTTCGTGGGTAACCCCTACAAGCTCTCCATCATCAATAAGGAGGCAGGCGAGGCTAAGGTGCTGTATGCTGCCGATCAGCCCGTCATGCAGAAGGCTGACCCCGCTACCGATGTGAAGGCTCGTTGGATTCTTGCTCCTAATGGCGATGGCTTCAGCGTTCGCAGTGAGTCTGGCGCTACCCTCTACATCAACGATGCCAGCGGCGCAGGCAACCTGGGCTATTGGAATAGTTCCCTTGGCGCTACCGATGCCGGCTCCAAGTGGGCTGTCGAGGCTGTGCCCGCAACAGATGTCGTGGTCACCTACAAAGTCGTCCTCGACGGCAACGTGATTGCTACAAAGTCTGCTGGGGCACAGGTTGGCGGCTCTGTGAACGTACCTGCCTCTCTGCAGAATGCTTTCATCTCCTCTTTGACACCTGACAAGGAGACCATCTCTGCTGATGGCGAGGAAATCACTGTCACCGCTACATTAGGCGATATGCCGTTCGAGTTCTCAACGAGCTACGACGAGGCCAAGTGGTACTACATGAACCTCCGCAACAAGTGGGCTTCCTATGGTGATGCTCTTCCCTACAAGTTGAATGGTAGCACCAAGGACGAGAGCGTCTATGGACAGTGGGCATTCGTCGGCAGTCCTTATGGTGTCAAGGTCATCAACCGTGCTGCTGGTCGTGGTCTCTTCCTGACAGCTACAGCCAGCAATCCTTCCTTCACCGAGACTGAACAGGCTTGGGCGCTGGGTAAGAACGCTAATGGCTTCACGCTCCATGTCGGCGACATGAACTACATGAATGATGCCAGCAACAAGGGCGTTCTCGGCTACTGGAATAGCGCTAATGCTGCTAACGATGGTGGTAGCGCCTTCAAGGTGGAGGCCGTTCCCACATACACCATCACCGTGGCTGACGGCCTCGTGAATGGTAGCATCGAAGTCAGCAAGACCATTGCCTATGCTGCCGAGGACATCAGCCTCAGCATCCGACCCGCTGAGGGCTTCCGCATGAAGACCCTGACCGTCATGGCGAATGAAGAAGAGGTTAAGGTGGCTGATGACAACACCTTCGTCATGCCCGCTGCCAATGTCACCATTTCCGCAACCTTCGATGGTAAGATTTACATTGAAACCGACCTGACGAGCCAGTTCGCGGCCTTGACAAATGTTTCGAACTGGATTAGCGGTACAAGCGCTAAATGTGGTGTAGTAGCAAGCAAGTTTGGTCCTGCGGTTACAGTTAACGGTAAAAAAGTTCAGTTGATTGAAAACTATGTAGAAGGCCAGGCTGTTAAGCAGGCTACAGGTGACGTGATGTATCAGACTGTCACAGGCCTTGCTGCTGGAACTTATTCCATAGAACTCTATGGTGCGGCAAACCTGACCGCAGGTCGCAGTGACATGACCACAGACTTCGCAGAGGGCGATGAGGCTTCCCAGAAGGCCGTATATCTCTATGCTATGACGGCTGATGGTTCAACAGTGAAGAAGTATATTCCCTGCCTTATTGAGGATAACTTCAATAACCGTGGCGGCGAAGAGGCTGTTCCCACGGCTAAGCTGGAGGGCATCGTTGTTGGCGAGGACGGCAAGGTAAAGATCGGTATCTATAAGGAAGTCGGTCTTACCAACTGGCACTTCGTACAGTTGAAGAGCGTGATTGCTACTGTGGATGCAGACGATGCTCTGGCTCCTCATGTGGCAGCTGTTCGCGCTATTGAGGAATCAACAGTTCCTGCCGCTCTCTATACTGACATTGAAGGCGCACTCAACGACTACGATAACAAGTTCGATACCGAAAACGATTATCTCGACGCTATTGCTGCCCTCGACGCTATCGCTGCCAAGGCCAAGGCTTACGCTCCTATTGCAGAGTTGCTGGCTAAGGGCGAAGAGTACAAGGCGCACGTGGCAGAGGGCAACGAGGCCATCGCTACCTATGAGGCTGCTGTCGCTGGCGTGAAGGCTGCCTTCACCGATGTGGCTATTCCTGACTTCGCTGCTGCCCAGGCTACTGTCGCTGCAGCTCTGCCTGCTCTGGGTAAGGCTCAGACAAAGGCTGGCGCTGACATGACATTGTTCGCAGAGAACCTCGCCTGGACTTGTCCGCAAGGTAACGGCCCCGGCAACTATCAAGGTTGCACAGAGACATACACAGACGGGTCATACACGAAAGGTAAGGTGATGTATCAGAAGGTGGAAGGCCTGCCCGCAGGCTTCTACAAGGTAGAGTTCATAGCTGTTGCTAATCATGCTCGTGGTGCATCTGCATTTGGAGAGAATATTGCTCAGATTTATGCCAATGAGGCAACTGAGGATATCACCGTTGAGGACCAAGCTGCTTGCACACCTGCAAACTATGTTCGCACGCTTACGACCTTCGTTAAGGATGGTGTTCTTGAGTATGGCTTGCAGAACATCGCTGATGGTGCTAACTGGTATGTTGCCAAGTTGAATTCAATCACACTGGTAGAGCCTACGAATCCTGCACCCACCAACCTCGACTTCGCAGAAACGGAGGCTATTGACAATGGTGTATGCACATACGCCAAGGATATGACCACGAACAGCACCACTTACTTCGGTGCACAGGCTGTGGACGGTTGGACGGCTCTCACCCCCTCTGACAACGTAGCTCCCGAGACAGAAGGTGGTAGCCGCGGCGAACTCGACCAGCGTGCCGGTGCTGTTGTAGCATACGGTTCTACGGCTTGGATCGGCGGCTCAGCCAACGTTGCTCCTGCTGCAGGTCCCGAGGGTTCCAACGGTAAGGGCCTCGGCATGGTGGCTGTCTGGACGTCTACTGTCCAGTACACGCAGCCCGTCACATTGGATGCCGGCACCTACACTCTGGAGATTCCTGTCTATAACTCCGTAGGCGGTACGAAAGTTCCCGCTAAGAGCCTGATTGGTTTCATCGCAAGTGATGGTACTGAGTATCTGGCTCCTGCCAAGGCTTATGCCGTCAACACATGGACCACTGAGACCGTCACCTTCACCTTGGATAAGACTACTAACGGTGTCTTCTCACTGGGTTACACGATGACGAACAATGGTAATGGCGATGCTCCTCACCTCTTCTTCGACTGCATCAACATCATCACCGATCAGAGAGAAGCTGTTCGCAGCGAGCTGAAGGGTGCACTGAGTGTAGCTCAAGCGACGATAAATGCTATGGAGAATGTAGGCGACCAGCTGTTCCAGAAGCCCTCTGCTGCGTTCCGTGCATTCGCTGATGTCGTCGAAGCGCAGGATGCTGTTGCCAATAATGAAGAGGCTACCCTTGATCAGTTGCAGGCTGCTATTGCCGCTCTTGCTGATGCAAGCGCAGCTTACGATGCAGCTCTCAATACTCCTGCAGCTGACCAGGCTTATGCCATCAAGAACAACAGCGCAGAGGGTAACCTCTCCATCAATGATGGCACTGTGACCATTGAGGAAGGTGCGAAGGTATTCTTCACCGCTGTTGAGGGTGGTTTTGCGCTCTCCAACGAAGACGGTAAGTATGTCTTCAAGACAACGGCCAATACATGGACGCTGGCTACCACTGAGAATCTCAATGAGGCATACGTCATCAACGCGAACCTCGTAGAGGGTGGCTACACCCTCCAGGGCGCTAACGGTCTCATGGGCACGGACAACACCACGGCCGGTTCTGCAGTTTATGCTAATAAGACTGCTGCCAACAATGGTGTCTGGACAATTGAGGAATGGGCACTTCCCGGTGTCGTCCTCAATGGCCCGACCCTCAATGCTGAGGACGGTACGCAGGCTGAGCCTAAGATGTATCCCTCTGACTTCAAGCTGATGGTCAACTACAGCGCTGAGAACCTCGAAGTTAATGGCTACAACGCTGATGACCTGAAGGTGAAGGTGACGGTATTGGTATCTGGCTCAACACCAGGTTACGTTGGCATGATACCTGAGCATTTCGTAAGGGGCGAGATTTTCTACATCCCGCTCGGCGAGACTGAGTTCCCCGTTGCTCTGAAGCCCGGCTATAACTACCAGACCATCGCTATCGTGGCTGCTCAGCTCGTGAAGCCAGGAGCCGGCGATGGCGAACCTGATGAGGTGATTGCTAATGGCATGGGTGCAGAACTCCATAATATTGGTCTCGAGGCTGCTGTTACAACGTACGCTGTCAATATCGCCGACCATCAGAACGGTATTGTGGAAGCTGATAAGACCACTGCAGCCGAAGGTGAGACGGTGAATGTGACCGTAACACCTGCCGAAGGCTACATGGTTGACGAGGCTTACTGGACTGTCGGCGAAGAGAAGCATGAGTTCGAGGAACCCGAAGAGGGCAACCAGGCATCCTTCACGATGCCTGCTGGCGATGTCACCATCACCGTTGTCTTCAAGGTTGCTCCTACAGAGTATCAGGGCGTCATCGAGCAGACCGTCACGAACGCCGCAGGCGCTCAGATGGGTGAGACCACAGTTACAGACCAGACCCTCGCTATCGCAGAGGCCGGTGAGAACAAGGTGGACATCATCTTCAAGAACGGCTTCACATGGCCTGTTGGAATGCCTATTCCTGAGCTCACGATTAAAGGCGTTGTCGTAACATCTGACGAAACAGGTGCGCTGAGCTATACCTTCGATGGCACTGCCACTGCTCAGCAGGGTATGTATTCTCTCAGCTATGAGGTATCTCTCCGTGGCTATCAGGCCAGTGAGAATGACACTCCTGTCTTCCACATCACTCAGACTTCCAATTCAAGGATGACTGACGACATCTACTTCGGTATTAACGCAGATGCTATCGCAGCTTACAAGAAAGCTGTCGGCATCAAGGATATCAAGGGTGCTCAGAATGTAGGTACCATCTACGATCTCTCCGGCCGCAAGGTGGAGAAGATGGTGAAGGGTGGCATCTACATCGTCAATGGCAAAAAGGTATCGTTTAAGTAAAAAGTTCGTTCTGCCGCGATTAAATCGCACAAAATGAATTCCCGATAGAGTGGGGCGGCCAAAAAGGTCGCCCCGCTTTTTTTGTGTTCATCTTACACTTTTTCACCAAAATGCTTGTTGCATCAGCAAAAATCACTACCTTTGCCCCCAAATTTACGCTTTTTATTAACAACTTTATTTATTAACTAACAGATGAAACTAAAAACGTTTTTAATAGCTGCGCTGGCAGCTATGGTCAGTTTAGGCGCAAAAGCCCAACTGACAGACGGAACCGTGTACTGGATTCAGGATGTTGGTTCCGGACAGTTCATTAGTCAGGGCGATGACTGGTCAACCAAGGCTGTCGCTCAGGATGTCGGCGGACTCGGCTTCCAGGTAGAGTTCGTGTCCGATGGTGTTTACAAACTTAAAAACATCATGTGGAACACTGTTAAGAATGCCAGTGTGGGCCTTGGAGTTGATGTTTACGTTGACCAAGCCCTTGCGGAATGGACACTCACAGCAGCTGAAGGTGGCTATCTCATCAGTACTGGCGGCAATTATCTGCTCAATAATAGTGCAGAGAATGCCTACAAGGAAAAACCCATTAATAAAACGACGGATGCCGCCGCCGCTACAATCTGGAGGTTCCTCACCAAAAGCGAATACGACGCTGCGATTCAGGCGTACAAGGACAGCAAAGCTGCCACTTATGCCGCTAATCTAGGTTATAGTGCCAGCACCGTTTCGGCTTTAGAGGCAATCTTAGAAACGGATTACATCGGCAAGGACTACACCGCCAGCATCACGAACCCCACCATAGGTTCCAACTGGGACGGATGGACGCATGGTAAAATCTCACAACGTGGTGAGGGTGCTGGTATCGGTAGCGGTTGCGCTGAGTTCTGGAATGGTTGCGGTTATGCGACCCAGACTGTTACCAGCTTACCCAACGGTCTTTACAAGGTCGAATTCGTAGGTACATATCGTCCTTCGTCTAACACCGTTGCAGAGAAACTGGCATCTGAAAACACAAGTAGTCCGGCATTCGTTTATGCCAACGATTCTAAGTTAGAATTTCTCCATTGGATTGACGTTCCCGCCAAGGCCAATGCTCGCTCCGGTATCACTAAAGCGAATGGCTATACTCAGAGTTTCTATACTTATGTCACCGACGGCACATTGGCCCTTGGCGTGGTTGCTGATGGTTGGATGGGTGATAACGGCTATATTTGGAATCCCTTTGGCCAGTTCGCTATCACATACTACAGCGACCAGGTTGAAGATGGTGATATCACAGCGCTTGTTGCCACTATTCCAGCGGTAGGGACTATTCCGGCTGCTGTGACCACGAACCTTAATGCTTTGCAGTCAACACTGGAGAGTACCAAAACGATTGCCGCTTTCAATAATCTTACCAATGCTGTAGCTGAGGCCAAGACATTGGTCGCTCCCTACGCTGCCTATCTTGTCGCTGCCGAGGATGCTGCTATCGCGGGAGTGGATGTGGCGATTATCAATGCACAGAACGAAGCCGTTGCCTCTGCGACCGAGGAGACCTTTATTGAAACCTGCATCTCTGCCCTCCACAAATCTATCGCGGAGCTTGCCTGTTACGACATTACCGATTTCACCATCACCAACCCGACAGCCCAAACTAAGGACGGTTGGGAGGGCACAGATTTCGGTTCAGCTTCAGACGATGTGTGCGAATATTGGAATAAGTCAGGTGCTGACTTCCATCAGACACTCGCCAATCTCCCTGCCGGTAGCTATCGCCTCACGGTTATAGCAGTGCAGCGTACAAACATGCAGGGTAATGTTTACGCAGGTGAAAAGAGAACTCTTATTGCAGAGGATGGCATCGTGAATAGTCGTTCTGATTGCGCCGTATGGTTTAATGCAGGTAATGGCGTAAACACCGTCTATTTTACTCTTACCGATGTCGCTGACGTTACCATTGGTCTGACCGCTGATGCTACCACGGGTGACCACTGGACTGTGTGGAAGGGTTTCAAGCTTGAGACCTTCTCAGAGACCGTAGCTGCTTCTTACATGACTCCCGGCTATAATAACGCACTTGCTGCTGCACAGGCTTATCTTACCGTTGATATGTTTGATACGGACAAGAATGCCCTGACCGATGCTATCAACGCCAACATTGTGGAACCCTCAACGGCAACCATCGCGGCTTACGAAACAGCCATAGCTAACCTCAATGCTGCTACTAAGGCAGCCCAAGCTGCTGCTGCAAACTACACACAATACAATCAGATTGTTGCGGCTATCGGTGAGAATACTAATGTTGACCTGACCAGCTTTGTCACTAATGCCGACTTCCAGCTGAACAACCTCAATGGTTGGACTTCCGTCGATGGAGGTAGCGTGGCAAACAACGGCAACTTCAACAACACATACTTCGTTGAGCGTTGGAAGAATGGTGTTGCTCTCGGTTCTGGTTCTCTGACCCGCGATGCCATCGTTCTCCCCGCAGGCATATATAAGATTACTGCCGATGCACAGAACATTGAACAGTACAATGGTGGTGCTGCTGGTACGGGTCTGTTCCTTTGCGCCAATGCAGAGCAGACAGAAATCGGTGCTAAGGGCAATTATGAAGTTTATATTAAGCTTGCAGACAAAGAGGCTTTGACCATCAAGTTCCTGCAGGACAACTGCACAGGTAACTGGATTGCATACGATAATGTTACTCTGACCTATGTGGCTGAGGATTATCTCTATACGCTTGCCGATGGTAAGATGAGCACTGCAGCAGCAACAGCACAGACTGATGCAGAGGCTGCTTTCCAGGCTGATAAGAATATCCACACCTACAACGCATTGTTGGCTGCCATCGCTGAGGCACAGGCATCTGTCGACGCCTATGCAAAGGTGCCGGCGGTATTGACTGCAGCGGCCGCTATTCTGGAGGGCACGAATGTGTACACTGCTGAGGCATTTGAGACTTTCTCCACCGCCATCAGCACTGCGCAAACCGCATACAATGAGAACACACTGTCAACCACAGAAGCCAATGACCTCGAGCGCACACTCAACATTGCTGGCTGGGGTGTGACCCCCGCACCTGCTTCTATTCCCTTCATCACCAGCGCTTGGACAAGCACGAATGATGTGCTGGTCGGCAACTTCTGGTCTGTGGAGGGTGATGCCGTAGGTTCTTCCGGCATGAAGACACCGTTCTTGCAGTACTGGGTCGCCGACAATGAGAAGTTGGCTGACAATACCATCAGCGCTGCAGTGACAGGTCTGGAGAATGGCTTGTATAGCGTCACAGCCTTCGTGCGTGTCATGAACAACAAGACTGGCGACGATGCTGGCTACGACGGTATCTCGCTGCAAGTGAATGGCGGTGAGGTCGTGCCCTTCGCCGATGCCACCGAGTACTCCGACGGCTATGCCAAGGAACTGACCGCTGAGGGCCTTGTCAAGAATGGTGACCTCAATATCACTTTCGCTATCAATGGTACCAACATCAGCTGGCTGAGCTTCAAGAATGTGAAGTACACGAAGGTGCGCGATTTGACTCCCGAGGAGGCCTTCACACCTGCCACCGCTGAGGACTACCAAGCACTCGCCGAGGCCATCGCAGCCAAGAAGATTGGTTTCGATGAAGGTGAATATGCCCCCTACAACAATATTGAGGCTATCGCTGCCCTGAAAGCTGCACAGGCCATTGATCCGGAGGCTTCTAACAGCCAGGAAGATGTACAGGCTGCCACTCAGGCTATCTCGGATGCAACGTGGACCGTCAATGGAACAGAGGTCAATGCCATCTGGGATGCTTCCTTCCAGCATGACTACAGCGGACAGGAAGGCAACGTGAATCCTATCGGTTGGCAGCGTGTCAAGGATGCGGCAGCTGATGGCTGGAATGTACGTTACATGGGTGGTGCCAATGCAGGTCTTGCTGCCACATCATCCGGCAAGGCTCTGTTCACTAAGAACTCGGCTTTCTATGGCTATGCTGACGGCTTCACCATGCCAATGAAGGCAAATACCTATTATAAGGTATCCTTCATCTATGGCGGTTGGGGCGACTGCAAGAAGGATGGCTATGTGACCATGCTGGCTCCCGATGGCTCAGACATCGAGCTTTCTGCTTCCGACCTTCCGTTGGATGCTACAGATGCAGACAGCAACAAGGATTCGTGGAAGAGCTTTGAGGCTATCTTCCAGACAGGCGAGGCTGGTGACTATGTCCTCGGACTGCGAAAGAAAAACGAGAGCGTACAGAGTCAGTATGTCTATGGTGACTTCTGTATTATGCGTGCCACGGCCGCTGACTTTAAGGTAGCCCTTCAGCAGGCAATTGATGATGCTCAGGCTGAGAAAGCACAGTACATTGTCGGCGAGGATCTATTCATGTATCCTGAGAGCGAGATGGCTCCTCTGACAAATGCCATCGCGACTGCAACGGCCGCCCTCAACGATGGTGAGGCTACGGCAGAAAGCATCATCGCTGCCAGAGAAACACTTCTGGCTGCTGTTGAGAACTTCGCTCCCACAGCGAATGCTCCTGTTGCTGAGAAAGCATATACAATCACGAACAACACAGCCACGGGGAACCTCTCTATCAATGATAATACGATTACTATTGAAGTTGGCGCTACGGTATTCTTCACAGCTGTGGAGGGTGGCTATGTGCTCTCTAACGCTGGTGGAAAATATCTCTTTAAGACGAATAGTAATAATTGGACACTGGCTACCACAGAGAGTATTGGTGAGGCATACGTAATCAATGTTAATCTAGTGGAAGGCGGCTACACTCTCCAAGGTGCTAAAGGCCTCATGGGTACAGATAATACAGATGCAGGTTCCTCAGTTTATGCCAATAAGACTGCTGCCAACAATGGCGTTTGGACAATTGCTGAGTCTATCCCCACTGGCGTTGCAGGTATCAAGACTGACGGTAGGAAGTCCGTTATCTATGACCTCTCCGGCCGCAAGGTGGAGAAGATGGTGAAGGGTGTCTATATCATCAACGGCAAGAAGGTTTCGATTAAGTAAGATGTTCGTATTGTAGCGATTCAATCGCACTTTATGAATCCCGATAAGGCGGGGCGGCCAGGTGGTCGCCCCGCTGTATTTTGAGCGGAAACGACAAATTCATTATTTATGAGGATTGCAGGAATGGAATTGTTGTCGTACCTTTGCACCCGCAAAACACAAACTGCAAATATATATGAAACTTTTCATGATGAGATTACAGGTCGTGGCCGTCGGCATGCTGACAACAGCCGGTGTGATGGCCATGGCGATGCCTGTGGCTGAAAGAACTGATGAGACAGTGGAAGCTGACTCGGTGCAGATGACAGAGCTGCATGAGGTGGTGGTGGATGGCGGCATGAAGGAGTTTGCGCCGCTGGCGGCGCAACCCCTTAGCGGTCAGAAGTTGCTGATAGCATCAGAGCGCAAGAGCGGATGCGAGACGTTGAAGGCGCTGTCGCAGAGCGTACCTAACCTGTTCTACCCCGAATATGGCTCACGCCTCACGCCCGCGATATATATAAGAGGTGTGGGTTCGCGTGCCAACACTCCCGTGGTGGGATTGTATGTGGATGACGTGGCATTGATGGAAAAGAGCTCCTTCGATTTCTCGCTGGCTGATGCCGAGCGCGTCGAGGTGTTGCGTGGGCCGCAATCCACCCTCTATGGTCGCAATGCAATGGGCGGCATTCTTCGCGTGTTCACACCCTCACCCTTGCAGGAGGGTACGCAGACCACCCTGCGCGTGGGTGCCTCTACGGGCGACTGGATGCTCACGGCCTATGTCCGCCACAGCCATATCCTCACACAAGGCTTAGGCCTTTCCGTGAGTGCCTTTTACCGTGGTGATGCTGGCTACAACCGCAATGACTATCTGGATAAGCGCAGCAATGGCAGCGAAGCCGGTGGCGGCAAGGTGCGACTGACTTACACGCGCACGCCTCGTTTCCTGCTTGACTTCCAAGCCTCGGCAGAATACTCCGACGAGAATGCTTACGACTATGAGAATACTTCCAACGGTCGCATCGAGAGTGGTATGCTGGGCGTCTATAAGCGCGGGCTGTTGAACAGCTCGCTGAAGTTAGAGACGCAGCAGAAGCATTTCACCCTCTCTTCCGTGACTGCTTTCCAGTACTTGAAAGACCGCATGGACATGGATCAGGACTATTCGCCCGCTAACATTTTCCTGTTGCAGCAGAAGCAGCGCAGCACTGCCATCTCAGAAGAGCTGGTCATTAAAGGCAACTCACTGAAGTGGCTTGACTGGACAGCAGGCGCATACGTGGCACATCAGTGGCTGAAGACCAATGCCCCTGTATCCTTCGGTGCTGACGGCATCGGCCAGCTGATACAGCCTGGTATCGATGCGGGTATGGATGCTGCTAATGCAAGCCCTGCACTGTCTCGGGCTGGGATGAGGCTGTCGCTGAAGGTGACGGATCCTGAGTTGTTGGTGAATGGTGACTTTGAAACTCCGCTGACTAACGTAGCTGCCTTCGGACAGATGCGCTTCAAGGACTTGCTGACGCGAGGGCTGGACATCACCCTCGGTGCACGATTGGATTATGAGCATCGCTCTATGGACTATGCGACAGATGCGGCACTCAATGCTCATTTCTCCATGACTCACCCCCCTTACATTCCTGCGCCTAATATTGAGAAGGACGTGACATCGTTGTCGAGCTATGTCGGGAGTATGAGCGACGACCAGCTGCGCGTGCTACCTAAGATGGTGGTGAGCTATCGTTTCGACCGCGAGGATGACACGAACCTCGTTTATGCCAGCGCGGCCAGCGGTATGCGTTCAGGTGGCTACAACTTCCAGATGTTCAGCGACCTTATCCAGGCGAGTATGCGTAATGATCTGCAGCGTACGATGCGCGAGGATGATTACCTGGGGCCTTCGATGAAACGTTTTACGGATGAGCCTGGTGAGAATCCGACAGCCGAAGATTACACACGCTACAGCCCTGAGACGAGCTGGAACTTCGAGGTGGGTACGCATCTGACATTTTTGGAGCAACATCTCAGTGTGCAGGCTGCCGCTTTCTACAATATGGTTTATAATCAGCAGGTGACGCGCTTCGCTGCAGGTAGCGGTCTTGGCCGTCAGGTGTTGAATGCAGGTGAGAGTGCCAGCTATGGAGGTGAATTGAGTATCAGCGGCTGGTTTCCCGTGGGCGGCAACCCCATGCGTCTGAGTGGTAACTATGGCTACACACACGCAACCTTTACGAATTATGATGCAGGTATGGTGAACGGCGTGGAGACGGATTATACGGGTAACTACATACCTTTTGCTCCACAGCATACGATGTCCTTCACGGCGGACTATTTCTTCCCAGTAGGTGCCGTGACGATGAATGTGGGTGTCGGCACCACGGGGATGGGCCGTATCTACTGGACTGAGGATAATAGCGCTTCACAGCCATACTACCAGCTGCTGAATGCACACGTGGGTGTGGAATATAAGAAGTTCACGGCGAACGTGTGGGGAAGTAATCTCACGAACCAAGACTACACACCTTTCTACTTCGTGAGCCGAGGTGTCGGATTCGCGCAGCGCTGTAGGCCCTTGCAGGTAGGTGTCACCGTGGGCTTCAAGTTCTAAAGAGGTCGTGTCAAAAGTACCAGACACGGCCTCTTTTTGTCTTAATACATCCTCTTCCATAGTAATGGTACATTTTTAGGCTGCGGTTCTATAAATG
>ONCQ01000033.1 GCA_900316355.1 uncultured Prevotellaceae bacterium | reverse complement strand
GAGCATCTGAGTCTGTCGCTCAGTCATTGGAACAGACGAAGCTTTCTGCCAGAAGAAACTCTTATTCAAGATGGTAGTCACGATGGTATCTGCCTCGTCAAGTGCTTCAATCAGCTTCTGCATGTACCATACCAACCACTCAGTAATGTCGCCATCACCATGCTGCATACGTTCAAGAATCTCGTAGTAGTGGTTCTTATCCTTGTTAATCTGTGATGAGACATTATAGAAGCGGAACTCACTCTTTTCGCCACGTGCCAGAAGCATGTCGGAAAGGATGCGAGCCAAACGGCCATTGCCATCCTCAAAGGGATGAATACTCACAAACCAGAAATGTGCTATGGCAGATCGGATGACACTGTTCACCGGCTCCTCACCATCAAACCAAGTGAGGAACTTATGCATCTCTTCTTCTACACGGTCAGGAGAAGGAGCAATATAATGAATCTTCTCGCGTCCGAACATTCCACTGACAATGTGCTCCTCGTTTGTGCGGTACTGACCTATTTCTATCTGGCTTCCTTCGCTATAACCCGAAGGAAAGAACGCGGTTTGCCAAGCGCACAGTTTCTCTTTACTGAGAGGCAAATCATAATGCTGCACCGCTTCAAGCATCACACCAACAACAGAATCAACATAGTGCGAAGGCGCAGTATATTTCACGTTCTCAATCCCAAGTTTTCTAGCAATGGAAGAACGAACCTGATCCATGTTCAGCCGTATGCCTTCTATCTCCGAAGAATACACTACGTCGTAGGTCAGGTTCTCTGCCATTGCACGGAGTTTGCTGTCAAAGCCCAATGAACTTAACCTACCATAAAGCAACCCCTGCTTACGGAAAACTTTCTCCTGAAGGAGTGACACCTGGGATGTGTCCCAACGGAAGTCCGTCCAATTATCTCTTTCGTGTATATACATAATGCATTCGTACTTTATGCAACGAAACATATTGTCTAACGTCGCAAATTCTGCGGCAAAGATGCTAAAATAATGCTGAGCCACCAAATAAAAACGCAAAATATCGCATATTCTGCGACATTTTTGCCTATAAATCGTCAAATGTCTTTTATAGGCACAAGAAAAGGACCTGCCCATACGGACAGGTCCCTTTCATTATATCAGAGTGATGATTACTCCTCAACTGCTGCCTGTGCGGCGGCGAGGCGTGCGATGGGCACGCGGAAGGGTGAGCAGCTGGCGTAGTTGAGGCCAATCTTAGCGCAGAACTTCACGGAGCTGGGTTCGCCGCCGTGCTCGCCGCAGATACCGCAGCGGAGCGTGGGACGTACGTTGCGTCCCTTCTCGACAGCCATCTTCACGAGCTGGCCGACACCGTTCTGGTCGAGGACCTGGAAGGGGTCAACCTTCAGGATCTTCTTGTCGAGATATGCGGGCAGGAAGCTGGCGATGTCATCGCGGCTATAGCCGAAGGTCATCTGTGTCAGGTCGTTGGTACCGAAGGAGAAGTACTCAGCCTCGGTGGCGATGCGGTCAGCGGTGAGGGCAGCACGAGGAATCTCAATCATCGTACCGATCTCGAAGTCAACCTTCACGCCGTACTCCTCGAAGACCTCTTCAGCGACCTTCTGGATGATGGCCTTCTGCTGCTTGAGCTCGTAGAGGATACCGATGAGGGGCACCATGATTTCGGGCTTGGGATCGAAGCCTTCCTTCTTCAGCTCGCAGGCGGCGCTGAGGATAGCGCGGGTCTGCATAGCGGTGATCTCGGGGAAGGTGATACCCAGACGGCAACCGCGGTGGCCGAGCATCGGGTTGTTCTCGGCGAGAGAAGCTACGCGGCGCTGGATGGTCTCCAGGCTCACGCCCATCTCCTTAGCCATCGTCTCCTGACCGGCGAGATCGTGGGGCACGAACTCATGGAGAGGGGGATCCAAGAGGCGGATGTTCACGGGCAGACCGTCCATCGCCTTCAGGATGCCCTTGAAGTCAGCCTTCTGGTAGGGGAGGAGCTTGGCCAGAGCCTTCTCGCGACCCTCGGCGCTGTCGGCCAGGATCATCTGACGCATAGCTACGATCTTCTGGTCGTCGAAGAACATGTGCTCCGTACGTGTCAGACCGATACCCTTGGCACCGAACTCACGAGCCACTTGAGCGTCGTGGGGCGTGTCGGCATTGGTGCGCACCTGCAGCTTGGTGTACTTGTCGCAGAGGTCCATGAGCTCCTTGAAGTCGCCGCTGAGTTCAGCAGCCTTCGTGGGCACTTCGCCTGCATACACCTGACCGGTGGTACCGTTGATGGAGATATAGTCGCCTTCCTTATAGACCACACCGTCGATTTCCACGGTCTTGGCCTTGTAGTCAACATTCAGGGCACCTACGCCGGAGACGCAGCACTTACCCATACCACGAGCCACCACGGCAGCGTGAGAGGTCATACCGCCGCGAGCGGTGAGGATACCTTCAGCAGCGCTCATACCAGCGAGGTCCTCGGGCGAGGTCTCGATGCGCACGAGCACCACCTTGTGACCGTCAGCGTGCCAAGCCTGAGCGTCGTCGGCGAAGAACACAATCTGGCCACAGCCTGCGCCGGGAGATGCGGGCAGACCCTGAGCAATCACCTTGGCCTGTGAGAGCGCCTTCTTGTCGAAGACGGGGTGCAGCAGCTCGTCGAGCTTCTGGGGCTCGCAGCGCATGATGGCGGTCTTCTCGTCGATCTTGCCCTCGTGGAGCAGGTCGATGGCGATCTTCACCATAGCAGCACCGGTGCGCTTGCCGTTACGGGTCTGCAGGAACCACAGCTTGCCCTCCTGAACGGTGAACTCCATGTCCTGCATGTCGCGGTAGTGCTCCTCGAGCTTGTTCTGGATGCCGTCGAGCTCCTTGTAGATCTCGGGCATGGCCTCTTCCATGGAGGGATACTTGGCTACGCGCTCTTCCTCGCTGATGCCTGCACGTTCTGCCCAGCGCTGGCTGCCGATCTTGGTGATCTGCTGCGGAGTGCGGATACCGGCCACCACGTCCTCGCCCTGTGCGTTCACGAGGTACTCGCCGTTGAACAGGTTCTCGCCGTTGGCGGCGTCGCGGCTGAAGCAAACACCCGTAGCGGAGGTCTCGCCCATGTTACCGAACACCATAGCCATCACGCTGACAGCCGTACCCCACTCGTCGGGGATTCCTTCCATCTTACGATAGAGGATGGCGCGCTCGTTCATCCAGCTGCGGAACACAGCGCAGATAGCGCCCCAGAGCTGCTCGATGGGATCGTTGGGGAAGTCCTTGCCGGTGCGCTCCTTGATGGCAGCCTTGAACAGCTTCACGAGCTTCTTCAGCTCATCCACGCTCAGGTCCTTGTCCAGCTTGATGCCGCGCTCGGCCTTCACCTTCTCGATGATCTCCTCGAACGGGTCGATATCAGTCTTGTTGGCGGGCTTCAGTTCGAGCACCACGTCGCCGTACATCTGCACGAAGCGGCGGTAGCTGTCATACACGAAGTGGGGGTTGTTGGTCTTCTTGGCCATGCCCTCAGCCACCTCGTCGTTCAGACCCAGGTTCAGGATGGTGTCCATCATACCAGGCATGGAAGCGCGGGCGCCGGAACGTACGCTGACGAGCAGCGGGTTCTGAGCGTCGCCGAACTTGGAGTTCATCAGCTTCTCGATGTGAGCTACGGCAGCCATCACGTCGTCGTTCAGCAGCTCCATGATCTTCTCCTGACCCACCTCGTAGTACTCGTTGCACACGTCGGTGGTGATGGTGAAGCCCGGAGGCACGGGAACGCCAATGAGGTTCATCTCGGCCAGGTTAGCACCCTTGCCACCCAGTTGCTCGCGCATCTGCGCGTTACCTTCAGCTTGTCCGTTGCCGAAGGTGTAAACACGTTTTTGACTCATTCGTTAGTGTTATTAATAGATGAATAATATGTAATTTTTGTATTTCAAGTGCGCAAAAGTAACTCTTTTTTTGCGCACTGCCAAAAGAAATGCGCAAAACCTTTCGTGAAAAGTGTAAAATAGTTCGTACCTTTGCACGCACAATCAAAGAAAGTAGGATTTGAGCGATAAGATTATGAGCCGAAAACGTAAACCGCTGCCCCTTTTGCAGGGCGTGACCATAGAGGCTGTCGCCGCCGAGGGTAAGGCGCTGGTGAGAGTCGAGGACTTGGTGGTCTTCGTGCCCTTTGCCATCCCCGGAGATGTGGTGGATATCCAGATTACGAAAAAGAAACACAGCTATGCCGAGGGCGAGGTCGTGCGACTCGTGCAGCCGTCGCCCGACCGCATCGCGCCCTTCTGTCCCCATTTCGGCGTCTGCGGAGGCTGCAAATGGCAGATGCTGCCCTACGAGCTGCAGCTGCAGGCAAAGCAGCAGCAGGTGATGGATGCCCTCACGCGCATCGGCAAGGTGGAGCTGCCGCCGTGCTCGCCCATCCTGGGCTCTGCCAAGACGCAGGAGTACCGCAACAAGCTGGAGTACGGCTTTGCCAACCGCCGCTGGCTCACGAAGGAGGAGAGTAGGAGGCTGAAGGCTGCTGACGCGGAAGCGCTGAGCGAGCCCATGGAGGAGCGCTCTGTGGGTTACCATGCCAACGGTACCTTCGACAAGATCCTGCCCATCGAGGAGTGCCATCTGATGGACTCCGTGAACGACCGCTTGCGCCTCGCCATCCGCGACTATGCCTATGCCCACGACCTCACGTTCTTTGACGCCCGCGAGCATACCGGCCTGCTGCGCGGCATGATGATTCGTCTGTCCAACACGGGCGGTCTGATGCTGCTTATACAGTTCTGCATCTTCACGCCCGAGGAACAGCAGCAGGCTGAAGCGCTGCTGCAATACATGGGTGATAAGTTCCAGGAAATCACGTCGTTGTTATATGTGAATAATCAGAAATTCAACGACACCTTCGGTGACCTCCCCGTCATCGTCTTCAAGGGCGAGGACCATGTCTTCCTGCAGATGGAGGACCTGCGCTTCAAGGTGGGTGCCAAGAGCTTCTATCAGACCAACACCGACCAGGCCTATGAGCTGTATAAGGTGGCTCGCGAGTTCGCCTTTGAAGGGCTCGCCCCGTCCGAGGGTCTGCCCCTCGTCTATGACCTCTACACCGGCACGGGCACCATCGCCAACTTCGTGGCCCGTGGCGCCCGCGAGGTCATCGGCATCGAGTATGTGCCCGAGGCCATCGAGGATGCGAAGGTCAACAGCGCCATCAACGGCATCACCAACACCCGCTTCTATGCCGGTGACATGAAGGACATCCTCACCGAGGATTTCGTGCGCGAGCACGGCCGTCCGGACATCATCATCACCGACCCTCCGCGTGCCGGCATGCACGCCGATGTGGTGAATGTCATCCTCGGCGCAGCGCCCCGCCGCATCGTCTATGTCAGCTGCAACCCCGCAACGCAAGCGCGTGACCTTGCGCTGTTGGACACAGACTACAAGGTCACGCGGATTCAACCTGTCGATATGTTCCCCCACACGCAGCATGTGGAGAACGTGGTGCTGCTGGAGCGCAGATAGCTTTTCTTACTCGGCAAACACGTTGTCGATGCCGGGGCCGATAATCTTGAGCGAGTCGGCGCGCGCGGCAGCTATGGAGTCGTTGCGGGCGCGGAGTTCGCGGCGCAGCGCTTCTTCGCGCGCGGTGTAGGCTTCGGTGATGAAGTCACCCGCCTCGTGCGCGTTAATGTAAGAGGTATAGGAGGCCGATGTTCCTGCGTTGTCCGCCGTGCGCCAGTCGAGCGTGTCGATGCGGTGGAAGGCGGTGGTGCGATGTGCCGAGGTAGGGTAGTTCTCGATGAAGGTGCGGATGAGCTCCACCTGTGTGGTGATGGATGCCGCTTTCCATGCTGTCTCCTCCTCGCGTAGTTCCTTCAGGCGTGCCTGCACCTCTGCGATATGGCGGCTCTTGGGGTAGCGGTTGATGAAGTCCTGAAAGCTCTGCGAGTCGTTGCAGTCCTTGAGTATGGCATACGCCTGTTCGGCATCGGCCTCGCGCCCCTCGATGTGCTGCCACACCATCAGCGCTATCAAGGCTGCCAGCACCACGATCAGTGCCGTCAGCACCCAGCCGCCGATGCTCTTCTTGGGAGTCGCCGCGGGCGTCGCCGTTGTGTCGGCAGACGCCTGCTGCACAGCGTTTTCGGCGGGAGCAGCCGCCGTTGCGGCAACCTCGTCGTGCACCGGCTCTTGAGGCTTTTGCAGCTCTTGAGGTCTGTCGGCAGGCGTTGGCGCTGTGGTCTCCGCCTTCTCCGCCACGAAATGCGCGTGGCACTGAGGACATTCCTCCTCCTCCTTCAACATAATCGTATTACATTTGGGGCAGCGCTTGAGGTTGCCCTTGATAGCCACGCCGCAATGCGGGCATACGTCGGCCTTGGTGGACACCTCCTGGCCACATTCAGGACATTTGATGACACTCATGATATCTAATCCTTCGTTGTTTGTTGTGATTGTTTCTCTTTTCGATTGCAAAGGTAAGGGAAATATTACATTTCCTGCAAAAAAACACGAAAAAAGTTTGCAATATCACAAATATTCTCTACCTTTGCACCGCTTTTCCGAAGTAATGGGGCATTAGCTCATCTGGCTAGAGCGTTTGACTGGCAGTCAAGAGGTGGCGAGTTCGAGTCTCGCATGCTCCACAAAACAAAAACAGAACCCGCTGACATCCAGCGGGTTTCTTCTTTTTTTCACGCAGAGGTTCCGTTTGAGGTTCCGTTTTTAAAATGAATCCTTAATTTCATTGGGAATCTCGGATAATTCAAAGAGAGAAAGAAATTTCTCTTTCTCTAGCTTGTTATTAAAAAAAGGTGCCTGTTTCCATACTTCTCCAATTATTGACACGAACTCACTCAACGATCACCATCCTCATTTTTATGTCATCAACAGGTCTGTCACCACGTCCTGTAGCCGAACTCTGTATCATTTCAACTACATCAAGACCTTCTTCAACTTCTCCGAACACAGTATACTGGCCGTCAAGATGGGGAGTCCCACCAACTGTAGAGTATATCTTCAACTGCTCATCGGTCAACCCAGATTTTCCAACCTTACTCTCAGCTTCAGCCGCCAGTTTATCTTGCAGTTCTTGGAGTCCTGCCCGATTTCTGTCACGGCGCATCTGCATAATCTCGGCACGATGTTCGGATGCAAGCTCATTGAAAGCCGCCTGTACCTTCTGCATTCGTAGCTGTTTTGAGAACTGGAGGAGCTGTCCCTCATTATACACTTGTCCCCAGACAATATAGAATTGAGAACCACTGCTTCGACGTTCAGGATTCACTTCATCACCTTGTCGTGCTGCGGCCAAAGCTCCACGCTTATGGAAAAGACCGTCCTTTATCTCGGCTTCAAGTGTATAGCCAGGATCTCCCACTCCAAGCATCTTTCCAGCTGGTGCGCCCTTTGAATCTGGATCTCCACCCTGAATCATAAAGTCCTTTATGACACGATGGAAGAGAGTACCATCGTAGAACCCTTCCTTCGCAAGCTTCAAGAAGTTGTCACGATGTACGGGAGTCTCGTCATATAGGCGAACGATAATGTCGCCAAGTGTGGTTTGAATCTTAATTTTCATTAGAAATCAATATTTGAGAGTACAAAAATAGCAAAAAGACCCGTTAAAAATGGCGTATTTGCTCAGAAACTTCTATTTTTGCAGTCAATTTAACGAAAAATAGAAAGAAAATGGCCGAAAACCTCACTGGAATGATACATAATGACCTCCATAAGTACCTCATTGGTATGCACGAGGTCGATGATAAGCTACCACAATGTCAGGATGTCGAAGAGAAGTGGAAATCGATAGCCCAATCCTACCTCCCAGATGGCATTCGTGAAAGGTGAATGTGCTTCCCGTGTGAACAACGCACTACGTCACCAGAACATAGAGTCAGGAACAAAAGAAGCTTTCAATGCCTACGTTTCCTGTCTGCATCAGCTCTATCTCTTCGGAGCTGCTGTTCAGCTTAAACGGATGGGCTATCACATGACAAAGATGAACTGATGAAAGATATGAATCTCCTACATATCGTCCTTATTTACCTCGTCATCACTAACGTGGTCACTTTCTTCATGTACGGTATCGACAAGTGGAAAGCGAAGAAATCAAAACAGCGTATAAGAGAGACTGCATTATTGGGCTTGGCTGTACTAGGTGGAAGCATAGGTGCATGGCTTGGCATGAAAGTCTGGCATCACAAGACCCTGCATAAGAAGTTTAGGTTTGGCGTACCAGTTATTATCATTATCCAACTGTTACTAATCGGTTATTTCCTTATCTCTAATATCCCGTCCACCTCGTGCTCTACGAATGGCCCTGCCTTACACTCCAGAAGAACACTCGGCTCTAAGCATTCCAGCCCATGCCAGACGTTCTCTGGGATGTCAACGCCATAGCTCCCATCCTCATGACTCAGGATATAAGACTCTAGTTCCTCGCCATCATCATTGTAGGTTGACACCTTGACTTTTCCTTTCAGAACTACAAAAGTCTCTGCTTTGTCAGGATGGTGATGCACAGGGATGAAAGTGCCTGGCTCCAAAGCATTGAGGAATCGGTGGCACTTGTCCTGAAGACTCTGATGGAAGTTATAGTTCTTCCTCAGCCTCGGCGACTTCTTGGCTTCTTCAGCCAATCCGCTCAATAAGTTATCATCTATTATCTTCATACGTTATTATTTGGCAGTAATTTACAGAGTCTGTCTTCCCTTATAATCTTTGGAGCGGCCTTTCCTGCCAGTACCAGCACCTTCTTGTCATTGCGGTAAATGTGTAGCTGACGGGAGCGAACTACGGCCGTCAGTTCTGAATCATCCTGCATGGCTATCCAAAGACGGTGGTAAATGCCATCCTCTTCGAATAGCTTCTTCTGCAGGTGTGAACACATATTTGTCTTGTCAATGGTCAGCATACTATTGAGTTAATTCTTCTTCCAGGAACTCTGCTGCATCGGCTACACAGTCAGGACACTCTCTGAGTACCACCTTTGTTCCAACACCTTTCAAAAGCCTACATTGTGTGGCTCCGTTTCTTTCCTGAAACTTGTTCATTATCTGGCGCATCTTTTTCATGGACTTCGCCTTATCCTTGTTGATCAATCCAAGAACGAGGCCAGCACCAACCAGACCGCCACAAGTTCCTTCCATGTTACCCATTCCTGCCCCGAAGGAATTGGCAATGTTCATGGCCAGCTTTTCATCAATCCCTGCTATGTCAGCGTAGGTGTGAAGTATAGCCTGGGCGCAGTTGTGACTTCCGCACCTTTTCTTCTCTGCAGCAATATTCTTTCTTGTTTCCATATTCCATTTATTCCATTCGTCCCCATTTCATCTCTTCCCCCTCTTTGTCATACTGCTTTCGTTTGCCAACGGGAGGTTCAATCAGGATAATCTTCACCACTGCTGTTCGTTCAAGGCTGCGGGCAATGGCATCATCGAAAGCTTCCATGTGGTGAGGAAGGAAACGCTGGCAGATGGCTCGCAATGCCGTAATCTTCTCTTCGCGGTCTGTTACGATCTCTGCTCTGCCAACGGCTGTTGCTGATTTGTATTGCAGAGTAAAACTGCCGTCTTTCGGTCCAACTGTAGGCGCACATTTGGTAACTGCCGACAAGAAAACCATTGGAAAGTGGCGAATGCAGTCCAACTTGTCACCCTCCATAGCACAATGGAAATAGAACGTCCTTTCGTCAGTGCGAGCCAACGACAGAGGCAGTCCGTAAGGTGTCCCATCGGGTCTGGTCATGCTAACTGTAACGTATGGAGCCTTATCCAACACCTCTAATGCGAAGGCGGCATCCATCTCTCTGCTTGCTTTTCTCATATTTCTTTCATTCTCTTTTCAAACTTGAACAGCCCATCCTCCTGGTCAAACTGCTCAGGCATGTGCGGGTCAGGATGATGCTCATTGAAGAATTCTACAGCAAGTCGCCGCAATTGCTCCTAACCTCATCGATAATCTCGCGGCAACGCTGTTCATTCATCTTGATCTTGGTGCCTACGGCGATGAAATCCTGGAGGGTAGGGTGGCCCGTTCCGTTGACAGAGGTGGCGTGTTCACCGTTGTAACCCTCTGTGCAGAGCGTCAGGTCGTAGGCGGGAGCTAGCACCCATCGCCATGTATTGCCGGTTCTGCGAACTAGGAAACTGAAGTTCTTGCAATGGTCGTCCTTGTTATCGGTGAGGTAGTTGAAGACCATACGACGATACATTTCCTCCACATCCTGCGGGTTCTGGGTGAGATAGCCTGTCAGCGCCAGCAAATTGTTGTAGTCGAGAACGGGATTGGAGAGTGAGAGGCAGAGCAGACCACCGGCGGTAGCCGTGTGAATCCTTGTGCCATCTGCCATCATGTCGAAGCGGCGTGTGGCAAAGTATTTATTGTTGATGAGCTTGAAGTCTGGCACATTGATACCACATTGACGAGCCACTTCGTTGTAATGGTACTCCTGCGCGCCCATGTCCTGTGGGTCGTAAGTGTGGCGGAACTTCACGAGCCAATGGCCTTCTGCATCAGAGAACACCGCTTTGGGACGGCAACCGCCGCTATTACCACTATTATATAATAGGAGACCCGCATCATTGTCCTGACGTTCTTTCAACACTTCGAGGGCTTTCTCCTGAAGCAGGTCGAAGTCGGTCACAGCATCATAAGCCTGTAACTTTGTCTCTGGCTGATAGGTCAATGCTCCCATTCCACCACTTCCAACGATACTCAGTCTATCGAGCGAGGAAAGCCTGGAGTCGTCGATACCTTCCTTCAGCAACAGTTTGTGAAGCAGATACCGCCCATATCCGTCTGGCAGGCTATCCTCGAATATACCGAAGTTTCCATAGAAGGGTGTTGGCTTGGCAACGAAAAGTCCTGTACGTAAGGGTAGCTCCAATGGTGACAAGCTGAAGCCGTCGATGAGCCATGCCTTGTCGTATTCAAACGCGCAGAGTCGGTTGTCAGGGGTCAGCGAAAGGGTTCCTACTATACGGTCGTGGTAGTTCACGATGAGTCGTTCAATCTTCATCATACTTTATGCGCTTTTTTCTTATTGCTGTTCTTGCGGATTTGCGTGAGCTCCTCCATCGTGGAGTATTTGGGCTGAGCGAAAACGTTTTTGAGTTCCGATGTATAGCCTAGTGCCATAGCAAGGCTGATGAGGTTCCTCAGCGAAATAAGCCCCTTCTGTTCGAAGCGCACAATATTACTGACCGCCACGCCTGACTGTTCCGCCAACTGGTCGCGCGTGATGTTCTTCTCGATGCGCCTCTTGCGGAGGTCGTCTGCCATACTCTTGGCGATGTCGTCAGGGTTATCAAGGGTAAAGTCTTCAAGAAGTGATAATATATTATTAGTATCTGACATATTATGTAGGATAGTGATAAATAATTATCAGTTGCAAAGGTAGATATATTTACTGTTATGACCAAATAAAACGAATTAAATAACGTGAAATCACGCGAAAGTGGATACTTTTCACATGAAATCACGTTGTTTTGCTATAAACTAATTGACTTTTGCCAACCTCATTTGTATGTCTGAGAGTAGATCCTTCAAGAAATCTTCATCTACGTCATCCAGTAAGCTAATGATTTTGCTACGATACTGGTTTTTATTCCATTTCTCCATTTCAAGGATGACAGTCTCTGTCGCCGTCTCTATATAAGGCTTCATGGCCTCTCATTCCGAGCTAGTCGCATGCTCCACAAAACAACAAAGAAGCCCGCTGAACATCAGCGGGTTTCTTCGTTTCTTCCCAGCGGGTTTCTTTGTTGCTACTTCCTTGGTGCTTCCTAGGTGACTACTCCCACTCGATGGTGGCGGGTGGCTTGGAGGAGATGTCGTAGCAGACGCGGTTGACGCCGCGGACATGGTTGATGATGTCATTGCTGACACGTGCGAGGAAGTCGTAGGGCAGATGTGCCCAGTCGGCGGTCATGGCGTCGGTGGAGGTGACGGCGCGCAGGGCTACGGGGTGCTCGTAGGTGCGTTCGTCGCCCATGACGCCCACGCTGCGTACGGTGGCCAGCAGGATGGCACCGGCTTGCCACACCTTGTTGTACAGTGTCTCGCCGTCCTCGCATACGTATTCGCGCAGGGCACGGATGTAGATGTCATCGGCATCCTGCAGGACACGTACACGCTCGGGAGTGATGTCGCCGAGGATGCGCACGGCCAGGCCGGGACCGGGGAAGGGGTGGCGCGAGATGAGGTGCTCGGGCATGCCGAGCTGACGGCCCACGCGGCGCACTTCGTCCTTGAACAGCCATTTCAGGGGTTCGCAGAGCTGCAGGTTCATCTCTTTGGGCAGGCCGCCGACGTTGTGGTGGCTCTTGATGACTTTGCCCGTGATGTTGAGTGATTCGATGCGGTCGGGGTAGATGGTGCCTTGTGCCAGCCAGCGGTAGCCCCCTTCCTGTTCTCCCTGTGGGGAGGAGGCACAGAGTGCCTTGGCCTGCTCGTTGAAGACCTCCACGAAGTCGCGACCGATAATCTTGCGCTTCTGTTCGGGGTCTGTGATGCCTGCCAGGTCGGCGAAGAACTTCTTGCTGGCATCCACGCCAATCACGTTGAGCCCCAGGCATTTGTAATCCTCCATCACCTGCGTGAACTCGTTCTTGCGGAGCATACCGTGATCCACGAAGATACAGGTGAGGCGGTCGCCGATGGCACGGCTGATGAGCACGGCGGCCACGCTGCTATCGACGCCTCCGGAGAGGCCCAGGATGACGCGGTCGTTGCCCAGCTGCGCCTTCAGCTCTGCCACTGTGGTATCTACGAACGAGGCTGCGCTCCAGCTCTGTGTGCTGCCGCAGATATCGACCACGAAGTTCTTCAGGAGCAGGGAACCCTGCACGCTGTGGAACACCTCGGGATGGAACTGCACGCCCCAAATGGGAGCCCCCCCTACGGCCCCCGAGGGGGCTTCTGCAGCTTTGCCCTCAACATTTAGGACATCAGTGTCCCCCTCGGGGGACGAAAGGGGGGCCGACCAATAAGCCGCATACTTTACAGAGTCTGTGGAGGCGATGCATTGGAAGCCGTCGGGGATGGCGGTGATGGTGTCGCCGTGGCTCATCCACACCTGTGAGCCGAGGTCGAAGCCGCGGAACAGGGGATTGTCCAGGTCGATGGAGGTGAGGTGCTGGCGCCCGTATTCGCGTGAGGGCGCGGGCTCCACGCGGCCGCCGAGGGTGTGGCTCATGAACTGAGCGCCGTAGCAGATGCCGAGGATGGGATAGCGCCCGCGAATCTTGTCGAGGTCGATCTTGAAGGCCTCGGGGTCATAGACCGAGAAGGGGGAGCCGCTGAGGATGACGCCGATGACATCGGGGTCGTTCTCGGGGAACTTGTTGTAGGGGAGAATCTCGCAGAAGGTGTCCAGCTCGCGCACGCGACGGCCGATGAGCTGTGTGGTCTGGGAGCCGAAATCAAGGATGATGATTTTCTGCATGGGGGATGATGTGGGGGATGTGGCTTGAGGGGCCTATGTGACTTATGGGTGTTTTACAGGTCTGCCAGAAACTGTTCGGCGGTGGAGAGGGTGTCGAGTTTCCCGACATCCATGAAGCGGAAGTGGGGCTGCTCGTAGCCCACGAGCGTGCGAATGCCGCAGATGTCGAGGTAGAAGGTGATGATGGAGAACTTCTCTGGGTAACTCTCCATGAGCGGGAAGAGTCTCGGGGAAATCAGATGGATGCCGGCGAAGGCGAGGGGCAGGCCCAGCTGACCGCGCTGCTCACCCGTCTGTGTGTTCTGCCAGCCCAGCAGACGATGGGTGGCGGGCTCGAACTGCAGCTGGCGGGGCGAATGACGCTGCGACACCACGAGGGCGGCATCCACGTCGCCTGCCTGCTCATAAGCGCTGTAGAGCGCATTGATGTCGAGGTCGGAGAAGATATCGACATTGTGGATGAAGACGGGGCTGCCCGCATCGAACAGGGGGGCCGCCTTGCGGATGCCGCCGCCGGTGTCGAGCAGGAAGCCGCGCTCGTCGCTGACGCGCACGTCGATGCCGAAGTTGCCCTGGGCGGCGAGATAGTCGATAATCTGCTCGCCGAAGTGGTGGACATTGACCACGACACGCTCGAAGCCCGCAGACAGCAGGCGCTGGAAGACATGGTAGAGTAGGGGCTTGCCGGCCACAGGCACGAGGGCCTTGGGCATCGTATCGGTGAGGGGGCGCAGGCGAGTGCCGAGGCCTGCTGCCAAAAGCATGGCTTGTTTCATGTGGGCAAAGGTAATGATTTTCGCCGAAACAATCCCCGTTTTATATGAAATATTTGTTACAAACGCAAAAACTTTCCGTTTTAGCTTGCCTAAACCAAAAGAATGGTTTACCTTTGCAGGGCGAATGTGTTATAAGGCACGAGAAAAATTGTCATAAACATCGTGTGGAGCTCATGCTTCATACTTATTCTGAACGGATAATGGATTTTATCAAGAAGATAGCGAGCTGGTATTTCTCGCGGCAGGCGCTGCCTTACTGGTGTGTCTTGCTTTTTGACTGCATGGTCGTGTTGTTGTCCGGTATTGTCTGCATAGCGCTGGACCATGGCGTGTATGCCACGCTGGACCACCTGTTCCCCATTCTCTGCACGCTGAGCGTCTATCTGGTGTTCTTCCTCATCGGCTTCCGCCTGATGCGCACCTACACGGGTGTGCTGCGTTATTCGTCGTTTTCCGACGTCTATCGCATCGGTATCGCCAACTTCATCGGCATCAGCTGCATCATCGTGGCCCGTTGGTTCTTCTCCTTCGACAGCGTGTTTGTGCCCATCCGCTCCAAGGAGCTCATCTTCATCTTCCTCATGGCCACCATCATCATGGTGGGTTCGCGTGTGATGATGAAGTTCCTGTTTGAGAAGGTGCTGGAGGACAAGAACCTCAAGCGCGCGTTCATCTATGGCGTCAAGGAAGGCGGCATCGCCCTGGCCAAGGCCATCCGCATCCAGGTGCCTACGCGCTTCTCCCTCAAGGGCTTTGTGGCCGACGACGATGACATGATAGGCCACATGCTGCAGGGCGTGGAGGTCTATCGCAACGATGACAGTCTGATAGAGCAGATGAAGGCCAAGGGCGTGAAAGCCCTGCTCGTGTCGCCGCTCAAGCGTGAGGAGCTCTACCGCAGGCAGGACATGGTCAGCAGCCTGCTGGATGCCGGCATCAACATCTACACCTATGACGTGGCCCAGAAATGGGACGGCCACAGCGACATCAATGCCTCGCAGCTCAAGGAGGTAGACATCGAGGACCTGCTGCCGCGCGACGAGATAGAGGTGGACCTTGACGCTGTGGCCCGCCTGCTGAATGGCGCCCGTATCATGATCACCGGTTCCGCCGGCAGCATCGGTTCCGAGATGGTGCGCCAGATAGCCCAGTTCGGTCCCGAGCGCCTGATTCTCGTGGACGAGGCCGAGACGCCGCAGCACGATGTGCGTCTGATGCTTAAGCGCGAGCACCCCGAACTGGAGGCCGTCACCATCGTCACCAGCATCACCAATGCCAGCCGCATGGATAACATCTTCAAGACCTACCGTCCGCAGTATGTCTTCCATGCCGCCGCCTACAAGCATGTGCCCATGATGGAGGACAACCCCAGCGAGGCTGTGCTGAACAATGTCAAAGGTACGCGCATCATCGCTGACCTGGCGGTGAAGTACGACGTCAAGAAGTTCGTGATGGTATCCACCGACAAGGCTGTGAACCCCACCAATGTGATGGGCTGCAGCAAGCGCATCTGCGAGATCTATGTGCAGTCGCTGGACCGCCACAACAAGCAGCGGGCTGAGCAGCAAGGGCTGGTGGGTTCCACGCAGTTCGTGACCACCCGCTTCGGCAATGTCCTGGGCTCCAACGGCAGCGTCATCCCTCTCTTCCGCGAGCAGATCAAGAAGGGCGGTCCCGTGACCGTCACGCATCCCGATATCATCCGCTTCTTCATGCTCATCCCCGAGGCTTGCAAGCTGGTGCTCGAGGCCGGCACGATGGGCAACGGCGGCGAGATCTTCGTCTTCGACATGGGGCAGCCCGTGAAGATTGCCGACCTGGCCCGGCGCATGATTCGCCTCAGCGGTGCCACCAATGTGCAGGTGGAGTTCACTGGACTGCGCGACGGCGAGAAACTCTATGAAGAGGTGCTCAACGACGAGGAGATTACCAAGCCCACCTTCAACAAGAAGATAAAGATTGCGCAGGTGCGCGAGTATGACTATGATGAGGTGTGCCGCGATATCGACGAGCTCATCAGCATCAGCTTGCAGTATGACAACATGGCCACCGTGCGAAAGATGAAGGAGATTGTGCCCGAATACAAAAGCCAGCACTCCGTGTACGAAGCGCTGGACAAGGCGTAAAAGCTTTTAATTCGTTGTCTCAAAAAAAGAAATTTACTTACTGAGCGGGAACAGTCCGTAGAGCTCGGCATCTATCATGTCCGTGACCTGCTGGAATGCCTGCGGGTCGTTGCCGAACTTGCAGTTGTCGCCGTCCACGACGATGAGGTTCCCCTTGTAGCCCTCAATCCATTTCTCATAGCGCTCGCTAAGACCCTGCAGGTAGTCGATGCGTATGCTCTGCTCGAACTCACGTCCGCGCTGCTGGATCTGTGCGATGAGCGTGGGTATGCTGCTGCGGATGTATATCATCAGGTCCGGCAGCTTCACCAGCGACATCATCAGGTCGAAGAGGTCGCTGTAGTTCTCGAAGTCGCGGTCGCTCATGTAGCCCTGCGCATGCAGGTTGGGGGCGAAGATGCGGGCGTCCTCGAAGATGGTGCGGTCCTGGATGATGGTGTCGCTGCTCTTGGCAATCTCCACGACATCCTTGAAGCGCTTGTTCAGGAAGTAAATCTGGAGATTGAAGGACCAGCGGCTCATGTCCTTGTAGAAGTCGTCGAGGTAGGGGTTGAAATCTACCGGCTCGAAGTGGGGTGTCCAGCCGTAGTGGCTGGCAAGCAGCTTGGTCAAGGTCGTCTTGCCGCTGCCGATGTTTCCTGCTATGGCGATATGCATGGTTGTGTGCGGCTTCGCCGCTATTTAGTTTCAAGTTTCAGGTTTCAAGTTTCAAGCGCTGTCGCGCGGTTCAAGAAGTTCAAAGAGTTCAAGAGCTCAAGGAAATTTTTATTCGTCATTCCCTACGCTCCCCTTTAGGGGGCTCGGGGGCATTTACGCTCCCCTTTAGGGGGCTCGGGGGCTTTTACTCGGGGAACAGTGAGAAGAGCTGGCTGTCTATCTTGTCCACGATGTGTGCGAAGTCCTCGGGGTTATGCTGGAAGTCCAGGTTGTCCACATCGATGGGCAGCGTGCGCCCGCGGTATTTCTCGTAGATGAAATCCTCGTAGAGGTGGTTCAAGTTGCGCAGGTAGTCGATGGGCATGGACTGCTCGTAGTCGCGCCCGCGCTTCTGGATGTTGGCCACCAGATGCGGCACCGAGGCGCGCAGGTAGATCATCAGGTCCGGATAGCGCAGGATGTCCGTCATCTGCTCGAAGAGCTCCATGTAGGTCTCGAAGTCGCGGTCTGAGAGGTTGCCCATCCGATGGTTGTTGGTGGTGAAGACATAGACGCCCTCGTAGATGCTGCGGTCCTGGATGATGGTGTCCTGCGAGTGCGCCAGCTCCAGCAGGTCCTTGAAGCGCTGCTTCAGGAAGTACACCTCCAGATTGAACGACCATCGCGGGATGTCCTTATAGTAGTCTTCCAGGTACGGGTTGTAATCGACGGCCTCGAACTGTGCCGTCCAGCCGTAGTGCTGTGCCAGCATGTTCGTGAGCGTCGTCTTTCCGCTGCCTATGTTTCCTGCAATGACTATATGCATGCGTTGCGCGGCATCGCCGCAGTTTTTTGTTTATAGTTTACAGTTTACAGTTTATCGTTTACTGTTTCAAGTTCCAAGTTTCAAGTTTCCACTTTCCACTTCTTTCGCCTGCAAAGATAGTCATTATTTTGTTCTCTCGCGCTCTTTGGCGCATATTTTATGATTTCTTTGCAAAAGTATTGGGTGGAGCGGGGTGGGGAGGTGGTCATTGCAGCTCCACGACGGTGATGCCGGCACCGCCGAACTGCACGTGCTCGTCGCGCGCATCCAGCACCTCCGGGATGGTGCGCAGATACTGCCGTATCACCTGCCGTAGCGCGCCCGTGCCCGTACCATGTAATATACGTACGCGCGCGACACCCACCTGTATGGCATCGTCGATGTAATGGGTGACGGCGTTGAGGGCCTCCTCGGCGCGCATGCCGCGCACGTCGATGTCCTGTCTGAAGTTCAGGCTCTTCTCGCGCATGTCGCGCTGTGTCTCGCGCCCCAGGAAGGTGATGCCCGTGGGCGACTCCTGCTTCTTGGGCTCCTGTGCGGCCACGAGCTTATCCACTTTCACCTGCGTGCGCATCTGCCCGAAGAGCACCGTGGCCGTCTTGCCGCTGATGGACATCAACTGACCCACGCTATTTTGGCCCTTGATACGCACGAAAGGCGTACCGGCCCCCCATACGGCCCCCGAGGGGGCTTCTTTTCCTTGGCGGACAGCCTTCGTGTCCCCCTCGGGGGACGACAGGGGGGCTCCCTTTTTCTTCCTCTCCTGCCTCCTCCTGATTTTCTCCATCTTGCGCGCTATCTCATCGTCGTCGGCGCTCTCCTGCTGCTCGATGGTCTTGATCTTGAAGTCCTCCAGCTGCTGGCGCGTGCGGCGCGTCTCTTCCTTCTCAGCCTGCGCCTCGCGGATGTCGCGGATGGTCTTCTCGATGCGGGCATTGGCCTCCTGCAGCAGATGTTCGGCCTCCTCCTTCGCCTTGCGCAGGATCTCCTTGCGCTGCTGTTGCAGTTCCGTCATCTCCCGCTCATAGCGCTGTATCGTCTGCTCCATCTGCCGCTCCTGCCCGTGGATGTTCTCGCGCTTCTGCTGCCAGTAGCGACGGTCGCGCACGATGTCCTGCAGCCATTTGTCGGCGTTGATGTAGTCGCGTCCCACGATGTCCGAGGCGTCGGCAATCACCTCCTCCGGGATGCCTATCTTGCGCGCTATCTCCACCGCGAACGACGACCCCGGCTGCCCCGTCTGCAGTTGGAACAGCGGCTGCATCAGATGGCGGTCATAGAGCATCGCGCCGTTCACCACGCCGTCCGTCTCCTCGGCGAAATGCTTCAGGTTCTGATAGTGTGTGGTGATGACGCCGAAGGCCCCCTGGCGCACGAAGCGCATCAGCACAGCCTCCGCCATCGCGCCGCCTATCTGCGGCTCTGTGCCCCCGCCGAACTCATCGATGAGCAGCAGCGTAGAGGGGTTGGCGCGGCGCATCATCTGCTTCATATTCAGCAGGTGAGAGCTGTATGTTGAAAGTTCATCTTCAAGACTCTGCTCGTCGCCCATGTCCATCATGATATCCTCGAAGACGCCCACGCGCGAGCGCTCGCCCACGGTGATGGGCAGCCCGCATTGCAGCATATACTGCAGCAGCCCCACCGTCTTCAGACACACACTCTTGCCGCCCGCATTAGGTCCCGAGATGAGCAGGATGCGCTGGCGGCGGTTCAGCGCTATGTCCAGCGGCACAGCCTTCTTGCCGTGCTTCGCCAGCGAGCGCACCAGCAGCGGGTGCACGGCCAGCGTCCAGTCTATCAGCGGGTGTGGCGCTATCTGCGGGTCGGTGGTCATCGTGGCCTGCATCTCGCGCCCCAGCAGCGTCTTGGCGCGCACCAGCTCCACATCTGCCAGCATCTCGTAGCTCTCCAGCAGCTGCGGACAGAGGGGGCGCACGATATCTGTCATCTCGCGCAGGATGCGGATCACCTCGCGGCGCTCCTCCGCCTCCAGTTCGCGGACGCGGTTGTTGGCCTCCACCACCTCCTGCGGCTCTATGAATACCGTCTTGCCCGTGGCACTCTCGTCGTGCACGATGCCCCGCAGCTTACGCTTCAGCGCCGGTGCCACGGGAATCACCAGTCGGCCGTCGCGCATCGTAGGCGTGACATCCGCCGCCACCGTGCCCTCGGCCTGTGCGGCGCGCAGGATGCCGTTCAGCACCCGCCCGATGCTACCTTCCGTGGAGGCCAGCTCCCTGCGGATGCGCTGCAGCTCCGCCGATGCCGAGTCCTTCACATGGCCGAACTTATCCAGTATGCTGTCAATCTTTTTTATCAGCAGACCCACCCCCTGACCCCTCCCGTGAGGGAGGGGAGTCCTGGCGGAAACCATGCGCGAAAGGGCAGGGTAGGGACTTTCGAGCGTAGCGTCGTCCTCCCTCGGATTCCTGGCTGTGACCATGCGCGAAAGGGCAGGGTAGGGACTCTCGAGCGAAGCGAGGCCCTCCCCCTCACGGGGGAGCGGGGAGGGGGGCTTATCGAGGGTCTTCTGAATCCCCTCGATAGTCTCCAGCGACCGCTTCAGCGCAAACAGCTCATCCACCTCCATGTACGTCCCCTCGATGCGGATGCGCGTCAGCACCGGCCGCAGGTCATAGTACCCCTGCTCTGGGAATTCACGCTCCTCCAGCAAGCGGTTGAACTCCCCCACCTGTCGCTGCCATTCCGCGATACGCTCGGCATCGCTCGTGAACGCCATCTCGTCCACGCGTCCTTCCCCCAGCGTGCTCAGGCAATGCCCTTTCAGCATCGCCCGCACCTCCGTCATCCCTATCTTCTCTTCAAAAGTCTGCGGGTATATCATTGTTGTAATATTAACTCGTTCTCAGCAAATCCGCCATCTCGTTCTCAGCAATTCCGCCATCTTGTTTTTAGCAAATCAGCTTTTCTTGTTTTTGGCAAGTCTGTTTTTTTTGCAAAGGTACAACTTTTTTCCTTTCCCCCTCACAAATCCCCCGAAAAACTTCCCCTCATCCCTCCCGAACCCCCTTTTCACCCGTCCTCATCCCCTTATCTCATATCCCTCCATCCCTCTTTTATCCCCTCTTTTCACCCCGTCCTCATCCCCTTGTTGACCCGTGAACAACGCCCTGTTCACGCGTGAACTTTCTGTTGTTGACCCGTGAACTTCCTGTTGTTCACCCGTCAACATCCCCCTGTTGACCCGTCAACAGCTGCCGCTTTCGACGTCAAGATGACTTTTTTGCATTGAAAATGATGAAGGAAGGGAATAAATCCGTAAATTTGCAGCGGAAAACCCGAATCACGCCCCACGATGAAGCGAGAAGCCTACGAGCGTCAGAAAGCCTTTGCCGGCGAGAGGAGGCCATCCATGCAGCGCCGCTGTGTGGATCACGACTACACAGGGCGCATGATGTACATGGTGACCATGACCACCGAAGGCCGCCGTCCGCTCTTTGGTCGGGTGGTAGGGCGCAGCGATGCCGCGCCCGGCAGTCCCGATGCGCCAAGGACAGAGCTCAGCGAACTCGGCCAGCGCGTGGCCGATGAGTGGTGGGGTATCCCCGCGTACTACCCCCAGGTGGAGATCCTGGCTCTGCAGATGATGCCCGACCATCTTCATGGCATCCTCTTCATCAAGGAGCAGATGGAAAAAGATCTCAGTCGCATCATCCGCGGCTTCAAGACCGGCTGCAACCGCCATTTTCGCGCCCTCTATCCCGCCGTCGCTCCCTCGGCCTCCCTTGCCCCCTCTTCCCCCTCTTCCTCCTCGGCCTCCCTTGCCTCCTCTTCCCCCTCTTCCCCCTCTTCTCCCTCGGCCTCCCTTGCCCCCTCTTCTCCCTCGGCCTCCTCTTCCCCCGTTCCGTCTGGTGCGACTCAGTCGCAACCAACAAAACCCGAGGACCGCACCCACGGCCTCCTCTTTGCCCGCGGCTTCAATGACAAGCTGCTCCTGCGCGAGGGCCAGCTGCAGCGCTGGCTGGACTATCTCGCCGACAACCCCCGCCGCCTCTTGCTGAAGCGCGCCCGCCCCGACCTCCTCCGCGTGCGCCTCGATGTCGATGTCTGCGGCCGCACGTGCTCCGCCGTCGGCAACCTCGCCTTGCTCTCGGCCCCCGAGAAGCTGCGCGTCCGCATCTCCCGCAGCATCGACCCCGCCCTGCTCGAACAGGAGAAGGCGCGCCTGCTGGCCGCAGCCCGTGCCGGTGCCGTCCTCGTCTCCCCCGCCATCAGCCCCGGCGAGAAAGCCATCACCCGCGCCGCCTTCGACGAAGGCCTCCCCCTCATCGTCCTCCTCGACAACGGCCTCGCCCCCCTGCAGAAACCCTCGGGCGAGCGCTTCCGCGCCTGCGCCGAGGGCCGCCTCCTGCTCCTCTCCCCCTTCCCCCACCGCAACCACAAAGTCACCATCACGCGTCAGGTATGCGAGGCGCTGAACGGGCTGGCGTGGGAGATCAGTGGGGGGAGGTGAAGCCCCCAAGCCCCCCTAAAGGGGAGTTTTGGGGGCAAGAGGAAAGGATGGGATGACTCCTTAGTGCGAAAGGAATATATCTACGAGGTCTGTGTTCGGCGGGAAGGTTTCAAGATTGTCGGAGATGGACCACGGGATGCCCACGGTCTGCTGCATCTGGTTGTACCATTTATTATAACAGCCGCTGTCGGGGAATAGGTGTACGCGGCGGCCCTTGAGGCAGGCCGTCTTCTCGGCCGTGAGGCCTCCGCAACCTGCTGTGGCAATCCAGATAAACTGCGGCATGAGAAGGGCCATTGCGATGGCGGTTTTCTCACTCTCGACGATGGCTACGGGTTCTGACGGACGTTGTGCCAGCAGGTGTTGTCCGAAGAAGCATTTCGGCGGTTGATAGTCTTTGGGGAGTAATCCTTGTTTAATCAGGGAGCAGTGTATCCAGTTTTGATTTCCACAGCGATGACCATCGAGGCCGTAGGCCATGATGTGGCCGGTGTGTACCTGCATCTGCTCGTCAATCTGCCAAAAGATGACATCATGCCAGCGTGTGGCACCTATGAAATAAGCATCGAGGACAGCGCTCAGTTCGTGCTGGGTGAGTAATGCCTTATGAATCCAGCCCTTCATCCAACTGCAGAAAAGACTCTCGTCAGAGCGGTGTCTATTGACAATTTCCATGTCCAGAGGTATGAGTGTCTGCTCTGGCGGTTGCCAAGGTTGCTGTGCTTGTCGTGGACGGGTGTCACTCTTCTGCTGGCTGAGCCAAGGATGGTCGCGGAAGTATTCACTGGGACGATAGTGGTAGCCACATGACTGTTCGTGGTCGCAGCGGCCAACCCGATCACTGAGATAGCGGAAGTCATCGTGGGTATCTACATAGCGCACGAAGCAGCGCCTGCGTCCGCAATGCGGACAAGTGGTTTTCTGTTTGCGACGGCCCGTGATGCGCGGGTCGTCCAGTTGATAACGATAGCTTAAATGTATCATAATAAATGCTTTGTTTTTAGTGTTAATCTTTATGAATTCCCGTGCGTTCTGTGCGTCCTTTCTATATATATACGGACGCACAGACGCACAGGAACAAGATTCAGCCTCAGAAGGGGCAGGCTGTTTGAGCGGTCAGGGTGATGGTCTTGCTGGCCTCGAAGAGCTTGCCGTCAGTCACCATCTTGCTGATGAATCGGGAGACGGTGCTGCGGTCAAGTTGGGTCTGTTGTTCCATCATCTTGGTCAGTTCGCTGCGCAGGATGCTGCCGCCATGCTTGTTGATTATACGCTGAGCGATATCAAGCCGCTGCTGTAATATCTGCTCCTTCTCAGCCTCCCGTTTCGCCGCCTTTTCCTCGCGGATAGCCTGCAGTCTTTGCTGGCGTTGCAGGTCGGCATCGATGATGTGTCCTTGCTCGTCGAAACGGATGCTCCACTCCGGCATCTGGCCATGGCGTGAGTCGGGGCACGAGACGGTGATGACACCCGTCGCATCCTTCTGACACTGCAACACTGTGCCTGCCTTCTGTGAGAGCACGGTGCCCAGGTGCCCGCGCATGTTCTGGTCATCGACCGCCTTGTTCTCGTGGAGCACGCAGACGATGGCACAGTGGAACTCCTCGGCCAGCATCATCAGGTCTTTGATGAGCTTACGCGAAGTCTGCTCATCGTTGAACGAAGCCACGAACTCCACCACGCCGTCAATGAGCACCACCTGCGGGCTGCAGTCTTCAATCAGCAGGCGCGTGTCAGAGATGAGTGTTTCGTAATTCATCTTTCGTAGCTGAAAGAGCTTCAGGTACTTGTCGATGTACTCAGCATCTCTGCCAGAAAGCCGGATGACATCGTCGATGATGCCCTTCACGTCGGCAGGCTTCTGCTCCGTGTCTAACCACAACACCGTAGGTTCCGTCAGATCCGACTTCACGCGGAACTGACCGCCGCCCATCAGTGCAGCCGTGCAGACTTTGAAGACAGTTGTCTTGCCGGCCTTTTGTTTCGACTTCAAACCGTGGATGTCGTCCAGGGCAAAAAAGCCTACGCCATCGACCGACAGCGCATACTGCTCGGGCTCCACCACCGTCTGGGTGGTGACGCGCAACCCTCGCAATAGCGCCAACCGTTCCTGCCGCTTCTGCTCTTCGGCCGTTGTCATCTGTGCCGCTGCACTAATGATGTCCTCGACAGCCTTCAAATTTAACATTTGCCCGGCGGGCTGCTGTCCCGCTTGGGCGTTTTCAAACTCGCTGACCTTTGCGGTCACTTCCTGCTCCAAAGAGCAGGGATTGTTTGTTGTTTCTCCCATGTTCTTCATATTTTATGGAAGTTACATCCTCGCACTACCAGTATCAATGATGGATGTATTCACAACTGGCGGGCCCCGTGCTCAGGTTTGACCCCTACCTATTAATAGGATAATATTGTGTCGAGGTTTACTCTCCCGTCACAAATACAACATGCACCCGAAGAGAGTTTCCTCTTTGGGCGCAAAGATACGAAAAATGAACGCGATGGGAAAGGGCAAAAACAAAAATACTAACCCATGGTAAGGTTCGTATTTTGCTGTACTAAGGTTTGTACTAAGCTAAAGACGTATCGTCATGTCTAAAGCCTGCAATTCAGTGTTTACTTTAAGTACTTCGTCTTGATGCTCTGTTGTGTTGAGGTTAGGTGATGAACAATAATTCTTGCATGTTTGCAAGGGTAAGCCTGTAACCATCTTCATGATTTGGGCGGCCTTTGTTTTATTGCCATGTTGATCCAAGTTTACATGATCCTTTTTCATTAGGCGCAACAGAAGGTCAAGTCTTACTTTGTCGTGCCAATTTATCTCCTCTTGCTCTGCAGACTCCTCAGACGGAATCTGCTTTCTCAAATCATCTCTTTCTGCTGTCAACGTCTGAATCTCTTCCTTGTATTTTGAAAGAGCTTTTTCCAAATCCTCCTTCGTAAATGTTTCGGGCGTGAGAGGCTGCTCGCCTATGTAGTCGTAGTCATCAATGGGCAGGATTTCATCAAGCTGTTTCCTAACACGTTGAATATTATCGCTTATTACATGCAATTCAGTGAAATCGTTTATAGCATATAATTCCATCTTAGTGATAAAATTGTCGAAATGCCGGTGTCCTTCGGTTGCTTTAATCATCATATAGGCAGCCAACAGGATAATCTGAGCTCCTTCATATTCACGATGAATCTGTCCATGAACAAGTCCTGAAGCAACACGCTCAATCATTAGCTCCGGGCGGTTGATGTCACGTAGGGTATGAACAACCTGCTTGGCATTGTACCACACATCGGCTTCATCAAGATAAGTCTGGTAGTCCGTAGATAGCTCCTTTATGATTTCTGACATATTACGGAACAACTGTTCCTCATTATATTCAATGCACAGGTAATCTGCTTCTATACCACTATGCGCTACATATTGGAAAACAGGCTTAACCTCTCTCTTCTTCTCTGCCATATATTTCTCTATTAACTTGTCTTGCTCCAGAATCTTGTCGGTTTCTGCATGGATAATATATTTCAGCTGTTTGTCATCGGCATAAATCCCCATATGTTTTTTCAGTTCTGGAAAAACGATGGCTTTGTATATGGCATCATCACGATGACGATAGTATAACAATACATAAACCCGTGTTAGAATGATATTATGGGTGAAGACTATTGGATCCGTGTTTATACGCTGGTCTTCGCGCTTGACATCTGCAAATACGCTGCTAACGGCTCTTGGCTCGTCTTCTATCCTCACACATAGCTCTGGAATGCCGTTCCATATGTTTGATGTATTAAACTTGTTCGTGAAGAACGAGAGTTTCAAACACACTCGCTCGGACAGCTGGTCGAGCGTGTACTTAGGTAGATATGGGCTTTTACTTGTCATAGTTGAAATATAATATCCTGATTTGTTTATCTTTGCCCGCAAAATTACAAAACTTTGCTGAAAGTTTTAAACTTTTTCCCCTCTTTCTTTCGCCTCTTCACAAAACTTTCACTATCTTTGTCCCCGAAAAGGCACGGAAGCGGACTTTATGACCGCCCAAAACCTCAGCGGAGGGTGCCGGATCAAATCTTATCGAAAAAAGAAAGCATTCGCTATTATTTCGCGCATAGCTAAGAGCGTCGGAAACTCTAATTGGTATAACAAGCACGTAAATAATAAGTGACAGGTGAGCCGTATAAAGGTTCTTCTGTTCTCGTTTGTAATAGCGATGCACACGTTCAGGCGTGATGCATCCAGCAAACGAGACAGAGGCTCCATCCGACGCCGCCTCTTGCTATGCGCAAAGGAGCATCACGCTCTTTTGTGTAATAACGGATTGATGGCAGATGCTTATGAAACATTTAAAGCTATCAGACATTATGTGTACAACTTACAAAACACCTTCTCGTGATTTCGTTGCTATAGACGTTGAATATGCTACAAGACATGACCAAAGTATTTGTCAGTTCGGCTTGGCAGTAGTGCGTAATGCCAAGATTGTCGAAGTCAGAAGTTGGTATATTCAGCCACTGGGAAATAAATACGATGAACAAACCACTGAAGTTCATGGAATGACTTCAGAGACAACGGCTGATTGTCCGATTCTGCCTGAAGTATGGCCAGAGATTGCGATGTACCTTGATGGTTCTGAAATTTGGGCCCATAATGCTATATCGGTAGAGGTTCCGGTCATAGAAAAGAATCTAAGGGCTTATTCTATCCACCATACGCCCTATGTAATATATGACTCAATGCGCTTGTTTATACGCGAGGATACGAACAGGTGGAATGGCGGAATAGGACTGGAAAGCTGCTTATATGCCTTTGGCTTACCCTGTGAGAATCATCATGATGCTGGCGAGGATGCCGCCATGTGTGCACAAGTTCTAATCGCATTTCTCAATGGTCAAGAGCCTAATTGGATATTAGCAGACGAGACAATGAAACGAGTTAAAGAGATGCATCGTCTGCAGAAAGAGAAAGAGCGAGCAGAACATCAAGCTTGTCAGTTAGACTTATTTTCTGATGCGTTGACATCAACATCATTATCGTCTTGTACGAATCAACATGCGCCTTCAATTTTTTATAAAGAATATAGTGACTTGGATGATGGTATTGATGAAGTCGATTATTCCCGTTTGAACGTAGCTAACACAAATCCTCTGTTCGGGTGTAATGTTGTCATAACAGGATTCTTTCATATATCACGTAGTCAACTTCGAAAAGCCCTTGATGCAATGGGAGCTACACGAAGCAATACTGTAACAAAGAAAACTCAGGCTGTGTTGATTGGTGAGAGAAATGTAGGTCCCAAGAAATTACAAGAAATAACCAATCTAATACATAATGGTTATAATATTGCAAGGATTACGGGTGACGAGCAACTAGACAGTTTGCTCTACGATACATCGCTTAGTGCAAAGGACTTTGCAATCCATGAACCGGCTAAGAAAGAGCTAAACTTTACACTCAATCATTATCTAAAGCACAAATACGCGCTCTCTTATCCGAATAACTCTATTGCAAACAAAGAACTCTATTTTCCGGACCATTTCGGAGGAGATATGCAATTTTTATGTCAGATTTGTGGCAATTTGGGGGCATTCGGGAACTGGGACTTGAACCCACAAGTGACTCATGTAGTGTTGCCATTGAGTACAGTCGCAATTCTTCAAAACCGAGGAAAGGATGATGTTATTAGAGAATACGAGGAATTTTACAATCGAAGCCTGGCTGTAACCTTTGATGCTAGTTTCGTAACGGAACACGATATTCTCAAATTTGTGAGAGAACGGATAGTTCGGCAGAATGATGAAATTACAGCTCGTTTGTATGTTGCTTATCTCCAATCGGCAGGCATAGACCCTGAGAATGATTACAAGTTTGGTTTAGCGGTTGCCCGACGCAACTATGCAAAGGAGATGTCGAATGCTGTGCAAGACGCACAATAGGGCGAAAGGAAACAGATAAATTACTTACCTTAAATAAATTACAAACAATGAAACAACTCTTCTTATCCTTATTATTTACATTGGCCATTCTGCCGGTGAATGCACAGGAAACCACCTATGGCATCGTAAGATTGAAGTATGCCGAAATGATAGACAGCCTTAATCGGCTCAATGCGGCCATACAGAATGTTGAAGAACAACTGAAAGGCCGCTCGGCTTATTATACTGTAGAAAGGAACGGGCAGCAGTTTAGTGCCAGAGACCATGTAACCGATTCTCTTTCTTCTATGAAGTGGAGACTAATCACTCAACGGAACAGCCTGCTGAGCCGTCATGATGAGAAGATGGGACCAGACGTCCATCTGATGAAGGCTGGGACGATGATTCAAAGGTCTAATAATCTCATGTTCGTGGCTTCTGCCTTTGGTGTTGCTGGAGGCGCATGCCTCGGTGCTGGCTTTAGCAAGGATAATACAGTATTAAAAGTTGTAGGCATAGCGACAGGGGTCATCTCTCTCGGATGTGCCGTTGGGTCCATTGTCTGCAGTTACAAGTCGGGACATGAACTCAAACTGGCCGCTGGCAGCATCACATATTCGTTCTGAGGGTTACATTCAAGGTCAAGAATAGTATTGGGGAAACTTTTTCCCCTAAAATGCGTCCTCTCTCAAAGAAAAGACTTATCTTTGTGCGCAGAAACCATTAAAACGACGGAACTATGGAAACGAATGAAATAAATTGAGAAACAATTTCTATAGGATTGGAATAATTTGGTATTTTAGGAGGTTTTGGCAAAAACATTTTGGTATTTTCGGAGGTTTTTGGTAAAAACATTTGCGTAACCCTAATAAAAAGCCTATCTTTGCCCCCAAAATAAGGCCATTCTTAATAAATATGGAGCGAATATTCAAAAGAAAGCTTTATGACCGTCTTCTTGAATGGAAACGAGTTCAAAACGGCAAGTCAGCCATCTTGATTGAAGGAGCACGACGTGTCGGTAAATCAACACTTGTCGAGCAGTTCGCCAAGAATGAATATGAATCCTACATACTCATTGACTTCAACGAGGCATCTGACGAGGTTAGAGAGGTCGTGTCAAAAGTACCAGACACGGCCTCTTTTTGTCTTAATACATCCTCTTCCATAGTAATGGTACATTTTTAGGCTGCGGTTCTATAAATGCG
>ONCQ01000064.1 GCA_900316355.1 uncultured Prevotellaceae bacterium | reverse complement strand
CGACGGGTGGTATCAGCAGCTTTCAGAGGAAGAGGTGGCTCAGCGCAGGAAGGCATATACCGACAGAGGTTTGAGCATTGACGGGCGCACCGAGGATGGAAGTTATTATGACCCAGGCGATGACAGTCCCACGCCCTCACCAGCGGCTCCGGCTATTGTGCCGTCGGCTCCCGCAGCGGACAGTGAAAGGAAGTTTCCGCAGGACTTCAAGGGCATTCCCTATACCTCTATTATTAGTGAGTACTGGCGTCGCACAGGCGGCGAACCCAGCGAGGGTGAACGTAATAAGCGGCTGCACCAACTGGCTGCTAACCTGCGTGCCATCTGTGATAACAACGAGGAATGGCTGTTGGAGGTGATGCCCCGATTCGGGTTGTCGGCTCAGGAAATGCGGGGCATTATCCACTCGGCTTGCAAGGAGCCCACCAAGGGTTCGCGCCTGATGGATCAGATTGTGAACGCCCTCGAAATGGGCATTCCTTCTGATGAAGTCGAGGATGCCGAGGTGGTTGCCGAAGAAACAGGCGTGAAGGTGAATGTGAAGACGCTGCCTATCGGACTTCGTGAAAGTCTCGTAGGTGTGCCGGTTACGATGCACATGCCTGTGCTGTGTTCGGTGATGCCCATTGCAGCTGCCTACGCTGACCAGGTAACGGTAGAGTATTGTGACGGAAATACCCATCGGTTAGGGCTGATGTCGATTATTCGTGGTGAGCAGGCAAGCAACAAGAGCGTTTGTAAGAATGCCGTTGACATCTGGAAGCGCCAACTCGACGAAGAGGATTCCTTAGCCCGCAAGCGGGAGGAGGAATGGAAGGAGCGCAAGAAGGGACGCAAAGCCAACGAAAAGGCTCCAGAGGATCCTCATGTGCTGATTCGAGTAGTGCCTGTAACCGTCAGTTGTTCCACGCTGTTAAAGCGATTCAAGAATGCGCAGGGGCATACCATTTACTCCTTCGGAGAGGAACTGGATACCCTTCGAAAAACCAATGGTGCAGGCTCGTGGAGTTCGAAGTATGATATCTACCGTTTGAGCTTTGACTTCGGTGAGTGGGGACAGGACTATAACTCTGATGCTGCAGAGTCGGGAGTGGTGAATGTCGCTTATAACTGGACGATGCTCGGAACGAACGGGGCCATGCGGAAGTGCTTCAAGTCGGACAATATCGAGAACGGACTTTCTTCACGAATTCTCGTGGCTGAAATGCCAGACTCTTCTTTCTCAAAGATGCCGAAGTTCGGCAAGCGTTCGGCAGAGGATGAAGCAAGGATTCAGGAGGCCGTCACCCGTCTGCGTTCGTTTACAGGTCTCGTTGATGTGCCTCGTTTACGCAAGGCCATCGAGACGTGGGTAGAGGAAAAGCGCGTGGAGGCAGCGAAGGACATTGACCACGTAAAGGACACCTATCGCAAGCGTGCGGCAGTCATCGGGTTCCGTTGTGGGGTCATCTTCCACATGTTGTCAGGCTGCGCCCGTGAATCAAAGTCTTGTCTGGACTTTGCGCTGATGATGGCTGAGTATTGCCTTTCGCAGCAGATAAAAGTCTTTGGCGAGGCACTCCGCAATGAGTACGTCAACGCGCAGGATGAATGCCAGCGGTATGGGGCTAATCATTCTATCTTCGACCAGTTGGCACCGACTTTCACCATGGACGACATCCGAGCTCTCAAGCGGAATTTCTGTGGCGAGTCGGCTATCCGTAAGATTATCTCGCGCTGGTATCGAGATCGCTGGATTGACCGCATAGACAAGACGCATTGGACGAAAGTAAATGTGAATTTGTGACTTTTGGAATTTGTGACATTAAGCTTATTCGATATGGAGTTGTTGTTGACACGTATTGCAAAACGGAGAGCCTACACAATCGGTAGGCTTTCCATTGTCGAACGAATCGACGATGTACACAATCGGTAGGCTTTCCATTGTCGAACGAATCGACGATGAGTATCTGGCAGGGGAGAAGGAGACGTATTTCTGCGACACGCTTGAGCCGCCAGTGTTGGAGATGAAGACCTCGCTGCCGAAAGAAGATGTGCTACGATCGCCTAAGAAGGCAGAGGCTTTGAAGCCCTTTGCCATTCCCGAAGGTCGTTATCCCGTAGTGATCACTTGGAGTCCGAAGTTTAAGATGTGGTTGCCTTTGCTGCTTGGTGTGCCGATGTTTGAAGGCATCCGCATCCACATGGGGAACACCGTCAAGGACACGCAGGGTTGCATCCTCGTGGGTAGGAACCAGATCGTGGGCAGAGTGCTCGAATCGCGGAAGTGGCTTTATGAGCTGAAACAGAAGATCATCGAAGCCAAAAATAAAGGTGAGCCCGTGTGGCTCACCATTATTATATAGTAGGATAAGAGATGCTCTTATCCGTTCATAGACATCAGGAACTCCTCGTTGCTGCGCGTGTTGACCAGGCGGTCGCGGATGGTGTTCATGGCCTCTACCGGTGTCATCTCGGCAATGAACTTGCGGATGATCCACATGCGGTTGAGCGTGGTCTCATCAAGCAGCAGATCGTCGCGACGAGTAGAAGACAGTACCAGGTCGATGGCGGGGAAGATACGCTTGTTGGAGAGTGAGCGGTTGAGCTGG
>ONCQ01000010.1 GCA_900316355.1 uncultured Prevotellaceae bacterium | reverse complement strand
AGGATTGAACAAGAATCATCATCAACGATATGTAATCGCAATTCCCTCCACTAGCTAATCTGCATTGGAGAGCAAGATAAAATCACCATACTATACATATATTTTCACAGCGGATGATGATTTTCAACCGCTTTTTTGTGCGCGTTAAAGAAAAATGTGTAATTTTGTGGCCGAAAGGGCCACGATGTTGGCTTTTTGAAACCATAAAGTCCATAGAAATAACTATATCGTTGCTGCGAGTTCGCCGCGAGGCGCGAGCGACGGTCAGTATGTAAATAGTTATTCATTCTCCGCAGGGCTATGAGTTCGCCGTGAGGCGCGAGTCCTGTTAGCAACCCATTTTATTGCATATTTGTGCGATAAAATTTGATAACAGGCAAGCCGTGCTTCTGTCGCGAGGGATAGCACGAGGAGCGAGACCTCGCACGGCTACAAGATGAAAAATAATAAAGAGTATGGCTATACTAACCGTTTATACAAAATTGCTGGATAAGACGCTAACGGGTGCCCGTATCATTGATATGGGCAGCACACGTACTTGCCAGCTATATGTGATTCCACGCGAACAACTCACTTTGGTTTCAAAGGAGAAACTGCTACACCAATATTGTTTCTATGTACTGCTGGGACAAACAATAGACGGTACTCCCAAGGCGTATATAGGTCAAAGCAACGATTTCCTGCATCGCGTAAAAGACCATCAAAGCAAAAAGGATTTTTGGGACACAGCTCTGGTTTTCGTCTCAAAAGCCAATGAGGTTTACGCCAGCGAGGTCCTTTTCTTAGAATATCTTGGTATCACGAAAGCTTTGGAGGCTGGCACCTATTCACTTGACGAAAACAAGCAAATTCCTCAGAAACCAAGTATAGCTCCCGACAAAGAGAACGATATGGAACTGTTCTTTGACGAAATCATGTTCCTTACAAAGTTCTATGGCCGTGATGTCTTTGAACCTTCAGAGGAATCAACTCAGGTGGAGACACACGAACAACCACATACTTTCTATATGGATGCCCCAAAAAGTGGAGTCAAAGCGGCATTAGACTATTATCCCACTGATAACCGATATGTCATCAAGGCTGGTAGCCGTATTCGTGGCAAAGCAGCAAAGAGCATTCCTGCAGCCATCCGCAAACGTCGTGACGAACTCATCGCCATTCCGTCCATCATGCGCCCCGAAGGAGACTTCTACATCCTCGGCACCGACATAGAATTACTCAATGCCTCCCCCTCTGCAGCCGCCAGTTTCTGCACAGGAACGGCCATGCAGGGAACAACGGCATGGGTGGATGCAGAAGAAAAGACATTTGCGAGTGTTTTTAAGTGAAAAATATATTTGAAAATTTGATAACGAGAAAGAAACATCTCCATAATATTGATAATTCTATCGATTAGACATTAAATTAATAAAAAATCTCTATCTTTGCAACAGATTAGTATTTACAATAGTGTTAGAAAGCCAAATAGAGAATAGTTTCATTAAGAAACTAACAGCAGATCTGAAGTATGTCTATCGTGATGATATTCACGACAGACAAAGCCTTGAGCGTAATTTCAGGGAGAAGTTTCAGGCATTGAATAAGGTGCATCTGACGGATGCAGAGTTTACTCGACTGATGGAGGAACTTACAAATTCAGATGTCTTTGTCTCTTCCAAGAGATTACGTGAACGTAATACGTTTATGCGTGAAGACGGTACGCCGCTTCAATATACCCTGGTCAATATCAAGGACTGGTGCAAGAATGATTATGAGGTCATCAATCAGCTGCGAATGAATACCCGTTATAGTTCGCATCGTTATGATGTGATCCTGCTGATTAATGGCTTGCCCCTTGTGCAAATTGAGTTGAAGACCCTCGATGTGAGTCCTCGTCGTGCCATGCAGCAGATTGTTGACTATAAGAATGACGTTGGCAACGGATATACTAATTCGTTGCTCTGCTTCATGCAGATGTTTATTGTCAGCAACCGGACAAACACCTATTATTTTGCGAACAACAATAGAGCTCATTTCAATTTCAATGCTGCCGAGAACTATTTGCCAGTCTATCAGTGGGCTGATGAGAAGAACAAGAAGATAACAAACCTTGATGACTTCTCTGATGTCTTCCTTGCGAAGTGTAAGTTGGGTGAGATGATTAGCCGATATATGATCCTTGTTGCCAGCGAACAGAAGATACTGATGATGCGTCCTTATCAAATTTATGCTGTAAGGGCCATCATAAATTGTATCAATGAGAATCGCGGTAACGGCTATATTTGGCATACAACAGGAAGCGGAAAGACACTCACGTCTTTCAAGGCTGCAACGCTGTTGAAGGACAATCCTGAAATAGACAAATGCCTGTTTGTGGTGGATCGTAAAGATCTTGACAGACAGACTCGCGAGGAATTCAACAAATTCCAAGAGGGTTGTGTGGAGGAGAATACTAATACAGATACATTGGTGCGCAGAATGTTGTCGGAAGACTATTCTGATAAAATCATTGTGACCACTATTCAGAAGTTAGGTATTGCTTTAGACCCACAGAATCGGGCAAACTATCAGAAGCGTTTGCTTCCTATAAGAGAAATGCGGATGGTTTTCATCTTTGACGAGTGCCATCGTTCGCAGTTTGGTGAGAACCACAAGGCCATTAAAGAGTTCTTCCCAAACTCTCAACTGTTTGGCTTTACAGGAACGCCCATCTTTGAGCAGAATGCATCCTATACACAGATAACAGGTGAAGAGGCCCAGTATAAAACTACAGAAGATGTCTTTGAGAAAGAACTGCATGCCTATACTATCACTAACGCCATTGACGACAAAAATGTGTTGCGTTTCCATGTGGATTACTTTAAGCCCGACGAGGACGACAATGTTATAGGTATTGCTAAGAAACAGGCTATCGTCAGGACAATTCTCCAGAAACATAACAACGCTACCCATGAACGTCGTTTCAATGCCCTCTTTGCAACGGGTTCTATCAATGAGGCCATAGAATATTACCAGTTGTTCAAGAAGATGCAAGTAGAACAGCAGGAGAAATATGTGACTTATGAGCCGTTGAACATTGCTTGTGTTTTCTCTCCACCAGCCGAAGGGAATAGGGACATTATGCAGATTCAAGAGGATTTGCAGCAAGAGCGCATAGACAATGAGAAAGAGCCAGATCAGAAGAAGGCCGCACTCATGGCTATCATTGATGACTATAACCAACAGTATAGTACAAGCCATTCTGTAGCAGAATTTGACACTTACTATCAGGATGTGCAGAAACGGATTAAGAGCCAGAAATACACCAATCAGGACTATGCACATAAGAACAAGATAGACATTACGATTGTAGTGGATATGCTTTTGACTGGCTTTGACTCCAAGTATCTGAATACGCTTTATGTGGATAAGAACTTAAAGTATCACGGTCTTGTGCAGGCATTCTCTCGTACCAACAGAATCTTAAATGACACGAAGCCATACGGAAACATCCTTGATTTCAGAGGACAGCAGGATGCTGTTGATGAGGCTATCGCATTGTTCTCAGGCGAGAAGAATGGAGATGTGGCTCGTCAGGTATGGCTTGTTGAGCCGGCATCAGAGATAATCAAGAAGTATAACGAGGCCGTTAAGAACCTGCGCAACTTCATGAATTTACATCACCTTGAGTTTAAACCTGAAGAGGTTGCAAACCTGAAAGGCGATGATGCCAAAGCTGGCTTTATCAACTATTTCAAGGAGGTGCAGCGATACAAGACCCAGCTGGATCAATACACAGACCTCGTGAAAGTTGATCACAATGAGAATCCTTGGATGGCAAGTGAGCCAGTTACCACAACGTCATACGGTTTCTACAGTGAGGATGAACTGCGTGCATTCCGTGGTGCATACCTTGATGTGGCCAAGCAATTGAAGACAAAGCGCGAAAGTAACGATATGCCAGTCTCTACAGAGATTGAGGATTTGGATTTTGAGTTTGTCTTGTTTGCATCGGCTCTGATAGACTATGATTATATCATGGAGTTGATAAGCCGCTATGTAGGTGCGCCTTCTATGCAGAAGATGACTAAGGAGCAATTGGTCAACCTGATTTGTTCCAGTGCCAACCTCATAGATGAGCGTGAGGACATTATCGACTATATTGACGACTTGGATGCCAAAGGCGTGAATGGCAAGACAGAAAAGGAAATAGAACAAGGCTACGAGCTCTTCAAAAAAGACAAGTTTACTAAAGCGATATCTTCCATTGCCGAAAAGCATCATTTGGATATAGAAGCCGTTCAGACATTTGTCAATGAAATCGTGGAGCGAAGAATCTTTGACGGTGAGAAACTTTACGACCTGATTGCCCCTCTGGAATTAGGTTGGAAAGATCGTGCCCAAAAGGAAGAGGAATTGATGAAAGACTTGATTCCCTTACTTAAACGAATGGCAGGAGGTCAGAAGATTTCTGGACTTTCGGCGTATGAAGAATAAAAAGGATTGCAACATGACTGATGAAAAACAAAATATCGAATATAAAAGCCTACAGAAAATAAGGACTGGTGACAAAGGCTTTCATGCTTTGGCTGAAACTTGCGTGGCCCTGGCAAATGCTCAGGGTGGACATATTTACATCGGCTTTGATGACAAACAAAAGAAGCCACTGCCCAATCAAGTTATAGAACAGAAAGAACAGAACGAGGCTGTTACCAAATTGAAGAGTTTGTGTTTTAATGTTGCCTTGGCTGCAAGTGAAATATTGAGAGATGAGAGTGGGAGCCAATATTTCATTATCACCGTTTCTCCTTCGTTGAAAACCATCGCTACAACTTCTGATGGAAAAATCTACATACGGATAGCAGACAAATGTGAGCCAGTCAGAAGTGAAGACCTTCAACGGCTTGGGGAAGAAAAAGGGACTTATCAATGGGAAATAGTTAAAACAAAAATTTCTGTTACAGACATACATCGCAAAAATCTTAGTATTCTTGCTAATGACATAAGATATTCTAAGCGGGCAAGGCAACATGTACAGCAGATGGATGACACAGAATTGGCAGAATACTATCATTTAATTGATGAAGGATTCTTGACTCATTTGGGCGTACTGTGGTTAGGAACGACAAAAGAACGAGGCAATCTTTCATATCCGATAACGGTTCAATATATTGTCTATGACGAATTAGGGAATAAAGTTAGGAAGGAGGAATGGCATGACAACATGCTAAATCCGAAGGAACTTTTGCTTGATATTGAGCGAAAAGCCATAGAACTGACCTACTCGTTTGAGTTTCCTAATGGCCTTTTTCGTAAGACCATTCGCAGGTATCATAAAGATGTGGTCAGAGAACTGCTTATCAATGCCTTCGCTCATAAGAGTTATACGATTTCCAATGATATAATGATTGAGGTTCATCCAGACCGTTTGGAAATATCCAGTCCAGGAGGATTACCTTTTGGCGTTACTAAAGATAACATTCTCCATGCCCGTCATCGCCGCAATCCGCATCTTATAGATTTGTTTTATGTTCTAGAATTGATGGAGGGTGAAGGGTCTGGTTATGATTTGATATATGAGTTAAATGCAAAGGAAGCCAAGATGCAGCCACAACTATACTCTTCATTCAATGAAGTACGTGTAGTTCAATCTGCAAATATCGTGAACACCGAGTTGCTTCCTCTGTTGGACTATTTACTTGCTAACTATACTTTTTCCCAAAAAGGGTGGATTGCATTGGGAATTATTGCAAGGGAAAGTAAGATTCTGTCCACTCAGCTGGCCTCGATTCTGCAACTGACTGAAGAGGACAGGTTAAGAAGCTATATAGACAAACTGATAAAGGATAATATCATCTGTCGTAGTGGCGTGAAAAAAGGAAGTGCGTTGTACGTTAATCCTCAACTGATAAAGAATTCTAAATCAAACATCAAGACTTCACTAAAGACCATTGAACCATACGCACTAAAGGCTCTTATTATAGAGGATTTAAGATTACATCCCAAGAGTGCTATTAGTGAGATTGTAAAACGTCTGCCAGATGTTGAACTTCGCGAAGTCCGCAATATGGTTTACTCTATGATTGGACAAGAACTTACCTATGAAGGTGAGAGGAGATATCGTGTCTATATGCTAAAATAAGTGGCATAAAAAAAATAAAACAAATAAAATGAAAAATACAAGTTGCTGACAATCAGTAATATCTTTATTTATTTGAGAATAAATTAGGAAAATAAAGGAAAAATGACAGGTAAACAGACATATAAGAATACCCCAAGGCTTCGATTCCCTGAGTTCCAAGGGGAATGGGAAGTGAAGAGGTTGAGGGAGATTGCGATTCGTGTTAACCATAGAAACAAGGATAATCAATCATTGCCAGTATTAACAAACTCTGCATCGGGTGGTATTGTAAGCCAGCAAGAATACTTTGATAGAGAAATCGTAACAAAAGAAAATCTTACCAATTACTCTATTGTAGATGTTAATGATTTCGTGTACAATCCTAGAATTTCGACAGCCGCACCTGTTGGCCCTATCTCAAGAAATAATCTTTGTATAGGTATAATGTCTCCACTTTATACTATTTTTAGGTTCACAGCAGGTTGCTTTGATTTTTTCGAACAGTATTTTAAAACGGGTTGTTGGCATCAGTATCTTAAAGATAAAGCAAATTTTGGAGCAAGATTTGATCGTATGAATATTACGAGCGAGGATTTTTTTAATATGCCAATACCATTTCCCTCTCTTGAGGAACAGCAAAAAATAGCCCAATCTATTTTTGAACTTGATGAGCTGATAAAAGCAAGTAATGAGAAACTGGAATTACTGAAAGCCCACAAGAAAGGGCTGATGCAGCAACTTTTCCCCTAGCATAGAAAATATGGTAACAAATAAGCAACAAGAATTAGGAAAGACCCTTTGGAACATTGCCAACAATCTGCGTGGAGCGATGATGGCAGATGATTTCCGTGACTATATGCTGTCGTTCCTGTTCTGGAAATACTTGTCGGACAACTATGTTGAAGCCGCCAAGAAGGAACTGGGTGCAGACTATACCACACTACAGACTTGGTACGACGAGAACCCCAACGATACGGAGTTGTTTGAGAAGCAGATGAGGCGTAAAATCCACTATGTCATAGAACCATCATATCTTTGGGACAATATAGTGAAACTGGCAAGAACGCAAAGTAACGATTTGCTCCAGACACTAGAAAAGGGATTCAATTACATTGAGGACAAGACATTTGAAAGTTCCTTTAAAGGCTTGTTCTCTGAAATCAATCTGAGTTCAGAGAAGTTGGGCAAGAACTATACAGAGCGAAACGACCTACTTACAAAGGTTATAACGACGATTGCAAATGGGCTGAAAGAATTCTCTGCTGATAACGATTCGTTAGGTGATGCTTATGAATATCTGATTGGTCAGTTTGCAGCAGGCTCAGGTCAGAAGGCTGGTGAGTTCTATACACCACAGATGATATCAACGATTCTTTCACGCATTGTTACTTTGGATTGTCAAGACCCTGCATCTGGCAAGAAGAACAGAATTAACCGTGTGTTGGACTTCGCTTGTGGTTCTGGCTCGTTGTTGCTGAATGTGCGCAACCAGATGGGAGAAAGTGGAATAGGCAAGATTTATGGTCAAGAGAAGAATATCACGACCTATAACCTTTGCCGCATGAATATGTTGCTGCATGGGGTCAAAGACTCTGCTTTTGAGATACATCATGGTGATTCTCTCGTTAATGACTGGGACATCTTGCAAGAAGAGAATCCTGCCAATAAAATAGATTTCGATGCAGTCGTAGCTAATCCTCCTTTCTCTCTGCGTTGGGATCCTACAGAAGATACTGCCAACGACTTCCGCTTTAACCGTTATGGAGTAGCACCACGTTCCGCCGCAGACTTTGCTTTTCTTTTGCATGGTTTCCATTTTTTGAGTGAAGACGGTACAATGGCTATTATTCTGCCTCACGGTGTGCTATTCCGTGGAGGAAAAGAATTGGTTATCAGAAAGAAACTGCTTGAAGATGACAACATTGATGCTGTTATTGGCTTGCCAGGTAACCTGTTCTATTCAACGGGTATTCCTGTTTGCATCATTGTGTTAAAGAAATGCCGCAAGAATGACAAGATACTCTTTATTAATGCCAGTTCTGACGAGCACTACGAAAAGGGTAAGCGCCAGAATTATCTTCGCGATGAGGATGTCAATAAGATAGTTGACACTTACCAATTCCGCAAAGAAGAGCCGCGCTATTCCCGTCAAGTCTATTTGCAGGAAATTAAGGAGAACGACTATAATCTAAACATTACCCGCTATGTCAGTCTGGCACAGGAAGAAAAGCCTATTGACTTACAAGAAGTGCATGACAAGTTGGTAGAGATAGAAGCGGAAATCGTCAAAGCTCGTGACAAGCACAACGAATTTCTGAAAGAATTAGGTCTGCCCCCATTAGTATAATGAATAGGATCGTACTCATAGGTAATGGCTTTGATTTGGCCCACGGACTCAAAACCAGGTATGAAGACTTCATAAATTGGTATTGGGATCAAAGGTTACACAATATTGTGGTAGAACACAATGCAGTATCGGCAGATGTTCTATGCAGTATGAGGATTCTACCCCAAAGTGGTTGTGACAATTGGTTTTCATTGTCATATCAAAATTCCTTTTTCAAAGACCCATTTAAGAAGGAATGGAAATTATCGGGTCAAGAGTTTATAAAAGAACTCGAAAAGAGACCCGATAGTTTTGAGATTACAAATACCCCTTTTCTCGAAAATATCTGTAAAAGCATAGAAACAAAGAAATGGGTTGATATTGAGAACGAATACTATGAGTTGTTGAAGAAATATGCCTTGGAAGAACATTCTGTTAACAAAGTAAATGAACTGAATAGCCAACTACATTTCTTACAAGACAAACTTGTTGAGTATCTGTGCGAGATGGATTTAAGGAAGGAGCAGGTAAAGCCAAGCATTCGACAAAAGATATATGAACCATTGAAACCTTCTGATATCTCTGTTGCTGGGGAAAATGCGCTAATCGAACATGTGAAAGAGGGATTGAAGCTAGATGATAGAACTTGGGATTGGAAATTGCAACCATATGGGAGATGTTACACACATGGTTATGTGGATAGTTACAGGAAGAAACATTCGGAGGATGAGGATATAGATTGGGACTGCGTTCCCAAGGAATTGCTGTTGCCTAATCAAATTATGTTGCTAGATTTCAACTATACACGAACAGCACAATCATATTGCAAGGAGTCTTCGTCCTTTTCCATCAACCATATTCATGGCAACGTGGAGCAACCTGAAAGCGTGATATTCGGTTATGGCGATGAGTTGGATGAGGACTATAAAAAGATTTCCAACAAAAACGAAAACGACTTACTCACGAACATTAAATCTATAAAATATCTGGAAACAGAGAACTACCGCCAGATGCTTTCGTTCATAGAAACGGAACCGTACCAAATACTCATCATGGGGCACTCGTGCGGAAACTCGGATAGGACTTTGCTAAATACACTTTTCGAGCACAAAAATTGTATGTCGATAAAGCCTTATTTCTATAGAGATGGAGAAACAGACAATTACCTTGAATTGGTTCAGAATATTAGTAGGAACTTCACTGATATGAAACTGATGAGAGATCGAGTGGTTAATAAAACATTTTGCGAACCACTTGCTTAATTAAAAGAAAGAATATGGGCAAAACAATAACAACATATTTAATCGACGGAGACCCGAAGAGGACTCAATATGGAAAGATGTCGGAAGTCTGATGGCTGATATGAAATACTATTTGTAACTTTATAAACGAAATATGACCAACGAGATACAATTCATATTGTACCAATTACCCGATGAGGAAGGCAGGGTGCAGGTGATATATAGAAGGCTGAGGGCTGAGGGCTGAAGATGGCTGAAAGTATTACGGATTTACGGACTCACGAATCTACGAAGACACGGAAATAAGGACGGAATAAAAACGTTATAGAAATAAAGTAATGCGAGATATGAGCGACGAACAGAAATATACCATTCAGGGGTTGGATGAATACATCCGCCAAGGAGAACCGCAACAGCGTGAGCGTAGCGAAGCATGGAAGGTGGCCATCGGTCTGCAACAGGTTGACAGGCTTCAGACTTCTGAGTACCTGCTTGATACGGCTAAGCGCCACATTGAGGGCGATATCAGTATTGGAGAGGCAAAGGAGCTGATAGACTCTTACTACAAGTCTGCTTCAGGACGCAAGGAGGTGGAAAACGACCGCACGGAAGAGGCTGATAAGGTGGCTGCGCGTATAACTGAGCTGATAGAAGAGAAAACGTTCTCGTTTACGCCAGCACAGCTGATTTCCATCCATCGTCGATTGTTTGAGGGTATCTACAAACTGGCAGGGCGTATTCGCGACTATAACATCACGAAGAACGAATGGGTGCTTGGGGGCAAAACGGTATATTATGCCAGTGCCGACACTATCAGTGACACGCTGGCATACGACATGGGGCAGGAACGCGAGTTCAACTATGCTAACTTGAATATCGATGAGGCCATACGTCATCTGACTCGTTTCTGTGCCAATCTCTGGCAGGTGCATGCTTTCTGTGAGGGCAATACAAGAACAACAGCGGTATTCATGATCAAGTATCTGCGTACGCTGGGATTTAATGTGGTGAACGATGTGTTTGCAGAGAACTCCTGGTATTTCCGTAATGCGCTGGTGCGTGCCAACTACAGCGACCTGACAGCTGGTATCTCAGAGACCATCCTCTATCTGGAGCGATTCTTCCGTAGCATGCTGCTGGGCGAAGAGCACGACCTGAGGAACAGAATCATGCATGTGGATTGGGGGAAAGTTGCCGATGAAGCAACGCCCCAAAGTGCAAATAATGGTGCCCAAAGTGCAAAATTGAACGACGAACTACCTCCAAAGTGCAAAAATTGCACTTTGGAAGAGGTGGCGGTGCTTCGCATGATGCATGAGAATCCTTCGGCCACGCAAAAGGAAATAGCCACAGCGATAGGTAAGTCTGAACGAACCGTCAAGACAATTACCGTTGCGCTTCAGGAGAAATTGATAGTAAAGCGCGTGAACGGTAAACGAAATGGATATTGGGAATTTATAGAATGAATCACCGAATCACGGGACGGTTCTTTGATCCGCTGAAGATGGCTGAAAGGATTACGGATTTACGGACTCACGAATCTACGGATTCACGGAAATAAGAACGGAATAAAAACGTTATAAGATAGGCACCTGACTATTTCGCGGGGCCGGCTTCAGCCTGGAGTGCGCTGATGAATTGGTCGATCTTCTCCTTCGTGACATGCTGCATCACTACGATGTGGGCCAGCTTGCCGCCGAAGTTCTCATCATTGCCCTGGGCGAGGATGTAGGTGTTGACAATGTCTTCGGATGGCCGACGGAAGAACACGGTATTGCTGTACTTGTTATTCCAGGCTGGCCAGCCGATGGCATCGAGTCGCTGCTTGAGGTAAGCGGTGCACTCCATGATGTTCGCTGCCTGCTTGGTCCAGCCTTCAATGCCTACCTTTTGGATGAGCCACCAGAACTTCAGGGGTTGCACGGCATCGCGTGAGCAGTTGATCATGCGCATGTTGCCGTTCAAATAGGTCACGTTGAAGTCGGCCTGGTTATCGTACACATCGCGGGTGCAGAGGAAGAGTCCGGACGGAGAGTCAATGCCGAAGAACTTGTGACCGCTGATGGCAATGGACTCGAAGTGCATGGCCTTGCGGCTCACCATACGTCGGTGCTCGGTGAAGGGCAGGTAGCCTCCGAAGAGGGCGGCATCGACATGGCGATAGACGGCGGGAATCTCCGTGTGGCGGTCGAGGATGGCATTGAGGGTCTCCATGTCATCGATGGCGCCCTTGAAGGTGGAACCCATAGCATAGACGATGAGCACAGGGCGCGTGACATCGAGCGCCTTCTCCAGCTCCTCGGGAATCATGCGGCCCATGGCATCACTCTTGATGAGTCGCATCTCCAGGTTCTGCAGGTGGGCCAGACGCATGTTCGAGTAGTGAGCCTCATCACTGACATAGACCACCGGTTGCAGCTTCGTCTTGTTCTTCAGGTAGTTGGCACCGAAGTAGATGCCGTGGTTGTTGCCGTCGGTGCCACTATGGGTTACAATGCCCCAAACGTCATCCTTATCAAAGCCATAGAGGGGTGTGAAGTATTCGATGACCTCGCGCTCGAAGGCATGCGAAGACATGGGCCACGGCTTGTCGGTCATGGGGTCACCGGCATTGTTCAGGTTCACCACTTCCATGCCAGCAGAGAGATACCACTCATAGAAATCGCGCATCGCTGACTGCTGGTTGACGGGATAGCCGAAATAGGTCTGCTGTCCCGTTTTCCATTTTTCGGTCCACTCATCCAGTTCCTTGAAGCCCGATGTCTGTGCAAACAAATTCAGGCCAACGAAGAACAGTGCCTGAAGGAGAAGAATTCTTGATTTGAAATTCATAGTTTTTGGTTTTCTGTTTCACGGATATTTGAGGATGTGCTATGCGGGCACAACGGTTATTCTGTTTTGCCGCGCAGCTCCTCTATCAATGGGATGACGACCTTGCGCAGCACTTTCTCATTGAGACGGTGCTCGCCATCGAAGCGGGTGGCGTGGGGATAGTGCTTATGGAAGAGGTCGTAGGTGTTCACGACGGTGTCATGAATGCCAAAGAGGCCGTAGCAGTGCTCGCGGTCCCAGTCGGTGATGTCCTTCCACTGCTGGCGCTCCATCTGGTTGTGATGCTGGATGATGTCACGCGTGATGCGAAACGTCTTCTGCCCGTCCTTGCGTCCGTTGAAGAACTTATGCTCACCCGTGCGCAGGGCGCCGCTCATGGTGGACATGTTTAGGGCTGGATTGATGCAGATGCGCACGAAGCCGCGCATCTGCTGGGCATACATGCCTCCCATGCTGGTGCCGATGACGATGTCGGGCTGCTCATCGGCACAGAGCTGCTTCAGATAGGGCAAGGCATCCACCGGGTCAACGGGGATGTCGGGCGCTATCACCTCATCCTCGGGCAGGAGGTTGCGCAGGTGTTCCACCGTGCCGCTGGCCCCGGAGGATCCAAAGCCGTGAAAATAGATGATTTTCATGAGGGAAGAATAGGGTTACTTGCGCTTCCAGGTCTGGGTGCTGTGGAAAATACCGAGGATGCCACGGACCTTCAGCTCCTTACCGTCGAGCCAGATGGCACATTTGTAGGTCTTGCCGCTCTTGGGGTCATAGATCTTACCGCCCTCATACTTGTCACCTTTCTTGGTGAGGCCGCTGAGGAGGTTGACACCGATGAGCTTGCGATCCTTGAGCTTGGCATCGGGGTTGTGGGTGTCCTTGGTGTCGGGACCTTTCTTCAGCCACACAATCTTGCCGAAGACCTTACCGTTGTTCTCGTAGATCTCCACATTGCCGTCGCCGGCTTCTGTAATCCACGTACCGAAAATATCTTGTGAATAAGCTGTGAGGGAGATGACAGCAAAGGTCATCATCAGCAGAATCTTTTTCATCATTGTTGCCTTGAATATTTTATTGTGAGAGTTGATGGTTATAAGAAAAGGGTGTGTCAACGCTTGGCATCACGTCCGATAGCCAGTGCCTTGATGTTGGCTTCCACGATGGCGTCGCCTTTGCGGGCGAAGACACGGCGGATGGCAGCCTCGAGTTTGTCGTAGTCGATGCCGAGGGCTTGCTGAGCAGCACCCAGCAGGATGACGTTGGCAGAACGGGGCACCTGATTGTCCTTGGCGAGTTGTTCGATGTCGATGCTGACTACATGAGGCAGCTTCGCAAGCTCTGCATTAACTAATTCAAAATCAGGGTAATTCGAAATATTAACGAAAGGAGCGCTTGAAGTAATCACCCACCCTTCTTTGTTCAGGTAGGGCAGGTAGCGCAGGGCCTCCATGGGCTCCATGGAGATGATGACATCGGCGCCGCCTTTGGGAATCAGATCACTGGCGATGGGGTTGCTGCTGATGCGCAGATTGGACTGCACATCGCCGCCGCGCTGGCTCATGCCGTGGACCTCGGCCTGCTTGATATAGAGGTTCTCATTCATGGCGGCTTCGCCGATGATGGTGGCGATGGAGAGGATGCCTTGACCTCCCACGCCGCAGAGGATGATGTCGCACTTATAGGACCCTCCCCCCTGCCCCTCCCTTGTAGGGCGGGGAGTGGTTTGTATTGACTGACTGTTATTCATTTTCTTCAAGATATTCTATTATTTGTTGTATTACAAATGGCGCTAATCGATTACCCATTCTGGAAGGTGATTACTCCCCGCCCTGCAAGGGAGGGGCTGGGGGGAGGGTCTTTTTAGCTTTCGCGTGTCTCTTGAATGTCTGGATGCACTCGCGGCGGGGGATGATGACGCTGACGCCGTGGTAGTTGATTTCATCACGCAGCAGCTGCGTAATCTCGGGCATATTCTTGGGCAGGGGCACTACGACGTGGAGGTGCTCGTCGCTGACGCCCAAGCCGCGGCAGATGGCCTCGAACTTATTCGTGCCGGCACTGTCCTGACCGCCCGTCATGGCGGTGGTGAGGTTGTCGGAGATGATGACGGTGATGTCGGCGTTCTCGTTGACAGCGTCAAGGAGGCCTGTCATGCCAGAGTGCGTGAAGGTGCTGTCGCCGATGATGGCCACGGCAGGCCACTGACCGGCATCCGAGGCACCCTTGGCCATGGTGATGCTGGCGCCCATGTCCACACAGGAGTGGATGGCTTTGTAGGGGGGCAGGAAGCCGAGCGTGTAGCAGCCGATGTCGCCGAAGACGCGGGGATTCTCATACTCCTTCAGCACCTCGTTGAGGGCGGTATAGACATCGCGGTGGCCGCAGCCCTGGCAGAGCTGGGGCGGACGGGCGGCGACGAGGCTGGGGATGGCCCCCCATACGGCCCCCGAGGGGGCTTCATTTGTAGCGCCCGAGTCCCCCTCGGGGGACAACAGGGGGGCCACTGCGGCCATTACGCAATCGGGCGTCAGCTCACCCGTACGGGGCAGCTCACCCGTGAGACGGCCGAGGATGTTCTGGCTCTCGAAGACGCCACGCACCTGTTCCTCGATGAACGGCTGGCCCTCCTCCACAACAAGGACCTTCTCGCAGCTGTCCAGCAGCTGGCGCACAAGGCGCTTGGGAAGGGGGTATTGGGAGATCTTCAAAAGACCCACCCCAGTGCCCCTCCCGTCAGGGAGGGGTGAGCGCTGCGCGAGGGCTTCCTGCACATAGTTATAAGCAATACCGCTGGCAATGATGCCAAGAGGATAAGGCTTCAATCCGGAGGCCTCCCCTCCCTTACGGGAGGGGTCGGGGGTGGGTCTTGAGAGTCCGTTCCACTTGGACTGGGCAGCATCTTCCTCTAACTGTGCCTGCTGGGCCGTCACCTTGTCATTGCGGCGGCGGGCATTGGCGGGCAGGAGCACCCAGTTGGCAGCGGCGGCATTGTAGTTCTTCTCGTTCTCGGGGCGGGCTTCATCCTTCACGACCACGACGGCGCGGCTGTGGGCCATGCGGGTGGTGACGCGCATCAGCACCGGCAGACACTGCTGCTCGCTGTACGCGAAGGCGGCCTCCATCATGTCGTAGGCTTCCTGCTGCGAGGAGGGCTCGAAGGTGGGGATCATGGCGAACTTGCCGTAGAAGCGACTGTCCTGCTCGTCCTGACTGGAGTGCATCGAGGGGTCGTCGGCCACGAGGACCACGACACCGCCGTTGACGCCCGTCATGGCGCTGTTCACGAACGGGTCGGCACAGACGTTCAAGCCCACATGTTTCATGCACACCAGGGCGCGTTTGCCCATGAAGGACATACCGAGAGCGGATTCCATCGCCGTCTTCTCATTCGTGCACCAGCGGCTGTGCAGGCCACGCTCCTTGGCAATGGCGTTGCCCTGGATAAACTCTGTAATCTCGGTGGAGGGGGTACCGGGATAGGCATACACGCCTGACAGCCCCGCATGGATGGCTCCCAGCGCTATCGCCTCGTCACCTAATAATAACTTTCTGGACCCACCCCCGGCCCCTCCCGTAATGGAGGGGTGAGGCTGGCGCTCAATATTCTTTAGTTCCATTGCTATGTTGATTATGAATTCTTTTTGGGATTTAGTAACTTTCTCCCCTCCCTAACGGGAGGGGTTGGGGGTGGGTCTTAGCTCGAACGGGTCCGCATCCTCCAGCACAGGGAACTTATGTTCATAGTGCCTCAGGAACTCGAGGTCAATCTCTGCCGATGCTGCCCACTCTGTCTTATCCGGGCAGTCCATGATGGTCTCGCCGTAGGGGTGGATGATGGCCGAGCGGCCGTAGTACTCGCACTGCTGGTCGGTGCCGATACGGTTGCAGGCCGCCACATAGCACTGGTTCTCGATGGCACGGGCACGGATGAGCGTCCGCCAGGCCGTGTCGCGGCTGATGGGGAAGTTGGCCGAGTAGAGGATGCAGTCGTAGTCGCCACGCTGGCGTGCCCACAGAGGGTAGCGCAGGTCGTAGCACACCTGCAGCAGGAAACGCACACCGCGCCACTCCACGATGACGCGCTCGTGACCGGCCGTGTAGTTCTCGGCTTCGCCACCATAGGCAAAGAGGTGGCGTTTGTCATAGTAGGTCACCGAGCCGTCGGGGCGCACGAAATGCAGTCGGTTGTAGCAGCGACCGCCGTCCTCAGTGGCGATGCTGCCCACGATGGCAGCGTCCAGCGCCTTGGCCTTCTGCCGCATCCACGCCAGGATGCGGGGCTGAGCATCTACGATATCTATCGCTGCATTGTTCAAGCCCGTGGCGAACATCTCGGGCAAGAGCAGCAGGTCTGTTTTCGGAAGCGTAGCTGTCAGGGCGTCCAGATGTTCCAGATTGTGGTCCACCTGACACCAGTCAATGTCGTGTTGTAAAATCGTTACCTTCATAAGTCTGTGTCCTGAAAAATCTTTTTGTTTGATATTTTGGGCGCAAAAATAGCAATTATTTTGCAAATGGGTCGCACAAATTCGCGAAAAAGTAGTACTTTTGCATCGTTTAATCATTGCTGAAAGTCAAAATCCACCTATATCAGTTATGGATTCATTCATTTTTTGGGGTTTTAACCTCTACGCCTGGATTACCATTGCCACGGTGCTGGGCATGTTCACGATTCTGCTGACAACGAGATGGCGCCCGGACCTGGTGTTCCTCGGTGCCATCGGCGTGCTCTACGTCACGGGCGTGCTGGATGCGAAAGAGGCCTTCTCGGGCTTCAGCAGCACCTCGGTGGTGGTCATCGGCGTGCTGTTCGTGGTCGTGGCAGGACTCACACACACCGGCGTGCTCTACTGTATTGTGAGGCTACTGCTGGGGCAGCCGAAAACCTACAACAAGGCCATCGTGCGCCTCATGCTACCCGTGGCAGCGCTCAGCTCGTTCCTCAGCAACACCACCATCGTGTCGCTCTTCGTCAATATTGTCAAGATGTGGGCGAAGAAGCTGGGGGTAGCACCCTCCAAGCTGCTCATTCCCCTGAGCTATGCCTCGGGCATGGGTGGCGTCTGCACACTCATCGGTACACCGCCGAACCTTATCATCAGCGGCCTCTACGAGGAGCATACAGGCGTGGCAATGAACATCTTGGCCACAGCCATCCCGGGACTGTTCTGCCTGGCCGTCGGCGTCTTGTCGGTCCTGGCCATGCAGCGTCTGCTACCCGAGAGAAAGACACCTGAGTCCGCCTTCGAGGACACCACAGAATATACGGTGGAGGTGCAAGTGCCGTCTGACAACAAGCACATCGGTGAGACGCTGGGCGAAGCCGGACTGTTCCATCTCAAGGGCGGCAGCCTGATAGAGATGTACCACTTCGACGAAAAGCCCACGCCTGTTTCGGAGGACGAACCCATCATGGGCGGCGACCATCTGGTCTATGCCGGACAGATAGAAGAGATTATTGACATCGCATGGAAACATGGGTTGGTGAGCGCCGACCACCACGTCTTCTCCGCAAGCGAGGAGGACACCAGCCGGAAGTTGCGCACGGCATACGTGACCTTTGGCAGCAATCTGATTGGCACCTCCATCGGCAACAGCACGTTTGAGAAGGACAACAACGTGGTGCTGGCGGCCGTAGCACGACGTGGCAAGCGCATCAACGAAGTTCCGCGTCAGGTGGTGCTGCAGGCTGGCGACACGCTGCTTCTGGTATGTCCCAAGCACATGGATGTCAACGCCCGTTCACTCGCTGCCAACCTCCATTTCTTCGATTCCCAGGAGATTCCCAATATCGACTGGAGCACCCTCGTATCATCGCTCATCATGATCGCCATGGTAGTGGTGTCGGCGCTGGGTATCATGCCGCTGCTACAGTGCGCCTTTCTGGCTGCTGCCGCCATGCTCATCTGCCGTTGCTGCAGTATGAACCAGGCCATGAAAGCCATCAACTGGGACATCCTCATGGTCTTCGCCGGCAGCGTCGTCCTCGGCCTCGCCATCCAGAAGACAGGCATCGCCGAGCGCATGGCTTTCGGCATCCTGGATGTCTGCGGCACCAACCCGCTTGTGGTCATGACCGCCATCTGCTTCGTAGGCACATTCATCACGGAGTTCATCTCGAATACCGCAGCCGGTGCCATGTTCTTCCCCATCATGTACCATGCCGCCGAGAAGCTGGGCTACGACCCATACCCCTTCCTCATCGCCCTGATGATCAGCGTCAGCAGCAGCTTCGCCACGCCCATCGGCTCGCCCACTCACATGCTGGTCTATGGTCCCGGCGGCTACCGCTTCAGCGACTTCATGCGCATCGGCCTACTGATGAACCTCATCATCCTCGCCGCTAACATCTTCATCGTCAACCTCATCTACCCCATCACTCCCCTACCCTAACCTCCATAAAAATATGAACCGCGAAATTGATTTGAGCGTCAGCGCCTATGGCGTCACACGCCCCCTTGACTACGACATGGTCATCCTGCCCTGGGGAGCCACAGAGCCCCACAACCAGCATCTCCCCTACCTCACCGACAGCATCCTCTCCCACGATGTGGCCGTAGATGCCGCACAGATAGCCTTAGATAAATATGGTGTACGCGCCATGGTGCTGCCCTCCGTAATGATGGGAGCCCAGAACCCGGGACAACGCGACCTGAAGTTCTGCATCCATTACCGCTACGACACACAGCGCGCCATCCTCGCCGACATCGTGGCCTCGCTGCACCACCAAGGATTCCACAAGCTGCTGATCATCAACGGCCACGGCGGCAACACCTTCAAGAGTATGATTCGTGACCTGGCTGTCGATTACCCCGACTTCCTCATCCTCTCCAGCGAGTGGTTCACGGTGCTGCCCGGCAAGGACTGGTTCGATGATCCCGGCGACCATGCCGATGAGCTGGAAACCAGCGTGATGATGCACTACCACCCCGAGCTCGTCAACCTCAGCGAGGCAGGCCCCGGCAATGCCCACCCCTTCGCCCTCGAGAGCCTGCGCCAGAAGACCGCCTGGCTGCCCCGCCATTGGACGAAGGTCACCAGCGACACCGGCATCGGCAATCCCCGTCTCGCCACCCCCGAAAAAGGCAAACGCTTCGCCGCCGCCGTAGCCGAGAAATATGCCCTTCTCCTCAAAGAGCTCGCCGCAGTAACCAACCAGGACGACCTCTACGAGCGGTAACTACGACAAGCCCTACAAGCGGTAAGTAATATTTTTCCTATTCTATACTCTCTATCTCCACGCCATCGAGTTCGAGGAGGAGATGGAGGAGGTTGTCGCTGTACTTGCTGGAAGCGACTTTCATGTCGAGTTTCACCACGAGGCGACCTGTTGGGTCTGTGGAGGAATTGAAACCGGAGATGATGACACCGTCGGACTTCAGCTGCTCCAGCAACTTGTCCACCTGACTGCGTTCCTTGGCAGTGAACGTGGCGGTGATGACACGGGTGTTGACATGGGGCAGCAGGGAATGCAGCACCTCAAGGCCCAGCAGCACCAATACCGTCGTGAAGGCAGCGATAACGTACAAGCCTGCACCTGCCGCCATACCGATGGCTGCCGTCACCCACAGACCTGCCGCCGTGGTGAGGCCATGCACAGCATGACGCTGGAAGATAATCGTGCCGGCACCTATGAAGCCGATGCCGGACACCACCTGAGCTGCGATGCGCGACACATCCAGGCGGATGTTTTCTGTGAACACCACATCATCGAAGCCATGTGCCGACAGCACCATGAACACAGCGGCGCCCAGCGCCACGAGGAAATGCGTGCGGAACCCGGCCTCCTTGGCACGGAACCCACGCTCGATACCTATCAGTCCGCCCAGCAATGCTGCCGCAGCGATACGGAGAAGAAATTCAAGAGAGAGCATTGTTTTTCAGTTTTTCTGCCACAAAGGTACACATTATTTCGGAACTGCCATCCTTCACACCTCTTTTTCAGGCTTCGCGTACATTATTTTTTACTGCGGTCTCACGTAGCGGAGGGTGTGGCGGGTGCCTTGGGGCTGGAGACGATGGGTGGCGACGAGGTGATCAAGGAGGGCGAGGGCGCGACGTTTGGAGATGAGGAAATGGGATTCGAGCTGATGGCGGCGGAGGGTGACGTGGGTGGCGAAATAGTCGGCGAGGAAACTGTCAACTTCTTCGTCTGTGGGCTGGCTGCGGCGCGTCTCCAAGACGTGCTCGAAGCGGGCATGACGGTTGACGGCTCGCAGCAGCTCTTCGTCGGGACGGAATTCCACGCTGCCGACCTTCACGTTCTTCGCGCGGAGGTTGCCGCCGGTCCCCGTGACATCACCCTCTACACGGGGCGCAAAGGTGCCGAGGCCATCAATATGCACGGCACAGCCGGAGGCCAACACCTCGGGCAGCGTGTCGGCCATGTCGAGGAGGAGCCCAAGGCAAGTGCCCTTGCTGTAGAGGGGAGTGTGACGATGCATGGCGTCCGCGAATTGGTCGGCATCCACCGTTTTCAGATCAACGGTGCGGAGGTGCCGCGCAGAGGGCTGAGCATCCTTGCGCGGAGGGTCTTGGTGGATGTTATATTTGATAGGCATAAAGTGTAAAAAGAATGTTTTGCAAAGTGTAGAATTAAACATTGACTATTGATTATCAGCAGATAAGCAACATATAAATAGGGGATTTTACATTTAATTAGGCAGTTTTCGCAGCTAAATAAGTATTTCTCGTGCCTAAATAGGCTGTTATTACGACTGAAAACTAGTTTGAAAACTGGTAAATAGACAATTTTTTATGCTCTGTTATCTCAGGCGCACGCTATAGTATTCCACCTTATCGCGCGATCTAGCGGCCAGCTCACCATTGCGCTTGAGGTTGCGCAAGAAGAGGTTGAAGTGCTTGCGCTCCTGATCGCTGAGGGGCCTGCGCATTCCTTGCTCGATGCGGCGGAAGAGGTCGTCGCGAGAGAGGTCGAGGATGCCGGCGGGGCGGCGCCCACGGCGGGGAGGCACGGGTTCGAAGAGTTCGCGGAAGCGCTCCACAGCTACGCTGGCGCACATGAAGCGTTGGTTGTTGCGTTCGATGGCGCCTTCTTCGGCCTTGGTGAAATAGCAGCGGCCGGCGACCTCACGCACGCTGACGTGCTCTGTGGCCGCGCTACGGGCGTCAATCTCGTCGATGGCCTGAGCATAGAGCTGGTCGTAGTCGATTCCTGCCTGCTGGCGGATGACGCCGTTCACGAGCACGCAGAGGTAGCGGCGCGAGCCGGTGCGGTCGGCCAGCACCTCCACGGGATTGCAAGTGGCGATGAACGAAGCACGGCGCGGCAGGATGTCAAACGAGGTGCGATAGGGTGTCTTCAGGCGGATGTCGGTGCGCTGCAGGTAGTTCTTCATGATGCCCTCCTGCTCGGCGGCGGAGTAGCGGTTGAACTCATCGACATTGATGAGTTGGAAGACGGACATGGAGCGCAGCACCTCCTTCTCCTGCGTCAGGTCGCCGCTCTCCATATAGCCGTTCGCGAGCGGAGGCGGCAGCAGCCGACGGCAGAAGGTGCTCTTGCCAACACCCTGCGGCCCCACGAGGATGGGCATCACCTGGTTGGCATAGTCCTGGTCGGGATAGACCCATTGGCGCACCATCGCACAGAACCACACATGGAACCAGCGGGGCCACAGGCGGTTGGCGGTGGGGATGCGGCGCGCCAGAGCCTCGATGCGGTCGTGGCCGTCCCAGGTGCCGCGCAGGCGCCCGAAGTACTCATCGATGGGGTTCGCGGCAGGCACGCGCGTGCTGTTCAGCAGAGCATCCACGAGTCCGATGTTAGCCCTCACGCCAGCCTCCTGCGCCTCCACGAGGAGCGTGTTGCGGTCTTCCTTCGTCATGCGTCGCCATGTCCCGAACGTGTTCCTCTCGCAGAAGAGCAATGCACCGCTGACGACATCACGTTTGAAGTGATAGCCGCCGAAGAGCACCTGCTGCAACGCCTGCATATTGTCGGCCACGGCGTTGCCCATAGAGGGCGACGGATGGCAGCGGGCATAATGCGCTCGCACCTGGTCACGCACGCGCTTGCGATTCTTATAGGAGAAGAGGCGCATCATGCGCGCCCGCACCTCGCTCTCCTCGACATTCAGCTCGGCGGCTCGCTCCACGACGGCATCGAGATAAGCATCCGACTCCTTGTCGGTGTCGCGCTGCTGTTGTTCGAAGGTCTCCCGCACGCTCTCCATGATGTGCTCGAAGAGGCTGTCGTAGTAGGCACGGTGCTGCACGTCCGCCGGCACCGGCAGGCGCAGCTCGCGCTCTGCGGCATCGCGCGCCACAGGCTGTGGCACGTGCACCTTCACGTCGGGGTTCACGACGGCGGCCACCGCCTCCGGCAGGTAGAGCACATCGGGGTCGTAGCTCATGCGCACGCCATCCTGCACCTGCACCTCGTACACCTGCGTGATAACTTGCGGGATGACGCTGCCGTACAACACACGCATCTGCCTGTAAGCCAGCCGGATAAATGCGCACAGTTCATCGGGCGTCTGGATGATGTTCATATTCACGGGCCGCACGCGCACCAGCACCTTCATAGACATGCCGCTGGAGCCCACGAAGGCCATCAGCGTCATCGGCAACGTGCGCACGGCGCGCCGTATCACCTGCCGCTCCTCCTCGGTATATACATTCATGATGTCGAGGCACACGAGCCCCGAGAAATTATGGTAGAAATACTGCGTGTCCTCCAACGTCAGATAAGCCAAAGGCCTCAACACCGGCACCGCCTTCACCCTGTAGCTAAAATCCACGCCCGCTGCCCTCACCTTCGGCAGCTCCCTCCTCAGCACGTCCAGCGCCTCGCGGTAGTCGCCCGCCGCACTCACGTCTCCACTCTTGAGCGGTTCACCGCCGCCCCTGCGCAACATCTCTGCCAGCTGCGCCACAGTCATCTGCTCTTGCACCTCGCGCCCCTCGGCATCGATGCGCTCCAGCGTCATCACTTCCTTCAAGATTGTCCTTTCCATAGTCGTAGGCAAAATGATTCTCGGTTATACATTATTATATTAGCTTTACGCTACAAAGGTACAAAAAGTTTTTTATTCATGCAATATTTTCAGCATTTCATTGATCAATATTCTGCATTAAAAGCATCTATTTAGTCGTTTTTAACTCATTTTTCAGCCTCTAAAAGCAACTATTTAGCATCGAAAGCAGTCTATTTAATGCCGAAAACAGCCAATTTAATCGCAAAACAGCTTATTTAGAAAGTACTTATCTTCTGATAATCAAGATATAAAACACAAATTTAATACTCCACAAAACATTATTTTATATATGTCACCATGCCACACACCACATCGCCTCGCCCCCCCACCCCACGACGCATCAGCTCCCGCCCCACGATGCATCTGCCCCCACACCACGACACATCAGTCTCTTCCCCACGACGCATCAGCCTCCATCCCGCGATGCATCGACCTCCCTCTCACTACGCGTCGAGTGGACCACCAAGGTGATCCACTCGATGCCACACCCACTTCTGCCCCACGCTGCATGCTGTGCCTGGTGGCTCACCACGGTGATCCACCGTACCCTCCATGTCACATCAGTTCACATGCCCTGTCGAGGCAGCCTTCACATCACCATCTATTCCCTTTTCTAATACTCCTCTTCCTGCTTCTCCAAAAACTTGTAGTTTATCGAATGCTTACATAAAAACTGTCTTTTTCATTCAACAGTTTTTATGCATTTCGAAATTGAGAGTAGGCAGAACCGAGCTCTTCTTCATAAGGTCACAACCTCTACTAATGATCAGCTTCCACTTCCAACGATGGCAGGTTGGCACAGGAATCCTCAATATGCAGCACACTGAGGGCGTGCTGCCTGTCTTGAGTCATCCATTTGTCGTACCGATCTTTGAGCATTGGCAGGATGCTGATGGCACGGATGGGGAAATTGAGGCGGATACACATGATGGCTATTTCATCAGTGCTATCGGTTTCATAGAAAATGGCATTGGACTTGGCATTGGGAATGACTTGACAGAATGCGTCACGCAAATCCGCCAAAAATGCTTCTTCCCTCTCTGTTGTAGGCTTGGGCAGGCTGATAAAGATGGAGGGAGCACATAGCAAACCAGCGGGAAAAGGGTTATTGCGTATTGTTCTCATCAGTTCAGTCTCGTCTATCTGACAGGAAACAGGAAGATTATTCAAGCAGTCGCTGACAAAATGAAGTATATCCTCCGATCTATACTGTAGGCCACTCATGAGGGCATCAAGAGTTGTCAAGGACAGTGGGTTGAGAATTTCATGTACTTCAAATGCATCAGTTTTACTGATGAATGTGGCATTCCCGTATTTAGCTTCCACATGAGGTTTCAGACTATTTGCCATTTGGATTGCAGCATCATCGCCGTTGAGGTATCTCGATAATATCTCGAAAGACCTGTCGTTATCAGGAAGACGCTCTGTCAAGAATGCGCAGAGGCTTGTTGATAAGAGATGCATGAAATCCCGGTCTGCTATGACGGCTTGCTCAAACTCCATTATCGCATCCTCATTGCTGAGGTCAACAACCGAAGGCTGCTTACACCCCGGCATGGAGAGTTCAAAGGCCACACGTCCGGCATACGCTATCATGTCCTGCAACCGACGGCCTAATTCGTGCAGATTACTCACGAACGCCTTCAGCTGACACAGGATGTTTTGCAATAGCGAGTGCGAAAAGCCATAGGCTTCACCATAGGTCTTGGCCACATATTCGTCGCGCAATACACCGCAGAAGTCATTCAGTCTATTCTTCTTGTTAAGGAACCGCACAAGGATATTCATGCACTCATATTCGGCAATCATGTTGTCCATAGCCGACCTATATGTTTCAGCCCGTTCCTGCCATAGCTCCTGTTCCTTCTGAGCCTCCTCTTTTTTGTTCTTTAGCAGCTCCGACAGCGCCTCTGCTATCTCTAGGATCTGCATCAGGCCCAATTGTCCTTGCCCCCAAAGCGTGAAGAGTTCACCCTCTATATGATTAACCATTCTGCGGGCATACTCATGCGCATTTCTTTTTTTCTCCTCAAAGTATGCCTTGACACCAACTCTTCGGAAGCTTTCGTCATAGCGTTCTTGCATTATGCACGTCAATGCTGACAAAGGATTTTTGTCAGCATTGACAAATTCGTTGTAACAGGTAATCACATCATTCCATTCACCTTCAAAGTCGGTGAAGTGATGACTGTAGTCTATATCCAGAATCCTGCGCTGTAGTGTGAGGCTCTTATTGTCGAGAAACCAACGACATAACCGCTCCTCTTTTAGGAACTCGCAGAGGTCAATCTCCTTGATTTCCCTCACAAAGCCACGCTCCATCAGATAGTTATCATACAGCATCTGTTGAAGACTCTGACCTAAGAGGGTGTAGGCTACACGATTAAGGATACGCTCTCGAGGGTAGAAAATGCGCTTCAGGGAGAGACTGGCAAGAGCTCTTGTCCTGGCGACGTGATATGATTCTGAAGGTGTGGCATCGCATTCTGTCCTCATCCAGACTTCTAGAGAGTGTAAGCGATGTAATACCTGCTTTTCATTATCGTCTGCCGTCAGGAGGTAATACAGACTGTCTGTCAAAGATGTGGTATCGCGGAAGTCCGAGAGGGCAAAGGGGATGAGCAGGAACGGCTGTTGTCGGTCGGCATCAATAGTACCTCCTAGAGTCGGCGCAGTGATGTCAAAAGGTTGGAACTCACCGATATTCAAGGCATTCAACTCACGCAATGCAGCGTAGGCGTTAGCCATTAATTTACCGGTTTCATACACCATAAGTGGCTTATCCGGCAACGCTGACAAGACATAGATACGGGCTTCAGGATAGAGCTTAGACACCTGCGCGATGACATCCACAATGGTACCGCTGCCCGTGCCACCACTCAAACTGGCCACGATGAATACTCTATGGAGGCCATAGCAATGGGTCATAGACTTTAAATCACCGGCCTTTGCTGTCACAGCATTCCTGAAAGCCGTCACATTGGAAGCAAACAATATACGTCCGCACCTGCGGTTCTGCATGGCACCACAGTTTGGCTGACAAAACGCCAAATCCTGGCAATGCTCAGCAAACTCTTTTAGTTGAGGGAAATAGTTCAGGTTTTTGGCGATACGTTCGCCGCCGTTGTAATTGATATGCAGAAACTCGCTCAAGGAAATCTGCGCATCTTGGCCGTCTGGTGTCCACCACTGAGGGTCATTCGGGTACATCAGTTCGTCTGAAGCGTCAACGTAGAGGAATCCCACAGGCAGTGGTTGCGTAGCTTTAGCCCCCATTAACCCTTCCTCAAACATGCGCTTGCGCACGTCTCGCAAGACCCGACCGCCTAAGCCGCCAAGACCTATGATAAGCGTGTTAGCATCGTAATCCATATTTTGCCTTTAGCAACTGGGGCGCTGCCCCTGGTTATTTGTCAAGCACAAGTCTTACGCTCATGCGCGCACCAATATCAGCATTGATTGCATTGACAACCTGTTCTTTGACGCTGAATGCAAGTGCAGCCCTATCAAATCCTTCGGACGAAAAAGCATCTCCTATCAGTAGCCATATTGGATTCATCGTGTGCTCCTTCATTGCTTCACCCATTTTGCTCTTGGCCCCTGTTTGATCTGAAGTCCAGATAGCCCCTTCCGCAGATTGCTCTTCTATCTTGTCTGGATTACTTTGGGAATAATAACCTGCAGCAGGAATAAAGATGGATTTACTACGATCTGACCTGTGATAAAATCTAATTCCCGGAATGCCCTTTTCTTGAGTAAATTCTGGATGGCACTCTTTTATTAATCTTTGGATTTCCTCATAGGACGGCAATCGGCCTTTTGGAACTTTCAAAGCATTCGCTTCTTTCCAGGAATAATAGTACCCTGAATCCTGTGCTTTGGCAGCACCAACATTGTGTGTACACCATTTTACTCCAGTTCCTAAATCCACCCATTCTTCGGTCTGTATTGGCCTATAAGTTATCTCAACTCTTGTATCCTGTTGTATATTGCCAAGCGATAAATAACAAATCTCTTGATTATTGCGAGGGCTACTTGCTGGATACCTGCTAACGCTAGAAGTCATGTCCACCCCATTAACAATTAGAGCGTCCAGTTCATATCCTACATTCGCAATCGTTCTTAATATCCAGGGCTTTCCTGAAAAATTAGAGGTCGAAGCTGCTGACGGTTCGTTAAAGGATCGCGAGCTGCCAGCATTAATGCTATAATCCGGATCTGCATGATGTATGTATTTTGTCGGATCACCAATGCTTCCGGCACGGTCTGCACTACCATACTGTCCACATATAATTGTCAATTTCGGTTCAGGTGCAAAGGTGATTACAATTTTACAATCCTCCTTCACGTTTCTCAGGTCAAAGTCAAACGCCGGACCACCACCCGTATTAATTGTTTGAGAAGGAGTTACGCTCCCCAACATATTTATCCCATTAACAGTTAGAGCCGCGAGTCGACAATTCTTATTTGCCGCCAACCATAGTCTTCCATTAGCACCGTTCTCGATAACATAGCTATTCGAGCCTTCCATTTTTGTCAGACCATATGACTGCGAATACTTTCCATATTCGTTGTGTTGAATTGAGACTTTGTAACGCTGAGTGAACTCCGCTGTTGCCGTGGTCGTGCCGAACTTAGGGAATTGATGGGTCACACCTACCGTGTATATTCCATTGGAAGACTTAACTGTTTTAGTTAAATCTTTCAAACCAACTACAAATCTCTTAATATTTTTTACGGGGGATAACCTTATGGTCACATCACTTCCATTAGTAACATAGAAGGTCTCGTGATTGCGAGCTAAAGGGTCATTGGGATTGCCAGCAATAACACCCTGAATCTCTCCACTAAGACTCGCCTTTCCCGGGCCGCAGACATTCATCTCGAACTTTGGTTTTTCTTCTGATGGAGTCGTGGCTGTAGCACCTGTGGCAGCAGCTGCGGCAGCATCGGCAGATGAGGAAATCTCAAATTGTGCGTTCACGGAGGTAGTCTCTTGTATTTTAAAAGAATAGCCCTCTTCTGAAATGTCTCTCAAAATGCCATTAATAGAAAGTCGCTTCAGTTCATTTCCTTTTTTAGGTTCACATCTTAGATGAATGAAAGAACCTCTTTTAACATCCGTGGACCAACCAGACCCGCTTATTGGCTGATTATTGTAATACAAGATGCCGTCTCCTTTTGAGGTAATCGTTAGTTTGACAACATCATCTATCTCCTCATTATTATTGAATGTTGCGACAATAGTTGTTCTGCGTGATATTCCCTTTAGAGTTAAGTGGTTATCTTCAACATCCGAAACCTTATTAATGCCATTGATCGTGAGTTTCGATAATTTATAACCTTGTTTAGGAGAAAACTTCAAACTCAAATCAGCATTATCCTTGAGTACAAACTCTTTTGTATCAAGAACATTGAACTGGTCATTACAAAGGATGCTACCATTGCCTTTTGATATCACGATAATACCATGGTTCATGACTGGTTTCAAGTCCTGAGCATGAGAATATACATTAATACAAAAAATAAGGAGCAACGGAAATAAAAGCCGAGATGTGTTACAAAGGTTTCTCATAAAGCTAAAATATATGTTATAAAATCGGTATAGTAATGACTGGCTGGTCACCACTCATCACTATACCGATTGTGAAAGAGAATTACGCGTTCAGCTCCTTCTCCAGTTCTTCATCGGAGATGTCATCGAGGCTCTTGCTGGCATCCTCGGGAGCCACATTGTATTTGGCAATCTGCTGTGCGAAAGCATCAGCATCAGCCTTGAGTTCTTCCTCGCTCTTAGCCTTCTTGGACTCGACAATGGCAGTATAGTCCGCATCTTCCGGCTGTATCTCTTTGATATAACAGCATTTATTCAGATTCTTTAGAGCAGCCTCATCGAAATAATTCAGCGAAGCGGGATCCTGAATAGCACCATTCTTCAGGGCCTTCCATTTCTTGGAATTGGCGACCCATGTGCCGCGAATTGCCTTGATTTCCTTGATGCCTTGGGTGAACACAGCAGCACCGCCCTTCACATACTTACCAAAAGAAAGGGCTTTGAGACCAAGTTCAGGAAGAGCCAAGGTCGCATCGACAGTAAGAAGTTGGGCATTGGTGATGTCCAGAACGATATTCATACCATCTGCCACGGCACTTGCACACTGCCAGTTTACCTGTCCACGCGTCACCATCTCTCCCTCAGCATTCAGCATATATGCCACAGCATAGTACTTGCCATTGATGTTGATGGTATCACCTTTCATCTGGTAACTGTCCATCGTTTCCTTGTAGGTCTGGATCTTCTTGTAGGTGTTATCAATGGCCACAAGGTAGTTGTCAATCGTAGCATTACCAGAGCGTGTGCCATCCCAATCCCATTTGATTTCCTTCTTTTTCTTGTCCTTAGGAGCTGCGGTTACAGTCATTACACTACCAAGCGTCAGCATGGCCAGTGTCATAAAAAGAATTTTTTTCATAAGAATAATATTAATTTAGTGAATAATAATGTCCAGAGTAGTATCTGACGGACTGACTAAATGTGCATTTTTCTTCTCTCCATCGACAAAGATGTATTTCATATCGTCCGGAACGACAATGGTGAAAGTGCCGTTGGCCCTCACATGTCCAATGAGGCGGCAATTCTTGGGGTCTATCTTAGAGGTGGCGGAAGCATAAACATTGAGGGTGTTGAAGGGGATAGCTTCATATTCATTCTTGAAGCTCACACGGCCCGTAATCTGCTGACGCTGGATTGTGACCTCTTTCTTTACCGTCTCAGAAGCCCTTGGGTGTTTAATGAGTCTTTGATAGACTTCCTCCATAATAGGTTTAAAGCCTGGCACCTCGGGATAATCCTCCACTAACTTGGAGATGAACTTGTATTCTCCGCTGAGATATTTATAGACCTCATCGCTTTCGAAACCCTTCTCTGCTTCAGCCTTGCGAGCCAATGAGTCTGAACGCTCCCGAAAATAAGCTGTCTTTCGAATGGCCGCCATGCGGTTGCGTTCCTCAAGAATAGACTCTCGTTCGGTTTGCGGGCAGTCATTATGCCCTATCGCCTGATCATAAGCTGTGATGGCAGCCAGATAATAACTACTTTCCGGGTGGCTGGGATAATTACGACTGTACTCGCGGGCGATATCGATGAGTTCGTCGAAAGTGGTGGCGATGGTGGGAACATCGAGTTCGATACGATACACACATTTACCCTCGATGGCAATTGGGCTACCTTGATCATCCTTCAGATAGTCTGCAAAAATGATTTCTCCTGAGGGATAGTTCTCATGGCGGAACTTCAGTTTCTTGGTGCCTGGATAGACCCACACTTTGTACTCACCAGGAATATACTCCTGTTCACCTATCATGAGGGTGTTACTGAACTGAATGTTCTTAACCATCGGAACAACAATGCGAATGAGGGCGCAAGCCTGTCCGTCGGCACTCATACGCGGATTCGTTCGAGCTGACAAATCACTTTGCGCCCAGACAATACTCTTCACTTTTATCTCCTGTGCTTTCGTCTGGAATACACAGAGTATCAAGAGGATGAATAGAATGCTCTTTTTCATGAGTTCGTATGCTGACGTGTTCATACGTTAATCACATCATACAATCAGTCTTCGTCAAGGTCAAAGTCGGCGAGACTGAAGACCTGGTTCTTTGGAATGGGAGTCTTCTGCCCGCTGCCCGTTTGGTCAAATGCATCTGGCTGCCATGTACGGACATGAATCTGAGGATGTTGCTCGTCACGAAAATCCCAAAGCAGAAAGACATATCCTTCATCGCGGTAGCCCTGGGTTCCATTCTTGTTATACGTGCTCCAACCTTGATGCAAAGTTACGCCATAGAAATCAGGTTTGACAGGATGACGCATTACATCAATTCCATCAAAGCTGACATCAATACGACCTTTGCTGTCAAAAATTGCAAAAAGATTATTCAAATACTCTCGCTTTCCTTGTTTCTTATAAGTAATCTTATCTGGCAACTTGATACCATCCTTAGTACGCTGGGTGACCACCTTACCAGTGATGATGAGGGCATCGTCACTGAAAATCTCTTCGAGGAAGTGCTTGTTTTTCTCGTTGTAGGCCGTACGAAAACGCTCCACATAGTCCAGGATGAGCTGCCGACGACGCAAATCGGTCATCTCCAGATTACTTTTAATGACCTGCATGTAAAGTTGCTGGTCAATGGTAAGATGGAAACTTTCGATATGGCCTTTGCGGTCGAAATCAATCACAGCCTCATGATACTCTCGCTCGTTAAAGTTTCCGCCGATAGGACGCATCATCAAGGGAATATTTCTGAGCTGCCAGCCCGTAGAAGTCGTGAGTGCACGGAGCACCAAGACCTCGTCTTCACACTCGAAGGGCGTGTTTTCCCACAGCATGGATAGTGAAGTGCTGACACCATCATTTAAGTGCATCTCTGTGGTGTTTAATTCACGTCCTTCCGACTGAGCTTCATTGGCCTCATCAAGAAGCACACCCACAGTAGCTTCCATGGCGGCCTGGATGTTGGGATCATCCACATCCGTAATCTGAACTTGTATGTTATCTGCCTGAGCTGTCATTGAAACAGCCAATGCAAAAATACTGAGGATTCTTTTCATGTTTCTTTTGCTATAATCAATTTACATTATTTGAATTGCAACCAGATAGCTCCACAGTCTGGGTAGTTCTTTACGTTGTCTGTACTGAGAGTCCGGAGATTCAGAAGTTGACCATCCTCCTCACGACGCAACACCGCGGGGATTTCTCCGGCACGGTTAAAGACCAGCATATGCAGGACACCTTCCGCAGGCATCGTTTTCTTCTTACCATAACCCGCCAACTTTCCAGCAGCGTCTAAAGCAGTGACACATCCTTCCACATCGCTGAATTTCATGATTGCTGCCAAGCGTTGTTCTTCGGGCGTAAGGGATTTGATGGCCGGCTGTTCTTCCACGTCCGTAACAACAGCCACTTCCGGATCGGTTTGAGTGACGACAAGAGTCTCCGTTGTAGGCTGTTGCGAGGGTTCCTCAGCTGGTCTTTCAACAGGTTCAGTCGGCACAACTTTCGCACTGCGGTCAATAGTCATGATTTCATCCTTCTTGACATACAAGAATGCACGGCAATACTGTCCACGCTTCGTTATAATGGGTGTGAAGTGTTGCTTAGCTTGTATCACATAGGATTCAACCTTTTCTGCTTGCGTCTGTCCCGCCATCCAATCTGCCACTGTCATCTCCAAGATGGCCTGTGCTCCGCTCAAAGCCTCAGCCTCATCCTTCATCGTGGCTTCAGCATAGAGGTAGTCACTGCTGAGTTTGATGCGATTGATTTCCTTGGCCTTATCCGTCTGTGCCATCATGGGCATGACAGCGAACGCTATAAAGCATATCGTAAACAATAGACGTTTCTTGAGCATTACTTTCGAGATGTTTTAACTTTATACTTTGGATGTTCCTTCTTCGCGGCATATTGCTTATATAAATTAGCCACATTGTGCGTTGGAATGTAGGCATTGAGGCGTGCCTTCAGCACAACAGTGGAGTCAAGGACAAAACGATCCGGAATGATGATGGAAAGCATATGATTGTACTTCAACTCACGCTGTTCTGCAATAAGGAGCATTTTAAGTCCATCCTCCCGCTCTTCCTCAATACCGCAATAGACGTACATGCCATGCGTTCGACACAGGTTGACCCACTGCGAGAGGGATACAATGAAACGTTTGCTGCTGAAATCGAATAAAGAGAGGTCTATGAATAGACGATAGTCGCGGTCAATGAGACCGTGCAAGAGATTGCAAGCCGAGAAATCGCGATGACGGTCGGTGAAGAGTGGCACGTAGCTATCCCCCAACTTCTCATAGTACAATGCATCATTGAGGGCGTTAAGGTAGTAACTCTTCCAAGGCGTAGCCCACACCTCATCAGAAATCTTCTCCAGCTTTGTCGGAACACTCGGCAGCATGAAGCCTTTAGACTGTTGCTGAATCTCTAGCGGGAGCTGTTCCACAAGTTGACGCTGCGAAAGCCCCGTGATGAGTGTGTTCTGCGCTGGGAAAGCAATGCAGAGGAATGGGATTGTGTCGCGTGACCACGTCATCTCATAGTAGCCATCGCCATGTGTAATGTCCAGATTGGCATTATCCGGCAGATGTCGCAGGTCATTCAGTGTCCCCAAACGGAACAGCACTTTGTCGTCTGCCAAGCGTTGCTCTACAACTAACGAATTATTCAATGCCGACAGCTCCTGAGCATAGCGTTTCACGAAACTTTGCAACATAGATGCCACATCTACATTCCCGCCCGTCTGCCCCCAAGCAGTGAGGACAGACGAGAGGAATATATAGATGTAAAGCACTCGTTTCACAGATTACATTGTTCACGGGCGTCCCAGGAGAAGACTTCCCTTGAGACTACCATCCGCACCATACCACTTTGCAGTTTCAACATGGCCCTGATAGAACAAACCACTTACATAGTCACCAGCCTCTGCCACGCGATCCTTCGGGTCACGACTGTCAATGAGATGGGCACTCTTGAAAGTGAGGGTGCCAGTACCATGGGGTTGGCCGTTCCTCTTTTCACCCTTGTAGATTGCATAACCTAAATTAAGGGTGCCTGTGCCAGATGAGGTTGACTGACCACTGGTCGCGAGCTCCGTCTTTTCCTTCTCCACTGTCACCGTCACGACTTCCTGCACGCCGGACTGGTCGGCCATGAAGGAGATGCTAGCCGTACCAGCTTTGAGGGCTTTGATTTCATAAATGCACGGAGCCGTTTCGGTAGCAGAAGCTACTGTCCCGTCGCTGTTTTGAACAATGATTTGCTCATCGTTCTGCGCAGGAACCACATTCAGTGTCAGCTTCTGTGTTTTACCTTCCTTCAAAGAAAGGGTCTTGCTGTCAGCTGTGATTTGCTTGACATAAACCGTTTGGGGAGCTTGAGGAGAAACAGGCTCCGTAACAGGCTCATCCTGTCCCACTGTTTCCTCCGTCTCCGCAGATTTATTGCTGCCTGCACAAGACTTGTAAAGGCCGAAGCCTACGCCAAGAAGGACGAGAACTGCAGCTATAATGCCAATAATCTTCCCGTATTTCTCGAAGAATGATTTCGGTTTTTGGACTTCATGCAACTGCGCTCCGCAATATTTGCACTTGAAGCCGCCAGAGTTAGCTACGTCCGAGGGAATAGCCTGCTTCTCGCCAATATGCGGACAGTTGCCAACATTATGACACTCGCCAATCTTAAATTTATTCAAATTCTCTTGTGTTCCCATTATTGTATCAAATATGATTTCGTTTTACATTTACAGGTCTAACATTTTTATCGCTTTTTGGGCTTGCAGCTCGAGATATTCATATTCAGGAACACCTGTGTTGCCGTCAAAGTCCTTAACAAGCTTATCAATGACAATATCAACAATCGCAGGCTTCACTTCTGTCTCACGCAGATTGACATTAAGATATTTCGTCTGCAGAGCCTTCGAAGCTTGTTTCTGGATATTTTCCATGAGGGTTTCATCTCTCAGGATATTAGAATAGACCAAATCCTTAAAGCTGGTGTAGCCATCACCTATCTTTTCCATATTTTCCACACCGGCAAACGATCTGATGGTGCAGTAGTATTTCCGGCCAGTACCATCTTTGGTCTCTCCGTACTTAATTACACCTGTCCCGTACGCCAGCATCAAATATGGGATGTACATATCACGAAGCTCACTAATGGACTTGTCCTCAGGAAGTTCAAGCGGAGTGAACTGGTCACCCTTGCCTTCAGAATGCAACATCAGGCGGTTGAATTCAGCATTGGGATCCTTGATGGTAAGGTAGTTATACTTCTCCGCGTATGAAGGCAGATGCTTCAACACACGCACTGGGAAGCAATAGACCACACTCATGACAGAAATCTCGTTGGACTTTGTTCCATTGGTATCAACAACCACCTCTATGCCGCTACTCACCTTCTTCTTGAGCTCATCTTTCAGCTTCTTCGAGAAGTCTTGTGCCATCTCACTATTATTACCCTCTACCCGAGGCAGCTGTATAAACACGGTTTTGATGGCGATGGTCTTTCCCTTTACAGAATTAGGATCTTTCAGGCCCTTCACCTTATCAAGCTCAGTGTCATTGATTTCCAAGTAAGTGCCACCTTTCTGAATCATATCTTCAGCGAGTCGGCCTATCTGGTCACCTTTATATAATTCTGCCATCTGAGTGAGGATATTACGATGCAGCAGCTTATCCTTTTCTTTAACACACAACTCGTCGTGAATAGCCTCCGTCACATTACTTAAAATACCGAACAACAGGTTGGGAAGGCTCTTCATGCGTAAAGTGTTCTTCACACCGACAAAGGCATCGGCCTTATTCTCAAGGAAGTTCAAAATGCCAGTACGTAGCGCCTCAAACACCTGATCCATCAGTTTCTTGTCTCGCACTACTTTCTCAACAAACTCTCTAACTTTGTTGGAATCATAGAAGCGAATAACATAGCCGTCAAGGTCGAAGTGCGTGGTATCGTCGTTGCAGCGGTTACCTATCAGTGTGGCGGCATCTGCGATGTTCTCCACCATCTCTTTTTGGAAGTCCTGAACCTCGTTGAGCAAGCCTCGAAGTTCGGAGAGCACCTTATCAACCAGTTTGCAGCCGAAGTCAAGAGCCACGACCCTAGTCTTATCCTTATATAAATTGTAGCACTGGCGGGCATGACGCTCCGTGAGCCCCGCACGCTTCATGGCAAAGAACAGGCCTTTCTTCTTTTCTAAATAGTCACTCAGGCTGGCATCCCGTTCTGCCTGATCAAGGTCGCACTGAGAGAGCGTACTTGTATATTCGTTATGGAGCTCTTTCTTACGTGTCACGACCTCGTCAATGATACTCTGCAGGCGTTTGTCCGTGTCATAGACAGAGAGTGAGCCATTGCACCAATCATTGAAAAGGTCCATCTTAATGTTGTTGGCAATCTGCTTGGCATAGTCGTCAATGTCGCTAAGCGCATTGTCATACCATTGTCTTACACCCTTATTCCTGAATTTCGATGCAGCCATCTCGTTGCCTTCAAAGGCACCCACAAAAAGCTGCTCCAGTTTGCCTACTGGGTCTTCATAGCCCGTACCATTGCGATTAAGAGCCTCCTTCAACCACTCCGGGTAGGAATGTTCCCAATAGTCGTTGAGACGAGCGAAATTACGGTCTGGGAAGATGGAGAGGTCCAGCGTCAGATACTCCTTGGTTATCTTCCAGCGGATAGATTTCTCAGCCGTATTATCATCGTGGAACGGATTGTTGCTCGGCTCAGCAGCAAATCCCTTATCTTTCACCCAATTGTTGTAGAGCATCTGCAGAAGTGCCTGCCTGCCAAATGAATAGACGAAGTATTCTAGGATCTCATTGTCGGGAATCACCATACGTTTGACACCTAACGAACTGAAAGCCTTTGAGTGGAACGGGCGATCTTTCACATCTGTCTCCTTGCGGAAATCTTCAATGTTCTCAAAGCTATAAGAACGGCGGAACTCATCCAGCATACCTGCTGAACTGCTCTTATAATTATCATCTAACTGCGTACTGTCATCGTTAATCTCGCCCATGAACATACGTGCGTATGCAAAGTCGCCTACAATGCTGTACAATTCCGAATCCTTACCCTCTGGACGAGGTATCTGCTTGCCATACTCATTGCGGTCGGAGAACAGATACACGCCATTGGCCGGAAGTTCCCCTAGGTCAAGGTGGTCATACATACCTCCCGCTACATTAAACGGCTTATAGTTACCTAACTGAAGGTCATTGATTTCCTTAAGTGCTGCGTATGCATTCGCAAAATAGCGACCTGCAACATCAGCCCGTCCCGGAGGTGTCAGCTCTGGAACCATGGCAAAAACGATGATTTCCGTTTCCTTTCTATCACGGAATTCATCTATATTGCGGGTCTGTGCAATCACATCTATGATAGAGCCGGAACCTGTACCACCAGAGAGACCCGTAAAGACAAATATTCGGTTTTTTGCACAATTGGTCGTATTCTTTTTATGTGCTTCCTGACGGCGCTTCTTGATGGATTCAATATACTTGTCGATATTCATCGCAAAAAGCATACGTCCTGCACGGCGTTTTTGTCCGGCTGCAGCACCGACATCGCCAATGGCCTTCATCAAGCCCTCTGGGTTCTCTATGATACCAGCCAACTTGGGAAAACTACTGGGACTCTTGAGTACATCCTTGATATTCTTGCCTTGGATATACAAGAATTCTCCTTCGTCGAACATATCCTCACCCGTTTCCTTACTGATACGGTCAGTATCGGTAGAGTCCACATAAAGGAAGCTGATGGGAATAGAATTCAACTCTTCCTCTGAATACTCCTGATTCAGTCTCTTTCGGATGGCTTTAAGGATTTTACCACCTGTTCCACCCAAACCTACAAGGATGTTGTTTCTAATTTCGTTTGCCATAATTTAAAATATTATATTGTTTATCATTCGAATTTCCTTTTTACTTTCTGTGCAACTTCACTGCCAACTGTTTGTCGCCGCAATTGGCGGTACCGCTGATATTTTCGGCATCACCGCTAAGCTCAAAGACCCAGTCGTCATTGCCGTCCTTACCGTAAAAGTAGATATTACCAGCCATAGCGGGGAGCGACTCACCGGTCATGCGCATAATAGTACCTGAATTGACGTTTTTATACATGCCTATTGTCTCGAAAGTCTCGGTATTCTTTGTGATGTTGAACTCTATGGGGAACCCGTTCATATCACCCACGAAGGCCGTGGTGCCCTCGGGAAGGCTACCGAAAAGTCCCTCTTCACCATAGCCTTCAAACTGATCGTCCACCTCCTCGTCGAAGGCTTCATCAGTTGTTTCATTCTCCACGTATGCTTCATTTGCACCTTGCGGCATTTCGGTAGCCATCTGAATGGTTGCACCTAGGCCTGCGTTCTTTATTGCCATGCCTCCCCATGCGAAGGCCACGGTGAACAGGAGTCCAAACACTATCAGGGCCACAGAACGATAACGGAACATCGCGATGCTCGTGAACAGCCATGACAATGCGATGATGGCGATTACAATCAAAGCAAGGATATAGGGGAATATAGAACCTACAAGCGCTATCACGCATTGGATGGGATAATAAATAATGGCGGCGTAGATGATAGGCTCGATAATGAAATGACCAAGGAGGGGCATGATAATCTTGGCAAAGCCCTGATCCATGATGTCCATGCTTTCCTCACGGCCAATCACATTGCCATAACTGTCGCGATATTCATTCACAGGCGTGGAGGACCAATGCGTAAACTTGCCCCACCAAAGCATGGCCCAGAAGAATCCGATAAAAAGACAGATAGAACCTAACGGTGACTTGAACATATTCCAATTGGCCTTGAAGGTTAAATCGCCATCGGCAAAAACTTCATAAAGAAAAAAAGCGCCAGTAAGAGTGACCAAGGCACCAACAATATAGCCGATAATTTTGTAATTGGAATCCGAGAACTCCGGGATGTTAGGCAACGTAGGTTTTTTCATCGTTATGAATACTGCGCCTGCGCCTCTCCTACAGGACGGATTTTAAGAGTCCATGACTTATGTTGTTAACTATATAATAAGAAAAAGCGTGAGAGTCAGTACTGTTGCCTGTCTCACACTCGATAGCTCTGGCATTGCTTAGTAGTCAAGACAAGCAACGCCGAAGCCCACGCCGATATGTAACACCTATTTATATCATAGGAGTATATTACATACCCATGGACGTCATTGTTGCTTTGTTTTTGACTACTGTTTGGGAACTGCCAGATTCTCGAGTGTCAAGAACAAAGCGTCAAGTAACGCCTTTCTATATATAGTGACTCCCACACCCACCCTTCCGGCGTGAGTTAACTTGACATTTCGACTTTGTGAACACGTTCACGATGTCAAAAGAGGCTCAAGAATCCAAGAGTCGGCTGCAAAGTTATGAAAAGATTCTGGAATCCTACAAAGATTTTGTCATATTTCTTTCAATATTTTTATCATTTCGCATCATCGGAATGTACAACCTGATATTTTTCTATCAAAATAACACAGAATTAGAAAAACAAACTATTCTATACTCTGTATCTCCACACCATCAAGCTCCAGAAGCAGGTGGAGGAGGTTGTCGCTGTACTTGCTGGAGGCGGATTTCATGTCGAGTTTCACCACGAGAAGGCCTGTTGGGTCTGTGGAAGAGTTGAAGACTGAGATGATGACACCGTCGGCTTCAGCTGCTCCAGCAACTTGTCCACCTGACTACGTTCCTTGGCGGGAACTTAGCTGTGATAACACGGGTGTTGACATGGGGTCATCTCTTATTTTTCGTATTTTTTACATTTCATGTTGATTTTCGCTGTATTTCTCCACTCATGCCTCGTCGATGTCCAGATGCTGTTTGATGGAGAGGGTGGCGTAGGTGTCGTACCAATACCATATTGTAGTCGTAGCGCCCGAAAGGTATGTAGAACTCCGCCCAAATGTGGATATGCATAGATTCAGGCATCCAAAGATGTGACTTTTCTTTGTCTGTCAGACACTATTCAACAAGGACTGTCTTGGTGGTGTAGTTGGAATAGACGATGATTTGCAATCCTTTGTCGGACTCCTTCACCGGCAATCCCTGCAGATTGTAGCGGGCAATCTCCTTCACCTCCTTATCTGCCTTGACTCTTGTAACCGTGTTTTCAGTATCAGGCTGAGGGTCATCAGCAATCGTTTTGGAGAGGAGATAGCAGATTCCTGTTACTTGTTGAGAGCCTCTATAACCTATAGGGCTTACGAATTCCACCTCATATCCATATTCGGCTAACTGATTGAGAAGGCCACCGATACCTTGAGGGAGATCGTTGTTGTTATAGTATCCTTTAAACCCTTCAGGCAAGTCACCTGTCAATGATGCGCTATTGGGGATAACAGCTGTATAATCCCATGCATACATGTTAATGTAACTCTTTCTTGCAGATGCACTCAGACCTGTACACAGCAGGATCATTGATAATACTAACTTCTTCATTTTTGTATTATTTACTCGTTGGTTGAATTAAAGGGGAATATTAATCCTCGAAGTCGTACTTATCCAGCAGTTTCCCACATTTGGAGCAGAATACTTCGTGCTTGTAAACGGTGTTGCCACAATCGTTACAACGGTAGGTGCGCTCTTCGCGCTTTTCTTGGTTCTGGGTGTCCTTGGTTTCCATATTATTATCTTAAGTTTTGGGAGTTTTTAGCTTACACTTTCACATCCGAAATTAAAGTGGAATAGTCTATTCTATCCTTCGATGATGTCCACGAAGTCCTGAGGGAGGAGGATGTTGGGGATGGGGAGGGCCGAGGTGAAGAGGGGAGCTATTTCGCGGGGAGTGAAGCCGGCGATGCCGCAGCCAATCTTTGTCACGAAGAATGTCAGCGCAGGATGTGACTGGGCGAAATCCACGAACTCATCCACATAGGGGCGGATGGCTTCTACCCCGCCGTGCATGGTGGGGATGCCGTAGCTCTGTCCCTGCAGGCCCACACCCTGTCCCCATATCGCTCCGAACTTCCTGAAGGCGAGCAGGGCGGCGCCACCGCCATGGGCACCTGCCAGATTACTGCCAAACACAAAGACCTCGTTTGGTTTCAACTCCGTGATTCTCTCGGGGGTATATGCTCTATCGTACATTGTATTCTTTATTTAATAGTGTCCGTTTTTTTGTTCGTCACTTCCGGGCGGCTACCTTATGCGCTGTCACGGTACCGTCAGCTTCAGTGCGCTGCTCAATGTAAACGCCCTGACGTGGAGGGGATGAGAGGGCGATGCCCTGAAGGCTGAAGTAGCGGGTGGAGGCAGGACGTATCGCTGCGCGCACGCTGATACCGTCGAAGACTGGAGGGATGGGCGTGGGCTCGATGACCCAGCGCAGACGTGTGCGGTCAGCATGGAGGGAGAAGATGGCGAGCGGACCGCCCTTGCCGTCGGCATCGGGATTGCCCACGTTGAAGAGCCGCTTGCCGCTCTCATCGGCATCGAGGAAGAAGGCAGCGTGGCCGTTGTCGTGCTTGCTATAGCGCGGATAGATGGTGGCAGGCGCCGCAGAGAGATAGTTGTTGATAACCAGATAAGCCCCGCTCTTCTGGTTGCGGACATAGTAGTATCCGTTCTGCGCATCATCCAGCGTCCACAGCGCTGCGGGGTCGCTGGCCAACGGGTCTTCGGCGCCGTCGATGATGGCCTGCTCGGCGAGACCGATGCGATAGACGATGGAGTCACGCTTACCATCGTGGCTGGGCACGCTATAGAGGTAGCGGCGCTGGATGTCGGTGCCGGCGATGCTGGCGCCGGAGCCTGACTGTGTGCCGTAGCTGTAGATGTTATAGGTCTTGCCGGCTGCGAAGCCTGCGAGGGCGGCAATCTGGTCGGCAGGCACTTCGGCAAAGGTGAACACCATGTCGGCGCGGTCGAAGGTGCCGGAGCCCCACAGCCAGTCGTTGCCGAAGCCGCGCGCACGAATCTGGTAGCCCTTGAACGAGGGGCAGTTGATGCGGTACATGGACACCGCTGTCGAGAGCCCCGACTGCGAGGGTTGATGGTCGCCCGTGTAGTTGATGGTCATCACGGCCGGTGTGTCGGTCTGCCCGATGCGGTCTTCGCCGTCGCCCGTAGTGGCGTTGGTGGGTGCAATGTAGGTGCCGGTGGCGCTGTTGCGGATGTGGAAGCCACCGTCAACGGGAATGATTTCCCAGAGCTGCGAGGGGCTGTCCCATTGGAAATCCTCAGTAGCTCCCAGGCTGCCGCCGAGCGTGAACAGCAGGTACTTGGGCACACCGTTGAGGTTGGTGCTTGAATTATAGGGCACGGTGGCATAGTTGATGATGCGGTAGAGGCATCCTTCACGCGGTGTGAAGGTGGTAGTGCCTGCCGCCACGCCACGCCCAGGCAACATATAGTCATTGTTGACCGACACGATGGCGGAGTAGGCCGACTCCACCTCGCCGGCGATGGCCTTGAGGCGGAAATAATACGGTTTGCCGGCTGTCAGGCCATTCACCGTCGTTGCCGAGGACTTACCGCTCACGCGCTTCACCTCTGTGAAGTGGCGCCCGTCCTCAGACTTCTCCACGATGATGTTAGTGGCCTCTACCTCACCGTTGCTCCAATCCAGACGCGCCACGGTCTTCGTGACCATCGATGCCTTCACATTCTGCGGACATATCAGAAAGGTGCTCTTGACAGCAAGGCTGTTCACATAGTGCTCGATGTTGGTGTAGCCACCGCCGAGCGTGTAGCCGCTGGCATCGTTCTGGTTGGGATTCAGGCCGTTGGCCGTTTCCCATTCATCGCTCATGCCGTCGTTGTCACTGTCGAGCGGACGCGGTGCGCCAGCCAGCGTGCCGATGCCGCCAACGTCACCCTCGTTAGCGATGAAGGCGCCCTTGGTGCCGAGCGATGTCAGCTGCTCGATATAGCGGCGGTCATGGCTGTCGCGCACACGCGAGGCTCCCGCATGTTCCACCACTGCGGCATAGGCATCGGCAGCCGTCTGGACGTTCATGGGATGCGTGACATTGAAGTAGGGCTTCGCCATCGGCGTGGCTTTGTGGTAGTCGGTGATGAGAGTGCCGTCGAGCACGCCGTTCTTGTTGCCGTCATAGTAGTTGCCGGTGCTGTAGAGATGGTCGGTCTCTGTCCAGTCGTCAAAATACTTGTCACCTGTGGTGCTGGGGCCTGCGATGAAGTAGTTGTTCATCACATCCTGGTAGTTGTCCGCCGATGAGTGCCCGCCGATGATGCCCATCGCGTAGTTATACACCACATTATTATAGTACTGCAAGTAGCACTTCATCTTCGGGTTGCGGCTTTTGTTGTCTATCCACAGGCAGTGGCTGATGGTCCAGTTGCGGGTGCCGTCGGTGATGCTGCCGAAGCGCTGAGGCTCTATGCCCTCGGCGATGATGCAGTTCTGCCACGTGATGTTATTGGCGTCCTTGATATGCACATCGTCCCACGGTCCCCATGAGATGCTGCAGTGGTCCATGATGACATTCTCGCAGTTGTCGAGCGTCAGCGTGCACTTGTCGCTCTCGATGCTTTGGCCGCCTCGCATACGGATATATCGCATGATGATGTTCTTGGACTTCGAGGCGATGACGCGACCGCCGTAGATGGTGATACCCTCGCCCGGGGCGGTCTGTCCGGCGATGGTGATATTGCTCTTGATGGTGATGCTGGCGTTGGTGATGTTGATGACGCCGGCAACGTCGAAGACCACGATGCGCCCCGACTGGCTCACGGCATCGGCCAGCGAACCGGCTCCCGAGGCATTGAGGTTGGTGACATGATAGACCGTACCGCCACGTCCGCCGGTGGCATAGGCGCCGAAGCCCTCAGCACCGGGGAAGGCCAGCTGCTGGGCGTGAGAGGTGATGGCGCAGACGAGGATGACAGCGAGCGCTGCCAGATGTTTCAGATGCATGACTTGATATGTGCTTGGTTGTGTTGATTACTCCACGCTCTCGACGCGCAGGTTCGTGACGCGACTGCGCAGCGTGGCATCGGTGCGCTGGAGCGGGAACTGCAGGGTGCGGATTTGCTTGAAGGGTTTGTTCTTGGGATAGAGGCGCACATCGGGTGCCAGTGTCTCCGTGAGGCGGCCGTTGACATAGAGGCGTGTCTCGCGGTGGTCACCCTCGATGGCGATATGCTCGTGCGCACCGGGCTGAAGGGCATGGCGGAAGGTGAAGAGATAACCCTCGCGCACGAAGCCCAGGCGCCCTGTCACAGGGTCTGCGAGATAGAACTCTGCCGCCTCATTGCGGAAGAGGGCTGTGCCGCGTGCCTCAGCCTCCTTGCCATTGGCGAGGGGCGTTGCCGCATCGATGTCGAAGCTGATGCGATAGGGCCAGCCGACATACGGGATGTCGCGCGTGGAGCCTGCTGCCACTGCTGCGGCCTCCAGCACGATGCCCTTGGGATAGCGCCCCAGGTCGTTGATGCCGGGAGCCTCGCCGATGGTGGTGGCCAGGCGTTGCCATTCATCGCAGGAGCGCACGGTGTCCGCCGCCCAGGTCTTCTCGGCTATCACCTGCAGCGCGGGCATCACGCGGTGGTGGATGTCCGGTATGGCGATGCCGTTGCCCACGATGTCGTTCCACACGGCAAACATGCCGCCCTCAATCTGCGGGTCGCGCTCCTGGAAATGTTTGTTGCCGATGACGGCGGGCGTCCATGACTTATATAAATAAGGTATGTTCAGATAGTCATAGTAGTAGCCTGCTGCCGGCACGATATAGGTCATGCCGTCGGGGATGCTGACGAGCTGATAGCCGAGGGTGTGCATCGAGTCGGGCTCGGCAAAGCCGTTGTACCAGTCGAACATCAGGACATCCTTCACCTTCACGGGTGTCTCGCCCTTGGCATGTGTCAGAGCGCCCCACAGCGCAGCCTGCTTGCCGTAGCTCTCCACGGTATGGATGAGATGGTCGGTCAGCGCGCGGAACTGCTCCACGGTCTCCTGACGGCTGTTGCTGTATTCATCGGTACCGATATGCACGCGCGGTCCTGCGAACACCGGTTCCGGCCCCTGAAGATACTCGGCATAGAGGCTGTCCAGGAAGGGGATGACCTCGGGGTTGGCGAGGTCCAGATGGTCCATGCCGAACTCCTTGCTGCCGAGGCTGGGACGGTAGTGGACGAAGGCGAGGCTGTGCGCCGGCGTGTCTATCTCGGGGATGATCTCTACGCCCAGTGCTGCAGCATCGAGGATGAACTGGCGGAACTCAGCCTTCGTGTAGCTGCCGTCCTCGGCCGTGAGGCCCGGAAACTGCTCGCTCTCCAGGCGGAAGGCGGCATACGTCTCGTCCCAGTTCTCATGGAAATAGGCAGGAAAACCATTGTCATTGAGGTGCACCTGCAGACAGTTCATCTTATAGTAAGCCATCGTGCGCACTAGTCGGCGCAGGTAGTCCAGCGGGATATACTTGCGCCCGCAGTCCATCATCAGACCGCGAAGCGGGTAGTCCGGGCTGTCGAGAATCTTTCCCTTTGGGAAGGCCAAGTTACCATTTTTTATTGCTGCCTTCTCATTGCCTGCAAGTTGCAGGATTGTCTGCACCGCATGCAGGGCACCGCGCTCACCGGCCTCCACACGCACGCATTTCGCGATATCTATGGTGTAGCCCTCATCCCCCAGCTTCTTCTGGGGGCGGTAGCTGAAGAGGATGTCGCTGCCTGTCGCCTTGCTGCCCGAGGCCACGGAGAGGCGGAGACCAGCGAGGGTCTGCAGGTCCTGCGCCAGCATCTCTGCCGCCGCACGCAGACGGCTGTCTGCATAGAGGATGCGGCTGTCCGCCGTCAGGGCCAGCTGCCCCACTCCACCCTTCCACTCACGTATGGCAGGTATCGTGAACGGGCGCGGATTCGTCTCAGCATAAGTGGCCAAGCCGCAGAGGACTACGGCCATCAACAAGAATACTCTTTTCTTCATCTTTAGGTAAGTGTAAGTTATTTTCATTTCTGCAGGATATACTTTACTTTCGCAGCATCGCGAGGCTTCGCGGAGGGTGCCTCATCGGGATAGCCGATGGCGATGACATACAGCAGCTTATAGCCTTCTGGGATGTCGAGACAGTCGCGGAAGGCTTTGGCCTTCTCATCGGTAGTGAGGAAGCGTACCGGACCCGTCTGGATGCAGGTGCCGAGGCCCAAAGACTGCGCCGCCAGCATCATATTCTGCCCCATGAGACCCGCATCCAAGTCGAAGCGGCCATCAGCAGGAGCACAGACGCAGATGAGGTTGGGTGAATTGCGGCACATCCCCTTCACGTCGGCCATCACCTGTTGGTCCTCGATGATCCGCACCGCCCAGTTCTGCCGGTTCATCGCACTCGGGGCGTTGATGCCGGCAAGGGCTACCGTCTCCAGCAACTTGTGTTCCACAGGCTTGTCGAGGTACTTGCGCACAGAATGGCGTGCCATGATACAGCTCAGGACGGGATTCACCTCCATACAGATGTCGGCTTCTATGTCGGTCATCTGCTCCGTCGGCTCGTAACGTTTTAATACACGTCCGTCGCGCGATACGAGGAATTTGGTGAAGTTCCACTTGATGTCGCTCTTCTTATCGTAGTCAGCATCCTGCTTACGAAGCATGCCATCCATCATCTTTCCCCGCGGGTCGCCCACATCGAAGCCGCCGAAGCCTTTCTGCGCCTTCAGCCATGTGTAGAGCGGCGACTCGTTGGCACCGTTCACCTCAATCTTGTCGAACTGCGGGAAGCGGATGGCGAAATTCGCCGTGCAGAATTCGTGAATCTCCTGAATGCTTCCGGGAGCCTGCTGCCCGAACTGGTTGCAGGGGAAGTCGAGAATCTCCAGCCCCTCGCTGTGGTACTTCTCATAGAGGGCCTCCAGTTCCTTGTACTGCGGTGTGAATCCGCATCGGGTGGCCGTATTGACAATCAGCAACACCTTGCCCTTGTAGTCAGAGAGTGACACGTCCTGACCGGCATCGTCCTTCACCGTGAAATCATAAATACTCTGTGCCGACATCGTCAGCACGCCCGTCAGAGCCATGAGGATAAAAAACAGTCTTCGCATAATTATTGTTGTCGTGAGTTATTCTTTTATAAGGTTATCTTTAGCGTACAGATTGAATAGAGTATCCGTCTCATCATCGGATGTCGCCCAGCTAGTGACGAAGCGGCAGGCTGTGTGCTCCGCATCCACGGGACACCACACCTCAAAGCCGATGTGCTGGCGCAGGCGGTCCAGATCTGTATTCGGGATGATGTAGAACTGCTGGTTCGTGGGCGAGTCGATAAAAGGCTTGTAGCCCAAAGTATCCACGAAAAGGCTGCGCAGGCGCATGGCCAGCGCCACGGCCTGACGGCCTATGGTCATGTACAAAGGTTCCCCATCCACTTTCGTGAACAGTGCCTCGAACTGCACACCCACCACCCTGCTCTTGGCCAGGAGCGCTCCATGGCGCTTGATGCGGCTGAGCATGTGACTGGGAGCATTGCCATTCGGGAACACCACCGCCTCGCCGCACAGCGCCCCACACTTCGTGCCGCCGATGTAGAAGATGTCCGCCAGCTGTGCCAACAGCGGCAACGTCACATCCCGGCTCGCTGCCAACCCATAGGCCAGCCGCGCGCCATCCACATACAGTAGCAAGCCATATTGCCGGCACACCTCGTGTAGCGCCCTCAGCTCATCGGCGGTGTAGAGCGTGCCCAGTTCCGTGGGGAACGTGATATACACCATGCCGGGCCGCACCATGTGCTCTGCCGTGTCATCGGCGAAGTAAGCCTTGAGACATGCCCGCAAGTCCTCGACAGCGAGCTTGCCCTCCTTGGCGGGCAGCGCTATCACCTTATGTCCTGTGAACTCCACGGCTCCCGCCTCATGCACGTTGATATGCGCCGTCTCGGCACACAGCACACCCTCATAAGGCTGCAGCACACAATCGATGATGGTGGCATTGGTCTGTGTGCCACCGGCGAGGAACCATATCTGTGCCTCGGGCGCTTCGCAGGCCTCGCGAATCATCATCCGCGCCTGCTCGCTGAAGCGGTCGTCGCCGTAGCTCTGCGTCCGTTCCGCGTTGGTCTCCATGAGATGCCGCAGCACCGCCTCGTGCGCCCCATTGTTATAATCACTTTCCAGATGTATCATCGTACATTCACTATCAAATACCCACTTTATAACTTTTCGCAGGCAAAGATATATACGATTCCCATATCTCCCAAATTTTTTTTCATTTTTTCACTCCACCACATGATTATCACTCCCGCCCCGTCCTTTCACACGATTGCCGACGAAAAATGCTGTCATGCCCCGGTATGATTTTCTATCTTTTTTCCCATTATATGTCCTCCTGATAGTATCAACTTGTTCATATTCTTGAGGTATCTTATACGACTCCAGATTATTCTTAATATGCATGGCTATTTCGCTCTTTGTCAGCGCCTTTCCATCCTCAACAACAAATAGCAGTTTCAATACTGCGCCAATGATGGGATGCGTAGAAGCTATGCATATACAATCTTGTATGCCCTCTAATTTGTTTACTATGTTTTCAACCTCAACTGGGTCTATTTTGTAACCGCCAATATTGATGATATCGTCACAACGGCCCATGATATAAATCAAGCCCTGTTCATCGATTCTCCCTAAATCTGAAGTATATATGCGCCCATTTCGAAGTACTTCTTCTGTACTTTTAGGATTAGCCACATAACCACTCATCACCGTTTTCCCCGATACTATTAAAGAACCATCCTCACTGATTTCAATTTTAGAGTTAGGCATTGGGCGACCTATGCATCCCTCCTTATACAAGCCATCGTTGAATTGATAGGTGCAGACACATCCGATTTCAGTACCGCCGTAAGTGTTATAGAGTCTGCTATTTGGTAATGCCATACTTAGCCTCTGCATGTCTATGCTTGAAATAGGAGCCGCTCCAGTTTCTATGAAATCTATGAGATGAGAGACCTCGTGTAGTTGTTCGGGCGAAAACTGAAGTAACATGCGTATGCTGGCTGGAACGAGAAAAGTCGCAAAGTGTTGGTAAGGAAGTTCAAAAACTTGATAGAATGCATTGATGTCACGAAGGCCATCTAAGATGCATAACGTTCCACCGACTGTAAATATGGGGTGAATCTTGAAGAGAGATGCTATATGATTAAGAGGTCCACTCACTATAAAGACCAGCTCTGGGTGAAATCTCATTTCAACAATGAAATTATCTGCACAGGCGGCCAAACATGTTTTTGAAAGCATCACGCCCTTGGCTTGACCTGACGTCCCTGTTGTATAGAGGATATCGGTAATGTCTGGGGTATATTGGCACGCCTCTACCTCATTCTTCACTTTGTTGAAAATCTCATCTGAAACGGAGTGTTCCAAAGGAACTGCAATAGCATCCAGTAAATGTACAGCACAATAGGTGACTACAAAAGTGGCATCTTGAGACGCTCGGAACACATACGGACGATGCCTCTTTAGTCCGTTGGCCCGCAACTGCTCTGCACATGTCTGAATATCTTTCCACAACTGGCTATAACTAACTCGGTTAGAGCCTTGAACAATAGCACACTGCTCGGGCCTGTGTTGTGCATGTTCTTGCAAATAATCTTCTAATCTCATTGTTCCTTAAGTTTTGATTCGACCAAACGTACTAAGGCATCTAGTGAGATGAGGTTCTTAGGCGTAGCATCCTGTATGTTCAAATGGATGGAATACTGATTGCTGAGCACAATCAATATCGTAACAACACCTATTGAGTCGAGTTGCTCATAGAGACACTCGGATTCAAAATCAACCATCGGAAGCGCGTCAGCCAATAGTTTTTTAATTTCTTCTTTCATATTCATTTAATCTTATAATAATCAGGATTACTTTTTTTCTTTAAAAATATGGATGCCAATGTGATAGGATGTTTGCGCGGCATGCCATTCTTCATGGTGAGCCAGCGAAAGAGCAGAGGGGGAATGAGGTAGGCCATGAAAACCACAGAAGCCATACCAATGATAGTTACCTCGGCCAAAGAACGCATCGCGGGGTGTTTGGCAATAATCAGTGAGCCGATTCCAATAAACATAATCATTGCAGACTGCAAGATACTTGCCTTGTAAGACGGCAGTATGGGACGATGGTGCGTATATTCATACTGGCATCCCTCAGTCATAAAGATAGTGTAGTCATCACCTTGTCCGAAAATAAATGTTGCCAAGATGATATTCACGATGTTGAATTTAACACCAAGCAATGCCATTAATCCAAGTATGCAAACCCAGCTAAGTGCCATAGGCAAGAAGGAGATGATGGCAAGTTCTATCTTGCCGAAGGAGAACCAAAGGAAGAAGAACACGATGAGTGAACATGCCCACCCTATGTAATTGAAGTTTTCAGACAATGAATTTGCCATCCGATTATTGATGCTTGTCACTTCAAAGCTATGAGGCAAGGCTTGCTTCAAGCGGTCTGCCTGCTCATTAGATACAGATAATGACTCCACGACATAGTGAGTTCCTGTCTGTTTATTAATTGTTATATTCTGGCTGAAGAGCAGATTCTTTAGCGTGAGGAGGGCCTCCCCAGGGATGCATTCGGCGGTAGCCGCATCCTGGATTAAAGCGAAATACGGTTGAAAGGCCGCATGTGAGAAACCATTTGCAGATGCTGCCTCTCGGAGGCTATCGGTAAGGATGGCATGATTATTCCTTACAAATTGTTTCCATCGGTTAAGTCGGCGACATTGCTCCTCTGCCGGCACGAGGAAGCGCGCCACGCCACGATGCTGCGCTACCACCCCATTATCGACGAGCGAGTCGATCGTAGCCTGTACGCCCATATTTCCCTGGAGCGCCTCGTCGATGTTTTTTCCAGGTGAAAAGACATAAACGGTTGAATGATGATCTGATGCGCCCTGAGATGCCTTCATCTGCAATCGCTGAAAATAGGCCATGTCAGCACGCTGTTGGTCGGTCATGTAGTTGATGTTCGCGATATGGGGATCGAACTCTACTTTCAAACTGAAAAAGGCCAGGATGGCAGTAACGACAATGGTAGCCCAGACTATTATGCGATTCTGTTCCGGATGACAGTTGGCCACTCTGTCTAACATTTTGATGGCAAATCCCGTGCGCTGGCTCACTTTAACCATTCTTGGCAAATAAATCAACACAAAGACGATGGTGCCCACCAGCATAAGAGAGGCAAAAATGCCCAAATCACGCAAGGCGACACTATTTAGTGGTACCAAAGTCAGGAAGGCTCCGACTGTGGTGATGTTGCCCACTAAAAGTGGCATGGATATCTCCTTGATGGCCTTACGCACATCCGGTTGGTGATTGATGTGGGCTATCAGGTGTAATGGATAGTTGATGGCTATGCCGAGAATGACGCTGGAGATGCCCAATACGATAATGCTCACATCGTTTCGGAAGAGGCCCACCACCCCCAAGGCAAAGAGCCACCCCCATCCGATGGACAATAGTATCAGCATGATATTACGCAGCGACTGCAAAGAACTCAGCAGAAGCATAACGATTAAAGCCGATGCGAGAAGGATGGCCTTTATACTGTCAGCTTTTATCTGCGAGGCATTTCCTACTGCCACGACGGGGCCTCCAGTCACATGTGCTTCGATATTCGGGTACTTCTCATGCGTATGCAGAAGAGCCTCATCGAGCAATGCAAGAAGTTGAGCGTTATGCTCCGTCTCGCTGTTTCCGAAGGGGGATGTCAGCATTACGATACCATAAGACATCTCTGGCGTGAAAATATATCCGTCGTATAACTCAAAAGAGGATTGCGGGTTACTTGTCCTGAGAGCCTCCATGACGGGAGCGAACAGATTTAGGGGATCGTGGGCCAGATATTGCGTAAGCATTGTTCCTGTCGGTAGCATTAGCTGTTGACGGTCGCGTGCCAACTGGTCACTCGTATAATTGAGTATGGCTAACAAGCTATCCAAGCGACAATAATCAGAATCGGTTAAGAAATATGGAATATTGTCGTAGACGAATTCTGTAGCCTCACTGATCATATTTACATCGACCTGAGCCGTGATTTCCCGGCACCATCCGGATGAATCCATTTCCTGGACTACTCCGAGGAAGTGTTCCATGGCCTCAATGGTCATGTTCTCATCGCCGGGGTTCGAGAAGAGCACAAACAAGCGGTTGGCTCCTGAGATGTTCTCATAGATGCCCAACGCCTCCTTATCAGATGCTTCAAGGGGCATGAACTCCCTAATATCCTCATTGAAGTTCAGCGACGATATGGAATACAAGAATATCCCTGTGAGGCCTAAGAGTGTGCACCAGAACCATTTCATCTTTTCACCGGATTAGCATAGATACTCAGGAAGATATTAAGCAGCTCATTCACATCATGAATGCAGGAATACTCATTCACCCATGCAGCATGCTTCAAAAAGGCCTCCTTCTCGGCCGCATTATAATGTGACGCATAAGCATCCGTTCCCGTCAGCAGGTCACAGGCGATATAGTTATTGGGAGTGAGGCGATAGGCTGCGCGAATGCGCCGGTCCAAAAGACTCGCCACCTGCTTATAGAACTCATTCATCCCAAGATGAGCGTATGCCTTAAGCTCATCTTGGGTTATGGGCTTACAAACGCCTATGTGAACATGCCCCTTGGGCTGTAAGATACCCGTGAGAATGCTGTTGAGGTCCTCGCCAGCTCGTTTTACGTATGGTCCCCGACGCGTGGCATACACCTCCAGCGCCTTCAACTTATCACACGATTCCCATTCATAAGAGACCGAGACCGGCACGATATTCAGTTCTCCGAGCGTCTGTACCACGTCGCGCGGGCCACTCATCGCAAACATCTTTATAAGCCCCTGATCCGTAGCATCCATGCCGTCCTTCGTGCGGCCGTTGCGCTGGGCTATCCATACGGACTGACGCTTGTTGAGCAATGTATGACGGATATACTCAGATAACTTCATTGATGCGTTGTAAAACTCGCGAGCATTGTTCCCGGGGCGCTCCACGCGAAACATCTTATTCGACTTCCCGATATCAATCACTAAATCGCCCTTCATCAGATTCGCGCCGAACGTTATTTCCGTTGTATCAAGGCCATAGTCGGTCAGCACTTTCTGCAATAGGCTTGCATCCAGCATGATATCCCTATGATTTGATACATACAGATAACTGGTATCCTGTTTAATCAGCTCCATACCCTCGCACGTAAGATCCGTTATCGACCTTTTGATAATCTGTTCGTTAACAGGATACATAACTCCCAATTGGAACTCCCGGATTGTATGCATATTCGCCACTCGGCGTCGTACCAGTTCCACATCCTCATCTGGGAATACAAAGTGAGCCAGCATCGAGAACTCCGGGCTCCTGGTGATACGTTGCATCGCCGCGGGAATATCTCTGTCGCTGAAGGGATTGATGTCATGCTCCTTAATCCTGTTCAAGACATAGTTCTCACCCAAAATAGCCTCACACGTCTGAATGGCAGTAAGTGTGACACCGCAGAACCCGTGCAGATTGCAGTTCTGTCCCGTCAGCAGCAGATTCTTCACCTTCGTCACTACAGGTAACTGTGAGAGAAGTATATTCTTATAGTCTTTCGAGAAACCGCACATCGCACCTTCTTTTACGCCATAGAAGTCGCGAATCGTTAGGGGCGAGGCGATGTTCACCTCTTCTATGCAGTTGCGGAAGTCGGGATACATTTGCTCCATAGCGTCCAGCAGTTTTTCCGCGCGCGCCTGTTTCCACGCCACATAATCCGCTCCGCGATGTCCCACCGTAGTATCTTCCCATCTCCGCACTTCATCCCACAACATGGGAGACGTGATAATCATCTTCGTCGAATACATACCCTGGTGCTCTTCCGGAGGGGTCATGTACAGGAAGCCCAACGGCCATCCACGGTCGCGACGACCGAAGTTCCATACATCATCGTAGCGTGTCATATAGTACCCCGAATAGTTGAGATACGGGAAGGCACCTGCCTTCAACTTGATATTCAGCGTAAAGGCTGAATACGAGTTCGGGATTGAATCGAGTCGCGTCCGGTAGGCTTTGGGCAGCACCGTAGGATCATCCAGCAGACCTATGAACGTGCATGGATGAATGGCACAGATATAATAATCTGCATGCAGTTCATGTCCCTGTTGAGTTCTCACACCGCTTATTAACCCGGCCGACGAATGAACGTGCACTACTTTGTCGCCCTTTATCACGGTTCCGCCATGTGAACGGATGAAATCACTTAATGTCTCGGCAAAGCGATAGCTACCACCTACGAAACGACTGGGGCCGTCAATATAAAGAGCAGAAATGATGGCGTGGACGTAAGCTGGCGTCATGTCCCCGCGACCGGAATAAAGTGGATTCATGTATGACACCACACTGCGCAACCTAGGGTCTGTGATGTAACTGGCCACAAAGGCGTCTGCCGACATCATAAACTCGTTTGAATGAACAGGTATATGACTATCTGTTGGACGCAGGTAAAACAGGTCCATCTCATTTGCAAGACGATAGACAGCATCAACGTAATCTTTCAGTTCCTGGCGTTGATGAGGGAAATCATGCGCCAGGGCATTGACGAAATTCTCCTGCCCTTTAGCGATATGATAACGTTTGCCGTCCTCAGCGAAATAGAGTTCGTCGGTAAAATCGCCATCCAAGTCGGCTATATGCACTTTGTCTGAGATGCCCAGATAATCGCAGATGCGACGGATATTGCCTCCATGTTGCATGCCGCCAATTACATGCATACCTGTATCGAAGATCTCGCCGAATCGTGTGAAGCTCTGTAGTCCGCCACCCACAGTTGCATTCTTTTCTACCACGGTAGTCTTTACGCCTTCTTTGGCCAAAATGGCACCCGTGAATAGGCCACCCAATCCGCCTCCAATTATGATTGCGCTTTTATCCATGATTAATTCTAATGATTTCACTACAAGCTACGATACTTCCCACCAGCACTCCCATGATACCATGGGAATTAACATTTTGTCCGGCTAGAAAAAGGTTGGGAATCTTCGTGCGATATGGAACACGTCCAGAAGCACCTAATCCAATATCTTTGGCCACGCCATACATAGAGCCACCCTCCGTGCCCGTGTAATCTACATAAGTCAATGGGGTTGATGTGTAGTAGCTGTCAATCGCATCTAAGACACCCGGCTGATGCTGTTCAAGCAAAGTAAGCAATTGTTCCGCATGGTGTCGTTTGAAATCTTCATAATCATCACCCCGATGTCCCAGTGGTAAATGTTGCCATTTCGCTACATCGTTGTAATTCATGTATGAGATGATTTCACCGCTCCTGGCAAAGCGTGGGTTTGCCTCATGACAGAGGTGCATATAAAGGAACCCCTTGGGCCACTGCGCTTCAGTGTAATGTTCACAGCCCCATGGAGATGATTCGCGATAACCGAAATAATTACTTCGCATGTAAGGAACTGTGTTTTCCTTGAACTTCAGATAGACAACAAATCCAGCAGCTGTTTGAGGAAGATGATTAATGCGTGTTCGGAAGACTGGGCGAAGAAGTCTGCTGTCCACTAATTCAAGGAATCGGTTAGGGTGGATTGTACTGACAATATAATCTGCAGAATAGAACGTCTCATCCGTTGTTTCAACACCTGTCGCGACGGCTTCATCACATACAATCCGTGATACCTTTTGGCGGGCGTGTACCTGTCCACCCAGGCATTCAATATTATTCTTTAATGCCTGAGCTATCAAATCACTTCCTCCCACAACACGAAATGCGCTCTGGTTGTAGAAATCCATGATGAAAGCGTGTGTGGAAAACGGAGTCTTGTCCTTCTCAGCCGCATACAGCGGCAGGTCGCCGACAAGTATGTTTTTCAGCAGTTCATCAGAAAACAGTTCATCCAGAATTTCATTGATCGACGTTGTCTGATAGCGCGTATCTAATACCCTATCACGCTCCACACTATAGAGGAAGTTCAGCGTTGAGCACGCAGAAATCTCACTTATGATCCTCATATATTCTGCCAACCCATCCTTCTCTTTCGGGAAATAGCTACCCATCTGTTCCACGAAAGCTTCATGTCCGTTGGGAATACAGAAACGCTGTCCTCCCAAGGTGATGATGTTGTAAGCCGAAGCATCAAGCGGGCTAAGGGGTATGGCATCTGCAATTCCCAAGTATTCAAACAGGGTATTCATCTTCTGGCCATGTGCTGCTGAGCCGATAAAATGCATACCCGTTTCGAACTTGGTGCCTTTCCGCACGAAGCACTGCAGACAGCCGCCAATCTGTGCAGATTGTTCAAGCACAGTAACATCAAATCCCTCTCGCTGCAGTATTAGCCCACATGAGAGACCGCCAAGCCCTGAACCTATGATCACAACTTTTTTTGCCACGAACTATTTTTTACAACGGAACTGTCTATCTTTTTATTATTTCTTCCTCGACCTCTTCGTATCTTCTTTTATAATATTGTCGCATGTTGGAGGCCTGTTCTCTTGTAGTCGATCCCAAGGTCTGTAACTGCTGAGGTGTAATACGAGGATCTATCTCAATACGTATTTCGCCCTTGTTGAGCGAATGCCCCTTCTTGGGTAGCACCTTACCGGCGCCATAGAGTATGATGGGAATGATATCAAGCCCAAGACTTTGAGCGATATTGAATGCTCCTTGGTGGAAGCGGCCAATGGAACAATCCACAGAACGCGTGCCCTCAGGATAGACTGCAATAGAATAGCCTTTCTCGACAAGTTGGCGAAGATGGGGCATAACCTTATCAATACCCTGATAGACAGGCATGAATTCCGCACAACGAATTAAGTAGCCATAGAATGGATTATTCCACACCCATTTGTTCGTAAGCACCACTATCTTGGGCGTTTGCATTAAAAGGGGCATCAAATCGAGGTGAGATTGATGATTGCTGATGATGACAGCAGGACGCTGGAAGGTCTCACATTGAGGATTCGACTCGGAATACCGCACGCCAGGGATACCATGAACCTTGAGCACGACACGTGACATGAACTGGATGATGCGATGTAGGTTAAACCGTTTCCTATCTGTTTTCTTGCCAACACACATATATATAGCAATAAAGGGAGTCACGACAGCCATTGCCAAGAGGAAGAAAGACAGAGAATAAGCAGTGCGCAACGCCTTTAAAACGAAACGGATCAGACAGCGCGGATAGCCATACACCACAGCCAATAAACAAAGTATCGTATTCAAGACGGAAATGCGGGCGAAGTCCATCTTGGGGCGGAAATGCGAAACGCGTTCATGCTGTGGCGGATAATACACATTTATAGGCTCGCTAACCAGAGGCACCCCAGCCCAAGACGCGAAGACCAGCAGTTCGAGCTCCGCCTCATAACGTGAAGTAAGAAATGAAAGTGCGCTCAGCCGCTTTAAGGGATAAAGACGATAACCCGTTTGGGTATCCGACAAATGCCTCCCCGTCTGTACAGCAAACCAGAAATTGCTAAAGGCATTGGCAAAGATACTGCCGGAGCTGCGCTCACAATCCTCCGGGAACTTACGTTCTCCCACAATAACAGCCTCTGGATGGCGCTGGTTGGCGCGCAGGAAACAGGGGATATCTTCTGGAAAATGCTGCCCATCTGCGTCCAGGGTAATGGCGAAAGCAAAACCCATCTCACGAGCTTTCTGGAAACCGAGTTTCAGAGCTTTGCCCTTTCCCGCATTTTTCTCATAAGCGATTAAAGTAATATCCTTCATATTTTCCAGCAACTGACGCGTGGCATCTGTGCTTCCGTCACACACGACAATCACATCATCACACTGAGCTAATGTACGTTGTACAACATCAACTATCGTCCCCGAATTATTATAAGTGGGGATGACGACACAAATGCCACGGTTATGAAGTAACGCCTTGCTGTTGTTCATGATGGATTCTGCTTCATCATCAGTGAGAGTTTTGCATAGCTAACGGCACCGCCGTCAGAAACAGTAATCTGTGCCCTAACCACGTTTCCTTCGTTACTGTCGGCAGCGCTGGTCTCTGAAATCTTGCTTATAGTATAGTGTACTTCATTGACATGGTTCGGTGAAATAATATTCATGAACTTGACATTCTTGACGCAAATAAGTGTCAATGGCTTGTTCAACGCATGCTGGCATAATTCGTGAGCAATCTGCAGAATGCAGACACCTGGAGTGATGGGCTCACAAGGAAAGTGTGCCTTGTATATGAAGTGCCTGACATTCAGCCGTATGATATAATCACGCGAGCCTTCCTCCTGCGTTTCTCCCATGATTGTATAAAAATCATTCAGAAGTGTCATTGCTTAAAGGTATAAACGTGTATTTTAGCTCGTATTTTTTATTCTCGATGACCACATTCCCAGGTAGCTGTTTCATGACATTCCTCAGGTCTTTTTTCAATTGACGCTTGACATACCATCGATTCATCGCTCCAATGATCTGAGTAATCTTTATCTTTTCTTTTTTCTTTCGGTATTCAAAAGCCAATGTAGAGACTCCGAATTCATTGAAAACGGCAGCCTTGATATCTTCGCCTTCGTCAATCATCACACAGATTCCACTGATGTATGCCTTGCGCATATTAATCTGTACCGTATAGCGACTTCGCTGGGCAAAGCCAGAAACAGATAGCAGAATTAGTAGTATGATTGTACTTAACCGGTGCATTGTTAATCAACATTGAACACGTTAGAATCGATGGCCTTGTTCAACACGACATGCTGCATCTCAATGATGGTGTGGTCACCATTCTTCTCGAACATCTCTATCGTTGATAAGATTTTATTAGCAACATCAAAGTGCAGCACCAGACGGTTCCATAGTTGCTTCATCTCTTTCCTTTTAGGAACGAGTATGGCTTGATACTCCTGGCCTTTTCCTTGGGCTTTTTTTTCTGACTTCACTGTCACATCAAACACTTTATCATCTGTAAGGCTGTTCCCTCGTACGGTCATCATCATCAGACGAGATATTTCCTTGAAGACCTTATTATGATTGGAATCAATGATGTCGGTTCGGTTATTGTTCCTAATTTTAATCTTATTATTGTTGATAATAAAAGAATAGGTGTATGGCGTTGTGTATTCCCATAACAATTTGTCTGGTTGTTGAAATCTGATTTTTCCCTTAGAGACAAGTTTGTCATTGAGCATTGTGATGTACTTTGTCTGGACGAAGTCGCTCTCCATGCTCACAATTTTAGCGCTGGCGGCAGAGATCTCGCGGATGATGGCGGCCTGTTCCTTGGTGACGGCGTTGTGCTGTGCATGAAGCGCACAGGCCATACAGGCGGTGAGGATGAAAGGCAGGAAATGTCTCATTTTGCAATTAAATAACAGCCAAACATTATCAAAAGCACCCCTATCCATTTGTTGACATCAACGCTCTCATGAAAGACCACGACGGAGGCTATCAGCCCGAAAACATAGCTGAGGCTCACCAGGGGATAAGCTGATGAGAAGGGGAAATGCTTTAATATATAAAACCATAGGATACTTCCTAAGCCGAAGCACACGCCACAGAGGGCAAACTGCCAATTACACAATACCGCTTTCAGGAATCCCACAGAAAAAGAGAAAGGAGGCATACGTGTGAGCGCAAGCTTTAAAAAGACCTGTCCGGCCACGAGCAACAGGCTTTGGATAAGTGCTAAAGGTATCAGCATCATGTGCATTTTTCCTATTTGTATGATGAGTTGGGAGAGGCCAGGATGATGGCAACAGCTGAGATCTCAGGCGCTGTCGGTTTGCCTGCACGTTTGCAGAAGTCGTTTGAGAGGGCTGTTGACTCATCAAAGCACCCTACCAGCACTGTTTTAGCCTTGCCGCTTTTTATCTGCCGTTTGGCATCGCGCATCGCCCAGGCAAAGGAATCGCTGCCATGGGAGTAGGTGATGTTATAGCCATGACATTTCGTGCGGATGGCAATAGCCGAGCTCAGCGTGTTATGGGTGCTCTGCATAAACAGGGTGGGCTTCAAGAACTGCTCGTCGTTGCGGATGATGTCGTCCAGGAACTGCTGGCTGAACTCGAGCATGCCACTCGCTGTGGCAGTAATAATTGCATCTGGTGTTTCGATATGTGCAGCTTTCAGTGCCCTGCAGGAAGTGAGGATGGCCGCTTTCATCAGCTTACCCATGCGCCGCGACTCTATGGGTGACACGAAATCCTTCAATGCGACTAAATCTTCCATGGAATGTATCTCGTCGCGAGCCAGTTCCACCACGGCCTCATCAGCGCTGTACTCAGAGGCCTCAGGAGGGCATTTTCTTGACAGCACCAACAAGGAATCGTTGCCGCCGAAGCCGAACGAGTTGCAGAGAACGTGATTGAGCTGGACGCCGGTATGTCCGCGGGTGGGCGTGATGCCTGCAGCCATTTGTTTTTTCCACCCTAAGTTGCAAGGTGTGAAATCATGTTGCATGGCAAGGAGACAGATCACCGTTTCGATAGCCCCGGATGCAGATGTTGTGTGGCCGGTAAAAGGCTTTGTGCTCGATACCTCGGGCATCTGAGTGCCAAAGATTCGCATGAGGGCCTGGCTCTCGCTGAGGTCATTGTTGGGAGTGCCCGTTCCATGTGCATTGACATATTGAATATCGGCAGGAGTAAGTTGTGCCATGGCGAGTGCGTCGTGCATGGCCAGGAAGGCCCCTTCGCCATTGTCGGAAGAAGCGGTTTGATGAAAGGCATCGCAGCGGTTGGCGTAACCAGCCACATAAGCCTTAGCCCCGGAGCACTCTCTTTGTAAGACGACAAAAGCTGCGCCCTCGCCTAAATTAAGGCCCGCACGGGTTTCGTCAAACGGGCGGCAGCGCTCTGAATCCAGAATCATCAGCGTGTTGAAGCCATTCAGGTGGAAACGAGTCAGCGACTCTGCGCCTCCTGCGATGACGATGTCTGCCTCATCATTCTTCAGCATCTCTGCTCCCAGGATGATGGCATTGAGGGCTGAGGAGCAGGCGGTGGAGACAGTGCAGGTCTCCACATCTTCCAGACCGGCCATCACGGCCATGTCATGTGTACTCATGCCACAGTCGTTGTTCATGGGCAGGGACAGGAGCCCATCGTCGGTCTTCATCTCTTCATAGTACTGCTCGGTAACGTCCATACAACCGACAGTAGTGCCCGAAATGAGCGTTACGCGCTTTCCTTCGAGCGCTATTCCTGCGTCCTGAACAGCCTGGCGTATGGCAATGGCTCCCATCATGGCAGTGCGACTTACAGGCGCAGCGTCCTGGATGCCTAACAGCGCCTTCATCCTGTCATTCGACAGCTTCACCTCACCCACGGGAAGGTGGCGCAGTTTGGATTCAAGATACTGCATCGGACCGATACCAGATTGCTGCTGCTGCAGTGAGCAGAGCACTTCGTCGGCATTATTACCTATCGCACAGAGGATTCCGTAACCGGTGATGGCAATCATTTTGTTCTGTTCTCTGCCACATAATGGGCAATGGTTCTGACGCTTGCAAAGATGCTTTTACTCTCGGCAGGATTTTTCAGTTTGATGCCATAGTTCTTGTCGAGCAGCACGATGAGTTCGAGAGCATCGATAGAATCAAGCCCAAGTCCCTGTCCAAAAAGCGGCGCATCGTCTTCAATGTCCTCTGGAGTTATCTCCTCAAGGCTGAGGGCCTCAATGATCTGGGTCTTTAGTGTGTAGATTAGTTCGTCCATTTATTTTGTTTTTTAAGTAGTTTTAATTCAGCCTCTATGTGCTGGTCGTCGGGGCAGTCAATCCATCCGGTGAGGATGCATTCAGCCTCTGTCAGCGAGAGGGTGGCCTCGACCACCTGTTTCATCAGCTGCTCGTCGCGGCGGCTGAGAATATATAGTGAAGTTTCGCCCTGGATATGATGTCGTATGGCCATCTCTCCCATCATGATATTGGGCAGCGTGTAGAGGAATACAGACGGACTTGCCAGCCCCTCCTTGTCGAGGATGGCGAGGTGTCTGCGGTCGGAGATGACAGAGGAAGAGCGATTAAAGAGGACTATCGCCGCAGGCTTTTCTTCGGTTTGGCGCAGTAGCAATTCGGTGGCGACGAAGGCCGTCTGACTCAGCCTGTCCATCTTATAGAACCTCGGATAGTCAGCTATACTCTGTTTATAGACTTGGAGAGGAGAGAAGTGCGGGCCGGCTTTCCACTCACACAGGATATTCACCTCCGGCATCTGCCCTTGACGAAGGCCAGGATGACACGCCTGCTTTGCATAAAGCATGGAGGCATTGCAGCCGCCGAATCCCGATATTATCTTGAGGAACGAGTGTCTGTTCGTGCGCTGCATATCCCTGCAAATGCGCACACGACCACTAACCCCCATCTGCTCGAAGCCACGTACGGGCAGGACAAGAGCATCGTCAAGGGCTCGCATTGTCAGGATACTCTCGAGTAATCCGGAGGCACCTAATGTATGTCCGAAGCACCCTTTATAAGCGGATAACCAAATATCCGATAATCCGCATTGTTCAACAGCCTTGCTTTCCATCTGGTCGTTGAACATTGTTGCAGTGCCATGTGCATTGACGGTGGCCACGGTTTCTGTAGGGGTTCCCCGGAGTGCAAGGCGTATGGCTTGCTGCAGTCCCTCGGCCTTAGGGTGTGGTGTGCTGAGGTGGTATGCATCGTTGGTTGCTGCTCCCTGCACGATGGTCCATTCTTCGGGGCGATTTGCCGATGTGCTGTCTTCGACGGATGATTCTGCCAGTATCATGGTGGCAGCAGCCTCGCCCAAGTTCAGGCCTATTCGTTCTATATCAAACGGGCGGCAGGGCTGGGGTGAGAGCGACATGAAAGACTGAAAGCCCGAAACGGTAAATCCAGACGCCATGTCGGCCCCGGACACCACGGCTTTGTCATACATGCCAGTCTGGAGCATACGCATAGCCAGCAGTTGTGCCGAGAGTCCCGAAATGCAGGCATTGCACACCACCAGCGGTGGACGACGGAAGCCAAGATAACGAGCTATCTTCAGGGCGGTATCCCCCGGGGGGAGATAGAGTCCCTGTTCTGACTCCGCTACGGCCAGTTCGGCGACGTTGGCTTTCGTGGTGCTGAGGATGAAAAGCGTGCGGGAATCCGATATATCGATATCTGCATGTGACAAGGCTTCCTCCACGGACCGGATAACCATCGATTCAAAAGATGTGAAGCCCTCGATGTTCATCTCTGCTCGCTGCGCGGTGGTAAAAAGCGATGCGGCGTAAGGTTCCCCCGAACAATAACACTTCAAAGCAGAATCGCCTTGGCAATATGCCTGATAGTTCTGCTCTGTCGTCCAGCCTATGGGCGAAGTGATGTTTGTCGATATGACCTTTACCATACGTTACTGCTATGCTATGCCAACGGCATGTTTCCAATCCTCGTAGAACTTGGGACAGGACCACAAAAGCTGATAATTCTGATCCATGAAAACCTGCACGGTGTAAGCCGTCAGGCATACCTCACCCGAGAGGCTGTCGCGAATCTCATAATCAAAAATGATTTTTGCGCTATCTGTCGGACGATAAGAGATCTTGATGATGGGTTTCATCCCAAAGACCAAGGGGCGTTTGTAGTCGAGCTTCATTTCCACGATGGGAGCAAAGATATTCTCATGCATATACCGCTGATAGGACAACCCATATTTCTCTCCAAAGGCTACGCGTGCATCCTCTAGATACAAAGGATATGAGCCGTGCCACACGACCCTCATCATATCTATCTCGCTGAATCTTATTTCAAAAGCCTTTTCTAAAGTCAACATAATGGTCATATTTAAGTCTCTTGGAGTCCTTGGTTATCTTCTTTTATGGCCAGCTTGATATCGGCTGTAGCGGCCACCACGGTCTCATCCTGCCGGGGAAAGGTCACTACGGCACGAGCCAATGTCATACCAAAGATCTCCTCGAGAATATCGACGCGAGTGGTGATGATAGAACCGACAGGCGGAAGAGACCCAATCCTGTAGTCACGAATAGCCCCGATGACCCCCGTCTGAACGTCTTTGTGCAGGATATATTTATTGTAATACCCAACCCGCGCAGCACATGTCTGCGCGATATTCTCCATCATGCCGAATGCGGAGAACAGGTCATTATCCACAAAGATATTCGATGCGGTGATTTCTGTCTCCGTAGTAGATGTATTCATCTCAAAATGTGTCAGCACACCAATCATGACAAACGGCTCCTGCTGTGGCAGGATGGTATGTACATCGATAGTACGCAGAAATGCTTCACTTGGGATTTGTACTTCCATTATCGCCAGAAATCAAAAAAGTTATACCATTGAGTAGGATATTGCCTCAGTCGCCATTCGAGTTCCCTGACGTAAGCGCCTGAAAGCTCGGCAATCTGCTGTTTTCGCGGCAGTGTGCGGGTGTAATTCAACGGAGTCACGAAAATCTGATATCGCGTCCATCCCACTTTCATTACATTGACAGCCAAGACACTAAGGCCTCTCATGGTGGCTACGCTGAACGGGCCTTGGGGGAAGCGGGCCGTGCCACCAAGGAATTCATGTTCTACGACCTTTGCCGAACCGTGGACTCTGTCAGTAGGGAAACTGACGATTTCTCCTGACGACAATGCCTTGTCTATCTCGAAGAGGTGGCTCATATCAGAACGCATCTGAATCATACGAATATTGGTTTTCACGAACATTCTGCTGCGATTCGTCATCACCGATGCCTTTTCGCCCTCATACACCACGGCGTTGATGGTTTTCTTTTCCGAGACAAGGGTGTACCCTGCAATCTCGTAGTTGCCAATATGCGAACTCAGAAGTACGAAACCTTCATCTTCAGCTGCCAGTGCATTAAACTTATCGATGCCTTCCACTTCTACCTGAAAGCGGCGGCCGGCATACATGGCGAACTTGTCGATGACCACCTCGGCAAACTGGCAATGATTGACATACGTTAGCCAAATTGAACGAATGCTGTTCAACCCGAGTATTTTGTGGAAATAATGATAAGCTGTCCTTCGACTTGAGTTAAGGATTAGGCAGACAGGAACGACAAAGAGATATGCGAAGACATAAAGTAGGCGCACATCCACATAACGCAGAAGCAGGATAAGATGCCGATGCATCCATCCATTACCGTACGTCGTACCAGCCCACTCCCTGTCTTCTTTCACTTATCCTACCTTAGATTCGATATAGTCACAGAAATCGGAAAGCGTTATAACGCCAGCCATTTCCTCGGGCTTGATTTTAAATCCGAAGTTGCGTTCGACGATGACAACGATGTCAACAAAATCAAGGCTGTCTATGCCCATGTCGTCCTTCAGTTTGGCATCAGGAGCAATCTTGTCCTCGTCAATCTCCATTTCCTCAATTAGGAACTCTTTTACCTTTTCTTCAATTTCCTTACGATTCATTATTGTTACATTTTAGTGATTATTCCTTATAGTTCTTAAAGACCAGCGCACTATTCGTGCCGCCAAATCCGAAGGAATTACTGAGCACGATGTCCACATTAGTATCAATCCTGGACTTTGCGATATTAAGTTTGGCCGAATACTCATCAGGATTCTCAAAATTGATATTAGGCGCTACGAAGTTATTCTGCATCATAATGACACTATATACCACCTCGCTGGCGCCTGCCATCCAACACTCATGACCAGTCATTGATTTCGTGGAGCTTATCCATGCGCGTTTCCCCTCGAAAAGACGCGTTAGTGCAATAGCCTCGTACATATCGCCCTGTAGCGTTGAAGTAGCATGAGCGTTGATATAATGGATATCATCTGGGGTGACGCCGGCATCATTCATCGCCCGCTGCATGGCTATTATACACCCCCCATCTGAAGGCTGTGAAATGCCACAGCCATTACTTGAGAATCCATAACCGGTGACCTCAGCAAGAATATGAGCCCCACGCGCTACAGCGTGGTCATAGTCCTCCAACAGCAGTGCTGCCGCTCCACCGCTGGGAATAAGGCCATCGCGGTCGCGGTCGAACGGTCGGCTGGCCTTCGTGGGCTCGTTCATGCGGATGGAGAAAGCGTTCAGTGCATCGAAGGATGCCATGGAATAATAATTTGTTTCCTGGGCCCCACCGCACAAGATCATTTCTTGTAGGCCTTGCTTGATGAGCATATAGCCCATGCCTATGCTGTGGCTACCGCTGGCACAGGCTGCGCTGATGGTGAAATTGATGCCACGAAGATGGAAGATAGTGCTTAGATTCATATTCACCGTCGAGTTCATCGACTGGAAAATCAGTCCATAGCCCAACATCGCCGAATCATGTTTTTCGTCCATAATTTTTGATGCTTCTATGACGGGCTTGGCTGATGAGTCGTTTCCGAAAATGCAGCCGACTTCATTCTGGAGTAGGTAGGCTTCATCAATTCCAGCCTGAGTGAAAGCCTGGCGGCTCGCCATATAAGCATATTGGGCTTCTTCCGACATGCCGGCACGCGTATGGCGGTCAAGCATTTGCTTTGTAATGACAGGCGTCTCGACAATACCTGTTAGCCCCGAACGATAGCCATAGGCCAGACGTTCCGGTTGCAGGCCTATACCAGACTTCCCCTCATACAATGATGTCTTCACCGTTTCCAGGTCTGTTCCCAGACATGACCATATACCCATGCCCGTGATAACTACTCGCTTATTCATACTCTACGAATATAATCCTCCATTAATATTGATGACTTCTCCTGTAATATATGCCGCTTTGTCCGATGCGAGAAAAGCTACGAGGGCGGCCACTTCCTCTGCTTTGCCAAATCGCCCTATAGGGACGAGTTTTTTCAATTCTTCCATGGGCAGTTCCTTGGTCATGTCCGTTTCGACAAAACCCGGAGCCACTGCATTTACAGTGACGCCACGAGAAGCCACCTCCTGTGCAAGAGCTTTAGTGGCACCTATTAATCCCGCTTTTGCTGCACTGTAGTTTGTCTGTCCTGACATTCCTTTCAAACCTGATAGCGATGCAATATTGATAATTCGCCCCCCTCGTTTTCGAGGCATCATATGCTTGAGGATGCGACGAGTTATATAGAAGAAGCTGTCAAGAGAGGTCGCCAACACTTCAGACCACTCTTCATCAGACATCATAAACATCAAACTATCTTTACGGATGCCTGCATTATTGACAAGGATGGAGACATAATCATCGGGATGAGCTGACTCCCACTTTTCTATTGCAGTTTCAACTTCATCCTTGCTGGTTACATCAAAACGTAACAACTCCGCAGAAACGCCTAAAGCCTGCACAGCACTCAAGGTTTCGCGAGCTGCAGCCGTGTTTGTTTTATAGTTAATTAGAACAGGTGAGCCACAGCGGGCGAGTTCTAAGCAAATAGCACGTCCGATTCCTCTGGACCCGCCTGTAACAAGAGCATATTTCATTCGACCTGTATTAATTCTCCTGTGTGTTAACCAGAAGACGCCTTTTTAGTATGTCGTGACTCTCATCCCCCACCCACATACAGAATCAATTGTGGGCTGTCTTGACATTTCAGCTTTGTGAACACGTCCACGGTGCAAAAAGAGGACAAAACGTCGAGAGTTGGGGACAAAGGTAGGCAAAGTTTTTGGATAAGCCCCAAAGTTTTTGGCATTTTTTGCCACAAAGAACAAAAATGTCAAAAAAAGAAGAAATAAGTGGGCAAAAGACTACGCCGACCTCGAACCCGCCGGTATCCTTGCGGGGTATATCCACGGCGGTAAAAAAGCTTTGCTCAGATCATATTCTTTCTGACGACATACCATGAATAACGGAGATAATACCTAACGGCCTTGAGCCACGGGAAGCAGAGCACCTGGCGGTAGATGCGCCACGGCCACATCACCACCTCTAATCTTCTGGAGGATACGGACTGCGACATCAATCGATAGTAGGCAAGTACGGTTCCCGTATTGACAGCCGTGTAACCCTGTTTGAGAATCTCAAGCCACATTACATAGTCTTCATGATGGACATCCCGAACATGCACCTTGCCCACCTTGTGTGTGTCATAGATGCCCGTGAGATTCCCGATGAAATTGCAGTGCAACAGCTGGTCATAGGTGATGCAGCCTGGAGCCCTCACAACGCGGTTGTTGCGCGTGCCGTCCTCGGACATCTTCTCGTAGTCGGAGAAGACGATGGCTGCGGAGGGATGTGAATCGAACAAGGGGAGCTGTTGTCTCAGCTTATCGGGATGCCAGAGATCATCGCTGTCCAGGAACGCGATGTAGCGCCCCCTGGCAGCAGCTATACCGAAGTTCCGGGGGGCAGAGGGCATGCCATTGTGATGTGGGTTGCTGAGTACACGGATACGGCCATCGCGCGAGGCGTACGACTGCGCGATGCTCATGGAATCGTCATTGGAGGAATCATCTATGATAATGAGTTCCCATGAGGTGTATGTCTGGCTGATGACCGACTCAATGGACTCGGAGAGCACCTGCGCAGCATTGTGCATCGGCATGATGACGGAAACTAACGGTGTGTGCTCAGCCCAAGCTGCACTGGTCTTTTCTTTAATCATAGATGAACGCTTTAATCTGTCGTTGGATTTATTGTTTAATGTGGCAGACATGCCTATAGCATCCCATGATGGTGGCCAAAATGTATTTGATGTAAAATACGAGAGAATACCGTGTGGGGTGTGACAGGAAAATACGTGTTGCCTTATACTGGCATCGAATCATATTTCCGATATGATAGGATGCAGAGCGGCTGATGTTGAATGCGCTTGTGATTCGCTGGCGGTAACGGTATTCCGCATTCTTGCCGGTGAATCGGACCCAATGAATTCTGTCAGAGATAAGGAACATGAAGAGTGCGTCCTCACCATTCCTTAGCGAAGGGTCGAAGCGACGCGTACCGATGATATCGCGGTGCAGCAGCTTGCAATAGGGAACGTAGAAATAGCGCCTTGCGGAGACAAAAGGCGTCCTGCAGTGAGGGCCCTTATAGTCTTGGGAGATATAAAGAGGCCGATAGTCGGCTGTACCATCCTCAAAAGCCGTGATATAGCTCAGGGGAACAGTGTCCCTGGAGGCCAGCCGATACAACTCTTCCAGATAGCACTCCGTGATGATGTCATCGTCATCCATGAAGCATATATATTTTCCCTTGGCCTCATCAAGTCCGCGATTTCTTGCTAAGCTGACTCCGCTCTCTTTGTTGTAAATAAGACGACAGGGCAGCCCGGGATTCTTGATAAGAAACTCATCGATGAGATGGCGGTAAGGCTCTTCTTCTCCATTGAGTATGAGAAGTACCTCGAAACGGTCATGCCTCAGAGTTTGCTTCTCTAATGACGTCAAGCAGGCCCAAAGATAGTCCTTGGGGCGGAAAGTAGGTATGATGACACTAATATCCATTGTTCAGCGCGCTTTTAACAGCCTCCAGCCAGCCTCCGCCGAATTCCTGGTCTGGCTCCACATAGTTGCCTTCGCCCCATTCGTTCCATGACTTGAGGATGATGACCTGATGTTCAGGTGTCTTGTCCTTAATGACATCCATCGCCTTCAGGAGATGTTTCTTGAAGGCATCTGGAGTAGCTCCCACATAGATGCCATCCCATGAGGCTGCACGCGGACTGCGGTCCCAGTTGGGCATGACAGTGGGGAATACGTTTTCCCATTTGTCTTCGGGTGCAAAGAAGCCCTTGACGGTCTTGGAATAATCGTAATAAGCTCCGACGGGTAAACCCATCTTTCGCAAAACTGTTTTTGCTAAATCAATGTATTTACCTTTGCTCAATAGTTCCCCTCTTCTCCGGCCAAACGAATTGACAGCATCGAAGCCCATATCGAGAACAGATTGGAAGATGTCAGCACTGCTGTTAAGGTTGGGCATAGAAAGTGAGCGGCTTCCGTCTGCATTCATTTTAAATGACAAGACTGAATCACACATCGCTACAAGGTACAATCCTTTCAAACCATTCTCTTGAGCCAACCGTCGCCAGTTGCCTATCCACTCTTTAAGACGAGAGTGAGTCCATGGATTATAAAGGAAGAACACAGGTTTCCCGTCTATTGTAATATACCTATGATCTTTAAAGGCTGGAAGCAAGGTCATGAAGTGTTCTCTGTCATCATCATCTCCTGGATAAGTCTGTTCCATCAGCATAGAGTTGGCCTGCAGGTTGGATTTGCGGTTCCATGTCTTATTGCTCCAGGAATGGTTGGCCCAGCACAGGCAGAAGGGGAAGTCCGGTTTGCCGGAGGCGAGGACCTCGTTGAAGGGCCGCTCCAGAAGCTGCTTGCCTCCGAACCAGTAGTGATAGTAGCAGAATCCCTCTATTCCTGCTTCTTTAGCCAGACGGGCCTGTGCCTCACGGGTCTCAGGCAGACGAAGGTCATAGAATCCCAAATCAGCAGGCAGTTTGGGTTGTACATGTCCTTTGAAAAGCGGACGTGCCTTCACCACATTCATCCATTCCGTAAAGCCTGGTCCCCACCACTGATCATTCTCTGGAATCGGGTGGAACTGGGGGAGATATAGGGCAATGATTCTTGCTTTCATATTTCAATGAAGTGAGGATTTTCTCATTCTATTTAGATAATATTTCCAAAAACAAAATATACGGCTGAAATGGGCTATAATAATAATAGCAATCATTGACCAGCAGACGCTTTCCGGTGCAAGACCCAAGGAGAGACAAACATAGCTGGCAGGAAGACACAGGATGGTAATGGTTTCAACCATCAGGTGGTACTGTTTAACGCATCCAACGGCGTGCATGATAATGGTGATGGGGGCACCAATCATCAGAAGGAATGCTACAATAATCACCAGCCTTGAGAAAATAATCGTCATATAGTCCACATCGCCCAACCATAATGTTAAGATATCCGGCAGCCAAACCTCCAGCGGAAGGATGATTCCACCCATCACAACCACAAGTGCCAGCGTGGACAGGAGGAAGAGGCGGTTCAGCTGACGGAAGTTACCCTTAGAGTAGTTCATCACCATTTGGGGCTTAACCGCCATGATGACATTGTTGCCTAAATTGGTAATCGCATTGTTTATTTGCAGCGCGACAGCAAAAGCGGCATTGGCAACCGGTCCGACAAAAACATTGAGGACAAGCATATTCCCCTGAAACATCAGTGCCGCAGAAAGACTGCCATAGGCTGTCCAGCTGGAAAAAGACAACATTTTCCGATAGAGCTCCTTGCTCTTGATCTGTTGGCAGTAAATGTCGCCGATTTTCCTATTTACATATAATCTGTAAAGTACATAGCCCAACAAGTTGGAAACGACCAACATGATGGCATAGAAAATCATCCTGTCGCCGGGAACCACGAAAACCAGCAGGGCCGCAGCAAGACAGACAATGGCTTCAAGAATCGTGACGAAGGCGAAATAGTCCATTCTCTCATAAGCCAAGACAGATGCCAGATAGGGTACCTGTAATAATGTGACAATGAAATTAAGGACTGCCAGCTGGTACACGATGAGCATCGCTGTGTAGCGTGAGTCGGGGCAATTCACCTGTGTGCAGACAAACCAGAGGCCGATGGTTTCCATACCCAAGAGAACCAGAAGGGACAGCTCTTTGCTTAACCTGACGCTGACACTGAAAAGATCCCTGACTTCGTCCATGTCCTGCTTCCCCAACGAAATGGAGAAGAACCGTTGTGTAGCCGTTTCCAGAATTGTTTTCAGACAGATGACAATTTGCACCAACCCTGTAACGACATTCAAGAGGCCATAATCCTCGATACCCAGCCCTGAGCGCACATATCTCACCGCCACTAAATTGATGACCATTAGCAGCGCCATGCGAATGAGTAGCAGGAATGCGTTCTTTGCTACTATCTTTTCGTTAGGATTTGAGGGCTTCAGTTTCACTCTTTAAGGGGAAATGTTTCAGAAGTATTTCGTGAATATACAAATAGGCGTAGGCGAGCCCCATGACAATGATCTTCAGGTTACCGGCATCGGCATAGTTGAACAGGTACATCCCTCCTTGTATGCAAATGCACTGTGTGAAATAGATGAGCAGGGCATCATGCACTTTCAGGATGTCGCTGCGCGCACGAATCTGATATAAAACCCACAAGTTGAAAACCAGGAAAATCAATGCGGCAACAATCGGGCCGAAATCAATACAGAAATCCCCAACAAAAGTGGTGAACCGTTCGTCGTCAATCTCCAGGTTGGAGTACTTTGCACGTCGTTCTACGAAGTTTTTCGGAGTGTCGGAAAATATCGCACGTTTAAAAAGATTGACTGTCCTGTCACCATAGCGTATGCCACCAGCATCCAATGCATAATTGTTGAAATAAACATTTGCCTGTCCTGCGTACCAGGTCAACATGCCAAAGACACCCTCGCTGTAATCTCCAAAACGGCTGAATGTGATGGCAGAAATAGGAACCGAGAATACCAGGAAAAGGATGAAGCCTGCTACGTGTATGATTTTTTTAATTTTCTTCTTTAGATACGGAAGAAATAACATATAAGCAACCAAAAGGGTTAATGCAGATGAGATGACAGGACTGCGAAGTCCTTTCATCACAGGTATTAGCATACCAATTGCTACTGAGAAGAATAATCCGGCAATAAGGTAGAGATTCTTCTCCTTCATCGTTAACATGTAAAATGCCACGAAAACAGTCAGGTCAAAGCAGGCATTGAAAAAGATGGCAAAAAGGTTAGTGATGCCGCTCCCAGTATCATCCGCATCACTTAAGCTCTCGTTATAAGAGTCCAGTCCTGCATCAACATCAGTAACCATTTTCACCAGTCCGTCCTCAAGATTCATGAGTACATCAGGTAGCTGCGTAAGAGTAAGAAAGATAATGAAGATGGCATAAGGTTTCAGCAAACGAGTGGGAGGCTGTTCTATACCGCTTACGGGATGAAAATGATGAAATATGGTGGGCGATAATGCCAAGAGGAGCATCAAATATAAGTAGATATACGGAAATATCGTCAAGGGCTTATACATGAAATTAAACATTTCATTGTTAAGCGTGAAAAAAGTAAAGACGATATAGACAATGTATGTTATCATGATGGCACTGCCGCCATCAGCATAGCGATGGCGGTAGTGATACCAGACAAAGGTGGCAATCCAGAGTGTCAGGTAGAATACGGTTAATATGTTATTCCAGACCAGCTCACTCATTCCTTAAATGGTCTCCTTGATGATTATTCTCAGGATGTATATGCTGGTGGCGATGGTGGAGAGTATCATCATCAGGGCAACGAATATCATTCGTTTAGGCCCCGCCGGCTTGACAGGGACAATGGCGCTCTTGAGGGTGGTGAAGGCCGGGGTCTTCTCCTGGAGTTTCACTTTTGCTGTCTGCAGCTGGGTCTCGATAGCTGCGAGTGAGTTCCGCTTGAGCGTCAAGTCGTTTTCCATTTTCTCGCGCTCGCTCTGGAAGCTCTGCAGAGGGTTACGCCGGTGGGCATCGCTGAAACGGCCGTAAGCCTGCATAGCGACGATGTATTCTGCCTCGATGCTGTCGCGTAGCTGCTGATAGTGCACTAAATCCTCTGCCGCCTTACTGGTGCGATAGCGGATGATGAAGCTCTGAAGATGGGTCTTCACGCTATCCGCCATGGTGGCGCAGACGAGGGGATCCTGATCCTTGACATTGATGGTGATGACGTTGGTCTTTTTGTCCACCGAACAGCTGATGGTCTTCATGATCTGCGACATCAAGTCGTAATCCTTGCGACTCATCATGAAGGCGTTGACGCCCTCTTTGCCACCCACCGTCATGGTATCATCCGTTGCAAAAAGTTTTTTGATCTGTGAAAGGGGCCATGCGAGAGGATTCTGCTTCTGGTGTGACTTCATATAGGTGTAGTAGTCGGTGGACAGTTCTCCGTCCCGTGTAGTGACGCGAATGCCATAGAGCCCCACAATAAATTCAGGACTCCCAAAAAGTTCGGGATAAAGCATGGGATAGATGGCATCTTGAGCCATCATATTGAACCCGAACTGTGAGGCGAGTCTTGTGAATCCATTATCCATATCTTCCCCGTTCAATTCCGGTGCCAATTTCACCTCGCACGTGTAGTAGCGGGGTTGAGGAAGTATCCAGATGCAGGCGAGGATGAAAGTCCAGCCCCAGACTTTATACATCAGTCGCCTTTTCCCCCATAGAGCTTTGAAAACTTTGGAATAATCGATGTAGGCACGCTCCGTATTTTGCTGTTCCATGACTGTTCTTTTGTATTCGAGTTACTCGTATTCCTTGAGTGTATTGATGGGAAAGAGTTATTTCAGCAGGTGGGCGATTGAGGCGAACATCGTACCGATAGAGGCTACACTGGCACCAAGGCCTAACCACTCTGCCGGAGACATACGCTGATGCTTGGACTTGCTGGGCACCACCACCTCACAGCCCGGCTCTATCTTTCCCTTACTGGCCTTGGCAATGGTGCCGTTCTGATAGACGATATAAGCACGACGCTTTCTCGCGCGGTCACCAAAACCGCCAGCCTGCTCGATGTAGTACTTATAATTCTTTCCATCGTTGTAGGCCACGGTGTTGGGGGCATTGACATCACCGCTGATACGGACGGTATGGTTGAAACGGGGAATGACAAGGCGGTCGCCATCGATTAGTTCCACGTCCTGCGTACTTCCCGGATTTGCCAGGGCCTCATCGAGATGAATGCCAACGGAATAGGTAGTAGAGAGAGCCAATTTGTCGAGACTGATGGAGTCGTTACCATCGGCATTCTGGCGGGCCAGCTGGATGACTGTCTGCATGCGGGCCTGCTCGTCCTCTGTCATCTTGCGGATAAGACGGGCGCCACGGATATCAGCACCTGTGACGACGCCACCGGCGGCCTTGACAAGGTCGCTCAGGCGTTGGTTCTTCTTTTCCATAGTATAGCTGCCTCGGAAAGTGATCTCACCATCTATCTCAACCCGAATCGGATCCTGGACCAAAGGATTGCGGCGCACCTGAACAATGTCGTAGGGCGCAAGGATGAATGAGCTTTCGCCATCGGCAGCATAGTTTTCTTTCAGCGAGAGACTGAAGGTCTTGGCCAGCTCCATGCCGGCCTCTGTGGCTCCGGGATCGCTTAGGCGGCGGGACACTTCCACCTTGACCGTCGAAGCCTGGTCGGTGAGGCCGCCAGCTTGGAGGATGAGGTCCTCAAGCGTCATGTTGTCAGCATACTCATAGACACCGGGGAAGATGACCTCGCCCACAACAGTCAGCGTGCGGAGATTCTGGTGCTCGGCCAGCGTGGGGATGAAGACCACATCTTCATTCCTCAAGGCGACATCGGCCTCGCTGCCATTGAGGATAGCCTCAAGATTGAGGGAGAGGACTTCCTGCGTGCGGTTGGGCTTCATGCGTCGCATGACAGCGCGCGAGGTCAGGGCTTCTTCGGTAAGGCCATCGGCACGCTCGATGAGCGTGCGCACGGAGTTCACCTTCTCGCTTAACTGATACATGCCCGGGCGGAAAACTGCTCCCTTCACCTCCACCATGTTCTCAAAACGGTCGTAGGTACTCTCGACAGAAACCTGGTCGCCGTCCTCCATGTGGAAGTCAGCCCATTCGAACTCATCGACATTGAAGACGCTCTTCATCTGGCCTGTGTTGCGGATCACGCGCAAGGACTTGCGATAGGCGTTGCCCGCGAAATCACCGCAGAACTTAAGCAGGGTGGACAGGCTCTCGCCCTTGCGCAACTCATAGGACATGGGGCGTTTGACACTACCCTCGATATCCACGATACAGTCATAGGGCCCCACTTGAATGACATCATTGTCAGCCAGGCGCACATTGCCCGCAATGCGTCCATTGAGGATAAACTCATAGACATCGATAACAGTAATCTGGCGTCCCTGGCGGAACACCTTGATATTGCGCAGCGTGCCAAGGTCATTGATTCCACCGGCCCTGTAGAGGGCGTGAAAGACCGTGGCAAAGGCACTGATGGTGTAGGTGCCGGGCACCTGCACCTCGCCCATGACATTGACGGAGATGGTGCGGGTCTGACCCAAGGTGGCCTTGATGTTGGAACCGGCATAGATATCACCCACCTTATTGCGAATGCGGCTCTGTGCGGCAGCTACCGTGAGGCCACTGACATGGATGGGACCATAGTCAGGGATGGTGACATCACCGTCGGGAGTGACCGTATAACTGATGGACTGCTGGGAAGCCCCATAGATATCGACAATCAGCTGATCGCCTGGGCCGAGGACATAGTCCTGGGGGGTGGCGATGTTCATAACCGGCTCGAAAGAGAGGTTCTTATTGTTAAAGATATCGCGGCCAAAGACCCGCTTGCCGGAGGGGGAAAGGACCTCGGGCACGGACTGAGGCACCTCTGCCCCACCCTGCAGCAAGATATCATTGTCCTTACCTTTGCTATTGTCCTTAGCCTTACCATTACCAATGCCATTGCCAATGCCAATGCCATTATCTTTAGGCTCGTTGTTGGTGCGCATCCGGTTCTGGGCACCATCAATGGCATTGTCAACCGTACTATCCAGACCCCGCTTGGAAATCTGCGAAGCATACTGATCACGAATGCGATTAATCTGCTCCAGTGTGGCACCCTTCTGCATCAGACGTGTAGCGATATCGGTCTCTGTGGCACCAGAACGTTTTTCACTGACGACCATCCGGAGGACCTCTTCGTCGCTCATGGTCTGTCCCACGGCAGCGACCACAGCCCACAAGGACAGGAAAAGGATCGCAAAATGTCTCTTCATTTTATTTTTTCTGAATATCAACATGAGAGCCCAAAAGGCCCAAGTATATAAAAGTGCGCAAAAGTACTGATTATTCCGTTTCGCACAAAAGAAAATCTTAGAAAAAACTCATTTTTCGGCAAGAATCATATAAATTAATATGGATTAGCTGTTATCTTTGCGCCCCGAAAAACAATGTATGAAAAGAATCGCGATTGTTCTGTTGGCATTGATAGGAACTTGCGTGGGGCTGCAGGCACAAAAACAAAGGGGAGACAGCATCTCCCTGCGCCCATCGTTTGGCGTGGACCTTACCAGCGAGGTACATACCGACTTCAGGGAAGGGCGCCTGGCAAACCTGTTACAGCTGTATGCAGACATTCCTATCACCAGGAAGTTGTTGCTCGAGGTGCATTCCATCAGCACACTATCTTCCGATGGGCTCCCTTTATGCATCGACGTACAGGGCTACTCGAACATCAACACCTACGGCGTCAACATACCCTTTGCCCTCTCAGTGGCAGGCCTTACATGGCAAATCAATGAGCGCCACTCGGTGTTTGCCGGCATCCGCCGCACTGACGAGGACTACTTCTGCAGCGACGGTCTTGCTCTTTTCACCAATAGCTCGTGCGGCATCTTCCCCACCCTCAGCTGGAACGCTTACATTGCCACCTACCCGGAGGCCGACGTGGGCATTCATTATAAGTTCGACAACGAGAAGCTATGTCTGCAGGCATCACTTTACAACGGCGAGGGAAACCACGCCTTCACCGGTCGCTATAATGTTTTCCGTTTCTGCCCCAACAGTGATGGTCTCCTTGCACTGGCGCAAGCGGAGTATCGCCATCGCGGCAGCCATTATTTCTTAGGAGCCAGCATGCACACCCAACCAGAGATAACATCATCGGTGTGGGCATACGCGGAACAGGCACTGTCACCGCGCCTCACCCTGCTCGCGGCATACAGTCATGCCTTTGGCAGCACCACTATCTGTAAGGACTTCTGTGGTCTCGGCGCCAAATATGCCTTCAAGCGCGCGGAACTTGGGGTGTTCACAGATTATGTTCGCATTCTGGGCTTCAACGAGTGGGCCACAGAGCTCATCTGCAGCCTCCCCCTCACGGATTTTCTGACCGTCAAACCAGTGCTCCATGTCATCACCTCCAATGGCGAAACGGCATGCATTGGTATGCTACGTATGGACATCAGCTTCTAACTATGCATCTACTGAAAACAGAGAGAATCATAGCCATCGCCACATGCCTGCTGATGGTGGCCTGCAATGCGATGGACAGCAGCGATGACTTCGTCACCGCACGTGACGGGCAGTTCTACTGCAATGGGGAGCCCTACCGCTACGTGGGTACGAATTTCTGGTACGGTGCCATCCTGGGCTCAGAGGGACAGGGCGGCAACAGGGAGCGGCTGAGCGCAGAGTTGGACTCGCTGCATGCGCTGGGACTCGATAACCTGCGCATTCTCGTGGGTGCCGACGGTGCCACGCCAAAGCCAAGTCTGGTGTGGCCAACGCTGCAGACGACACCGGGTGTCTATAACGACACGTTGTTCGCGGGTCTCGACTGGCTGCTGCAGGAGATGTCGGAGCGCAAGATGAAGGCGGTGCTGTATCTCAACAACGCCTGGGAGTGGAGCGGTGGATTTGCGCAGTACCTGGAGTGGGCCGGTGAGGGTCCTGCCCTTGATCCTACACGCGACGGTTACAAGGAGTATTGCAGCTATGCAGCACGCTTCGCCACGAACACCCGTGCACAGCAGCTCTTCTTCAATCACGTGCGGACTGTGGTGAGTCGCACCAACAGTTACAACCAACGGCGCTATGCCGACGACCCCACCATCATGGCGTGGCAAATCGCTAACGAGCCACGTCCCTTCAGCAGTGACAGTGCCACAATGGAGGGCTACAAGGCGTGGATAGCACAGGCGGCAGCCATCATCAAGGCTATTGATGCCCGGCATCTGGTGTCTGTAGGTTCCGAGGGACTTGTGGGCTGCGAGAACAGCACTGAGTGTTTTGAACAGATACACGCGAACCCGAACATCGACTATCTCACCATACACATCTGGCCGATGAACTGGGGATGGGTGACGCATGAAGAAGTGCGGCAGGATACGGCAGGCACTGACACCGCCCTGATGCAGCGTGTGCTGACGCTGACGGATGCGTATGTCCGACAACATCTGGACATCGCCAAGCGCCTTGGGAAGCCCCTGGTCATCGAGGAGTTCGGCTATGCTCGTGACGGGCACCGCTTCGATCTCTCCGCCACCACCCACGCCCGCGATGCCTACTATCGCCACATCCTCGAGCTGCCCGATTCCTTCCCTACCCTATGCGGTCTTAATTTCTGGGCTTGGAGCGGACTGGCCCGCCCCACGACCATCCGCTGGCAGCCCTTCCACGACTACTGCGGTGACCCTGCTCAGGAAGAGCAAGGCCTCTACTCCGTCTTCCTCTCCGACACCTCCACCATCAATCTCCTGCGCCGTGCTTGCCACTGAGACGGATTGTTC
>ONCQ01000009.1 GCA_900316355.1 uncultured Prevotellaceae bacterium | reverse complement strand
CAAATCTGGGACATGACAAAGCCCTGGCTTGGGAAAGTCGGGGCTTTGTTTCTTAAAAAAACTAAAAGAGGCCGTGTCTGTTACTTTTGACACGACCTCATTTCGTACCCTACAGGGGGCTGTCCGAAGGTCAGTCTTTCAAGCAGATTTAGTTGATATTCCCTGTTTTTTATGCAACACAATTTTGTGTTATCAAAAATAAATATATACCTTTGCGGCGTAATCACCCAAAAACAACATTACAATCATGGTAAATAGATTTATTCTGAACGAAGTGTCGTACTTCGGACCGGGCGCTCGCAAGGAGCTGCCGGGAGTGGTGAAACGTCTGGGCTTCAAGAAGGCTCTGGTGGTGACGGACAAAGGGCTGATGCAGTTCGGCGTGGCCAAGATGGTGCTCGACGTGATGGACGAGGCGGGCATCAAATATGAGATCTTCGACGACGTGAAGCCGAATCCCACGGTCACGAATGCGAAGAACGGTATCGAGGCCTGCAAGAAGGCGGGCGCTGACTTCATCGTAGCCATCGGCGGCGGCTCCAGCATGGACACGGCCAAGGGCATCGGCATCGTGGTGAACAACCCCGAGTTCAGCGACATCGTGTCGCTGGAGGGCGTGGCGGACACAAAGAAGAAATCGCTGCCCATCATCGCACTGCCCACGACGGCCGGCACGGCTGCCGAGACGACCATCAACTATGTCATCATCGATGAGGCGCGCCAGGCGAAGATGGTGTGCGTGGATCCCAACGATATCCCCTGTGTGGCCATCGTGGATGCAGAACTGATGTACTCGCTGCCGAAAGGCCTGACGGCTGCCACAGGCATGGATGCGATGACGCATGCCATCGAGGGCTTGATCACGAAGGCCGCATGGGAGCTGAGCGATATGTTCGAGATCAAGGCTATCGAGATGATCTACCGCAACCTGCCCATCGCCGTGGAAGACCCGAAGAACCCCGTGGGGCGCGACGGTATGGCTGTGGCGCAGTATGTGGCGGGTATGGCATTCTCGAATGTAGGCCTGGGTGTGGACCACGGCATGGCACACCCGCTGTCGGCGCTGTTCGATGTGCCTCATGGCGTGGCCTGCGCGATGCTGCTGCCCACGGTGATGCGCTTCAATATGCCTGCTGCGAAGGCCAAGTATGTGGATATTGCCAAGGCGTGCGGCGTCTATGAGGCCGGCATGAGCGTGGATGAGGCTGCCGAGGCTGCCTGCAAGGCCATCGAGGACCTGAGCGCTCGCGTGGGGACCAACAAGACGCTGACAGAGCTGGGCATCAAGGAGAGCGACATCGAGGCACTGGCCGAACAGGCTTTCAACGATGTCTGCACGCCCGGCAACCCGCGTCCCGTCACCAAGCAGGACATCATCGACCTCTATCACCAGATTCTGTAGGCTATTGGCTATTGGCTATTGGCTGTTGGCCGCCTTCGGCTTTTGGTTCTATCAAGAATTAGAGAATTGGAGAATTTTTCTCAATATGCAATACGCTGTCTTATGAATTGATGAGAAAGAATAGAATGTCTTTTGCTTGCAAAAGCTAGAAAATTCTCTAATTCTCTAATTCTTGATAGAACTAAAAGCCAAAAGCCAATAGCCAATCGCTGACCGCCAAAACGAGGGCAGGAAAGTGAAAAAACGGAAGATTTTCTTTGCTGTTCGCGAAAAAGGTTGTACTTTTGCGCCCGCTTATCGTCTGTTCCGACTCGTTCGGACAGGTGGTGAGCGGACGCAAAACTTTATTTATTAACTCATTAAACAACAAACAACATGATCGTAGTACCTGTTAAGGAAGGCGAGAACATTGAGAGAGCGCTGAAGAAGTTCAAGCGTAAGTTCGAGAAGACCGGCGTGGTGAAAGAGCTCCGTCGTCGTCAGCAGTTCGACAAGCCCTCCGTGCTGAAGCGCCTGGCCAAGGAACACGCTGTTTATGTGCAGCAGCTCCGCCGCGTAGAAGACTAAAGAGAGTCAAAAATGTCAAATGTTCATTAACTTTTGCTGATTTCATTTGGCAGTCTGAAGAAAAACCTCTATTTTCGCCTCGGTGAAACCGCAAAACGAGGACGAATGTTGTTGGAATCCTTCATTGATTACCTCCGCTACGAGCGCGCCGCATCGGCACGAACCGTGAAGGAGTATCATGACGACTTGAAGGCGTTTGAGTCGTTCTACAAGGGTTTAGACAACTCCCTTTCCTGGGAGACCATCGACACGGACATCGCCCGCGAGTGGGTGGTGGACATGATGGACCGGGGGCATAAGCCCAATTCCGTGCATCGGCGCCTGTCGGCACTGCGCTCCTTCTACAAATACCTCTTCCGCAGAGGCTATGTGGAGCGTGACCCTGTGAGGTTGCTGACATCGCCAAAGCGCGAGAAGAGCCTGCCCGCTTTCATACAGGAGAAGGACATGGACCGCCTGCTGGATCAGGAGGGCATGTTCGCAGATTCCTTCGAGGGGCGGCGCGATCATCTGATCATCGCCATGTTCTACGAGACCGGCCTCCGCGTGAGCGAGCTGGTGGGACTGAACATGGATGACATCAGCCGCAGCGCCTGCACGCTGAAGGTGACGGGAAAGGGAAACAAGCAAAGGGTGGTGCCTTTCGGCAGCGAGCTCTTACACCTTATTAATATATATATAGGTGAGCGCGCGCAGATGCCGCAGTCCGACGGACCGGCATTCTACATCTCCCGAAAAGGCACGAGGGTGACCGTGGCGAGCGTGCGACAGATGGTGCGCAGACAACTGGCACTCGTGACCACGCAGAAGAAACGAAGCCCCCATGTGCTCCGCCACACCTTTGCCACCACGATGCTGAATCACCATGCCGACCTGCAGTCGGTGAAGGAGCTGCTGGGCCACGCCCGTCTGTCCACGACGGAGATCTACACCCACACCACCTTCGAGGAACTTAGGAAAGTGTACAATCAAGCCCATCCAAGGGGCTAAACCTAATTATTAACACCTAAAAACAAAAAAGGAGGTTACTATGGAAATCAAACTTCAGGCTATCCGATTCGAGCCGACCGAGAAACTGCAAGACTTCATCCAGAAGAAAGTGGGCAAGCTCGAGAAATTCAGCGACGAAATAAGAAAGGTAGAGGTGTCACTGAAAGTCGTCAAACCAGAGACGGCCATGAACAAGGAAGCATCCATCCGCGTGAGTGCGGGCTCGGAGCTCTTCGCCGAAAAAGTTTGCGACACTTTTGAAGAAGCTATCGACAATTGTCTGGACGCATTGCTCAAACAACTCCAGAAAAACAAGGAAAAACATCAGAATCGCTAAAAAAACAGCGAAAAGTTTTTGCGGTTCAAAAATTATACCTTACCTTTGCAGCCGTTTTCGAGACGTTTTGCCGTCGCGACGGCTGCAAAGGCCTCTAAAAAGGCTGCGGAAGTAGCTCAGTTGATAGAGCACTAGCCTTCCAAGCTGGGGGTCGCGGGTTTGAGCCCCGTCTTCCGCTCCACGCTCGAAACGAATCTTGCTGTTGTAGCTCAGTGGTAGAGCACTTCCTTGGTAAGGAAGAGGTCACGAGTTCAATCCTCGTCAACAGCTCCATAAACGAAGCGAACCAAAAGGGAAGCTTATACCAAAACAATTTTTTAACATAAGAAAGATTAGCTATGGCTAAAGAAAAATTCGAAAGAACCAAACCGCACGTAAACATCGGTACGATTGGTCACGTCGATCACGGTAAGACTACCCTGACCGCCGCTATTACAACTGTTCTGGCTAAGAAGGGCCTCTCCGAGGTGAAGAGCTTCGACCAGATCGACAACGCTCCCGAAGAGAAGGAGCGCGGTATCACTATTAACACCGCTCACGTTGAGTACGAGACCGCTAAGCGTCACTACGCTCACGTGGACTGCCCGGGCCACGCCGACTATGTGAAGAACATGGTAACTGGTGCTGCTCAGATGGACGGTGCTATCATCGTGGTTGCTGCTACTGACGGTCCCATGCCTCAGACCCGTGAGCACATCCTGCTCGCCCGTCAGGTGAACGTTCCCCGTCTGGTGGTGTTCCTCAACAAGTGCGATATGGTTGAGGACGAGGAGATGCTCGAGCTCGTTGAGATGGAAATGCAGGAGCTGCTCGCTGCTTACCAGTTCGAGCCTGAGACTCCTATCATCCGTGGTTCTGCCCTCGGCGCACTCAACGGTGTTCCCGAGTGGGAAGAGAAGGTTATGCAGCTGATGGACACCTGCGACGAGTGGATCCAGGAGCCCGTTCGCGATATCGATAAGCCTTTCCTGATGCCTGTTGAGGACGTGTTCTCCATCACAGGTCGTGGTACTGTGGCTACCGGCCGTATCGAGACTGGTGTTGTCAAGGTTGGCGACGAAGTCCAGATCCTCGGTCTCGGTGAGGACAAGAAGTCCGTCATCACTGGTGTTGAGATGTTCCGCAAGATCCTCGACGAGGGTGAAGCTGGCGATAACGTCGGTCTGCTCCTCCGCGGTATCGATAAGAACGAAGTGAAGCGTGGTATGGTTATCACCCACCCGGGTGTCATCAAGCCCCACAAGAAATTCAAGGCTTCTATCTATGTCCTGAAGAAGGAAGAGGGTGGCCGTCACACTCCGTTCGGCAACAAGTATCGTCCTCAGTTCTACCTCCGCACCATGGACTGCACGGGTGAGATTCACCTCCCCGAAGGCACCGAGATGGTGATGCCTGGTGATAACGTAGAGATCACTGTAGAGCTCATCTACGCTGTGGCTCTGAACGTCGGTCTGCGCTTCGCTATCCGTGAGGGTGGTCGCACAGTCGGTTCCGGTCAGATCACTGAGATCCTCGACGATTAAGAATCGGCTCTCATAGAAGCTATAGACTCTATAGATACTATAGCAGCTATAGCAACTATTGAAAGATGGATAAAAGGAGCCCCCGTTTTTGGGCGGGGGCTTCATTTACGGGAATAGCTCAGTTGGTAGAGCACTGGTCTCCAAAACCAGGTGTCGGGAGTTCGAGCCTCTCTTCCCGTGCTCCAAAGAAGAATATATATGTTCAAGAGATTTTTTAATTATTGCAAGGAATCATACGAAGAACTCGTGCATAAGACCACTTGGCCCACGCGTTCGGAACTGTTCAACAGCGCGATTGTAGTATTAACTGCTTCCCTACTCATCGCGGTGGTAGTTTTCGTGATGGATTTCTGTTTCCAGCATGTGATGGAGTTCGTCTATCCTAACTAATCAAGGAAGCTTATGGCAGCACAGCAAATGAGATGGTACGTGATGCGTGCCATCAGCGGTAAAGAAGGCAAAGTGAAGGAGTACATTGACGCTCAGGTCGCTCAAGGCGACTACGGCGACAAGGTCTCCCAAGTGCTTATCCCGAAGGAGAAGTATGTCGATATCCGTAACGGCAAACGTATCGTGAAGGAGCGCTGCCATCTGCCCGGTTATGTATTGGTAGAATGTATCCTCGCAGGCGAAGTGCAGGGAATGCTGCGCAACACGCCTAATGTGCTGGGATTTCTCGGCGAGACGAAGGCCACGGACACGCCCCTTCCCATCCGTGAGGGTGAGATGAAGCGTCTGCTCGGCATCGTCGATGAGATGGCTGAGGTGCCCGAAGATGTGCAGATACCCTTCTTGGAGGGCGATGCTGTCAAGGTCACCGACGGTCCTTTCTCCGGCTTCGAGGCCATCGTCGAGGAGGTCAACAACGAAAAGAAGAAGCTGAAGGTTTCGGTCAAGATCTTCGGGCGCAAAACGCCGCTCGAACTCGGTTTCATGCAAGTAGCGAAGGAGTAAGACGATTGTTACACGCTCTGAAACTCCGCGGTAAATAACTCAATTAATAACGAATCACAACAATGGCTAAAGAAGTTGCTGGATTAATCAAACTACAGATTAAAGGAGGCGCTGCAAATCCATCACCCCCAGTAGGTCCCGCTCTCGGTTCCAAGGGTATTAACATCATGGATTTCTGCAAGGCATTCAACGCCAGAACTCAGGACAAGGCCGGCAAGGTGCTCCCTGTGGTTATCACCTACTACACCGATAAGTCGTATGACTTCGTCGTGAAGACTCCCCCCGTGGCTGTTCAGCTCATGGAGGCTGCCAAGGTAAAGGGTGGTAGCGCAGAGCCCAACCGTAAGAAGGTTGCCAGCATTACTTGGGATCAGGTGCGCGCCATCGCCACCGACAAGATGCCTGACTTGAACTGCTTCACAGTGGAGTCGGCAATGAGATTGGTTGCAGGAACAGCCAGAAGTATGGGTATCACTGTAAAGGGTGACTTTCCCGCATAACACTTAAACTTCAATTGAACTATGGCTAAATTGACAAAGAATCAAAAGCTGGTCGCAGAGAAGGTTGAAGCAGGGAAAGCATACACCCTCAAAGAGGCTTCGCAGTTGGTCAAGGATATCACCACGACCAAGTTTGATGCTTCTGTGGATATCGACGTGCGTCTGGGTGTTGACCCCCGCAAGGCTAACCAGATGGTCCGCGGCGTCGTATCGCTTCCCAACGGCACGGGTAAGGTAACCCGCGTGCTGTGCCTCTGCACCCCCGATCAGGAGGCTGCAGCCCAGGAGGCTGGTGCTGACTATGTGGGTCTCGACGAGTACATTGAAAAAATCAAAGGCGGCTGGACGGATATTGACGTCATCATCACCATGCCCTCTATCATGGGTAAGATCGGTGCTCTCGGCCGTATCCTCGGTCCCCGTGGCTTGATGCCTAACCCCAAGAGCGGTACTGTGACCATGAACGTGGCACAGGCTGTCAAGGAGGTGAAGCAGGGTAAGATTGACTTCAAGGTTGATAAGACCGGTATCGTGCACGCTTCCATTGGTAAGGTGTCCTTCTCCGCTGAGAAGATCGCCGAGAACGCCAAGGAGTTCATCGCTACCATCATCAAGCTGAAGCCCGCTGCTGCCAAGGGTACATACGTGAAGAGTATTTATCTTTCGAGTACGATGAGTCTCGGTATCAAGATCGATCCGAAGGCTGTTGACGAAATCTAATTTTAAGACGCTACAATCATGAGAAAGGAAGATAAAGCACTTATCATCGAGAAGCTTGGCACTGTCCTGAAGGAGTATCCTCACTTCTATCTCGTTGATGTCACCGGTATGGATGCAGCTCGCACCAGCGCCCTGCGCCGCCAGTGCTTCAAGAGCGAGGTGAAGATGGTGGTCGTGAAGAACACCCTGCTCCACAAGGCTTTCGAAGCCAGCGAGATTGATTACTCACCCCTCTATGACACCCTCAAGGGTACCACTGCTGTCATCTTCACGCAGGTGGCTAACGCTCCCGCTAAGATGCTGAAGGATTTCAACAGCAAGAACCCCAAGGGTGTGACGATCCCCGAACTCAAGGCTGCATACGCTGAGGAAGGCTTCTATATCGGTGCCGACCAGCTGGATGCCTTGGTTGCCATCAAGAGCAAGAACGAAGTCATCGCCGAGATCGTGGCTATGCTGCAGTCTCCGATGCAGGGCCTCGTTTCTGCCCTCGAGTCTGGTGCCGGCACCATCCACGGTGTCCTCGAGACTCTCGCCGAGAAGGGCGAATAATTTTCATTTACTCAAAGTCAAACAAAACAAATCACATTTACAATTATGGCAGATATCAAAGCAATCGCTGAAGAGTTGGTTAACTTGACAGTGAAGGAAGTAAACGAGTTGAAGAACGTCCTCAAGGAGGAGTATGGTATTGAACCCGCAGCTGCTGCTGTTGCTGTTGCAGCTGGCCCCGCAGCCGCTGGTGCAGCTCCCGCTGCTGAGGAGAAGACCGACTTCGACGTCATCCTCAAGAGCGCAGGTGCCGCTAAGCTCCAGGTCGTGAAGGCTGTGAAGGAGGCTTGTGGCCTCGGCCTGAAGGAAGCTAAGGAGCTCGTTGACGGCGCTCCCAGCACCCTGAAGGAAGGTATGCCCAAGGCTGACGCTGAGGCTCTGAAGAAGACCCTCGAGGAGGCTGGTGCTGAAATCGAGCTCAAGTAAGTCTCGACTCGTAACCAATCAGACTCAATAGGTAGAGAACTCTCTGGTAGAGAGTCCTCTACTTTTTGCGTCTAAAGAAAGAACAACGCCCTGAAACATAATAAGAGGAAGCTAAAACGCTCCAATCATGGAAGTTAAGGGGGATGTCCCCTCGCACTTAACTCCCCTTCCGATTAGCAAACAATAAACTCATCATATATTATCAATGGCTAAAATTGTTAACGACAGAGTTAATTTCGCCTCGGTGAAGAATCCGATGCCCTATCCGGATTTCCTCGAGGTGCAGCTGAAGTCCTTCAATGACTTCCTGCAGTTAGACACCCCGCCGGAATTGCGTAAGAACGATGGCTTGTACAAGGTCTTCTCAGAGAACTTCCCCATCGCCGACACGCGCAACAACTTCGTCCTGGAGTTCTTGGACTATTACATTGATCCGCCCCGCTACAGCATCGAAGAGTGTCTGGAGCGCGGACTCACCTATGCCGTGCCCTTGAAGGCCAGACTGAAGCTCTACTGCACAGACCCTGACCATGAGGACTTCGACACCGTGATTGAGAACGTCTTCCTCGGCCCTATTCCCTACATGACCGCCAACGGTACCTTCATCATCAACGGTGCTGAGCGTGTGGTGGTGAGCCAGCTGCACCGTTCACCCGGTGTGTTCTTCGGTTCCAGCCTCCATGCCAACGGCACTCAGCTCTACAGCGCCCGCATTATTCCCTTCAAGGGCTCGTGGATTGAGTTCGCCACGGACATCAATAACGTGATGTACGCTTACATCGACCGTAAGAAGAAGTTGCCCGTCACCACGCTGTTGCGCGCCATCGGTTTCGAGAATGACAAGGACATCCTCGAAATCTTCAACCTCGCTGAGGAGGTGAAGGTCAACAAGACCAACCTTAAGAAGGCTGTCGGTCAGAAGCTGGCAGCACGCGTGCTGAAGTCATGGGTCGAGGACTTCGTCGATGAGGACACCGGTGAAGTCGTTAGCATTGAGCGTAACGAGGTCATCCTCGACCGCGAGACAGTGCTCACCGAGGAGAACATCGCTGAGATCCTCGACAGCGGCGAGCAGACCGTGCTCATCCACCATGAGGACCCCGATGCCAGTGACTACAGCATCATCTTCAACACCCTGGCCAAGGATCCCTCCAACTCCGAGAAGGAGGCTGTGCTCTACATCTACCGTCAGCTGCGTAATGCAGATCCTGCCGATGATGCCAGCGCACGTGAGGTCATCAACAACCTCTTCTTCTCCGAGAAGCGTTATGACCTGGGCGATGTGGGCCGCTACCGCATCAACCGCAAGCTCAACCTGGACACCGATCCCGATGTGCGTGTGCTCACCCGTGAGGACATCATCGAGATTATCAAGTACCTCATCGAGCTGGTCAACTCCAAGGCACAGGTGGATGATATCGACCACCTCTCCAACCGTCGCGTGCGCACTGTCGGTGAGCAGCTGGCTAACCAGTTTGCCATCGGTCTCAGCCGCATGAGCCGCACCATTCGTGAGCGCATGAATGTCCGCGATAACGAGGTGTTCACGCCCACCGACCTCATCAACGCCAAGACCATCTCCAGCGTCATCAACTCGTTCTTCGGAACCAATGCATTGTCACAGTTCATGGACCAGACCAACCCGCTGGCCGAGGTGACGCACAAGCGCCGTCTCTCTGCACTGGGCCCTGGCGGTCTGAGCCGTGAGCGTGCCGGCTTCGAGGTGCGTGACGTACACTATACTCACTACGGCCGCCTCTGCCCGATTGAGTCCCCTGAAGGACCTAACATCGGTCTGATCTCCTCACTCTGCGTATATGCCAAGATCAACGAGCTCGGCTTCATCTCGACGCCTTACCGCAAGGTGAACAACGGTGTGGTCGACCTCTCCAACGAGGGCATCGCCTACTACACCGCCGAGGAGGAGGAGAACCTCGTCATCGGTCAGGGTAATGCTCCGCTGCGCGACGACGGTACCTTCATCCGCAAGGTCGTCAAGTGCCGTCAGGACGATGACTACCCCGTGGTGCCCCCCACAGAGGTGGACCTCATGGACGTGGCTCCGCAGCAGATTGCCTCTATCGCAGCATCCCTCATCCCGTTCCTGGAGCACGACGATGCTCACCGTGCGCTGATGGGCTCTAACATGATGCGCCAGGCCGTGCCTCTCGTGCGCACCGAGGCTCCTATTGTGGGCACCGGTATCGAGAAGCAGGTCTGCGAGGACAGCCGCACGATGATTGTCGCCGAGGGCGAGGGTGTCATCGACTATGTCGATGCCACCACCATCCGCATCCTCTACGACCGCACTGAGGAGGAGGAGTTCGTCAGCTTCGAACCCGCCCTCAAGGAATACCGCATTCCCAAGTTCCGCCGTACCAACCAGAATATGACCATCGACTTGCGTCCCATCTGTGAGAAGGGACAGCGCGTCAAGGCCGGCGACATCCTCACCGAGGGTTACTCCACCGCCAATGGCGAGCTGGCACTCGGTAAGAACCTCCTTGTGGCTTACATGCCTTGGAAGGGTTACAACTATGAGGATGCTATCGTGCTCAACGAGCGCGTGGTGCGCGAGGATATCCTCACCAGCGTCCATGTCGAGGAGTTCTCCCTCGAGGTGCGCGAGACCAAGCGTGGTGTCGAGGAACTCACCTCCGATATCCCCAACGTCAGCGAGGACGCCACCAAGGACCTCGATGAGAACGGTATCATCCGCATCGGTGCACAGGTGCTGCCGGGTGACATCCTCATCGGTAAGATCACGCCTAAGGGCGAGAGCGATCCCTCACCTGAAGAGAAGCTCCTGCGTGCTATCTTCGGCGACAAGGCCGGCGATGTGAAGGATGCTTCCCTCAAGGCTTCACCCTCTCTCTCGGGTACCATTATTGATAAGAAGCTCTTCTCTCGTGCCATCAAGACACGCTCCGAGAAGCTCCGCGACAAGCAGCGTCTGCCTAAGATTGACGAGGAGTTCAATATGAAGGTGGACGACTTGAAGGCCATCCTCATCGACAAGCTCCTGGAGCTCACCAAGAACCTCACCTCTCAGGGCGTGAAGGACTACATGGGCGCCGAGATTATCGCCAAGGGTTCCAAGTTCACGGAAGGTGCACTTGCCGGTCTCGATTACACAGGCATCCAGCTCAGCGGCTGGACCCGCGACGAACACGTCAACGGCCTCATCTCCAAGCTCATCATCAACTTCATCAAGAAGTATAAGCTCTTGGATGCTGAGCTCAAGCGCAAGAAGTTTGCCATCACCATCGGCGATGAGCTGCCCTCCGGCATCATCCAGATGGCTAAGGTCTATGTTGCCAAGAAGCGTAAGATTGGCGTGGGCGATAAGATGGCCGGTCGCCACGGTAACAAGGGTATCGTCTCCAAGGTCGTACGCCAGGAGGACATGCCGTTCCTGGCCGATGGTACGCCCGTCGATATCGTCCTCAACCCGTTGGGTGTGCCCTCACGTATGAACATCGGTCAGATCTTCGAAACCGTCCTCGGCGCTGCCGGTAAGGAACTCGGTGTGAAGTTCTCCACTCCTATCTTCGACGGTGCTTCCCTCGATGACCTCTGCGAGTGGACCGACAAGGCAGGTCTGCCCCGCTACTGCTCTACGCAGCTCTACGACGGTGCCACCGGCGAGAAGTTCGACCAGCTTGCTACCGTGGGTGTGGCTTACATGCTGAAGCTCGGTCACATGGTAGAAGATAAGATGCACGCCCGTAGCATCGGCCCGTACAGCCTCATCACCCAGCAGCCCCTCGGCGGTAAAGCCCAGTTCGGTGGCCAGCGCTTCGGTGAGATGGAGGTCTGGGCTATCGAAGCCTTCGGTGCTTCCCATGTGCTGCAGGAAATCCTCACCATCAAGTCCGACGACATCACAGGCCGCAGCAAGGCTTACGAGGCAATCGTCAAGGGCGAGCAGATGCCCACACCGGGTGTCCCCGAGTCCCTCAACGTGTTGCTGCATGAGCTCCGCGGCTTAGGACTTAGCGTAACGCTCGAATAAAAAAGTTGAGTTGAAAGTTTAAAGTTTAAGGTTTAATGGAGAAACCTTAGGACTTCTATAAACATTAAACTTTAAACAATAAACATCAAACTGACTGTCTTTAAACTTTAAACTCTAAACTTTAAACTTAGAAAAAATGCCTTACAAGAAAGATAATAAAGTCAAGAATAACTTCACAAAGATTACCATCGGACTTGCATCGCCCGAGGAAATCAAGGAGAATTCTTATGGTGAGGTCTTGAAGCCCGAGACCATTAACTATCGCACCTATAAGCCTGAGCGCGACGGTTTGTTCTGCGAACGCATCTTCGGTCCTACCAAAGACTACGAGTGCCACTGCGGCAAGTACAAGCGCATCCGCTACAAGGGCATCGTCTGCGACCGTTGCGGCGTGGAGGTGACTGAGAAGAAGGTGCGTCGCGAGCGCAGCGGCCACATCGAGCTGGTGGTGCCCGTGGCACACATCTGGTACTTCCGCAGCCTGCCCAACAAGATTGGCTACCTGCTGGGAATGCCCACGAAGAAGCTCGACTCCGTCATCTACTACGAGCGTTACGTGGTTATCAATCCGGGTCCCTTCGAGAAGGAGGAGGATGAGAACCTGCACCTCGAGAAGTTAGACCTTCTCTCTGAGGAGGAGTATCTCGACCACCTCGATCGTCTGCCCGTGGAGAACCAGTTCCTGCCCGATGACGATCCTAATAAGTTCGTGGCCAAGATGGGTGCCGAGGCTATCTACGACCTGCTCGTGGACCTCGACCTCGACAAGCTCAGCTATGAGCTGCGTGACCGCGCTAACAGCGACTCCGCCCAGCAGCGTAAGAACGAAGCCCTCAAGCGCCTGCAGGTGGTAGAGAGCTTCCGCGCCAGCCGCGACCGCAACAAGCCCGAGTGGATGATTATGACCATGCTGCCTGTCATCCCGCCCGATCTGCGTCCGCTGGTGCCCCTGGATGGCGGCCGCTTCGCCACCTCCGACCTCAACGACCTCTATCGTCGCGTCATCATCCGTAACAACCGCCTGAAGCGCCTCATAGAGATTAAGGCTCCCGAGGTCATCCTCCGCAATGAGAAGCGTATGCTTCAGGAAGCCGTTGACAGCCTCTTCGACAACAGCCGCAAGAGCAGCGCCGTGAAGAGCGAGAGCAACCGCCCGCTGAAGTCCCTCAGCGACTCGCTGAAGGGTAAGCAGGGCCGCTTCCGCCAGAACCTCCTCGGTAAGCGCGTGGACTACTCCGCACGTTCCGTTATCGTCGTAGGTCCTGAGCTCAACATGGGCGAGTGCGGTCTTCCGAAGCTGATGGCTGCCGAGCTCTACAAGCCGTTTATCATCCGCAAGCTCATCGAGCGCGGCATCGTGAAGACGGTGAAGAGCGCCAAGAAGATTGTCGATCGCAAGGATCCCGTCATCTGGGATATCCTCGAGCATGTCATGAAGGGTCACCCCGTGCTCCTCAACCGTGCTCCGACACTGCACCGTCTCGGTATCCAGGCCTTCCAGCCTCACATGATTGAGGGTAAGGCCATCCAGCTGCACCCCCTCGCATGTACAGCCTTCAACGCTGACTTCGACGGTGACCAGATGGCTGTCCACCTCCCCCTGAGCAACGAGGCTATCCTGGAGGCACAGATTCTGATGCTCCAGAGCCACAACATCCTGAACCCGGCCAATGGCGCTCCTATCACCGTGCCTTCTCAGGATATGGTGCTCGGTCTGTATTATATCACCAAGCTCCGTCCCGGTGCCAAGGGCGAAGGTCTCACCTTCTACGGCCCCGAGGAAGCCATCATTGCTTATAATGAACGTCGCGTAGATGTTCACGCTCCCGTGAAGGTCATCGTCAAGGATAAGCTTGAGGACGGCACCATCGGCAAGCGTATGGTGGAGACCTCCGTAGGTCGCGTCATCGTCAACGAGATCATCCCCGTGGAGGTCGGCTTCTTCAACGACGTCATCTCCAAGAAGACCCTCCGCGGCCTCATCACCGATGTCATCAAGACCGTTGGTGTGGCCAAGGCCTGCGCCTTCCTCGATGGTATCAAGAACCTCGGCTACAAGCTTGCCTATGACGGCGGTCTGTCCTTCAACCTTGGCGATATCATCATCCCTGAGGAGAAGGCAGCTCTCGTGCAGCGTGGTAACGACGAGGTCGAGCGCATCATGGGTGACTACAACATGGGTTTCATCACCGACAAGGAGCGTTACAACCAGGTCATCGACGCTTGGACACACGTCAACAACGACCTCAGCGCCGTGCTGATGAAGACCATGCGCGAAGCCGACCAAGGCTTCAACGCCGTGTACATGATGCTTGACTCCGGTGCCCGTGGTAGTGCCGGTCAGATCTCACAGCTCTCAGGTATGCGTGGTCTGATGGCTAAGCCCCAGAAGGCCGGTGCCGAGGCACAGATCATCGAGAACCCGATTCTTTCGAACTTTAAGGAAGGCATGTCCGTGCTGGAGTACTTCATCTCTACTCACGGTGCCCGTAAGGGTCTTGCCGATACCGCTCTGAAGACGGCCGACGCAGGTTACCTCACACGTCGTCTGGTTGATGTCAGCCATGATGTCATCATCAACGAGGAGGACTGCGGCACCCTGCGTGGTCTCGTGTGCACCGCCCTCAAGAACGGCGATGAAGTCATCAGCTCCCTCTACGATCGCATCCTCGGTCGTGTCAGCGTCCATGACATCATCAATCCCTCCACCAACAAGCTCATCGTGGCTGCCGGTGAGGAGATTACCGAGGCCATCGCTGCCGAGATTGAGGCCAGCCCCATCGAGAGCGTCGAAATTCGTTCCGTGCTCACCTGCGAGAGCAAGCATGGCGTCTGCATGAAGTGCTACGGCCGCAACCTCGCCACAGCCCGCATGGTGCAGAAGGGTGAGGCCGTCGGCGTCATCGCTGCACAGTCCATCGGTGAGCCGGGTACACAGCTGACACTGCGTACGTTCCACGCCGGTGGTGTGGCCGACAACGCAGCCGCCAACGCTACCATCAAGGCTAAGTATGACAGCAAGCTCGAGTTCGAGGAGCTCCGCACCGTGGATATCGCCGATGAAACCGGCGCTCCCGCCAAGATGGTAGTAGGCCGTCTGGCCGAGGTCCGCTTCGTGGATATCAACACGGGCATCGTGCTTCTCACGCAGAATGTACCCTACGGTTCCACCCTCTATAAGAAGGATGGCGAGAAGGTGGCTAAGGGCGATATCATCGCCAAGTGGGACCCCTTCAACGCCGTCATCGTCACGGAGATGGCCGGTCGCGTAGAGTTCGAGGGCGTCATCGAAGGTGTCACCTATCGTGTTGAGACCGATGATGCCACAGGCTTGAGCGAGCTCATCGTCATTGAGTCCAGGGATAAGACCAAGATCCCGCAGGCGCACATCGTCAGCGAGGATGGCGAGCTTCTCCGCACCTATAACTTCCCCATCGGTGGTCACATCTCCATCGAGGACAAGCAGACGGTCAAGGCCGGTGATGTCCTTGTGAAGATTCCGCGTGCTGTCGGCAAGGCCGGTGATATCACGGGCGGTCTGCCTCGTGTCACTGAGCTCTTCGAGGCTCGTAACCCGAGCAACCCCGCCATCGTCAGCGAAATCGACGGTGAGGTCTCCATGGGTAAGCTCAAGCGTGGTAACCGCGAAATCACCATCACCCCGAAGATGGGCGAACCTCGCAGCTACCTCGTGCCCCTCAGCAAGCAGATCCTCGTGCAGGAGAACGACTACGTACGTGCCGGAACACCGCTTTCCGACGGTGCCATCACGCCTGCCGACATCCTGGCCATCCAGGGTCCCACGGCTGTGCAGGAGTACATCGTCAACGAGGTGCAGGACGTCTATCGTCTGCAGGGTGTGAAGATCAACGACAAGCACTTCGAGGTCATCGTCCGTCAGATGATGCGCAAGGTGCAGATCGACAACCCCGGCGACACTCGCTTCCTCGAACAGCAGATTGTCGATAAGCTCGAGTTTGCCGAGGAGAACGACCGCATCTGGGGCAAGAAGGTGGTCATCGATGCCGGCGATAGCGAGAACATGGTGGCTGGTATGATTGTCACCGCTCGCAAGTTGCGCGATGAGAACTCTCTCCTCAAGCGTCGCGACCTCCGTCCTGTCGAGGTGCGTGATGCGGTGGCTGCCACCTCTACGCAGATCCTTCAGGGTATCACACGTGCTGCCCTGCAGACCAGTTCGTTCATGTCCGCCGCCTCCTTCCAGGAGACCACGAAGGTCCTCAACGAGGCTGCCATCAACGGCAAGAGCGACTACCTCGAGGGTATGAAGGAGAACGTCATCTGCGGTCACCTCATCCCCGCAGGTACAGGTTTGCGCGAGTTTGACCGCATCATCGTGGGCTCCAAGGAGGACTACGACCGCGTGCTGGCCAACCGCAAGGCTGTCCTCGACTACGACATCGATTAAACACCGATTCCTATGTGATAAAGCGGTGCTTCGGACTTCGGAGCACCGCTTTTATATTTTTTAAGAGCGCATATTTTGTGCTTCCGATAACTTGTGCTATTTTTGCAGCATCAAACCGCAACACCACCCCGTTCATGGAGCAACAAGTGATTATCAGCAAGGACCTGCGAGCCGAAGTGTCTGACGCCATTGCCCGCGTGCAGCCCGACCGCCTGTTCGTGCTCACCGATGTCAACACCCGCGACCTCTGCTGGCCGCGCCTCAAAGCATACCTCGGCGATGCAGCCGCCTCACTCATCACCATTCCCGCCACCGACGAGGCCAAGAACCTCGACTCGCTGACATCCGTGTGGACGGCATTGGGCGAGGGTGGTGCCACGCGCCATTCCATGCTCATCAACCTGGGCGGTGGCATGATTACGGACCTCGGGGGCTTCGCCGCCTCCACCTTCAAGCGCGGCATCGCCTACATCAACATCCCCACGACGCTGCTGGCCATGGTCGATGCCAGCGTCGGGGGTAAGACGGGCATCAACTTCCGAGGCCTGAAGAATGAGATAGGCGTCTTCAATGCTGCCGGCACCGTCATCCTCGACACGCAGTTCCTGCATACCCTCGACGCGCAGAACCTGCGCAGCGGTTATGCCGAGATGCTGAAGCACGCTCTCATCTCCGATGATGCCATGCTCTGCCGCCACCTCGCCTTCGACATCGAGCATCCTGACCTCGCCATCCTTCAGCAGATGGTGGGGGAGAGCGTCGCTGTGAAGGAGCGCATCGTCACCGAAGATCCTCACGAACACGGCATCCGCAAGGCGCTGAACCTAGGCCACACCGCAGGCCATGCCTTCGAGAGCCTCGCCATGGAGGAACACCGCACCGTGCTCCACGGCTATGCTGTGGCATGGGGTCTCGTCTGCGAGCTCTACCTCTCGGCCACGCGTTGTGGCTTCCCTTCCACACGTCTGCATCAGGTGGCGCAGTTCGTGAAGGAGACCTACGGACAGTTCACCATCACCTGCAAACAGTATGACCGCCTCTACGAACTGATGACCCATGACAAGAAGAACACCGCCGGCGTCATCAACTTCACGCTCCTCGGTGGGGTGGGGGACATCCTCATCAACCAGCACGCCTCCAAGGACGATATCTTCGAGATGCTGGATTACTATCGCGAGAGTTGACATGGGTGAATGAAAAGTGAAAAAGCCCCCGAGCCCCCTAAAGGGGAGCGTTGAAGCCCCCGAGCCCCCTAAAGGGGAGCGTTGAAGCCCCCGAGCCCCCTAAAGGGGAGCGTTGAAGCCCCCGAGCCCCCTAAAGGGGAGCGTTGGAAATGAAAAGTGAAAAATGAAAAATTTTTAGGGCATCGTAATAACGAAATAACGTAATAACGAAACAACGAAATATCGAAATAACGAAACAAAACCGTAACGTTTATGAAAAAGTTCTTCTTCCTTATCGTTCTCTTGGCCCTCGGACTTGACTGCTCTGCAGCACCGCCCGTCAAGCGTCGCGTGCGCTCCAGCGGCAACCCCATCCTGCCCGAGTTCCATGCCGACCCTGAGGTGATGTTCTCGCACCTCACCAACCGGTTCTATATCTATTCCACCACTGATGGGATGCCCGGCTGGGGAGGCTACTACTTCACCGCATTCTCCAGCCCCGACCTTGTGGAATGGAAGCATGAGGGTATCATCCTCGACCTGGCCACCGATCAGGTGCCCTGGGCATCCGGCAACGCGTGGGCGCCCGCTATCATGGAACGCCTGGGCGACGACGGCCGCTACCGTTACTATTTCTACTACAGCGGCCACGATGTCAAGAAGAATCGCAAGTCCATCGGCGTGGCCATCGCCGAACATCCTGCCGGGCCCTTCTATGACTTCGGGCAGCCCATCATCGACTTCCGCCCTGAAGGCCTCACTGGTGGTCAGCAGATAGATGTCGATGTCTTCAACGACCCCATCACCGACGATAACTACATCTACTGGGGCAACGGCTACATGGCTGTCGCCAAGCTCAACGACGATATGGTCAGCATCGATACCACCACCGTGCGCGTCATCACCCCGCATGGCGGCACCCTCGAGAACTACCAGTATCGCGAAGCTCCCTATGTCTTCTACCGCAAGGGCCTCTACTATTTCATGTGGAGTGTCGATGACACTGGCTCGCCCAACTATCATGTCGCCTACGGCACCTCCCACTCGCCCATGGGCCCCATCACTGTCGCCGAGGACCCCATCCTGCTGATGCAGGAGCCGCGCATCGAGATCTACGGCACGGCACACAACAGCGTCATACAGGTACCGGGCAAGGACGAGTGGTATATCGTCTATCACCGCATCAACAAGAACTATATTGATAAGAAGAAGGGCCCCGGCTATCACCGTGAGGTCTGCATCGACCGCATGACCTTCAACCCCGACGGCACCATCGTCTCTGTCCGTCCCACCAAGCAAGGTATTCTGCCCGTGAAGCCGAAGCTCCCGAAGAAGAAATAACTCTCATCTCACAACTGTCAACTTGTTAGCATGGATCATCCGGAGAATAGCGAAGAATACAAAGGATTGGTGGTCAACAGCGGCGTGGAACAACCCGCTATCGTCAACCCCTATCTACAGCGAGGTCGTTTTGCTCGCCGCAAGTTCACTGTCAGTGACTACGTGGATGGCATCCTCAAGGGTAATGTCTCCATCCTCGGTCAGGCCGTGACCCTCGTGGAGAGTACCAATCCTGAGCATCAGGCCATTGCGCAGGAAGTCATCGAGCGTTGTCTGCCCTATAGCGGCAAGAGCATTCGTGTGGGCATCAGCGGCGTGCCGGGTGCCGGCAAGAGCACCAGCATTGATGAGTTCGGCATTCATGTTCTGGAGCGCACGGGCGGCAAGCTTGCCGTCCTCGCCATCGACCCCAGCTCCGAGAAGACCAAGGGCTCTATCCTCGGCGATAAGACACGCATGGAGAAGCTCTCTGTGCACCCCGACAGCTTCATACGGCCCAGTCCCTCCGCCGGCTCCCTTGGCGGCGTAGCCCGTAAGACGCGCGAGACCATCATCCTCTGCGAGGCCGCAGGCTTCGACAAGATCTTCGTGGAGACCGTTGGCGTAGGACAGAGCGAGACCGCCTGCCATTCGATGGTTGATTTCTTCCTCCTCATACAGCTCGCAGGCACTGGCGACGAGCTGCAGGGCATCAAGCGTGGCATCATGGAAATGGCCGATGGAATCGTGATAAATAAGTGCGACGGCGATAATGTGGAACCCTGTCGCTTGGCAGCGCGCCAGTTCCAGAATGCTCTCCATCTCTTCCCCATGCCCGAGAGTGGCTGGCTACCCAAGGTGCTCTGCTACTCCGGCTTCTACGGCACCGGCATCAAAGAAGTGTGGGACATGGTCTATGAGTACATCGACTTCGTGAAGCAGAACGGCTACTTCGAGCATCGCCGTGCCGAGCAAGCCAAGTACTGGATGTATGAGAGCATCAACGAGCAGCTGCGCAATGGCTTCTATAACAACGACACCATTGCCGCCCTCCTGCCCGGTGCCGAGCAGAGCGTCCTAGACGGCCAGCAGACCTCCTTCATCGCCGCCAAGCGTCTCCTTGACACCTACTTCTCTTTACTTCGCTAAATTCTTCCCTTGGTTCATCCCTGTGCTTCGTCTAAAAAATTTTTGTGAAAAACACTACGAACATTGCGAAAGAGGCTGTGACAAAGGGATAAAAAGGAGGTGGCAAAGAAGTTATATAACAAGCGCCCGACCTATGGAGGGGCCGGGCACTTGGGATTGATGAGGGTATCTTGTTTGACGATGACTTCTTACTTAATTGAAAATAGTGTCGATGCCAATAGTAAGCTGTATTGTTGAATTTTGGGTGCTACCATCAGGCTTCTTAACAATGTAAGTTGCAGGTACTGAATTGACTACACGGCCTCCGATATAATCCATAGAGAAATCCCAGTTGTCTATGTCAACTTTGATTGTATACGTTTCATTTTCTGTAGAATTACGTTTATGTGTCATTTGTACATTCTTCATTGCGAATTGTGGCCGCTCAGTGTCCTGCCTGAGCCGACCTTTTTCTGTTACGACCAAAGTGTAACTCAAATGCATCGTATAGTCTAATTTGCGCCAGTCTGCTACGATATCCCATCCCATGTTGTCACTTCTACGCGAAATGTTATAGGTCATGTCAGGATCATCGAATGCAATAGTTCTTGCCCCTATCTTTGACGATACTTCGTATGGTGTTTCTATCAAACTGAAATTGACACCAATTGGGTTATCTGTATTAGGCAATGTGAATATACGGACATATCTGGGATCCCTAAGCCCTATAGGATAGAATTTGCAGCCTTCCATAGTTCCTGTTATAAAGTATGCTGGAGTATCGTAGTATTCAAGCGTGTCACAAGGGCTGTAGTTCCTTCCTCTTGAGAAATGAGGTCCTCTCCCTACTTCATATCCGCCATTAATCTTTGTTGCCTTGAGAGCAGAATCCTCTCCAAAGTTTGGTACGTCAACAGTACCCAACACTTTTATTGGAACGGCATCTGTTAGGTCGTGGTTAAGCCATAAGCTATCGCTGCTGACTGTTGCCTCTACGCCATGCAATATCTCATACACTGGATCGGCAACTAAAATTTTTCCCACTTTCACGGCAGGCCGAATTTTATATCTTTTGCTCTCCAATGGGTAACGATTGTCAACAGGGGTGGGTATGACATACTCTGCCCAGTGGCTCTTATCGAGTGGCTTTCCAAAGAGTTGAGCAAAATGATAATACATTTTGTCACACGTTCCCTCATAAGTTCCTTCCTCTGTAAGAACATCTGCAACTACGCCTATGTCAACAGGTTTCAGAACATATCCTGACGGCTCAAATGAAATAATTCGACATTGCATTTTTTCATTTCCTTGCCAACGTTCCTCATAGTAATCATGTGCCTTTCCAAATTCTGGAACAAGTGGAGCATCGAAAGGAGGAAAGAGACTGATACTGCCATCGGCCAATGTCACCTCTTTCTTGCCACTGAAAGCCGTCTTCACAGTGCCTTTTACCTCGTAGTCAGCATCGACCATGTGCATTGAGAGCTTTGCATTCTTCAACTGGTTGTATGTTGCTGCGTCATCCCAAGGTGCCGTTGTCAGGTCGAGAGCTATAGAGCCTGCAAGTTTGGGACCTACGAACCATTGCCCGCCAATCTCAGTATCGAAGATTTTCTTTAAAACGGGCAAGCTCTTGAACTTCATGGGGAACAACATGCCACCCTGAACGAAACCGCTCAGTTCCAGGGAAAGGCCGGAACTACCCGTGTCAATACTCTCAAATTCCTCGGCCTTACCGTCAGCATTACCAAAACCTATTGCCATACTGGGTACCCAGTTGCTAATTTCGAGTTTAGACCACATGGCCCCTTGTAATTTGGGCGATACTGCTGAGAATTTTACATGAGCCTCTCCACGAAGGAAAGCATCTGGGGCAATGTCAAGATAGACAATCGGACAGGTAGCAGGTATAGGCACACCACCCAGCAAGCCTCCTACACCTCCAGGAAAGAAATCCTTGATTTTCCCATCCACAGTGAACCCAGCACCCACACCAAATTTAAGTGTCGATGTAATACCAATGTACTTGTCGCCGAACCATGAGAGGTTCCATTCTGCCTTGACATTCAGTTTCCCTTCAATAGACGGGTCGATAGTGATTGTCAGGTCATCATCAGCATACAATACATAATGTCCATTTAAAGAGAAATTAAAGAGGTCACCCTGCCATTGGCCTTCCTTTGCCTTCTTCTTGGAGGGATTACCTACAGTCAAATCCGGACGGCCTGCCACCCTTCGGCTTATCATCTTGCCCTCAGGATTATATCCATACTCCTCAACACCAACTTGCTGGATAAAAAGATCGGTAATGTTGTCAACAGGCTCACAATAGCCTATCACCCAACTTTCTTCCTTATTGTTTATTTCTTCTATTCTCACCACTTTAACAGCCCAACTATCAACTCCATTTACGCAATAGAACACCTCGTTCAAATGAGGTAGATATTCTGTGGGTACCTCACTCCTGTCTGCTTGAATAGCATAAAATTCGCTGTCATAATACAGCTGGTGAGACATCTCATCGTAATATGAATAGCTATCTTCGTTCTCCTTATGCAATATGCGAACGTTGGAACTGTATTTGGGTTCCGGCTGCACAAAGCCCACGCTGTCAATGGCCGAGAGCATGATGCGATAGGTGGAGTCGGCAGTTACTATCTCCTGTGAGACATAATCATCAAACTCCACACCCAGAGTGTCCAGCTTCGAATAAGTTATCTTCTCCACTTCATCATAGAAGAAGCCGTTGAAGTGACCGTCGTTCTGGTAGATGTAAAACGCGTCCGTGGACGACTGCGCCAGGGCTGTAGCAAGCCCCACGGCGCAACAAGATAAAAGAAGCGCTAATCTTTTCATGGCCGCATCAATTTAATGGTTTCGTCATTGGATTTCACGATATACACACCTCTGGGACGGTTGCGGACAGAAATGACAACAGGGTGCAGGCCCTCAGCCCTGCGCTGTTCCAAGAGCTGCCCTTTGAGGTCGTAGAGGCTGACGACAATGCCGTCCTTCAGGTTGCGGAAGGTGACCGCATCACCCTCGGCATTCACCTGCACAGAGTGTTCATTGGGAAGCATCTCCACCTCGTCCACCACCTTGATGTTCTCATAAGTGTATCGCAGGACATTCGCGAGCTGGTAGGCCACTGTCGTCGTGTTGGTCTTGATGGTCAGTACGCCACCTCCGAAGCTCGTCTCCGGCAGCTGTGCGAGGTCAAAATGCACCTTCTCGCCATTCTTGAGCCACACCACCAACCGCTGTGACTCGTCGTCAGCGCTTGCCACCATCGGTAGCACCAGCGCCATCAAAAGGAAGAGAACTTTTTTTCATAAGCTCATAATTGTTGGAAAATCAAATACTTTTCGGTGCAAATATAACCATCTTTCACGTCTCTGCCAAAAGAATTACCACTTTTTACCCCCCTGTCCACAAAATGCATGGATAATGAGTGAACGACTGTGCACCATGGCGCTTCAGCAATCTGCAAAAAATCTTTTGCGGAAAACCCTACGCACCCTCCGCACAACCAGATCAACAGAAGAAGGGCATAGAAACAGACAGGGCATCTAATGCGCTCAGGGCATAAACGTTTGCCGACCCTATTATATGGCGCAATCTCATGTTTTTGTTTACTTTGCGCCAGAATAATAATACTGATGATATGAATACAATGATAATAAACCGTGAGGTCTCCACCTATTGGGAGCAGGTGAAGGATGCAAGCCAGCAAGTGAAATTGGCGCTCATCTCCCTGCTAAGCGCATCGCTCGTCGCGCCGCAGAACGAGGCTGTGACATCTGATAGCAGCGAGAGACTCCACATCACTCGTGAAGACCTGGAGATAACCCCCTTCGTATCGTCCCTCGGCCAAGGTCTTAAGCCGCTTCCGGAAGACTTTGACTATGACAAGGCCAAACAAGAATACTTAATGCACCTTCCCATTCACCTGGGAGGGCTTTTTTGTGCCTCATCTTGAAAAAAGAAGATGATTTTTGTGCGCAGATTCAAAACTAATCCCTATCTTTGCCCCCAGAAAAACAAAAAAACTGGCAGAATCAATATGAGCACAACTGCATTATCGGGCTTGCTGGAATATCTTTACGGCACGCTCAGTATCAGCAATATGCGATGGGTTGGCGAGCATCTGATAGAGCACGCGAAGAAGGAGGAAGTTGCACAACTCCGTCCCTACACCATGGAGGAAATCCACGAACGGCTTGATCAATCCCGCCGTGAGGTTCTCGCGGGACTTAGTCAGGATAGCGAAGAGATGTTCCGTGAGCTGGAAGAAGAGTTCGCTCGCGAGGAAAATCTTTTAATGGATGAGGCAGTATGAGAGTCAAGTGGTCTCCATTTGCAAGGGAGCAAATGCATGAGGTGGCCAGATATATCCGCCGGGAGTTTGGTCTGACAAGGCGCGATGAGTTTATGCAAGAAGTGCGTGAAGCAAATAGATTGATAGGTAATACCCCCAATATCGGTAAAATAGAACCGCTGCTTGAAGATGAAGCAATCACTTATCGTAGTTATGTGTTGAATAGGCTGAATAAAATTATCTATTACATTGAGAACGACCACGTTGAAATTGCTGACTTTTGGGATGTAAGGCGTGATCCAGGCGCACTCGTTGACAGAATAAAGTAGCTGCAGAGCCCCGCTCTCCTATCATAGCAGAAGGCCACCCATCCCGGTGGCCTTCTTTCATATATACTCGCCCATCTCCATAGTGTTTTCAGCAATCTGCAAGAAACTTTTGCGGAAAACCCTACGAACCCTCCGCCACCAAATCAACAGAAGAAGGGCATAGAAACAGACAGGGCATCTAATGCACTCAAGACATAGAAACACGCAAGCGCCCGACCAGTGTGAGAGGTCGGGCGCTTCTTGATTTAGGGGCTAAGTGCTATTATCGGATGTAACACTTCCGTCGGTTCACAATATACACACCCTTGGGTAGGCTACGCAAGGACTTGATAGTTGCATCACGACTGACGAGCACACCATCAACAGTATAGACAGTCATTGGGGCGGAGGTGGTCAGTTGGCTGATACCAGTGGTGGGCCCCATGTCGATGGCGAACGGTTTTTCGTAGCTGCCCACAACATCGTCGGTGAATGTCAGGGTCTTTTTGGTGCAGAACGTTTCGCTGGTTTCTGCCTGTTCCACGATGAGCGTGATGCTGACAGGATCCTCACCATAGACCGTGAGATAGTGGTTGCTGCCCACGCACTGACTGATACCGCGTAGCTCTTCACCTGCGAAGGCATATACGGTATATTGCTGTGCCGGCACCTCGATGTCTTCGTTGTAGATGCGTGCGGTGATGTTCATCGTATTGGGATAGCGACGGGCATCAACAACGAGTTGAGACACAGGTGCTGGTTCACTGGCCGGAGCGTTGGTGATGTCGAAGGTCAGTTGCTTCGAGGACACGGACTTATAGAGATAACCCTGTCCGGGAATCAACACGTCAAGTGTACCTTCCCATTTGCCGCCGCTATACTGCGAGAAGCCTGTTGCCTGAGACACGATATAGTCACCTTCCTCGGCACCGGTCAGCACGTCAGCCAGACCTCGAGACTCGTAGTAAGGATAAGCTATCCAGTTCCAGCCTGGTTGTACGCTGATGGGCTTCTTATAGATTCGTCCGCGCATGGCAATGCTGAAGTTGGTTGCAGCCTCAATCTTGTATCCTGCCGTGGGGACGATCCTGTTGATGTTGCCCATGAGCCCGTATTCCGGGTCGATGACCAATTCGTCCGTCTGGCTGAGGACGCGTGAAGCGAATGTGGTCACATTGCCCAAGGGCTGCTCCTCGCTGAGATAGGTAGAAACCCAGTTCCAACCCTGTACCATAGTGAGGGCTTGTGTAAAGACATCCTGAACGAATTCGGCTTGGATGGTCAGCGCCTTGTCCGCTGTGACTGTCAGCGTATTCCCGTCGGCAGCGACTGCGGTGCCGTTGACAATCCATCCCTTGAGAATGAAGTCGGCCTTGGGCGTAGCCACGATGTTCACCTCAGCACCATAGTCATAGACACCAGTGCCAGCCACAGTACCACCGCTGCCGGCGGTTGCGTCCACCTTGTATTGCCTCTTCTTGAAGTTGGCTACGAGGTCCTGATTGCTGGTGATAGTGGTTTCATAGACGGGGTTGGTGGAGATGGCCACACCATTCAGTGACCAGTTCACGAACTCAAAGCCCTCGTTGGCAGTGGCGGTGAAGCGGTACTTGTCGCCATACTTCACAGCCGTGACATTGCCGTCGCCTGGAGCTTTCCTCGGTGCATTGGCAGGCTCGGTTGTGTCACCAATCTTCTCGCGCTGGATGATGCCTGAGTAGAGCGGATATTCTGTGGTGGTGACCTGCACGAGTCCTCCGAGGAAGAGCACCCAGTCCTTCTTCAGGCCGTTGTAGCCGTTGTAGCCCTCGTGGTCGATGATACCGGTGGTCTGCACGGTGAGTACGTAGTAGCCATTGGGGAGCGTGCGGTTCAGGTCGGTGAAGTTAAGCGTCCATACGGTATTGTCTTCAGAGGTGAAGCCGACAGAGGACAGATCCTGCTTCTGGCCTTGGACGGTGAGTGTCACGTCGTCCTTCGTGAAGGTCTCAGGCTGAATAGCCTTGTTGAACTGCACTTTCACCTCGTCCACGTAGGTTGTGCGCACGGGCTGACCGTTCAGTTCCATGCCTGTGATGCTGTCCACTTCGAGAGGCTTTTCGCTGCGGTCTTCGAAGGTGAGCTTGTATTTCACGCCATCGAGCATGGTCGCAGCAGGGAAATTGTCGATGAAGTGGAGGCGGTTCTCGTAGAGCCAATCGCCGCCATCGACCAGCGTGCGGTCGGTCTGCCATATGTTATCTACAGGCAGCTCTTGGTTGTCGCTCAGTCGCACGATGCTCAGTAGCTTGCGGCGCCCCACGGTTGGGTCAAGCAGTGAACCATAGTTCCACCCCTGGTTTGTGGGATGCACGGTGAGTGTGTATTCGGTGTTGCTCTGCTTTTCTATCACGGCATCAGTGCTCACGTTGACTTCAGCCTGAGTGCCATTGGTGAAGTAGATTTGGTCGGGAAGGTCTTCCGTGTCGCTGATGTCATTGACGAGGAATCCTCTTCCGATGGTCACGTTGCCTGCCGGCGGCGTGAAGCCGTGGATGAGCTCGTGGATGGTCACCTGATCGAGTAGCGAGAGGTTCTCATTGCCGTAGCTGGTGACGTGTGTTGCCTTGATATCGTACTCCACAAAGTGTCCGAGCAGCGAACTCTGGAGCCACCACTGTGCGTAGGCTTGTGAGTGGGCCGGGATGTTGCCGAATTCGGTGGGTATGCTTTCGCCCATGGCCATCACCTTGTCCTGTCCGTTGAGTTGTGATGAGACGAACTCAAAGTCGATGTAGAGTCCTTTCTCGTTCTCGATGATCTTGGGTTGCTTTGTCAGCATACGTACGTTCGTGGCATCGCCATTACCCTTGTTGTTGATGATGACGGCAAACTCGCCGGGCACGACGGGCTCGATGGCTTCGGTGAGAGCATCATCGCCGTAGAGGTCGCGCTGCATGAAGTAGGTCAGGTCGAGTTCGGGACTCGGCTTCACGGTGAGCGTCACGGGGTAGAGTTCGCGCGTCACCTCGAGGTCGGTGTTCGGGTCCTTATAGCTCAGTGTGCCGCCGAAGGAGTATTCCACCGGTTCATCGGGTGCGGCATACTTCGAGGGGATGAACAAGATGGTGGCCGTGCCGGTGCTGTCAGCGCCGAGGTGCCAGCCGCTCTCCATGTCCAGCTCGCCCTTGAAGTTCATGAGACTCTCAGTGTGCATCTCGAACTCTTTCTCGGTGGCCAGCTGTGCGGTCTGCGTGTTGGTCACTTTCAATTTGAGCTTCACATCCTCCATGGCGGCTTCCTTGTTGCCATTGCCGATGGTCAGTGTGCCTCGGAAGGCCTGGCGCGTCATGGTCATCGTCTGATCTATCTGCAGTTTTATGGTGGCACAGGTGTTGTTAGACTCCTTTTCCAAATGATCCATCACGTCTCTGGAATCCTGCGAGAAGAGTCCCATGACCGTCTCGCCCGTGTGCTCCTTGATGAACTCGTCAAGCTGGTTCATCATGTCCAGACGGCAGTCCAAGATGTCCGCATGAATTCTGTTTTCTGCCTCGAGCGTCTCGTCCTTCTCATAGTCAATCGTATTGTTAATGCGCTCAACGAGATAATCGAGCAGGCCGTCGCTGACGTCCTGGGGCTTGTAGAGCCTTAGGGCGTCGGCCGTGATGTGCTCTCGGTTCCTCAGGAAGGGTTCAATGGCTTTCAGCATCTCGTCGCGCTCGTCCACGGTCATGTTGTCTTGCCATTTGCGCGAACCTAAGATTTCGTCGAAGACGCCTAAGTAGTTCTCCAACCAGCGCTGCACGGCGAAGTTACGTGCTGCAAACACACTTAGGAACTCGCCTCCACCGCCTGCTTCTTGTTTTTTGATTAGGCGTTTCATGGGTGCGTGGAAGATTCTGGGATCTGGGGGATTGATGCCTCCGCCACCGGGGACGTCGCCAGGACCAATGTTGGGTGGATCGGAAGCGCCACAATCGCTTACATATAGATCGACAAACGAGACAGTGCAGTTCACGATGTTACAGATAAGACCTATCGGGCTGTCGTTCTTGACGATACCCACGCCACAGCCAACCGCGCCAACGACTATTTGGGTGATGTCTGCTGCCGAGCTGTGGTTCATGATACCATTGGCCAGACCGTACCAGCAACCCAATTGGAAGACATCGACGAATGAGATGGCGCAGTCGAAGATGGACTTGGCGACCTTATGTATGTTCTCCTTACAGGGGCTACAGTCCTTACCTTCATAGATTTGGTCGCTCGTCTGCGTTGAGGTGTACGAGCTGCTACTGCCTCCGCCGGGGCCGCCAAGACCACCGCCGCCACCGCCATAGACTGTCAGGTAACCACCATCGCACTCGGTGTATGTGACGGGTCTTGAATACTTATGCCATTTGTGGTCTTTACCACACTCCCACCAATATTCGGTTGTTGACAGGGTGCGACAGTTGCCATTGCTTACAGCTCTTAATTTTGATCCTTTCGTGGATGCAGGAGCCTCAATGCGTGTCACCTTCACGGGGATGGTGTAGCTCTGCTGTGGTGCCAGCGTGAGGTTTTCGTGCTCCACAAGCGGTTCCCACTGATAGTCGCCTGCGAACTCGGGAATCGTGTAGCCCACGTCCTCGGCCTGAATAAGGCCCTTGTTAGTCATAATAGCATAGTATATGATGCTCTCGCCTACGCCCAGATGATCCAAGTCGAGTTTATCGGGCTGTACAGTTTCTACAACAGGAGTGGGCACATTTGTCTCGTATTTCACAGTCGTTACGATGTCATACTGGTCCTCGACCTCGGTTTCCACGACGTTCCAACTCACGCTGATGGCTTGGTAGCTCAGGTTAATCACCTTCGTTGTTGTGCCCTCCGGGTCAACCAGCACATTGTTCTTGTAGGCATCGTGTTTGTCGGCAGTAACGTTCAGCTGATAGTAGCCCTCGGGCAGCTCGATGGTGTAGAGGCCGTCAGCCCCACTCGTTCCTTGTGCCACGAGTGCACCTGTGACGGGGTTACGCACTACGATTTCGGCGCCTGCCACATGGGGCTTTTCATCGGTGTAGTAGGTGAATTCATCGGTGACGTCCACCACCAGTGTACCTGTTGAATTGCTCACGGGCATAATGCTGTAGTCGATGTAGGTGCCGTTGCCGTTCTCGCAGTTGATGCCGAGCATACCAGTGACGGGCACGTTGAGTTGCATGTCGTCAGTGGGCTGTATGCGCAGCACGACAGTGGCTGTGTCGTTCTGATTCAGGCCAGGCATAGTGGATCCTGTCAGTGGCTTGATGAAGTCGGGCAGCGAGAGGCTGATCTTGCCGGTGTTGCCTTTACCCGTATTAGTGAGCATGAAGCTGATGTCGCGTCCGGTAGTCTTCACCACGGTTGTGTTGAGATTGCGGAACTCGGCTACCAGGTTGCCTGTCGCCACACGGGCGTAGAAGTGAATAGGAATCTCAAGTGCTGCGCCTTCGTCCGAGACGACACGGATGCGGATGATCTCCCAGCTGTCGCCCTGCGACGGCACAGTGCCAGTGAGTGAGTAGCGCAGTGTGACCTCCTCGCTGGCACCAATGCTGGCGGGAATGTCGAACTGTGTCTGCAAGCCCTCAGGGCCGCCCATTACCTCAACGGTCACCCCTGTCAGGGGCAGTTTGCCGGCATTCACCAGTCTGAGCGAGCCGCCAAAGGCTTCGCCACAGGTGGCCTGGCAGGTGATGTAGCTGTTCTCTGTACGCTTGAGTCCGAAGACGTCGAAGGTGGCCATCTCCTCGGTCGTGGGGTCGTTTCTGTAGCAAGCTCCCACTGCGAAGTGCCCGGACTGCTTGTCATAGAGCTGCCACTCGAGGTAGAACTTGCCGTCGGCATCGGTCCATTCTTGCTTCACTTCGCGTGTACCATCGTTAATCATATAGACATCGATGGGGGCGTTGGCCGTGTTCTCACCATGCATCTCGCCGACGATGATGACCGTTGCGTTCTGGCGGTACACCTGCTTGTCTGTCTTCACCGTGGCGGTGAAAGGCGACAGGGCCTTCACTGTCACCTCATTCGAGGTGTTGTTGGTATAGACAAGTTCAGTGACCGTGCGCGAAGCATTGACCACAGCGTAGTAGGTGTAGTCTTCCACCTGATCCGGTAAGGTGATGACGCGGCTGACCACGATGCTTTCACCTACGGGAACAGCCGTTTCGGTGTTGGTCGTTCCCAAAGCCTCAGACTTGCCCTGCTGATAGAACACCACAGGTGTATTGGCGGGCAGGGGGTAGGCACCCTCGTTGACGATGGTCACACTGGCCGTGATCTTCGACTTGATACCAGCTTCGCTGACATCGGTCGTGAACTCGATGGCGCGAGCGTCGGGCAGTGTCTGATCGGTGACGAGCAACATGCATGTGCCCGAGGCGTAGCCCGTAGCCGCAACGGTGAAGACGATGGTCTTGGAATCTCCGCTCACATCGTTCTTCTTTGACTTCATCGGCACCTGTGTTGAGGACTCTCCAGCGGGGATGGTGACGCTGTGATTGTACTCCAGCTCGTCATCATAGTTGCTGCTTAGGGTCACAATGAGCGGTTTTGACACATCGTTCAGTGTATTACGGGTCACGGTGAGTGTGGTCTCGCCGCCCTCCTTCACGGTAGCCACCTGTGAACTGACGCTCAAGGCGGCGCCGTCGTTGTCAAGTACAGTTATCTGAGCCTGCACGCTACCGACGCTCTCACCGCTGGCTGAGCAGCTACATGACTTGACATAGATGGCGGCCGTCACGGTGTATGTGCGATCTCCCTCTTGCATGGCATTGTCCACCGGCCCAAGGTTGAAGAACACCGTCTCTACGCCCTTGTCCATCGTGATGCTCTTGTTGCTGTAATAGAGTCCACCATCCGAGTCGTCGCTGATTCTCACCGTAATTGTGTTGCTGGTTTTGCCGGTGCGGGTGAGTACAGCGGCCACGGCGGTAGGCCCGTCGCCTTCGCTCACCTTATTCGGCGTGAGTTCGAGTGTCAGCGCGGGCATGTCGTCATCGTGCAGGATGACAATGACCTCGCCCGGGCTAAGGTTCTTGGCCGAAACTGTAAACTTGTTCGACTGTTCCAGATTGGGCAGCTCATCGTTGCTGCACAGTATTGGCACCGTGACGGATTCCTCATTGGCTGGAATCACGGCCGTGGAGTTGAAAATGAAGCGGCTGTTGTCCTCGCTTTGAATCTTCAGCGTGATGGGTTCAGGAGAGATACGTGGCGTGGTGATGGTTAGGGAGAAGGCATCACCCTCGTTGAGGTCTATCTTCGATGCCTGCACCTTCAACGCTGGATATTCGTTGTCCTCGATGACAATTTGCTTTGCTATGGACACGTAATCCGTGTGTTTAACTGTGATGGTGACGATGCTGTCGGCATCGACCACATCGTTGTCGTTCACGTTGAAGTAGAACACCACGCCTGACTGTCCGGCAGGGATGGTGACATTCTGCTGTATTTCGACTCGCGAGTCCTTCGGCTCTTTGGCAATCTGGAACGTCTGTGCCAGTGTCCAGCTGCCCGAGCGGCTCAGCTTCGCCATGACGCGTTGCTGCGAGCCTTCGGTGAAGCGTAGCTTCGAGAGCTCCAGGGTGAGCCTCTTCTCAAGGCTGATGTTCGTGGCGCTTATGGCGATGTTGTTGTCGCGCATCGTCGGGTGCTCGCCGGTCTTATCTGTCGGCACCACCTCCACCTTCACCTTGCAGAGGCCATCCAGCCCCAGGTTCTGCGGCAGCTCGATTTCTTCCTGACGGTTGATGTCGCTGCCCTGTGCCAGCACTTCGCCATAGTAGGTTGTGGCGATGATCTTCGACGTGGTTCCAGCGAGATTCGTCAGCGAGATCTGCTCGGTCCATCCGTCTTCAGTGGCCTTCTGCCCCACGTTCCTGACCTGCCAGCTCACGGTGAACTTACCGCCGGGATTGACGGTCTCGGGCGTAAAGGTGACATTCAGTGGTTCCAGGTCCGGGCGTGGAATCTGCTCAATGATGATGGCGCCGTCCTTGGTGCCAGTTGCTACGTTCTGCTTCTGCAGATCCGTCATCGTTACATTCTCCAGATAGACGGGTAGCAGGGCGTTGTTCTCTAATGCCACGTCGGTCGTCAGCTGCAGCGTGAGCAGCGTGCCTTGGTCATCGACGACCAGTTCGTTGCGGTCGCTGTAGATGATGACGCGGTAGCGATGATAGGTCATGCCTTGACCGCCAGTGCCCTCTCCTTTGGGGTAGTAGATCTTCCACTGGGTGTCCTTCTTGCGGCATTGCACGACATGATTCGGTATGCGCAGGCGTGCAGCCTCAGCCACGATGGCTCCCTCGTCATTGGTGTTCAGCTCGTAGGGTACGCTGATGTCGAACTGCACACCGGCGACATCGCTCTGGTTCTCCATCACGACATTCAGGCTGAGAGCCTTGCCGGAAGGAGCCTTCACCGTGTCAACGCGCAATACGTTGGTTTGCGCATGGAGCAGCAGGGCCATCATGGCCAGTGCTGTCAACAGGGATAATCTCAAGTGTTTCATATCTCTATTCCTTTTTTATTTCTTTACCTTGTACTGTTTGCCGTTCACGCGAATCACATAGACTCCGCTGGGCAGCGACTGCCACGATGCCAGGCGTCGGCCGTTCAGGTCAAACACTTGCATGTCGTGGTTGCCGTTGGCGCTCAGTTGTTCTATGGACGTGGCCTCAGCGCTGTCGATGGTGAAGCCCAGGCGGTGGGCATCAGCATCCGAGAGGCACGCGTAGGCGATAGTAGCCCCTGTGGGCAGTTCGCACAGCAGGGCGTGGTTGCCGGGCTGCAGGGTGTGGCCGTCGGCCGAGTAGATGACGATGCGCACTCCGTCGTCGCTCTCTCTCATCGACACGGTGAAGCGGTTGCGCAGGTCGCTGCTCACGCTGATGTCGTGCACAGATGCATTGGCAATCGTCAGCTGCATGGCTGCCACGGCATCGGTGTTGTGCAGCGTCAGGTCGCAGCCTTCCATGGAGATGACATTCGCCGGATTCTCCTGTACCTTATTATATATTCTGCAAGCACCCTTGTCGGACGATGGCGTGTATGCCAGGATACGTTCCACATTGCCCACGATGTCGCTGACGTTAACCACGTTGTCGTTGTTGCAGTCAGCATCGGCGAAGTTGAAGAACTCGCCGTTGTACTTGCGGTCGTTGAAGGCGAAGTTCACCAGGCTCTGCAGGTCGGTGACATCCACCGTCTGGTCGGCATTCACGTCGCCGTCCTCCCACGTGAAGCGCAGGATGACGGTCTGCCAGTCATAGGCGTAGGCGATGGGCTGCCCATTCGGAGCGCGCAGGACGCGGTCACCGTAGGTATCCATGTTCCACAAACCGTCAGTCTTTTCCAGCTCGTAGGTGTTGCTCCAGTAGTTGTATTGAATGTTGTTGCAGTAGGGGCGGTAGAGGTTCGACGGATTACGGTCGAAGTCCTGATAGTAGTGGCGATAGGTAAAGGTGGAGGGCAGTTCGATAGCGGCGGCCACACCGGGCGTCATATCTTGTGCCACGGCAGCGGCAGCAGCCACGGTCTGCTTGGTGGTGTAGTCGATGAACTGCATCTCAAGGTTCAGGTCGGTCAACGTGGTTTTGTCAATCACCTGCGACACTTCTGTCAGCTGGTTGTAGCTCAGGTTCAGCTTCGTCAGCGCGGGTAGGGCAGCGGCAATGGCATAGGCATCGCCCGTGATTTCGTTGCCGCGCAGGTTCACGTCGGTAAGGGGTGAGCGTTTGTCCGCGGCAATGCTGCTGATGATTTCTCCCGCGTTGCCGGAGACGTGGTTATAGCTGAGGTCGAGCGTTGTCAGGTCCTTCAGGCGGAACAGTTCCTGAGGCAGTTCGCCCGTGAGTCCCATGTCGCTCAGGTTCAACGCAGTGATGGCATACTGTGTCGAAGAACCTATCTGCATGGTGCTCACGCCGGCCCACTTGTTAGCCGCGTGGCGGTTGTTCTCCATGTTCCATTCTTTTGTCCACGATGCACCGTTCAGCTTCTCATAGATGGCTTGCATCACGGCGAAGTCCTGTTCGCGCAGCTCATCTCCTGACCAGAACTCGCGAATCTCCTTGAAGTCCTGCCACATGCGTGCGGCCTGATAGAGTTCTATCGTGCCTTCGGGCACCTCCAGGATGCACTTGTAGCGGAAATCCTTCCCCCAGGAGTCGGTGCCCGGAGGTGTGCCGGCATACACGCGCAGCAGCTGGAGCGAGTCGCAGTTGTTGAAGCAGGTGAAGGCTGAATATCCTGTATAGTCCTCGTTGCGGCCCATGTAGGCTGTTCGCAGACTGTCGCAGTTTTCTAGGCAGTGAGCGCCCAGCGAACTGGTGAAGCCGTCGGGCACGCGGAAGGAACGCAGCTTGGAATTGCTGAACGAGTAGTCTTCTATCTTCTGGATATTCTCTGGCAGCTCGATGCTCGTCAGGCCGCTGTACTCAAAGGCGCAGTAGCCTATCTCCGTGACGCTCTCGGGCAGGTCGATGTCTTCCAGCGACGTGCAGTACTGGAACATATAATTACCGATGCGCGTGAGGCTGTTGGGCAGCTGCACATGCCCCAGGGAGCGGCATCGGCAGAAGATCTCAGAGCCCCATGAGGTGATGCTCTCGGGAAGGACGGCACTGGTGATGCCGCTCTCGTAGAAGGCTTGAAAGCCCAGCGTCGTCACACCGGAGGGAACTGTCAGATCGCCCGTGATGGCTGTGGTCCCACGGAACGCACGGTCGCCGATATGTGTCAGGGCATCGGGCAGTTTTGTCAGCTGGAGCGACGAGCAACCATTGAAGGCATCGTACTCGATGGTGGTAATCTCGTCGTTGAGCACCACACCATTCAGCAGCGGGCAGCCTAAGAAGGCGTTATGCCCCACCACGCGGATGCCGTCGTGCATCTGCACGCTGGTCAGCTTGGGGCTATAGCACACAAAGTCGTAGGGGACAATGGTCAGACCCGTCGGCACATTGATGCTCTCCAACTGCTGACACTCGCGGAAGGCGCTGTAGTCCACTGTCGTGAGGCTGTTGGGCAGCGTCACAGTGGTGAAGCCCGTATTGGCGAAAGCATGGATGTTTATATCGGTGAGCGATGTCTGCTCGGTCAGGTTCATGGTGGCGAGCTGCGGGCAGTTCTCGAAAGCATAGGCCGCGATCCGGGTGGTGCCGCTGGCCAGCGTCACCTGCTGCAGCTTGTCGCAATGGTAGAGCACGGCTTCGGGCACTACGGTGATGCTGGAGGGGAAGGTGAATTGCGTGATGCTGTCGCAGCCCTGGAAGACACGGTCGTCCATCTGCGTGATGCTCTCCGGCAGGCTGATGCTTTCTACATCGCTACAGTCGCTGAAGGCCCAGCTTCCCAAGCTCTCCAAACCATTGTTGAAGGTGATGCTCTTCACCCTGTAATTGTTGCGGAACGCATGAGCGGCGATGCTCTTCAGCGTGGCGGGGAACACGATGGGCGTCGAGCGCTTCTCGTTGTTGTAGAAGGCATACTCGCCGATGGCCTCCAAGGAGGTGGGAATGTTCACGTCGAGCAACTCCTTGTTCTCGCTGAAACAGCCGTTGCCGATGTAGGTGATGCCATCCGGCAGGGTGGCCTTTTGCAGCTTGTTGCATTCGTAGAAGGTCTCGTCCTCCAGGCGTGTGACGCCGGCAGGGATGGTCACCTCGGTGATGGCGGTGCGGCGGAAGGCATCTCGTCCAATCTCTGTGACACCGGCGGGGATGTCGATGTGCGACAGGCGGTAGGTTGAATTGTTCTGCTGCGACATGGCCCAGTCACCAATCTTCGTTGTGTTCGAAGGCAGCGAGAGGCTGCGAAGCATGGGCATATTGTAGAACATCACCATGCCCACCACGTTGTCCTCGGTGTAGTATGGTGTCTCGTTATAATGCTGGATGGACGTACTTGAGTTGTACCACCACTCATAGTAGGGGTCGCCGCCCGCCACGATGCTGGCATTTTTCAGGTCGAGCACTTCAAGCAGCGGGAACGATGAGTGCAGGTAGTCAATGTCGGTGCCGTTCAGAGGACCGGTGACAGACAGTTTCTGTGTGAACTGAGCCAGATCCTCGGGCAGCTTGCTCTGCAGTTCTCCGCCGGCGGCAGTGGTGACGGCATACTCCGTAGTGCTGCCGATGGCCATGATGCGGTAGTTCTTCGTAAAGTCATTGGTGCGGTAGGTCTCTGTCAGAAGGGGATTCACATAGAGCACCACCAAGTCGGGCAGATTAGGATTGCGGAGGAACGGATAGTTCTGACCATTCAGAGTGATCTTCTCCAGCTTCGAACAGCCGTAGAAAACGCCGTAGTCGTCGGCAATCTCCGTCAGTCCTGTGCCGAACTCAATCTCAGTGAGATTGCTGCAGTACCAGAATTCTCCTATGCCAATGGTTTTCACCGAGTTGGGGAATTTCATGCGCTCCAGGCTGGGGTTGCTGCCGAAGCAGTCGCGGGGAATGTCGGTGATGATTGAGGCCTCATCGAAGGTCACGCTCCTCAATTTCTCGCAACCGTTGAAAGAGCCTTTCCCCAACGATGCCACACCTGCTGGCAGCGACACGCTCTCCAGGGCATCGCAGTTGCTGAAGGCATCGTTGCCGATGGTCTTCACTCCATTGCCGATGTTGAGGGTTGTAAGGCTGGAATTGCCCGAGCTGAAATTGCTGGGCACTTCCTCTGCCAGAAACGTGATGGTGGCCAGCGCGCTGCACGAAGAAATCACAGAGCTCTCCATGGTCGTTACCGACGCGGGGATGGTCAGCTCACTCAGGCTCGTGCAGCTCTCAAAACACTTGTACCTCATCGTTGTCAGGTTGATGCAGTCGCCCAGGTTGACATCTGTAAGACTATTGCAGCTCTGGAAAGCGTAGCGTCCTAAGATCTCAAGCTTCGCGTTCAGCGTGACGCTGACGAGTTTGTCGCAGTCGTAGAAAGCATAGCCCCTCTGGCCGTCCTCGCCGCCTACAGCCACGATGTTCTGTCCGAAGACGATACTTACCAGGTCATGGCGGTTACCCACGCTGCCGCTGATGTACTTCACCACGTGGCTCTTGCCGTCGCCATCGGTGATGTTGTCCGCAATAATGATGCGTCCGGCCTTCGCCTCGTCGGCGGCATAAGCCTTCACGGCCTTGAACGTGGCGGGGCCGTCTGCAGAGTCATAGCTGTAGGTCAGCTCATTGCCGTTCGCGTCGGCCACGACCACGTCTGTTGCCTGCATCCTAAGCGGCAGCGCGAGGGCTAAGAGAGCCGACAACAGCAGCCTTGTTGTCAAGTTCGGATTAGTCATAGGTTTAGTCATTTATTAGGTAAATATGGTTTTCTGGAGTAAAGTAAAAGATTTGTCCCACGTTGCAAAGATAGGCCATAAGTGCGGATCAATTGTTTACAAATTCAAAGAATGACATTTCATAATCACATAAATGTCATTCACACTCTTCCCTGCAAGGAGAGTGCGTTAATATAAAAAAACGATGAAATGGAGATTTTTAGATGCAAGACATCTTGCTCACCTGCTGCGTCAGCGCCACGAACTGCTGCAGTGACAGCTGCTCAGGGCGTAGGTTGAAGAGCGGGTCGGCCAGGAAGGCGCTGTGGTCGGCGCACGGCATCAGCTCGTTGAGCAGCGGACGGATGTTGTTGCGCAGCGTCTTGCGGCGCTGGTTGAAGGTTGTCTTCACCACGCGCTTGAACAGCGCTTCGTCGCAGCCTAAGGTCTGCGTGTCGTTGCGCGTCAGACGGATGACAGCGCTCCGCACCTTGGGCGGCGGGTTGAAGACATTGGGCTCCACCGTGAACAGGTATTCCGGCGTGTACCACGCCTGAATGAGGACTGAGAGAATACCATAGGCCTTGGAGCCCGGCCCCGCACAGATGCGGTCGGCCACCTCTTTCTGAATCATACCCGTGCAGCAGGGAATCAGCTCCTTGTTGTCCAACATCTTGAAGAAAATCTGACTGGAGATATTATACGGGTAGTTGCCCGTGAGCACGAAGGGTTGCCCATCGAAAGTTCGCTCCAGATGCATCTTCAGAAAGTCGTCCTCGATGATGTTGTCCTCCATCTGCGGCCATGTGCGCCGCAGGTATTCCACCGACTCGAAGTCCAGTTCCACCACCTTCAGCACGCGTGGCTTCTCCATGAGAAACTGCGTCATCACCCCCATGCCCGGTCCCACTTCGAGGACCGGTAGGTCGGGACACGCATCCACGGTGTCCGCGATGCGGCGGGCGATGCTCAGATCCGTCAGGAAATGCTGTCCGAGGAACTTCTTAGGTTTGACAGTGCGCATAGGCGATGCTTGTTGAGTGGTATGCACAATCGCTGGATAGTACCTTGTTGAGCGGTATTGCGCTGCAAAGGTACACAAAAATCCCCGAACCCGTCTCTTTTCAAAGAAAAAGTTTCGTCGCAAACACTACGAACTCTACGAAAGCGGGATGCTCAGAGGCCTGGGATGACGTCGGCAAGGGGCGTGAAGGGCAAGCCCCACACATTGGCCACAGCCTCGTAGGTGCACTTGCCGCCAGCCATGTTCACGCCGCGAGCCAGCGCACGGTCGTCGCGGCAGGCCTGCTGCCAGCCTTTGTCGGCCAGGGCCAGGGCATAGCGCAGGGTCGCGTTGGTCAGCGCGATGGTGGAGGTGTTGGGCACTGCGCCGGGGATGTTGGCGACAGCGTAGTGCACGATGCCGTCGATATCATAGACTGGGTCGCTGTGGGTGGTGGGGTGCGAGGTCTCGAAGCAGCCGCCCTGGTCGATGGCGACGTCCACGAGCACGGTGCCCTTCTCCATCAGCGACAGCACATCCTTTGTAATCAGTTTGGGAGCCGCGTCGCCCGGGATGAGCACCGAGCCGATGATGACGTCCGTCGTGGGCAGCTCCTGACGGATGTTGTGCTCGCTGGAGTAGAGCGTGTGCACATTAGCCGGCAACTCGGCAGCCAGCTGCTTCAGGCGTGGCAGCGACACATCCGTGATGGTCACCTCGGCGCCCATGCCGGCCGCGATGCGTGCTGCGGCCTCGCCCACGGTGCCGCCGCCCAGCACCAGCACACGGGCAGGCTTCACGCCGGGCACACCCGCCATCAGCTTACCCTTGCCGCCTTTCGTCTTCTGCAGGTAGTAGGCACCGTTCTGTGCGGCCATGCGCCCTGCCACCTCGCTCATGGGTATCAGCAGCGGCAGCGAGCGGTCGTCGCGCTCCACGGTCTCATAGGCGATGCACACGGCGCCGCTCTTCATCATGGCGTGCGTCAGTTCCTCCTCGCAGGCGAAGTGGAAATAGGTGAACACCACCTGCCCCTTCCTTACTAACGGGTACTCGGGCGCGATGGGCTCCTTCACCTTCACTATCATCTCGGCCTGCGCATACACATCCTCGATGGATTGGAGGATTTTGGCTCCTACAGCCTCATACTCGGCATCCGTGAAGCCACTGCCTTCGCCTGCCGTGTGCTGCACCACCACCTGATGCCCTCTGCCTACCAACTCGGCCACGCCTGACGGCGTCATGCCCACTCTGTTCTCGTTGTTCTTGATCTCTTTGGGAATACCTACAATCATAATGGTCAGTGTTAAAGGTGTGTTCTACAAATATCTTTCCGCCACAAATATACAAGGTATTTCCTAAATTCACCAAAAGGAAACCCCACTTTTTTGCTCTTCACGCAAAAAAACTGCCTCAAATAAGTGTCGCATCGCCCGCATCCCCACAATTCACCGCTTCCATCCTTACATTGAATCACTCTCATCAGCAGGGTGTGTGAATCAATCCATCATGATGGATTGATGGAGCCATCATGATGGATTCATCGTGCCATCATGATGGATTCATCTATACAGCAAGCTGTATCGGGCTACACAACGGGCTGCATCCGGCTATGCAGCAGGCTGCATCAGGTTACGCATCAGTTTTCGCAACAGAACGCTTCTGAAAACAGAATGTTGTGGACGGAAGACATCGCGTGCTACAGGTGTGTTAATAGATATGAAGTGAAAGGCGAAAAAGAGCGAAAAAGTTTCCGGCTTCAGTAAATGAGTGTTATATTTGCAGCGCAAAACATTCAAAGGCATTCATGAAGATAGCTATTTACACGTTGACTTCAGAGCTGCACGACGAGAGCGCCGTGGGTGCTGTGACATGCGAGTTCTTAGGCGGACTCGGGCTGGAGTATGAGTTTCGCGGCAATGACTATGCCGACTATGGCAGTCGGGCACTCAGTCTTATCTATGTTCGCACGGGTGGCACTGAGGGCATCTTCAAACGCCTGCTGCCCACGCTGACGGCGCAGACGCGACAGCCGTTTTATCTGCTCACCTCCGGAAAGAGCAATTCGCTGGCGGCATCGCTGGAGATTCTCTCGTTCCTGCGTCAGCAGGGCATCAAAGGCGAGATCCTGCACGGTAGCAACGAGTATATCACAGGGCGCATCGCTATGCTGGCTCGTGTGGCTGAGGCTCGGCAGCAGCTAACGGGCAAGAAGCTTGGCGTCATCGGCCAGCCTTCGGACTGGCTCATCTCCAGCGAGGCTGACCGCCATGCTGTGCGCGAACGCCTGGGCATCGAACTCGTGGATATCCCTATGTCGGAGCTGCTGGCGGCTATTGCAGACACTGCTGAGGAGCTGCCGCAGGAGCACACGGATGACCAGCGGATTGCTCAGGCGTTGCCTGGTGCCAACCGCATCTATAACGCGCTGAAGAGCGTGATAAGGAAATATGAACTGAACGGCTTCACCTTGCGCTGCTTCGACCTGCTCACGGCTGTGCATAACACGGGCTGCCTGGCGCTGGCGAAGCTGAACAGCGAGGGCTATGTGGCAGGCTGCGAGGGCGATGTGCCGGCCATGCTTTCTATGATGATTGTCCGCGCGCTGACAGGTTTCTCAGGCTTCCAGGCCAACCCCGCGACCATCAACCCCGAGACGGGTCAGCTGATCTTTGCCCATTGCACCATTCCATTTGATATGGTGCAGCGCTATGAGTTCGATACCCATTTCGAGTCCGGCATCGGCGTCGGTATCCGCGGCTATATGCAGGAGGGGCCCGTCACGCTGTTCAAGGTGTCGGGCGACCTTACACGCCATTTCATCGCCGAAGGTGCTCTCGTCAGGAGTCAGGCCGAGCCCGACCTCTGCCGCACGCAGCAGGTCATTCAACTCTCCCGTCCTGACCAAGCCGCCTACTTCCTGACCGACCCCATCGGCAACCACCACATCATCGCCCCGGGCCATCTCCGGCCGCTGCTGGAAGAACTCCTCGCGTGATTCTCCCTTGCGTAATGTTCGTAGTGTTTCTCGCGAAACTTTTTCTTTGCAGCGTTAAGAATTGTTGTTAGAGACACTTTTTTGCCCTGATATTGTGGGCGGGTGAAGATAAAGGTGTACCTTTGCGCTGCGAATGGAGGCTATTGGCTGTTGGCTGTTGGCGATTGGCGATTGGCTGTTGGCGATTGGCAAACTTAAAGAAATATCAGAAGGATTGAAAGATTGGCGTACGATAGTGAAGATAGTGCTGCCGCTGGTGATCGGCGGCGGTATTCTGTGGTGGATGTACAGGGACTTCGACTGGGCCACGCTGGAGCGTGCGCTGACGAGCGAGATGGACTGGACATGGATGTGGCTGTCCTTCCCCTTCGGCATCCTGGCACAGGTGTTCCGTGCGCTGCGCTGGCGCCAGGTGCTGCGCCCGCTGGGCGAGCATCCGCGTCTGCACACCAGCATCAATGCCATCTTCCTCAGTTACGCCAGCTCCCTGGTGGTGCCGCGTGTGGGCGAGGTGTTGCGCTGCGGTGTGCTGAAGCGCTATGATGGCGTCAGCTTCAGTCGTGGCCTCGGCACTGTGGTTTCGGAACGCTTCATCGATATGTTCATTATCGCGCTGCTGTCGGTGGGCGTCTTTGTTTTGCAGATTCCGGTCTTCATGCAGTTCTTCGAGCACACAGGCGTCAGCATCGACGGCCTCGTGGGGCGCTTCACACCTACGGGTTGGCTGGTGACAGCTGTCAGCGTGCTGCTGATAGCGGCCATGGGGGTGTATCTCCTGCGCCGCTATGAGCTGATGAAGCGCACGCGTGCCGTGCTGAAGGAGCTGACAGAAGGGCTGCTCTCTATCCGCAAGGTGGACAGCCTTGGGCTGTTCCTCTTCTACAGCGTGGCCATCTGGGTGTGCTACTTCTTGCATTTCTATCTCACCTTCTTCTGCTTTAGGAGCACAGCCGCCTTAGGCCTTGATGTGGCGCTGGTGGCCTTCGTCGTCGGCACCTTCGCCGTGCTGGTGCCCACGCCCAACGGCGCCGGCCCGTGGCATTTCGCCGTGAAGACCGTGCTGATGCTGTATGGCGTGTCCGGCGATGATGGTGCTCTCTTCGCGCTGATAGTGCACACGGTGCAGACGCTCCTCGTGGCAGCATTGGGCGTGTATTCACTTTTGGCTTTGTCAGCGACAAAACCAAAAGCGAATACACTTTGAACCCTTGAACTTTTAAACTTCTTAAACTCTTAAACCAATACAATCATGACTATCCAAGACTTAGAACCCAAAGCCGTCTTCGGCAACTTCTACAAACTCACCCAAGTACCGCGCCCGAGCGGACACCTCGAAAAGATCCAGCAGTTCCTGCTCGACTGGGCAAAGGAGCGCGGCATCGACGCCTACAAGGACGGCGGCGACAACATCGTGATGCACAAGCCCGCTACGCCTGGCTTCGAGAACCGTAAGGTCTGCACGATGCAGGCCCACATGGATATGGTGCCGCAGAAGACCGACGAGAGCACACATAACTTCGAGACCGATCCCATCGAGACATGGATCGATGGCGAATGGCTGAAGGCCAAAGGCACGACACTCGGTAGCGACGACGGCATCGGCGTGGCCTGCATCATGGCCGTCTTCGAGGACGACACGCTGCAGCATGGCCCGCTGGAGGCCCTCATCACCAGCGATGAGGAGACCTGCATGTGGGGTGTAAACCACTTGGCAGCCGATACGCTGAAGGGCGATATCCTGCTGAACATCGACCACGAGAGCGAAGGCGAGTTCTGCATCGGCAGCGCCGGCGGCGTGAACGTGACAGCCTCCTTGGGCTACAAGGAAGTGGAGACCGACAAGGACGACATCGCTGTGAAGGTGACCATCGGCGGTCTGAAGGGCGGTCACAGTGGTCTGGAGATCAACCAGAACCGCGCCAATGCCAACAAACTGATGGCCCGCTTCGTGCGTCAGGCTATCCTCGATGACGATGCCCGTCTGGCCACCTGGAAGGGCGGTAATATGCGCAATGCCATCCCCCGCACGGCCGAGGTGGTGCTGACCATCCCTGCCGACAACGAGGAAGACCTTCGTGATCTGGCCGAGTACTGCCAGAAGATGTTTACCGACGAGTTCCGCGGCGTGGAAGACAGCGTCGATATCACCGTGGAGCGCACGGCACTGCCCGCCATGCAGGTGCCCGTGGAGGTGCAGGATAACCTGATTGGAGCCATCCTCGCCTGCCACGACGGCGTGCTGCGCAATATCCCCAGTATCCCGCATGTGGTGGAGACCAGCTCTAACCTCGCCATCATCACCATTGGCAGCGGCGAGGCAGAGATCCTCATCCTGGCCCGTTCGTCATGCGACAGCCAGCTGGAATATGAGCAGGAGATGTTCGAGAGTGTCTTCGGTATGGCCGGCATGAAAATCGAGTACAGCGGCCAGTATGGCGCTTGGCAGCCTAACTTCGACTCACCCATCGCCGCACAGATGGCAGCACTCTATGAGCGGATGTATGAGAAACCCGCGAAGGTGGAGGTGGTGCACGCCGGTCTGGAGTGCAGCAAGATAGGTGAGATCTATCCTAAGATGGACCTCATCTCCTTCGGTCCCACGCTCCGCTCACCCCACACCCCCAACGAGCGTTGCAACATCGCCAGCGTGGGCCACTTCTGGCCCTTCCTGACGACGCTGTTGGCTGAGATTCCGGAGAAAGATTGAGGCCCCCTCCCGGTCTCACCGAGGGGAGGGGAAGGGAGTTGAGTTTGCGAAACTAAAAACTTTAGTCGATGAAATCGTTCGTTTTAAGCATCTTCGTAAGTCTGTTTCCTCTTTGCTGTTTCGCTCAGAGCTACGATAAGCTCTGGAAGCAAGTGGAGCAGGAGGAAGCCGATGGCAAGCCGCAGTCGGCCTATGCCACCGTGCAGAAAATCTTGAAGAAAGCCCTTGCCGACGGTCAGCGTGGGCAGGCGTTGAGCGCCCGTCTGCATGCGGCGGGTTTGCACCAGGAATGGGCTCCCGACAGCTTCTTCACTGATGTGGCGGAACTGGAGACCCTGCGTGCTCAGGAGCAGCGCCCCGAGGCACGTGCGATCTACGCCTCTATCTTGGCCGAGATCTATGCCGCCAACCGCAACCGCTCGCAGGCTTCCGGATTGACGCTGACGAGCGACGACATCCGCGAATGGACGCGCGAGCAGTATGACAGTGCGGCCACCGAGAACTGGCGGCAGTCCCTTGAGAACATCGACGTCCTGGCAGCAGCGCGCAGCAAGGACTGGCTACCCTTCGTAGCTCAAGGCTCCAGCTCCGCCTACTTCCGTCATGACCTCCTGCACATCCTGTGGCAGCGTTGTCGCGACCGTAGGACTACGAGATGGAGCCAACCAGCCGACGACCTCGTCGCCCTCGGCAAAGCCGTCCGCGACTGCTATAGTCGTCAGGGTAACCGCGAGGCCACGCTGCTGATGGATTTGGATTTGGTGAAGAATGACTTCACACACCTGCAGGCCTTGAAGGAGCAGTATGCCGCGCTGCCCCTCTGCACCGAGGTCTATCTGCGCTTGCTCGACACCGATACAACCGAGGCGCAGAAGGTGGCTTGGTGCGAGGAGGCCATCAGCCGCTATCCCCGCTATGCGCGCATCGGTGAGGTGAAGAACCGCCTGAACGACCTGCACCGTCCGCTCGTCAGCTGGGTTGGCGGCGATGTCTATTACCCCGGCAAGCACTACGACTGGCGCCTGGCGACGAAGAACGCCACGCAGGTGACGATGACCGTCTATCGCATTCAGAAAGAGTTCACCGATGAAGACATTGAGAAGAGCAAGCTCTCTGTGTCTGACTACCTGCGTCGCCATGGCACTCAGGTGCAGCAAATCAACCATTCCATCCCCCCCTCGGCTCCTCTTGCGATGACCGAAGACACCCTCGACTGGCAGGCACCGTCACCCGGACTCTATGCCGTTCTCTACAGCGCCACCACCAGCGAGAAGGAAGCCCAGAAGAAGACCAACGGCAATCTCTACCGTATCTTCCATGTCACCCGCTTGAAGACCCTCACACGCGTCTTTGCGCAGAATGCGCTAGAGGTGATTGTCGTGGATGCAGAGAGCGGACATCCTGTAAAGGATGCCACCGTGGAACTTTATGAGGTTCAAAACACCTCCAATCAGCGTCTCCGCGTAGCCTCCAGCCAAACCGATGCGGAGGGACGTGTGCGCTGCACGCTCAAAAGCCGCCGGATGGATCTTCGCGTCTTCAAGGGCGATGACACCTATCTTCCCGAGGAGAGCTTGTGGAGCTCCGATGTCTCCTTCCGCAACCACCTCGAGACGACATCTTTGCAGCTTTACACCGACCGCGCCATCTACCGGCCCGGACAGACGGTTCACGTCAGCGGAGTTGTCTATGCGCAGGACCACTGGGAGGCTGCTGTCGTGAAAGATCAGGAATATGAGCTCCTCCTGCGCGATGCCAACTGGAAGGAAGTGAGCCGACAGAAGGTGACCACTGATGCCATGGGCGTTTTCGCAGCCGACTTTGCCCTGCCCGAGGGCGGACTGCCCGGCAACTACAGCATCCAGGCAAATCACGGAATCCGCACCACCTTCCGTGTTGAAGAATACAAGCGTCCCACCTTCGAGGTGACGATGGACGCGGCACCCGCCTTGCAGTGGCCGCAGGACAGCATCACCCTCACGGGAAAGGCCTTGGGCTACAACGGCGTGCCGGTGCGCGACGCCCGCGTCACAGGGCACTACCAGTTCACCTATCCCTACTTCTGGTGGTATCACGAAGTTAATTCTCCCCGGTTCCCCCTCGACTCCGTCTCTACCGATGAAAAGGGCGTTTTCTCCGTGCGCGTACCTCTTAAAGACCTTAAAGCTGCGAGCCTGCGCTATGGCCTTGTCCTCAGCGTAAATGTGGAAGTCCTCAGTGCTGCTGGCGAGACACGGCTGGGCAATGGCCGTGTACCCCTTTGCATCACACCGCTGCGCCTGAATATCTCGATGGCAGAGCAGCAGGACCGCGACCGCCTCGTGGCGCCTGTCTTCTCCCTTCTCACCTCCACGGGGCAGCCCGCTCAGGGAGAGATAGCCTGTGCTGTCTATCCTGCAGGCTCCTCGGAGCCCGTCGGCACCGTCACCATTCATGAAGGTTCATCGCAGAGCGAGGCGTCCCAAGGGACGGCTACACCCGAGGACTTGTTAGCCCTCCTTCGCTTTCTCCCTTCCGGCGACTACGAGTTGCGTGCCTTTGCCAAGGCCGGTGCTGACACTGCCTCTGCCAAGGCTCCCTTCTATCTCTTCTCGATGGCCGACCAGCGCCTGCCGCGCCGTGCCGAGAGCTGGCTCTACAGCCCCACTGACACTTTCGACCTCCAACACCCTGCCCGCATTCAGGTCGGCAGCAGCTTTGAGGATGTGTCGCTCTACTACAGCCTTGTCGGCAAGAATGGTATCGTCAAGGATGAACTCCTGCAGCTTTCCGACGAGCTGCGCACGATAGAGATTCCTTACCAGCCCGAGTACGGCGATGGCGTGACAGCTCATTTTGCCTTCGTCAAGGGCGGAAAGAGCTATATCCTCAGAAAAACGCTGAAGCTGGCACTGCCCGACAAGCAGTTGCGCTGGCAGTGGAAATCGTTCCGCGACCGTCTGCATCCGGGCGACACGGAGACATGGACGCTGCGCCTGACGGCTCCCGACGGCAGCCCTGTAGCTGCCAACCTCATGGCCACGCTCTATGATGCCTCTCTCGACCAGCTCAAGTCCCATTCGTGGCAGCTGCTGGTGAACCGCTTCCATCGTGTGCGTGCGCTGCCATGGCGTTCCCACGACTTCTTCCAGCTGTATTCATCCCATGAGATGCTCTACTTCCCCATGAAGGACTACCGCGCTGATGCCCTCTCCTTCGATGCCTTCGACAGCCGCTGGTTCAATGGTCTCTTCTTCCGGGGCAACATCTACGGTCCTCGCCGCGTAGGTTCTGTGCTCAGACAAACTTCGGTGAAAGCGCTGGAATCCGAGGACTCAGCTGTTTATAATCATGTTGAAGCCGCAGCTGCGCCCGCGGCCTTGTCCAAGTCCGATGTAGAGCTAGCCCTAAAGGGGACGATTGCCGGCCTCACACTTGACGAAGCTGTGGCCGCGAGCGAGGAGGCGATGGCTGATGGCGAACTGGTTGGAGCTGCTTCCGCGGCTGTACGCACCAATTTCAATGAGACGGCATTCTTTATGCCCCGCCTGCACAGCAACCCCGCCACGGGCGAGGTGACGCTCTCCTTCACGCTGCCCGAGAGCCTCACGACATGGCAGTTCCTCGGCGTGGCGCACACTGCAGACATGATGACCACCAAGCTGCAGGCCCAGACCATCGCCCGCAAGGAGATGATGGCTCGCCTCTATCTGCCCCGCTTCCTGCGGGCTGGTGATGCCAGCACATTGCGTGCCGTGGTGCAGAACCTCACGGACGCGCCCCTCGCGGGTCAGCTTCGTCTGGAAGTCTTCGACCCTGAAACCGAGAAAGTCCTCCTGCGCCAGCAGGCACCCTTCGAGACCACGGCTCAGGGCGAGACGGTGCTGGCCTTCGACTACACCCCCACGGAGGACTATCCCCTCGTGGCCGTGCGCCTGACAGCCGAGAGCGCCCAGTTCTCCGATGGCGAGCAGCACTACCTGCCCATCCTCTCCGCCAAGGAGTGGATCACGGAGAGCGTGGAGCTGCAGGCCGACGGCCCCGGCACCTTCACCACCGACCTCTCCACCTTATTTAATAAGGACAACGCCACGGCGACGCAGCGCCGCCTGACAGTGGAATACACCACGCATCCCATCTGGAATGTCGTGCAGGCACTGCCCGCCCTGCGCGAGCCGCAGCACGACGATGTCCTCTCGCTCACCTCTGTCCTCTACAGCAACATCCTCGCCGCCCACATCGCCGGCACTACGCCGCGTCTGAAGACCATCATCGGGCTGTGGAAGCAGCAGGGCGTGGCCCAGAGTCCCCTTGCCGACAAGGAAGACTTGAAGCAGCTCATCCTCGATGAAACACCGTGGTTGCGCGAGGCCAACAAGGACAGCCAGCGCCGCGCACAGCTCATCGACCTCTTCAACGAGAACCTCCTCAACAGCCGCGTAGATGCCACGCTGGAGAAACTGCGCCAGCGCCAGGAAGCCGACGGCGGCTTCGCTTGGTTCCCCGGCATGCGCAGCAGCGAGCTGATGACACGCCTCGTATGCATCGAACTGACCCACCTGCGCGCCCTCACCGATGACTTTTCCCTGCTGCCGCAGGAGACCGTGACACAGCTCAACAGCCTCCTCGCCAGCGGCGTACGGTTTGTGGCTCAGGCCAATGCCGAGCGTGTGCAGGAGATGAAGAAGGCTGAGGCCAAGGGCACCACCATCCAGACGGGTTCGCTCATGCACCTCGACTACATCTATATCTCCCAGCGTGCCGGTGTTGAGCTCACGAAAAGCCAGCAGTCCGACGTCCGCTATCTCCTGGACCACCTGAAAGGCTCGGTTGCCGGCATGAGCAACAACGAACGTGCCATGGCCGCCATCGTCCTCAAAGGCGCCGGTCGCAACAAAGATGCCCGTCTCTACTTCGACTCCATGAAGGAGCACCTGACCACCACGGCCGCTCATGGCACCTTCTTCGACTACGCAGGCGGCAGCTTCACGCCGACCGATCATAAGGTCATCATCCACACCGCCGCCATGGAGGCCGTGCGCGAGCTGGCCTCCGATGACAGCGCCCTCAACAGCGGCCTGCGTCGCTGGCTGCTGCAGCAGAAGCGCACACAGATGTGGGAATCCGGCATCTGCACGGCCAACGCCATCTACGCCCTGCTCTACGGCAGTGCTGCGGCCGACGACCTGCAGAGCACGGCCAAGGACCGCCTCACCCTCAACTATGGCAAGAAGAAGGCCGTGGTGACGGCCACCTCCGGCGCTGATAGTCCTGCCGCCCTCGGCTACCTCCGCGAGACCTACACCGACGGCGCGGCACCGAAGAGCATCACCGTGGAGCGTCGCAATGCGGGCGAGGCCTGGGGCGCTGTCTATGCGCAGTACCTCACGCCTATTGCCGATGCCACCGCCCATGCCGCAGGCCTCACCATCCGTCGCGAGGTGAGCACCGCTGCACCGCGTCTCGGCGATAAGTTCACGACACGCTACATCATCACCGCCGACCGCGACTACGAGTATGTCTGTCTGCGTGCCGACCGTGCTGCTTGTGCCGAGCCTGCCGAGCAACTCTCCGGCTACCGCTGGCAGGGCGGCCTCGGCTACTACCGTGCCGTGCGCGATGCCCACACCGACTACTTCTTCGACCATCTGCCCAAGGGCACCTACGTTCTCGAAGAAACCGCCTTCATCGACCGCGAAGGGCGCTACACCACAGGCCTGACACGCATCCAATGTGTCTATGCTCCCGAATATGGCGGCCATACGGCGGCGGGGGAAGTGATGGTGAAATGAATGAAAAGCCCCCGAGCCCCCTAAAGGGGAGCGTAGGGAGTGAAGAATGACGAATGACGAATGATGAATGACGAATAATAAATAACAAATAATAAATTATAAATTAACCCTCAACCCTCATCTCTCGCTTGCGAGGCCCTCCCCCCCACGGGGGGAGCGGGGAGAGGGGCTTGAACTCCCTCACCTTGAACCATCCTCTCATCCTCATCACCAACGACGACGGCTATCAGGCCGCAGGCATACAAGCCCTGGCACGGGCTGTAGCGCCGCTGGGTGACATCTACATCGTGGCCCCAGACGGTGCTCGTTCGGGCACGGCCGCTTCCATCACCGCCACGCGCCCTGTCACCTTCCGTGAGCTGCCCCTGGTGGCAGACACCACCACTTCATCGACCCCCCTCACCAATGGCTTTGCCGTGGCTACCGTGGACAGCCCTACGGGTTATCCCGCTTCCGTGAGACTCTTCTCCTGCAGCGGCACTCCTGTAGATTGTGTGAAGCTGGCGATGGAGCAGATTGTGCCGCGCAAGCCCGACCTCATCCTCAGCGGCATCAACCATGGCGACAATGCCAGCATCAGCGTTCACTACAGCGGCACCATGGGCGCTGTCTTCGAGGGCTGCATGAAAGGCGTGCCGTCTGTGGGCCTCTCCCTGTGGCTGCAGCATGGGCAGCGCTATGAAGATGTACCCGTGAGCGACGACACCCTCGCGGCCATTGCTACCCTCTGCCAGCGCATCCTCACCCAAGGTCTGCCGCAGGACGTGTGCCTGAACATCAACATTCCACCCTCCACCGCATTCCGTGGCTGGCAGGTGTGCCGTCAGGCGCGCGGCCAGTGGACAGCAGAATGGGCCACGGCGACCAATCCGCATGGTCTGAATGCCTTCTGGCTCACGGGTAAGTTCACCGATTTGGAACCCGATGCCACCGACACCGACTTCGCCGCCCTCCGTGCCGGCCGCTGTTCCATCGTGCCTATCACCATCGACATGACAGCCCACGCTGCCCTTTCAACCCTCAAAGACACGATAGTATCTAAAATATAAGATACAAAATATAAAATATAAGATATAAAATATAAAGCTCCCTCAACCCTCAACCATAAGCCCTCAATCCTAACTCCTCTAACCCTCGCTTGCGAGGCCCTCCCCCCCACGGGGGGAGCGGGGAGAGGGGCTTTCCCTCACCCATGAACTACTACCTCATCGCCGGCGAGGCCAGTGGCGACCTTCACGCCTCGCATCTCATTGCAGCCCTGAAAGCTGAAGACCCGAACGCTGAGTTCCGCGGCTTCGGCGGTGACCTCATGCAGGCTCAAGGTATGACGCTCGTCCGCCACTACCACGACCTGGCCTTCATGGGCTTCGTGGCTGTGGTCCTTCATGCGCGTACGATACTAAGAGGTCTGCAGCAGTGCAAGGACGACATCGTGGCGTGGCGCCCTGATGTTGTCATCCTCGTCGATTACCCAGGTTTCAATCTCAAGATAGCCAAATACGTCCATTCCATCGGCCTCTGCCCAGTCTATTACTACATCGCGCCGAAGCTGTGGGCGTGGAAGGAGTGGCGCATCAAAGCCCTCAAGCGCGATGTCGATGAGCTCTTCTCCATCCTCCCCTTCGAGGTGGAGTTCTTTGAGCAGAAACATGGCTTCCCCATTCACTATGTCGGCAACCCCACCGTCGATGAGGTGGCTGCGTTCAAGGCTGTTGCGGCATCGCAGATGCCGCAACAGCCCCATATCGCCCTCCTCGCCGGCAGCCGCTTGCAGGAGATTCGCGACAACCTGCCTCGCATGATAGAGGCCGCCTTGCCCTTCGCCGACCGCTACCGTCTCGTGGTGGCCGGTGCGCCGGGCGTGGATGCCGCCACCTATCAGAAGTACATCGCGGCGACGGAGCGTAGGGTGGGGCAGTCCGTTGATATTGAGGTCGTTTACGGCCGTACCTATGACATTCTGTCACAGGCTACCGCTGCCCTCGTCACCTCCGGCACCGCCACCTTGGAGACCGCCTTATTCCGTGTGCCGCAGGTGGTCTGCTACTTCATGCAAGCCGGTAGGCTGGCCTCCTTTGCCCGCAAGCTGGTTCTCAAGATACCTTATATCTCTCTCGTCAATCTCGTGGCAGGTCGCGAGGTTGTCCCCGAACTCGTGGCCGAGCAGATGACCGTTGCTGCCTGTCGCGCCCACCTCGCCGCCATCCTCCCAGGTGGCGCTGCCCGCGAGGCTCAGCTGCAAGGCTATGAAGATGTCGCCGCCCGTCTTGGTGAACCCGGTGCCCCGCAGCGTGCTGCCAGCGCCATCTGTCATCTCCTCTCCAGTCATTCATCCGTCTCTTCAGTATCATGATAAAAGATTTCCAACTACGTGTGGTGCCGCAGGTGGCGGCCGGCGATGCAGCCCTCAAGGAGTATGTGGCGCAAGAGCAAGGGCTGGCTGTGCAGCGCATACAAGGTCTGCGCATTATCCGCCGCAGCATCGATGCCCGTCAGCGTCAGATTTATGTGAACCTCACTGTGCGCGTGTGGGTGGATGAGCCGATGGCAGAGGAGGCGTTCCAGCGCATTGACTACCCTAATGTAGAAGGACGTCCACAGGTGATTGTCGTGGGCGCAGGTCCGGGCGGCTTGTTTGCAGCCCTGCGCCTCATAGAGCTGGGCTTGCGTCCCATCGTGGTGGAACGCGGCAAGAATGTCCATGAGCGTAAGAAGGACCTGGCGCGCATCTCGCGTGAGCACACCGTGGACAGCGAGAGCAACTACAGCTTCGGCGAGGGTGGGGCAGGGGCCTACTCCGACGGCAAGCTCTACACCCGCTCTAAGAAGCGCGGCTCGGTGGAGAAGATCCTCAACGTGTTCTGCCAGCACGGCGCGCAGACCACCATCTTGGCCGATGCCCACCCCCATATCGGTACCGACCGTCTGCCGCGCGTCATCGAGAATATGCGCAATACGATTATCCGTTGTGGCGGCGAAGTGCACTTCCAAACCAAGATGACCGACCTCATCATTAAAGGACTCTCTGTCGTCGGCTGTCGGACAGCCGACGACAGAGAGTTCCTTGGTCCTGTCATCCTTGCCACCGGCCATTCCGCCCGCGATGTCTATCGGATGCTAGCAGCCCGCAATATCGAGATTGAGGCGAAGGGCATTGCTGTGGGCGTGCGCCTGGAGCACCCCTCGCAGCTCATCGACCGCATCCAATACCACAACCGCGAAGGTCGCGGCAAATGGCTGCCGGCAGCCGAGTATAGCTTCGTGCAGCAGTGTGGCGGTCGCGGTGTCTATTCCTTCTGTATGTGTCCGGGTGGCTTCGTGGTGCCCGCCGCCACGGGCCCTGAGCAAGTCGTTGTCAATGGCATGAGCCCCAGCCATCGCAATGGCCGCTGGAGCAACTCCGGAATGGTGGTGGAGATACATGCAGAGGACATAAAGCCCCTCTCTCGCTCGACCTCTGGTCGCTTCGACTCTTCGAAGAACTCCCCCCGTGGGGGGGAGGACTTCTTGTCCTTGAGGGAACAAATCGTTACAAGCGGAAACGCAGCCCTCCCCCCCACGGGGGGAGCCGGAGAGGGGCCTTTATCCATGCTCTTGTTCCAAGAGCATCTGGAGCGTCTCGCCTGGCAGCAGGGTGGGCGCCGTCAGACAGCACCAGCCCAGCGCATGGCCGACTTCGTGAATGGCCGTCTCAGTTATGATCTGCCTGAGAGCAGCTATGCTCCAGGCCTTGTCTCCTCGCCCCTGCATTTTTGGATGCCTAAGTTCATCACCGAGCGTCTGCAGGAAGGCTTCCGCGCCTTTGGGCGTAAGAGCCACGGCTTCCTCACCAACGAGGCCACTGTCATCGGCGTGGAGACCCGCACTTCAGCCCCCGTTCGCATCCTTCGCGACGGCGACACTCTCCGCCATATCCGCCTCGAAGGGCTCTATCCCTGTGGTGAGGGTGCTGGCTATGCCGGCGGCATCGTCAGCGCTGCCATCGACGGCGAACGCTGTGCCGAGGCGGCAGCGAGAGAAATGAAAAGGCCCCCGAGCCCCCTAAAGGGGAGCGTAGGGAGTGACGAATGACGAGTGACGAATGACGAATAAGATAATGAAAAGTGAAAAATGGAAGACTCTGAACGATATTCAATGACACAACAAGCTCTTCAGCATCCGGTATTAGTGGATGCACATACCCACACCGTAGCCTCTGGCCACGCTTTCAGCACTTTGCAGGAGATGGCACAGGCGGCAGCCGAGAAGGGGTTGCAGGTGCTGGGCATCACGGAGCATGGCCCCAGTGTGCCGGGCACATGTCCTGTGCTGTATTTTCGCAATATGTTTATTGTCCCGCGCCAGCTGTTTGGCGTGCGGATTCTGATGGGCTGCGAGGTGAACATCTTGGACAAGGACGGCACATTGGATTTGGATGAGGCCAACTTGCAGCGCCTGGACATCGGCATTGCCGGCGTACATAGCGAATGGTGGAAAGGCGGCTCCAAGGAGGAAAACACCGAGGGCGTCATCCGCGTGATGCATCACCCGAGGATTCATATCATCAGCCACCCGGGCGACGGCGCTGCGGAGCTGGATTTCGAGCGGTTGGTGAAGGCCTCGAAAGAGACGCACACGCTGTTGGAGATCAACAACCACTCACTGGCTCCTGAGCGCAAGAAGACGGTGGCACGCGGCAATAACCTGGAGCTGTTGCGCCTGTGCAAGCAATATGAGGTCCCCACCATCTTAGGCAGTGATGCCCACATCTCCTATCAGATTGCAGACTATGGTAACCTGCTGCCGCTGCTGGCAGCGACGGATTTCCCCGACGACCTGATTATGAACTTCTGGCCCGACAGGTTCTTCAGCTATTTGGGCATCTGAATACGTCAAATACTCACGCCCGAGAGTAAAAAAGCGGGTTTTATTTTGAGCTTTACTCGCTTACCTATATTTTTCAAAAATAAAAACCTGAAAAAATGATGAGAAACAGATTCTTTTGGTTGCTTATCACCATCATGATGTGTGGAGCAGTAATGACAGGGCTGACTTCGTGCAGCGACAGTGACGACAGCAGTGATCATCAGAAAAAGGTAGCAGTGTTGCTTCCTGACGCTTCCAGCTTAGCCCGTTGGGCCATCGACAAGTCAAACCTGGAGACGGTTATGGCTATGTACGATTTCAAGACCTCTTTCTACCTTGCTCCGGAGACTCCGGATGGCGCAGTGCAACAGGTTGATCAGCTCAAGAAAGCCATCAATGACGGCGTGAAATATATTGTGCTGACGGCTGTTGACTATAAGAAAATCAACGAGTCCGGTCTGCTTGAACAGCATCCTGATGTCAAGGTCGTATGCCATGACCATCGACAAGAACCTGAAGGACATGGCGTATAACACAGCTATGATTATCAATAGTCTGATCTCCCAATCCCCTGTTCACGCCAGCCAAAGCATCTCCAACATTCCAGTATTCTACTCTAAGATTACCGTTATGACAGAAGACAGCTATTAGGCGTTGACGTTCAGGACGGCCTATGTTGGGCCCAAAGGACGCCCCACACTTATAGTGCGAATCGAGTGAACCGCTAAAAATAATTTGGTTTTTCTTTGGCGCTTCGCTCGGTTTGCTGTATCTTTGCAGTTACAAACGTTCATCAACATGTACGACCAGATTCGGGAAGAGACGCTCTTTATTATGCTTTATGCAGTAGTGACAGCTACGGCCATGCTGGCCAGTTGTTATCTGCTGTTCCGTCGAGCCAACGCTATTGCCCCTCACATTACGCCACCAACACGCCTGCGCCGATGGACTGCAGCTTTCTTTGCGATCCTCGCCTTGAATCACCTGTGGTATATGCCGATCTTCTTTCTCTCCTCAAGCGAGGCTATTATGATGACTGACCTGATAGGCGGACTGCTCGACTGCATGACATTATTTCCTGTGGCAATCATCGTACTGTTCATTATGCTTCAGGACTGCAAGCGCCCGCTGTGGCCTGTTGCTGCGATGATGACACCGATTGTCATAATAGCGATATATGGTGTTGCCACCCGTAGTTATGCCCTTCTGCCGATAGTATATATCTATGCTCTATTGATGTGGATGGGCTTAATATTTTATATGGTACGCGCGCTGAGGCAGTACGGACGCTGGCTGCGCGATAACTTTGCTGATCTGGAGCATAAGGAAGTGTGGCAGAGTTTTGTGGTGTTGGCCATCATTATGTTAGTGTTCGCTATCTATGCTTTGACCAACGAAGGCCCGGTTTACCAATATGCCATGCAGGTGATTATCTTAGTACTTGTCTTTTATCTCTTGTGGCGAGTTGAGTCGCTAAGCGACCTGAGCCTCTCCCAACAACCAGAAAGCAATCCTGCAGATTTGAACATTCCTGCCAAACGGGAATGCGATGTAAACCCAAAGGTTCCCACCGCCAACATCAGGCTATTGCTGCAGAAGTATTGCATAGACACGCAACTCTATCTACAGCATGACCTTACCCTCTCCCAGTTAGCCCAAGCAATTGGTACTAATCGCACTTATCTTACCAACTATTTCATCCATCAAGGCATCACTTACAATGCCTATATTAACGACCTGCGCATCAATCATTTCATCAATCTCTATCGCGAGGCTGTTACTACGGGAAAAACCTTCACTGCCCAACAATTGGCCCATGACAGTGGCTACCGGAGCTACAGCACTTTCAGTCTCGCCTTCAAACAGCGCATGGGACAGTCCGTGACGGCCTGGATGCACACTCCGGCCAAGTGATTGACAGCCCGACTTTCAAAATATACAAAAATAGTTTCAAAATATACAAAACCTCGATGTCAACGGACTTTCGGGGTTGTTTGTTTGATGGATCAATGTTAACTTTGCCGAAGACTTTTAAATATTTACCTAAAATTGTAATCATGAAAATGAAAGCAGATCAAATTATCAAGAACGCCAAAATCTTCACCGCTGACAAAGATCATCCTCAGGCTTCAGCACTTGTTGTGAAGGACGGCAAGTTTATCTATGTAGGCGATGAAGCCGGACTCTCAGCATACGAAGGAGAGACCATCGACCTGGGCGGCAAGTTTATCATGCCTGGCATCATCGACGGCCATGTGCATGTGACTACAAGCATCGGATTCGCCTATATGGATCCAGGTGAGTACATTGTGTGCTCCAGCAAACAGGAGGCCCTGGACTTTATGGCGGCAAGCATCAAGAGCCATCCGGGTTTGAAGCGTCACAGATTTATTCTGGAGCGTAAATACCTGAATGGTGATGACATCGTCAAGGAAGACCTCGATGCCATCTGCCCGGATGCCGAACTCCTGATCTTAGAGGGCGAAGGCCACAGCGTCTGGGTGAACTCCAAGATACTCGACAGGCACGGCATTACCGACGAGACTCCCGACCGCGTGCCCGAACTAAGTTATTATGTACGCAAAGACGGCCATGTGACAGGAAATGCCTTCGAGTCCTCGGGGTGGCACATGCTCTTCGATGACTTAGAAGTAACCGACGAGCAGATCGACTCAGAGCTTTTGCGCTGGATAGACTACTCTGTAAAGGCTGGCGTGACAGTAGTCTTCGACGCTGGTTTCCCAGAGGGCGAGGCGCTCCACGAACGTATCTATGAGCGTTTGTACGAGCTGGACAAACAGGGCAAACTGCCGGTTTATATCGACGGTAGCATTGCGCTCACGAACCCCAAGAAGATGAAGGAAGTGGTAGAAGCGGTGAAGCGCTTCCGCCAGAAGTTCGACAGCGAGCACTTGAATGTCCATACCTTCAAGGTCTTCATGGACGGTACCTTGAGAATCGAGACGGCCGCTCAGGTGACCCCCTATATTGATACCAACAAGCGCGGTGCTACCACCTTCAGCAAGGAGGAGGTCGCAGAGGTGATGAAGCTGCTCAACGAGGCAGGACTGGACTTCCATGCACATACCGTGGGTGAACAATCTTCCCGCACTGTACTCGACGGTGTAGAGCTGGCTAAGAAAGAACTGGGCGACAAGTTCCGTGTGCGGGCGACCTGTGCGCATCTGGAAATTCAGGATGACGCTGATATGGACCGCTTTGCCAAGTTGGGCGTTACAGCCAACTACTCACCATGGTGGCATGCCGGCTGCACGGGCGGCAATCCATTCGAGGTATGGAGCAGTCTGCTGGGCGAAGAACGAGCGAACAAGATGTACCGCAGCAAGACGATGTGGAAGACAGGGGCCAATGTGACCTGGTCGAGCGATAACATCATCTATGGCGATTTTGCAACCTGGAATCCCTATCTTGGTATGGAAATCGGTATGACACGCTATATCAACGACAAGGTGAATGCCCCTGAAAGGACGAGAGTCGTTGCAGAATATCCTTCTCCCTGTGAGAAGATGAGCATCGAGGAAATGATGCTGGGATATACCATCAACGGTGCCAAGCAGCTTGGCATAGAAGCCTCCAAGGGTTCTATCGAGGTCGGCAAGGATGCAGACTTCCTAATATTTGACAACGACCTGCTCACGGCAGCCCATGAGGGCTTCAGCCACAACATGCCGAGTGAGGTGTATATTGGTGGAAAGAAAATGAACGACTAAAAAAGGAATGACAATATGAAAACGAAAAGCGCACATCTCCTTGCAAAAGGATATGAACTGATTGATGGCATCACGGTACCCGTTGGAACATCAAATGTAGATTTAGCCGTAGAAGGCAAAGAGCCCCAAAACGCCAAGAAACTGACCATTGTCGTAGGGAACGAGCAGATCAACTTGTGGGTCTTCCGTCCAGCCAATTACAAAGAGGGTGAGACGACACCGCTTGTCTATTTCATCCACGGCGGTGGCTATCATTTTGGCAATGTGAGCATGGACGAGCCCAAAATACAGGGCATAGCCGACGGGAGCGGAGCCACGGTGGTAGCTCCTGACTATACACTCTCGCTGGATCCTGCTTACAAATATCCCATGGAGCTGGAGCAAGTTTATGCAGGACTTCTTTATGCCTACGAGCATGCCGATGAATTAAAGGTGGATCCGGATAATTTTGTCATTGAGGGAGAAAGCGCCGGTGGCGGACTGGCCGCACGTCTGGCTCTTTATAACAAGGACAGAGGAAAGGTTCCCGTGAAGGGTCAGGTACTGATCTATCCCATGCTTGACTACCGTACCGGCGGTGAAAAGGATCTTTACAAGAATGAATATGCCGGGCATTGTGTCTGGACAAAGGAGAACAACGTCTTTGGATGGGGAAAGCTGATTGCAGGTCAGGACAAGGCACTTTCCGATGAGGAAATGATCTATTTCTCACCGGCAACGGCAACCGTCGAGCAGCTGAAAGGCTTGCCCGAGACGTTCATGATTGTCGGCAGCCTGGATCTCTTCTGCGATGAAGACATGAGCTATGCTCAAAAGCTGATGGAAGCCGGTATATTCACAGAGCTCTATGTAGAACCCGGAGTTCCCCACGCTTACGAGTACTTAGAATGGACGCCTCAGGCACACAGGTTCTTTGAACTGAGAAACCATGCAACGGCACGGATGCTTGGAGCTGAAAAAGATGTTCAAGAGTCTACCGAAGCACAAGCTTTCAGAGAATTATTATCAAAATATAACATTGAGCAGTAAAATCTGCTTGACAATTACGACAGAAATGACCAGCCTCAAACCACTCCCCTGATTTTGGGGTAGTGGTTTGAGGCCATTATAACCCTGTGGCTGGCATGGAAAAAACGGCATACATAGAGTTCCAGCAACCTTCATCATTTCCGACTTAAACGACTGAAATATAGAGAATTGCTTCGAAATAAACCTACATCAAACCTACATGGTACCAAGATGAAAAGATAAGCAAAATCGCCTTTCGAGCAAAGATTTCCGTACAAAAGTGCCACAGTTTAAAAACATTGTGGTAACTTTGTACCGATTTCCAAAGAAATAGCATGGCAAAACAGAAGAATTCATACATCTCGTCTGCCAGTATAAAGGAGCAAGGCAGGACTGCCTACTACAAAATGCTGGAAAGTGCGCGACAGGGCGAACTCATTCAGGTGCGCCGCGGCGTATATGCCAATATCGACCAACTGAGCGGCAACATGATTGACATTAGCACTATCGTTCCTGATGGCATCTTGTGCCTGTGGTCAGCATGGAGCATTCATCAGCTAACAACTTCTATGCCACAGGCTTTTCATGTGGCCATTAAAAGAGACAGGAAGGTGACGTTACCATCATTCCCTAAAGTGGAGATTCACCATTACACAGAGGCTCTCCTTGGAATTGGTGTGATGACGATGGAGATTGACGGCTTCAACATCCGAGTTTATGATGTGGAACGTTGCGTGTGTGATGCGGTGAAGTTCCGCAACAAGATAGGAATGGACGTCTGCTCCGAAATCATCGGCAACTATCTTGCACGCCCCAATAGGAACCTGAGCAAATTGATGGACTATGCTAGGAAACTCCGTGTAGGCACCATTCTCGAACAATATCTGCAAGTAAAGCTATGAGCAAGGACAACATAACGGATTACGGCAAGTCTATCCGCGGCAAACTGCTAAACATTGCCAAGAAGGAGGATGTGTTTTATCAGACCATTCTCACACGATACTTTCAGGAACGACTGCTATACAGAATGTCGCAGACAAAATATCGCAGTAACTTTTACCTGAAAGGCGGTGCGCTGATGTATGTCTACGAGAAGTTTGCGGCACGACCCACGTTGGATATTGATTTCCTAGGTAATAACATCAGTAATGAGGGGGCAACTATAGCTGCTGCTTTTAAGGAGATATGTTCCGTGCCATACGAAGAGGATGGTATTACATTTGACACCGACAACATTACGGCTCAAAACATTACCGAATTCAAAGACTATCATGGTGTCCGTCTGAGTATTCCAGTAAGGATGGACACCATTGCACAGGTATTGACTATGGACATCGGATTTGGCGATATTGTCACGCCAAGTCCGATAGACCTCGACTATCCAGTGCTACTGGAACAACTGCCAAGCGTGAACATCATGGCTTATTCGCTTGAAACGGTCATCGCGGAGAAGATGCATGCCATAGTGGATCTTGCCGACCAAAGCAGTCGCATGAAAGACTATTACGACCTATTCAACATCCTGTCGAAAGAGAAATATGACGTTGATACATTGCAGGAAGCCATCATGCATACCTTCGAGAACAGACATACCTCATACGATGCCGACACCATGTTTTTCCGCAAAGACTTTGCAAATAATCAGCAGATGCAGGTTAGGTGGCAGGCCTTCTTGCGCAAGATTATAAAAAGTGAGAATGTCACGTTTGCAGATGTTGTAGTATACATTCAGAATAAGTTGCGCCCATATTGGGAAAAGCTGTCGAACGAATCAAAGTGAGGAGCATAGGTAACCTTCTCTCGTCTTCGCTCTTCAACACATGTTTGAGAGAATGGTTCATGAAGTCACCATGCTAATTCCATGTAGGTATGATGTAGGTTTATTTTGAGATAGATTCCTGCCTATCAGCTCCTTAGACCACAAATGATGAAGGTAGTCCAAACATCATGAAGCACAACATCGAATACATATAGTCGCTATGCCGTGTCCCATTAGTGGGACTCGTCGTAAGACCTTGCTCTTACGGCATGAAGACCAAGCTCTTTCGAGTGGACCACCTTGGTGATCCACCCAACGCACCCTCCTCTTCACGCATTTCTCACGCCTGATAAAACCAATCACGCCTAACTCCATTGGCCTTTGCACCACAGTACAGCAAAAGGTACAAAAAATAACGAGGCGTTACAGATTCAACGTTTTTAGGGTAAGACATGATGTGGCGGCGCGTTCCTTGATGTCATCATTGCTCTTGGTTATCGTGTGCAGTCGCCTGTGGCTTTTACCGCGATCGCGAAATGCGTCTCTTAGAAAGCGACTTCGACAAAGCCGTCAAAGCCCTCTTGGAGAATAACAAAGGCTGCGAGGAATAAAATAAAGATAAACCTTAATGAAAGTTTATTGAAGGAATCACAGCCTGTTTGAAATATTATTTGGGATTAGTTCCAGGATGTTACCTTACCACCTTTAATATATACATATTGATGATCATAGACATATTGACTCCCATAAGAAGCAGAATTAATTTTGTCAGGCTTGCCCCATGACATAATTAACAATTTTAAGGGCATACCAACTTTGATTTTCCCAGAAAACACACATTGCATCATTGATAAGCCATATGTTTTAACAAGTTTATCCCACTCACTTTTCTCAAATATTCTTCTTGAATCATCAGAAGCTAATGCCTTCTCAAAGCTATCGACAGAAACACAAGAGGTTATGCTATCATTTTTTACAATTACACTGAGTTTTTGATAGTCATCATTAACAATAGAAATATCTGTTGCAGTCCAAATTGTTTTTATGTCATCTGATATCGGTATCGTTTCACCTGTTATAATGTCCATCCTCTTGAGATAGTTCCATGCAATAACGAATTTCTTGCCTACATGCCTGTTTTTAAGGTAGTTAAAATGCGATACTACGAAAAAGGGAAATTCAGTCTCAAAATCAGGGTTATATACAAAACAGCAGCGATTTGTCGGATTATCTTTTTCTGTCATATAAAAAATATATTTGACTATCACAGAATAACTTTCATCCCGCTGAACGCTATCCACATAAAAGTATTTATTTACTAAATCCTCATATTTTGTATTAAACTCACTCGCCTCGGAATCATTTCCATAATGAACAGTGCTAACTGAGGAAGGGTTATAACTTATTGGTTTAAAATTCCTATAACCGTGTTTCTCAAGACCTTTTGAAACAGGTAGAACGAATAATTGTTGTCCCTTATAGCTGAAAACATTTTTATCCCCCAAGTAATTTCGTGTACTATCAAAAGCTGCGGTTGTTTCTTGCTGCTTGGATTCTTTGGGAGCAGCAACATTTGTTGTACCTATTTGACATAAGCAAGGTAGTGCCACGAACAAATATAGTATTATGAAAAGTCCTTTTTTCATTCTTCCAATAATTTAATAATTAAGATATTTTCAAACTTTTCTTCGTCTTTCATGTAACATTATGCCATACCATAATATATATCTTCTGTAAAGACACTAACTGGCAGGAAGCATTGAAAAAGAGGCCTGTTCTGCCTCAAATCCATTGCAAAGATAGCCAATTTATATGAAACATGAAGCGAGAAAGCACAATTTTTGATGAAATTAATCAAAAAAGGGCTTGCGCAAGCCGTGCAAGGCTCTTCAAAATCGAAATGGCGTTTGCGAAGTTCGCGTAAGACTCTCCAAAAACAAAAACACGTTTGCGCGGCCCGCGCAAAGGCTTTTTGAAATTAAAACAGGCTTGCCCAAGGTGTGCAAGGGCGAAATGACGAGCAAATGCTTTGTGGTTCTGAAAAGATTTCGTATATTTGCAGGCAGATTGCGACGAGAAATCGTATAAGTAATTGTTCATAGAAACTAATGAACCTCTTGTTCCGTCAAGAGTAGCCTACCGAAAGAGCGTCGCTGGCAACGGCGGGGTGCAGAGCATCGGGACAACGTGGCGAGGCAGGGAGCAGCACCCCGTGCAGCTGCAAGGCTGTCTGGCATGGACAACGTAAAGTAACCGTCGTTAGCAACCATCGTAACGAAGAACCAGCCTACGGATGCTAAACGGCTGGAGCCAAAATGGCGGGTAGGCAGGCTGGCTTTGTTTTGCTAAAGGCTGTCTGCGCTGGCCAAAGGCGTGGAATAATACAAGCCACCCGTTTATTATAGATACTATGTAGGTATGATGTAGGTATGTTTTGAAGCATCAAGTTGTCTATCAATTGCTTAGATAAAAAATGATGAAGGTAGCCAAAACTCTACGAAAGACATGCCGTATGGCTATAGTGGTTTGAGACAAACATGGAGTCAGCGGGGGAAAACATGTGGGCTGAAATTTCAGCTGATGTTCTAAGGGGTTCGAACGGAAGATGGGGAAATTGACGCTCAAAATATGCAGAAGAGTGGCAAAAACGACAAAAACTGAAGGTAAATAGGCCTTAGTTTTGGTTGTTCAAAGGATAATTGTTAACTTTGTGCCATCAAAACCTTTTTCTTCGAATACCTTATAACTAAAAAATATTAAAGGATGAAAGCTACAATGCTTCTATGCAAAGCATAGGAGACTGAGCTTTCAACGATAAATTCTGAAACTAATATGGAACAGTACTTAGAAAACCAGAAGATTACCGACGGCAATTACGACCAGTCGCTGGCCGTCAAGTGTATGAACGGCACCTTCGTTGGCAAGAAAGCGGAGAACATCATTTCCTATAAAGGCATTCCGTTTGTAGGGCAGCAGCCTGTAGGCGACCTGCGCTGGAAAGCCCCTGTGGATGTTGCGCCAGACAACGGAGTATATGAGGCTTATTATTTCCCAAAAGCCGCATGTCAGGACAAGACCGTCCTTTCGTATCAGGGTGAAGACTGCCTGTATCTGAATGTGTGGCGATCGGACGAGGCGGCTTCAGGGAAGGGGGCTCCGGTAATGGTATGGATTCACGGCGGCGCTTTCGCAGCTGGAGGAACAAATCTCGAGTTGTTTGACTGTGCCAACCTGGCAAAAGAGAATCCGGACGTAATCTTTGTGACCGTCCAGTACAGGCTTGGCGTCCTCGGTTTCCTCCATTTGTCGCATCTGCCGGATGGCAAGGATTATCCCGACGCTCAGAACCTGGGACTGTTGGATCAGAAGATGGCACTGAAGTGGGTGCATGAGAATATCGCAGCCTTCGGCGGCGATCCCGACAACGTGACCATCTGGGGTGAATCGGCCGGCGCAGGAAGCGTGACGATGCAGCCTCTGATCAAGGGCTCGCAGCAGTTCTTTCAGAAGGTTATCGCACAAAGCGGCGCACCCTGCCAGTCATCTTCCCAGGAAGAGGCCATCGCTGCCACGAATGATTTGATTGCGGCCCTTGGCTGCACGACCGTCGCCGACATGATGAAGTTCTCGGCCGACGAACTTGTCGCTACTGCCGCCGATGTGGTTGCCCTGCGCCTGTTCCCCGTGCGAGACGGACGCATCCTGCCATTGGATCCGTGGAAGGAATATGAAAACGGCGTGGCCAAGGATATTGTCTTCCTACAGGGATGCAACAAGGACGAGATGAACTGCTTCGTGGCGGACTGGCAAGTGGAAAACTTCAAGGTGTGGGCCGCAGACCGCAAGACGAAGAAGTTCGCCCATCTGCTGACGGAGGAGGAGAAAGCGAAGGTAGAAAGCTACTGCAAGGAAGGGGCTGTAGAGGACTGGGAGCCGGACAGCCGTCTTTTCAGCCATAGTTGGTTTATCGACGGCTCCATCAAGCTGGCGGAGAGCCAGACCATAGGCGGCGGTAAGTCCTACAACTATTACTATAGGGTGGAGTCTTCAGACCCGATCCGCAAGAGTGCGCATTTTGAAGAAGTGCCCATCGTCTTCGCGCATCCGGAATTTGTTGATGGAAGGCCCTATGACCCCACATTCTCAAAGGCTATGCGTCAGATGTGGGTACAGTTCGCAAGGACTGGTTGCCCGTCCCCTGAATGGCCGCTCTATGACCTGAAAGACAAGCGGGTGATGGTGTTGGATGAATTCGACATCCATCCTGCCAAGGAGTCCGAGGTTAAGATTGTGGATTGGGAGAGGACTTACTTCCTGACCAAGTATTACATGCTCTGACAGGTTCAAGCAGATGGCGAAAAAGATCAAAGACAAGGAAAGAGACAGTATAGACTTTGGGAAGTCGAGGATAGAGCCGCTGTTTCATAGCATCTTCTATCCTACGCTGCTGTCAATGGTGTTTGCATCGCTCTTTACGGTTGCAGACGGCATCTTCGTGGGACAAGGAGTGGGCAGCAATGCGCTGGCAGCTATCAATATCGTCTCTCCGTTGTTTCTGATCACCACGGGCATAGCGTTGATGTTCGGCGTGGGCGTGTCTGTGGTGGCGAGCATACATCTGGCACAAAACAACCACAAGGCCGCCAATATCAATATCACCCAAGCCTTCGATGTGGCCACGCTGCTGATGGCCATTACCGCCATTGCAGTCTTTGTCTTCCGCGTGCCTTTCCTGCGACTGCTGGGATGCAGCGATGCCCTGTTGCCACTGTGTCAGGCTTACCTGCTCGCCATCCTTCCGGGCTGCATTTGCATCGTCATACAGATGATCGGAACCTTCGTCATCCGGCTTGACGGCTCCCCTAAGTTTGCAGCCTCATTGGAAATCTTTCCCGGCTTACTGAACATCTTCCTGGATTGGCTATTCGTGTTTCCGATGCAGATGGGTATTGCGGGCAGCGGCATCGCCTCATCCATCAGCTGTGCCGCAGCTGCAGCGATGGTTGTGTGGTATATGTTCTTCCGTGCGCAGGCCGTCAGGTTCCTCCGCCTGAAGCTCAGCCTTACCAGCCTTTATCTGACAGCACGCAATGTAGGCTATATGGCTCGCAGCGGTTTCTCCTCCATGCTGGGAGAGCTGGCCATGTCCATGATGCTGCTCACGGGCAACTACGTCTTCATACGCGAGTTGGGCGAAGATGGTGTCGCCGCGTTCAGCGTAGCCTGCTATCTCTATCCTATCGTGTTCATGGTCAACAATTCGGTGGCGCAGTCTGCCCAGCCTATCATCAGCTTCAATTATGGTGCAGGCAACCGCTACCGTGTGCGAAGAGCTTTCCAGGTGAGTTTCAGCACCGCCACCATCTGTGGCGTATTGGCAACCACGTTTCTCACCTTGGCGGCCAAACCGCTGATTGGTCTTTTCCTGCAAGCAGGCACGAATGCTTATGAGATAGCGATGAACGGACTGCCTCTGTTCGCTTATTCAGCTATCTTCTTTGCGATGAATGTGGCCATCATCGGCTATTACCAAGCCACCGAGCAGAACACCCGGGCTACGCTATGTATGCTGCTCCGAGGTCTGATCTTCCTTGTCCCGGCATTTATCCTGATGCCTATGTTCATTTCCCCGCAAGGCATGTGGCTCGCTGTTCCTGTGACAGAGTGCATGACGCTGGGCGTGATCCTGTTGACAAATAAGGGCATCATTAGCCGTTGAGTGATTTTATTTCAAACATTAATCATAAAAAGAAAAAAACATGAAAGCAGATCAGATTATCAAGAATGCGAAGATTTTTACTTCGAATAAGGAGAACCTTCTGGCTACTGCTTTGGTAGTGAAGGACGGAAAGTTTGTGTATGTAGGTGATGAAGCAGGTCTTGCCGCCTATGAGGGCGAAGTCACCGACCTCGGCGGCAAGTTCGTCATGCCTGGCATCATCGACAGCCATGTGCATGTGACCACTGGCACCGGCTTTGAGTACGTAGATTTGGGCGTGCTCGTGTTGTGCCCAACGAAGCAGGAGTGCATGGACTTCATGGCAGATTATATTCAGAAGAATCCAGGTATGAAACGTTACAGATTCGCGCTGGAGAAGTCTGCCTTGAATGGAGACAATATTACCAAGGAGGACCTTGACGCAATCAGTCAGGGCCAGGAGCTCGTTGTCTTGGAGATAGGCTGTCACAGCAACTGGGTGAATTCCAAGGTTCTCGCGGCACACGGAATTACCGACGCCACGCCTGATCCTGTGCCTGAACTCGCTTATTTTGTGCGCAAGGACGGGCACCTGACAGGAGAGTCCTACGAGACCGCAAGCTGGCCATTCCTTTTCGATGAATTAAGGAAAAACCTGACCGATGAACAAATCAGAACGGCACTCTCCCGCTGGATTGACTTCAGTAAAGAATATGGTGTAAGTGCAGTCTTTGACGCAGGCTTCCCGGAACACAACGATATCCAAGAGCGTATTTACGCGCAGTTACGCAATTTTGACATGCAGGGCAAACTGCCAATCTATGTTGATGGATGTTATGTGCTCACACAGCCAGCTAAACTGAAGGAAGCCATGGAGGGCGTGAAGCGCTTCAATCGCGAGTTCAACACAGAGCACATGAAGGTGCATACACTGAAGATTTTCATGGACGGCACAATGAAGATTGAGACCGCTGCAATGGTCACGCCTTACGTGGACGGTGTGTTGGGCGCTTCCGCCTTTAATGCAGAACAGGTAGCGGGAATCTTGAAAGAACTCAATGAGGCAGGGCTGGATCTTCACTTACACACCGTCGGCGAGGCTGCATCCCGTGTGGTGCTGGACGGCGTGGAGCTGGCAAGAAAAGAACTGGGCGACCAATACCATGTGAAGGTCACCTGTGCTCATCTGTGGATTCAGGACGACGCTGATTTGGCTCGTTTTGCCAAACTTGGCGTAACAGCCAATTTCACTCCGTGGTGGCACAGTGGCAACATAGGTGGCGAGCCTATTCATCTCTATACCGCTCTAATGGGCGAGGAACGCGCAAACAAGATGTACCGCTGTAAGACGCTGTGGGACAGCGGTACCAATGTGACTTGGTCGAGCGATGAAGTCTTCTATGGCGACTTTAAGAACTGGAGTCCCTACTTAGCCATGGAGGTCGGAATGACACGCTGGATCAATGAGAATACCAGATTCGATGAAGTCGGAAGAACTGTTGCTCCATTCCCTCCAGCGAGTGAGAGAATGAACATTGAGGAGATGATGCTTGGATACACCATCAACGGTGCCAAACAGCTCGGCATCGAAGCCTCCAAGGGCTCTATCGAGGCTGGCAAGGATGCCGACTTCCTGGTGTTCGACAATGATCTGCTTACAGCAAAACATGAGGGCATCAGCTACAACAAACCAAGCGAAGTGTATATCAGGGGGAAGAGAATGAACAATTAAAAGTGAAAAGTGAACAATAAATTAATACTTTAATCATATGAAACAGACACTTATTCTTGGCAACATCATCACAGTTGATGAAAAGCGGCCCTTTGCCAAGGCCGCAGTGGTAAAGGACGGCGTGTTCTCATACATTGGCAGCGCAGAGGAGGCGAAGAAGTTGGCCGGTGCTGACGCCAAGGTGCTGGACTATGGGGACAACTACATCTATCCCGGTTTCATGGAAAGTCACTGCCACGGCAGCTTTGCCGGAGAACGTGCTATCGGGCAGGCAGACCTGATGCAGGCAGGCTTGACAAACTATCCCAAATACCGCGAGATCATCAAGGAGTTTATTGCGAAGAATCCGCAGCGCGACTTCTACGTGGCTGCCGGTTGGGTGGAAAATGAAGAATACGTTGACAAGTCATTCCTGGACGAGATCTGTTCCGAAAAGCCGGTCTTCATGCAAACTGGCGGCGGTCATTCCATGTTGATGAATACAAAGGCGATGGAATGGGCCGGCGTTGATGCAGAGTATGCCAAGAAATGGGGCTATGACTTGGTGCACGTAGATAAGAATGGCGCCCCTGACGGCTATATCTGTGAAGGGCCTTTGTTCGAGATCGTACCGAAGTTGCCCACCACGGTGAGAGACATCAAGGACTATCTGCTCGCCTGGCAGGAGTTTGCGTTCAGCAAAGGTTATACGGCCGTTGGTGATGCTGGTGCGGAAGTTATACATCGCGCTGCTCCCCAGGCATACTATGAACTGCAGCAGGAGGGCAAGCTGAAGCTGCGCACATACGCATGGATGTATGTGACTGATAATGCCGACGCCAAGACAGAGATTGCCCGCATCGCTGCTCTGCGTGCTGAGATGAGTGGTGAGTATTTCCATATCATCGGTGCTAAGGCTTTCCTCGACGGTGTGACCGAGGCGCATACAGGTTGGCAGAACCAGGACTACCTCGACACTCCTGGCTATCACGGCAATGAGCGCTACAACGACCACGACAAGATGGTGCAGTTGATAGCAGAGGCCGACAAGGAAGGAATGTCCGTTCATGTTCACTCTGAGGGTGGCGGTGCCACACACTATATGCTGGGCTGCATTGAGGATGCCGAAAAGATGACCGGCAATATGGATCAGCGCAACGTGCTGGCACACCTGCACTTCGTGACCGACGAGGATGTCCGTCGCATGGCAGAAACCGGTTCGGTAGCAGCAGTACCGCCACTGTGGTCACCAGCTGTTCCGGGCGTGTATGAGCAGGAAATATCTTATGTGGGTCAGGAGTTGGCAGATCAGGCTTATCCCATCAAGTCATTCTATGATGCCGGCGCCAACGTGGTGTTCCACTCCGACTATCCTGTGTCGCCGATGATGGACATCAAGTTCAGCATTTATACGGCAGAGAAGCGTAATGCTCCCGCTGGATTCATGGGTATTGAAGGCTTCAAGGCACGCAATCTCAAGGAAGCTATCACCCGCGAGCAGTCGCTGCGTGCCATGACCATCAACGTAGCCCGCCAGTTCCATCAGGAGCACCGCTTGGGCTCTATCGAGGTCGATAAGGTTGCCAACATGACCGTGTTCGACTGCGACTTCCTGCACGATGATATCGAGAAGGTGGCAAAGGCCAACATCGTGGCTACGATCATCGACGGCGAGGAGGTTTTCAAGGCATAATTCGTTGTGGAAAACAAATAAAGAGGCTGTGTCATGTATTTTGACACAGCCTCTTTTTTTGTGATGTCTTGTTCCGTTATTCGCCCTCGGCACCCTCGGGAGCCTGGCCGATGAGATCCATGAACTCGTCGAGCTTCGGCGTGATGATGATCTGGGTGCGGCGGTTGCGGGCACGACCTGCATCGGTGTCGTTAGAGGCGATGGGGTTGTACTCGCCGCGGCTGCCGGCTGTCAGGCGCTTCGGGTCAACACCGTAGTTGTTCTGCAGGGCCTGCACAACGCTGGAAGCACGCAGGGCAGCGAGGTCCCAGTTGTTGCGGATGTTGGTCTTGCTGATAGGCACATTGTCGGTGTTACCCTCGATGAGCACATCGTAGTCCTTGTAGTCGGTGATGATCTTGGCAATCTTGCTGAGGGTCTCGCCGGCGCGGTCGCTGATCTGGTAGCTGCCGCTCTTGTAGAGCATGTTGTCGGAGAGCGAGATATATACGACGCCCTTCAGCACCTGCACATCGACATCCTTCAGCTCCTCCTTGGAAAGTGAGCGGGTGAGGTTGTTCGTCAGCACCATGTTGAGGCTGTCGCTGCGGTCCTTGGCTTCTACGAGCTGCTTGATGAACTTGTTGGAGGCGTTGATTTCATCCACGAGCTTGGAGATGTTCACGTTGCCCTCGGTGTTCTGCTGCAGGCTCTTGTCGAGCGAGCCCTGCAGGGCCACGAAGGCAGCCTGCAGCTTGTCGTTGGCGGCGCGGGCCTCGGCCAGACGGTCTTCGAGGCTCTTGATGGTGGCGCGGTTCTCGGCGAGGTCCACCTGAGCGGCCTGATAGCGTGTCTGCAAAGCGTTGTAGTTGGTCTGCAGTTCGCCGAACTTCTTCTTGCTGACGCAGGAGGTCAGCAGCACTCCTGCCATGAGGAGCATCAAAATCTTCTTCATTTTAGATTTACTATTTACGATTTATTATTAAAGGCCCCTCTCCCCGCTCCCCCCGTGGGGGGGAGGGCCTCGCAGAGCGAGGGTGGAGGGTTAAAGTTCACTTTTCATTATCTTATTCGTCATTCGTCATTCGTCACTCCCAACGCTCCCCTTTAGGGGGCTCGGGGGCATTACGCTCCCCTTCAGGGGACTCGGGGGCATTTTCACTTATGACTTCTGGCGCTTCAGAAGGTTTAATGGGTTTATTCCTTTTTCGGGTGCAAAGGAATGGTTTTCTGTTGAGGCCACCAAATCATTACACCTTATTTATATTAAAACACGTTAAAAGCGGGAAAAGTGTTAAGAAAAGTCATCGAAAAAGCCTACCTTTGGCCGCAAAAACATGTAATATGATGACACATTATCGCCTTTCTTCCCTTCTGATAGCCCTCGCCACGAGCCTGTCTCTCTCTGCACAAGACCCCGTCCAGCTGCAGCTGGCGGAGCTCAACGCGCTGTATGCCACGTCAAATCACAACCGTGTCAGTGTCCACGACCCCAGTGTCGTACACACGACCGGCGATAACTTCTACCTCGTAGGAACGATGCGTGGCTTCGCCCGCAGCACCGACCACATGCAAAACTGGAGCGGCCTCAACGGCAATGCCATCTTCGGCACTGTCAATGGCAGCGGTCAGGTCGTCAGCTGCTCCTATGAGGATGCCTTCTCCACGAACCAGACGAAGACCGTGCGCGCCCTGGTGAACGGTGTTGTCACGGAAGTGCCTTTCGGCAATTTCGATGCGAAGTCATGGGCTCATGCCGACCAAGTGGAGTGGGGGCTGGGCGGTAATATGTGGGCACCGGACCTCATCTACAACCCCACGATGCAGAAATGGTGTATGTATCAGAGCATCAACGGCGACAACTGGCACTCGGTCATCGTGCTCCTTACCGCCGACGACATCATGGGCCCCTACGTCTATCAGGGTCCCGTGCATTATTCTGGTTTCATCAATGGTACGAATTCCGTCATCAACTGGAAGAAGACCGACCTTGAGCTGGTCATCGGCGCACAGAGTTCTCTGCCCTCGCAGTACAACAAGGGCAACGACTGGGGCACCTGGTGGACCAATGACATCGACCCCTGCACCTTCTTCGATGAGGAGGGGCAGCTGTGGATGGTTTATGGCTCCTGGAGCGGTGGCATCTTCATCCTGAAACTCGACAAGACGACGGGTCTGCGCGACTACACCGTCACCTATCCCACCGTCAACGACAACAGCGGCCGAGCTCTCTCCGACCCCTATTTCGGCAAGCGCATCGCCGGCGGCTACTACGCCAGCGGCGAGGGAGCCTACATCAAGCATATCGGCCAGTACTACTACCTCTTTGTCTCCTATGGCGGCTTCGCTCCTGGCGGCTATGAGATGAATCAGGATGGCAGCTACAAGCTTGACAAGAACGGCAATAAGATTCCTACTGGCGGCTATGAGATGCGTACATTCCGCTCTGCCACCCCCGACGGTGTCTATCTCGATGCCACCAACCACGACGCCTGCTACCACGACCGCGGATGGAACAACTACGGCCCGAATGCCAACACCAACGGCGGCATGAAACTCCTCGGCGCCTACAACGGCTGGGGCTTTCAGACCGTGGGCGAGTGCGCACAGGGACACAACAGCGCCACCGTCGATGCCGAGGGTCGCGCCTTTGTCATCTATCACACCAAGTTCAACGACGGGATGCCCCAAAATGGTTTCCATCAGGTGCGTGTGCGTCAGCTCTTCCTCAACGAGGACGGCTGGCTCTGTGCCGCCCCCTTCGAGTACAACGGCGAGGAGGACACCGATGCCTCGCTGGCTGCCGGCTGCCGCTATACCATGGAAGAAATGGCCGGCACATACGATGTGCTCATCCATAAATATAAGATGAACTATGCCGAGTTCGAGGAGGTCACGCCCGTGCAGATCAAGCTGAATGCCAGCGGCATCGTCAGCGGAGCACTCAGCGGCTCGTGGACCCTGAAGGACGGCACCGCCTACATCACCCTCTCCGCAGGCGGCACCACCTACAAGGGTGTCGTCGTGCAGCAGCAGGTGGATGGCCGCAAGCTCAAGGCCATCGGCATCACCGCCACGGCACAGAACGGCGTCAGCCTGTGGGCTTGGCGCATGGAACCGCAGAGCGCTATCGCCTACACCACCAAGAACTACACTATGCCGGTCACCTCCAACACCTCTGTCACCAAGAACCTGGTGTTCTACGGTCAGGACTACTACGGCGCCAACATCATCTGGGAGTCCTCAGCCCCCGACATCATCGCGCCGGACGGGCAGTACAATCCCACCGACGAGGCTACGCGCGTGGAGCTGACCTGCCACATCAGCTGCGACAACTACACCTATGACAGAACGCTCACCGTGACCGCTGCCAAGGCTGTCACCGTCGCGGGCGAACCGCTCACGGGCATCGCCGCCTACTACGACTTCGAAGACTCTCCAGCCCGCAACCTCTACAACAACACGCAGTCCGCCACCTTCACGCGTCAGGGCACGGCAACGCCCATCGCCAAGCTCCTGGCAGACCCCACGCGCTACGGTAAGGTGGCACAGATCAACGCCGGCGACGTGAAGAAGAACAGCTTCGTGCGCTTCCCCAACCCGCTCAAGGACCAGACAGGCCTCACCGGCTTCAGCGTGGCCGTGCGCCTCTATCGCGAGGATGACGCCGACCTCAGGGGCACGCTCTGGAGCTTCACGGATAATATACCGACCAACACCTCCGTGAAGCAGCGCTTCTTCATCAACGGCAACGCCACTATGCATTTCCAGGATGATGCCGCAGGCACCAACTCCTTTGACATCAATGCCCTCAACGATGCCGGCACAAATGCCACCAAGTATATCCCCGCCGGCAAATGGGTGCTACTGACAGTGACTGTGGACGCTGCCAACGGCGTGAGCCTCTATGTGGATGGCGTGAAGAAGGCGCATAAGTACTTCACCTCCACTGCCGGCACCGCCGGCACCGCAGCCGCAGCCGCCAAGCTCTTCGACTACCAGCATGTGCTGTCTATGGTGACGAACGCCTCCTACTTCAGCTTCGGCCACGGCGACGCCGCCCAGGGCTCTCCCGCTGCCCGCTTCGACGACCTCTTCATCTATGACAAGGCTCTCACGGCCGACGATGTGCGCGGTCTGCAGACGCTGGCCAACCGCACCACGGACTTCTCACCCGAGGGCGTGGGCATCGAGGAAGTGAAGAATGAAAGAGTGAACAGTGAAGAATGGGACGGCGCCGTCTATGACCTCAGCGGACGCAGGCTCTATCGCACAATGCCCGACAGCAAGCTGCCGCGCGGCCTCTACATCATCAACGGCCGCAAGGTGATGGTGCGATAAGGCAGACAGATAAAAAGCAAGAGGCCCGCAAGCGTTTGCGGGCCTCTTGTTTTTTCTGTCTGTCTTTCCTTAGCGGAGGTCGATGACGGGGATATTGTCCTTGTCGTTGTAGTTGAGGTTCTCGCCGGCCATGCCCCAAATGAAGGTGTAGTAGTAGGTGGCGCTGGCGCAGTGAATGCTCCATTCGGGCGACATGATGGCCTGCTCGTTGTGCAGCCATACGATGCGGCTCTCCTGCGGCTCACCCATGACATGGCTGATGGTCTGTGTCTCGGGAAGGTTGAAATAGTAGTAAGCCTCGATGCGGCGGCCGTGGGTGTGAGGGGGCATCGTGTTCCACACGCTGCCGGGCTGCAGCTGTGTCAGTCCCATCTGCAGCTGGCAGGGGCCTTCCTCCAGTGCGGTGTTCACGATGAGCTGGTTGATGGTGCGCTGGTTGCTCTCTGCGAGAGTGCCCAGGGGCTTCTCCTTGGTGCCGATGATGGTGGCCTTCAGGGACTGCACCTTGCCGTTCTTGCGGCCGTCGAGCGTCACCCACTGCGTCTTGTAGTGCTTGTGGGCGGTAGCGCTGTTGAGGTAGAACTTCGCGGGCTTCGAGGCGTCCTTGGAGCGGAAGATGACTTCCTGGTTGGAATCGATGCTGTTGCCGTTCTTGTCCTTGCCCAGCCAGCCGCGACCTACATAGAGGGCTTCGCTGTAGCCGAGGGGGTACTCCTGACCGTCCACGATGACGATGCCGTCGCCGCCGGTGTTGATGATGCCGAGCTCACGGCTGTGCAGGAAGTAGGGCTCCTTCAGGGCGTCGAAGGTCTCCAGCTTCAGGTCCTTCGTGACGGGCATCGCACCGCCGAAGATGAAGCGGTCGTACTGCGAGTAGGTCAGGTTGATCTCATCGGCGGCCATGACCTTCTCCATCACGAAGCGCTCGCGAAGGGTCTGGGTGTCGTAGTGCTTGACGTCTGCGGGGTGGCAGGCGGTCTGGAAATAAACGTGCTGGGAAGACTCTCCCCCCGCCCTCCCTATCAGGGAGGGGGCAATTACTATTGCCAACAGTAGGATTCTTTTTTTCATAATTTATTAAAACTTTATCGGATATTTATTATTGTATGCAATTCTTGAACGGTGACCGCTCCCTCCTTTATAGGGAGGGCGGGGGGAGAGTCCCCTTATTCTGTTTCTCGTCCGCCACGATGCGTCGGCGATTGATGAACATCATGACCACCGTGAAGCCCGAGAGCAGCCCCATGCCGACATAGTCGAGGCTCTTGCAGGCGCGGAAGATGACCCATCCGAAGAGCGACGAGCAGAAGTCCAGCGCACCGGCCAGGAAGCCGTCGGGCACGTGAGCCGCAGCATCCTGTGTGGCGGCATAGACCGAGTTGGCCGCCGCCGTGAAGTCAGCGCTCATGTCCGTGACGAAGTAGAGACCCACGGTGAGGGCCACGAGGCCGATGATGAACGTCTTCACCACGTTATTCTTTGTGATGGGCAGCACCATGGGGAACAGGTAGAACATCCCCGCCAGCGAGGCCAGCGGCAGGAACTGGTTGCCCGGCAGCACCACGGCCAGGAACAGCACTGTGGGAATCAGCAGGAGGCTGACCACGAGCGTCGTGGGGTGACCGATGACCAGTGCGGGGCTCATGCCGATGTGCACCTTCTTGCCGTTGAACTTCTTCTCCACCACTTCCTTCGTCTTCTGACTGATGGGCATCAGACCGTCGATGAACAGCTTCGTGATGCGCGGTATCAGCTCCATGACGGCGCCCATGATCACGCCCAGTGAGAGGATGATCTTCGCGGCATCCTGATTCCATTCCTTCACGCTCAGCGCGCCTATCAGTGCACCCACGATGACGCCCAGTATCAGCGGTTCGCCCAGCACGCCGAACTTACGCTTCAGACCCTCGGCATCGATGTCCAGCTTCGAGAAGCCCGGGATACGGTCCAGCACCCAGTTGATGGCGATGGCGAAGGGCACGAAGCTCTGGCAGAAGGGCTGCGGGATTGAGATGCCGTCCAGCTCATAGTGCTTCTGGAACTTCTCGGCCGTCAGGTCGGCCATCACGAGCGTGAACATATAGCACACGATGGCGGCGAAGTAACCCCATGCGAGGCTCTCGCCCTGCACGAAATACACCACGGCACCGATGAAGGCGAAGTGCCAGTAGTTCCACAGGTCGATGTTCACCGTGCGCGTCGTCTTCGTCAGCACCATCAAGAAGTTCACGCCCAGGCAGATGGGGATAATCAGTGCGCCCACGGCGGTGTTATACGCCACGGCGGCAGCTGCCGGCCAGCCCATGTCGAAGATGTTCAGCTGCAGATGGTAGATGTCGGAGATGTTCGTCAGCGGGCCGTTGAAGTTGTTGGTCAGCAGCGCCGTGACGATGCCGAGGCCCACGAAACCGACGCCCACATACAAGCCGCTCTGCAGCGCCTTGCCGAATTTCAGGCCAATGCACAGGCCGATGATGGTGAACAGGATGGGCATCATCACCGATGCACCGAGGGAGATAATGTAAGCAAAAACATGTTCCATGTTTTTTCAGTTTAATGTTTAAAGTTTAATGTTTAATGTAATTACTTATGATAATCGTTATAGGAGTTATAAAGGCCAGACAACAACTTTTGTATAACGATGGCCTTTTCGTCCATTGAATCAAGTTCTGCCTTATTAATATAACCGACATCAAAAGACAATTCCAATTGGCACATAGTTTCAGATAATGAACCTTGGGCATATTCTATGAAACGCAATTTCTCTTTCTTTGAAATACGTCCTGAACATTCTGCAATATTTGAAGGGATTGATGAGGCCGCTCTACGCATTTGATCACATAGCGCAAAGCGTTCTTCAACAGGGAATTTCTTTAAAAGTATATAAACAGTCTTATTGAAAGCCCGTGCATGTTGATATACAACCAGCTTTCTGTATGAGAAGTTTTCACTACTGAAATACATTCCTCATTAAACTTTAAACTTTAAACCTTAAACCGATTTCATTTTTCGAATGAAATCGCCCCTCCCCCGATATTCTTCCCGTCGGCGAAGATCTGGACGCGGTACTGCCCGGCCACGAGCATCTCCGTGACATCCCAATACACGGTCACGGGCGTCTCCTCGCCGTTGTATTCGATATCCTTGCGGATGCTGTACTCCAGCCGGCGGTTCTCATAGTCAAACGAGCCGCCGCCGTTGAGCACCTCACCCGTGGGCTTGAGGATGCGCACATAGATGGTCTTGTTGCCGGAGGCGGCTGTCACATTGCGGGCGATGCTGAAGGAGACCTGGAACTTCTTCACATCCTTCGTCTTCTTGGCATCCTTGCCGCGCTTGTTCAGGCCCAGCACGCGGATGCCCGTAGCATCCAGCTGGCTGGCGATGGCCACCTTATCCGACAGCGACGCCTTCTCCGAGGAGAGGCTGGAGATCTGCTGCGCCTGCACAGCCTGCTGCTGGCGCAGGTCCTCGTTCTCGCCCATCAGCTGCGTGTTCAGTCGGTTCAGCGAGTCTATCTCGGCCACGAAGCTCTTCAGCACCTCGCGCATCGTGGACAGCTCCTTCTTCAGGCGCGTGATCTCGGCCGCATCGTTGCTCTTCGTGCGTCGCAGCTCCTCCAGCAGCTCCTGTGTGCGCTGCTGTTCGCGTTCCAGCTGCGCCATCAGCGAGTCGTTGGTGACCTGCGTCTTCATCTCGTTGTACTGCTGTGCAAAGTGCTCATACTCGTTCTCCATCTCGCGCTTGTCCATTTCCGCAAGCTCGAGCATCTGTTTGTTTTCCTCGTTGGACTTGTTCAGCGAGAAAATCAGGTATGCCATGCCGGCTAAGAGCACGACAACCACTGCCACAAGGGCATAAAGAGTCTTCTTATTCATGATTTTCGCGTAATTTGAGGGCAAAGGTAACAAAAAGTTGAATACGAAAACAAAAAAGCGTCGAAAAACCGCGCCTCGCCCTGCTTTTTTTCCTGCATAGTAAAAGCCCCGCTTTTGTGGCGGGGCTTTTCTCGGGGTGATGCTTCAGCAGACATCGCTGACGATGCCTGCGGCGTGTGCGCCCAGCGTGGTGAGCAGGGCCGTGAGGATGGTGATGACAATCTCACCGATGCGCTTCAGTGTTTTCTTCGTGGATTCTTTCATAAGACTCACCCCCGACCCCTCCCTAAGTAGGGAGGGGAGTAGATACTTCTACCATTGGGGGATTTGGGGTTTAGAGGGTTAAAGGTTCAAAGGTTCAAGAGTTCAGCTTCGCTGACTTTTTTCGCAACTCGGCAATTCAAGCAAGCTTGATTGCTCTCGCTGCTCCAAAAGTTCAAGGGTTCAATTCAGACTTGCTGGCGCTCGAGGAAGCGGCAAAGCCGAGGGTAAGGGAACCTCCTCTACAGATTAAACGGATTGCACGGATTTATGATCGATTGATGTTCCATTCATGATGCTCATTATGGAAATTCGTGGTTCGAAAAATCTGTTTAATCTGTGTAATCTGTAGAGAAAAATGCGTTTTATTCTTGAAGTGTCAAGCGTCGCAAGCGCCGAGCGCGTGTAATTCTCCTCTACAGATTAAACGGATTGCAC
>ONCQ01000007.1:98937-99263 GCA_900316355.1 uncultured Prevotellaceae bacterium | reverse complement strand
TCCTTCACGCTACTTGGCTGGTTCAGGCTCTCGCCCATTGACCAATATTCCTCACTGCTGCCTCCCGTAGGAGTTAGGACCGTGTCTCAGTTCCTATGTGGGGGACCTTCCTCTCAGAACCCCTAACGATCGTCGGCTCGGTGGGCCGTTACCCCGCCGACTACCTAATCGTACGCATCCCCATCGGTGTACCGATAAATCTTTAATCGAGTAAAGATGTCTCAACTCGACCACATCCGGTATTAATCCTCCTTTCAGAGGGCTATCCCGGAGTACACGGCAGGTTGGATACGCGTTACGCACCCGTGCGCCGGTCGCCATCAAGA